>NZ_JBEXTS010000019.1:0-163938 GCF_040628815.1 Streptomyces sp. NPDC006140 | reverse complement strand
CACCCCCGTACAGCGCAAGGCGCCCCGGCCGCGCGCCGACGCCCTGCGCAACCGGGAGCGGATCGTCACCGCCGCCCGGGCCGCCGGCAGCGCTCCGAGCGAACGAGATCGCCTGTTCCACGATCGCCTCCAGCTGCTCGTGGTGCGCGCCCTTCCAGTACGCCCGTCCGCATGCCGTGCACTGCGCGAACACGTCGTACGTGGCGTGCGTGCCGTGTTTGAGCTGATCGGCGACCTCGTCCTTGGTCGCCTCGCGCAGCAGGCCGTTGCAGGCGGTGCAGCGCGTCCAGGGCAGCAGCTCGGGTCGGAAGCGGTCCAGCACGTCGCGGAGCTGCTCCTCGGGGCGGGTGCTGTAGACGAACGCCCCCGCCCACAGCTCCCGGCGCCGCAGCAGACCCCGGTCGCGGCTCAGCATGACCCGCTGCTCGGCCGCCGAACGCGCCGCGAGGGCCGGGTCGCCGATGTCGGTCGACTCGTACGCCGTGTCCACGCCGAGCAGGCGCAGCCGGCGGGCGAGCGTGCCGAGGTGGACGTCGAGGAGGAAGCGGAGGGGAGCGCCGGGCACCTGCTGCGGGCGGGTGACGGTCCGTACCGTCACCGCCTCCCCGGCCGCCGGGACGTGCGAGACCGGTACCGCGCGGCCGTCCACGAGCAGCGTGCCCACCTCGGTCAGCGGCACGCCGAGGGACTCGATGACATGGCCGAGGCTGGAGACGCCGTCGGTGGCGGCCCGCACGGTGCCGTTCCTGCGGGCCGGGGGGACGAAGACGTGCAGCTCGGGCGCGAAGTCGACGTGGATCTCGGGACCGTTCACCCGGTCAGGATGCCACGGGGAGGGGCGCCGGCCTCAGCGTTTTCCGGTGGGCAGGCCGTGCTCCAGGACGTCCAGGGCGCGGTCGACGAGGTCCCTGATGTCGTCGCGGTGGCCGGTCTCGGCCCAGTAGTGGGAGACCTCCATCAGCCCGCCCAGCACGGACATGGCGAAGACCCGCAGCTCCAGGCTGTCGGGGTCCAGCCCGGAGCGCTCGGCGAGGGCCTCGCGGAGCAGCCGGCCGGTGGCCGCGGTGCTCTCGATCATGCGCGCGCGGACCGCGGGGACCTCGACCCCGAGCCGCGTCCGCAGCCGCGTCACCTCGGGTTCCTCGGCGAGGCTCAGGTCGAGGGCCGTGCGCATCACGTGCCGCAGGGTGTCGGCCCACGACTCGGCCGGCGGCCGGGTCCGCAGCTCCTCCATCATCACCGGGTCCCATTCGTCGGTGACGACGATGTCCTCCTTGGTCGGGAAGTACCGGAAGACGGTCGACGGCGACACCTCGGCGCGGTCGGCGATCTGCTCGATCGTCGTGGCGTCGTAGCCCTGCTCCTCGATCAGCGCGTACGTCGCGCTGCGGATCGCCTGGCGGGTCTTGATCTTCTTCCGCTCCCGGAGTCCCAGCTGGGGTCGGTCGGCGGGGGTGGTGCGTGCGGCCGTCATGAAGGTCATTGTCTGGCATCGGCCTCGGGCCCGGCCATGGCCGGGGTGCCGCCCTCGCCGTCCTCGCCGTCCGGGGCGGTCCGGGTGCGGGGCAGGAACGCCCCGGTGAGCAGCGCGGCGACCAGGGCCGCGGCACCGCACACCAGCAGGACGACGCCCATGCCGTGGACGTAGGCGCTGTTCGCGGAGGCGGCCAGGCCGGGCGCGCCGGTGCGCTCGGCGACGAGGTGCGCGGCCACCACGGACTCCCCGGCGGTGTCGGCGGCCCGGGCGGGCAGTCCGGTGACGTCGAGCCGGTCCCGGTAGGCGCCCGCGAGCAGGCTGCCCAGCAGGGCGATGCCGATGGCGCTGCCGACCTGGCGCAGGGTCATCAGCAGCCCCGATCCGCTGCCGGCCCGGTCGGCCGGAAGCGCGGCCAGCGCCCCGTCCATCGCCGGGACCACCGCGAAGCCGAAGCCGACGCCGGTGACGGCCAGCCACAGCGCGGTGAAGCCGTAGGCGGAATCCGCCTCCGTACGGCTGCCGAGGAACGCGGCGAACGCCAGCACCACCAGGCCGCAGCTGACGACCGCGCGGGGGCCGAACCGGGCGACGACCGGCTGGGCGGCGCGTGCGGAGACCATCAGGCCGCCCATCATCGGCAGCAGCCGCAGCCCGGTGCCGAGGGCGTCGTGGCCGAGCACGGCCTGGAGGTAGGGCGGCAGCAGGAACAGCAGGCCCGCCAGGACGAAGGTGACCAGCGTCGCCGTGAGGGTGTTCACGAGGAACCCGCGGTGGCGGAGCAGCTCCATGTCGATCATGGGCCGTACCGCCCGCCGCTCGCGCAGCACCAGCCCGGCGAGCAGGACGACGGCTGCGGCGAGGAACCCGGCGACCAGGGGGTCGCCCCAGCCGCGCGTGGGCGCCTCGATGATGGCGTAGACGAGGGCGCCGAGACCGGCGGCGGTGAGTGCCGTGGCGAGGGCGTCCACCGTGGGGGAGGAGGGGTCGCGCGTCTCGGGGAGCAGGAAGAGGCAGGCCATGACGCCGATGCCGACCATGGGCACGTTGATCAGGAAGACCGAGCCCCACCAGAAGTGGTCGAGCAGCCAGCCGCCGAGGATCGGGCCGAGCGGCATGCCGAGCGCGGAGGCGGCCGACATGACGCCGATGGCCTTGGAGCGCTCGTCCGGCCCGAACAGCGACGGCAGCACGGACAGCGCGAGCGGCATGACCAGCGCGCCGCCGACGCCCATCACGGCCCGGGCGGCGACGACCCAGCCCACGTCCGGGGCCAGGGCGCCCACGACCGAGCCGGCGAGGAAGATCCCCAGCCCGGTGACGAGCATCAGCCGCCGCCCGAACCGGTCGCCGAGCAGCCCGGCGGGGAGCATCAGCGCGGCGAAGACGACGACGTAGGCGTCCGCCATCCACTGCTGCTCGCCGGTGCTCGCGCCGAGGTCCTGGGCCATCGTCGGCAGCGCGACGTTGAGGATCGTCATGTCGAAGCCGAGCGTGAGCATGCTCGCGACCAGGGCCGTCAGGGCCCACCAGCGGCGAGGATCGGGCGCGGAAGTGGTAGCAACCATGAAATGACAGTAGCTCTCAAAAGAGGCACTCTGTCAATCAGTAGAGCCTTTCGAGACAGCAAAAAGGGCCACGGCTGGAAGCCGTGGCCCTGAAGGCCTTCAGTGGAAGATCATCCGTGCTGGTACGCCACCAGCGAGATCCCCACGTAGTGCGCGATGAAGGCCGCCAGCGTCAAGGAGTGGAACACCTCGTGGAAGCCGAACCAGCGCGGTGACGGGTTCGGCCGCTTGATCCCGTAGACGACACCGCCCACGCTGTAGAGCACGCCGCCGACGATGACCAGGACGAGGACCGCGATCCCGCCGGTCCGCATGAAGTCCGGCAGGTAGAAGACGGCCGCCCAGCCCATCGCGATGTAGCACGGTGTGTACAGCCAGCGCGGGGCGCCGACCCAGAAGACGCGGAAGGCGATCCCGGCGGCGGCCGCCGCCCAGATGCCCCACAGCAGCCACCGCCCCTTGGCCTCCGGCAGGAGCAGCATCGTCAGTGGTGTGTACGTGCCCGCGATGATCAGGAAGATGTTGGAGTGGTCCAACCGGCGCAGGACGCCGTCCATGCGGGGGCTCCAGTTGCCCCGGTGGTACAGCGCGCTCACGCCGAACAGCAGGCAGGCGGTCAGTGCGAAGATGCCGCACGCGATGCGTCCTCTGGTCGAGTCGGCGAGGGCGGTCAGGACCAGGCCCGCGACGAGGACGGCCGGAAACATGCCGAGGTGCAGCCAGCCGCGCAGCTTGGGCTTCACCGGGTGCGGCAAGGAGAGCGCCTGCGGACCGCGGCCGTCGGCCGGCGTGTCCGTGGGCGCGTCGGGGGCGAACGCAGTCATGACGGAATGGTAGCTACGGAACCGTAAGTGACGTATCAGTCCGCCGGATTGGCCGATGAAGAGTGGCCATCCTCTCACCGTGACCCAACGATGGTTACGCAAACGGACGGTCCGGTGAACGCAACGTGCATGTAAAGCGGCGCGAGAAACCGTGGCGATCCTCACGTTGCTCACCTGTGCGCTCCTCTGGACAGATGGGCGCGCGCATCGGATGATCAAATGAGTGCGGTCGGCACCGGATGAGCGCCAAGATCCACCCTGAAGCATCCGGGTCGCAGCCCCCACGGGGCCTCCACATCACAAAAAACCCTCATTTAGGAGCAATCGTGGCGCGCGACATCGCGGCTCCCACCGTCCCCACCACCCATCAGGGGCTGATCTCGTGGGTCAACGAGATCGCAGAACTGACGCAGCCGGACAACGTGGTCTGGTGTGACGGATCCGAGGCCGAGTACGAGCGACTGTGCGAGGAGCTCGTCCAGAAGGGCACCTTCCGGAAACTCGACCCGATCAAGCGCCCCCACTCCTACTACGCGGCCTCCGACCCCACCGACGTCGCCCGCGTGGAGGACCGGACGTTCATCTGCTCCGAGAAGGAGGAGGACGCGGGCCCCACGAACCACTGGAAGGCCCCCGCCGAGATGCGGGAGATCTTCCAGGGCTCCGGGGGGCAGGGAGGCCTGTTCCGCGGCTCGATGCGCGGCCGCACCATGTACGTCGTGCCGTTCTGCATGGGCCCGCTCGGCTCGCCGCTGTCCGCGCTCGGCGTGGAGATCACCGACTCGGCGTACGTCGCCGTCTCCATGCGCACGATGACCCGCATGGGCCAGGCCGTCCTCGACGAGCTGGGCTCCGACGGCTTCTTCGTCAAGGCCGTGCACACCCTGGGCGCCCCGCTGGAGCCCGGCCAGGAGGACGTCCCCTGGCCCTGCAACCAGACGAAGTACATCTCCCACTTCCCGGAGAGCCGCGAGATCTGGTCCTACGGCTCCGGCTACGGCGGCAACGCCCTGCTCGGCAAGAAGTGCTACGCCCTGCGCATCGCCTCCGTCATGGCCCGGGACGAGGGCTGGCTGGCCGAGCACATGCTCGTGCTGAAGCTCACCCCGCCGCGCGGCGAGGCCAAGTACGTCGCCGCGGCCTTCCCGAGCGCCTGCGGCAAGACCAACCTCGCCATGCTGGAGCCGACCATCCCCGGCTGGACGGTCGAGACCATCGGCGACGACATCGCCTGGATGCGCTTCGGCGAGGACGGCCGCCTCTACGCCATCAACCCCGAGGCGGGCTTCTTCGGCGTCGCCCCCGGCACCGGCGAGCACACCAACGCCAACGCGATGAAGACGCTGTGGGGCAACTCCGTCTTCACGAACGTGGCGCTGACGGACGACGGCGACGTCTGGTGGGAGGGCATGACCGAGGAGCCCCCGGCCCACCTCACGGACTGGAAGGGCAACGACTGGACGCCTCAGTCGGAGACCCCGGCCGCCCACCCCAACGCCCGCTTCACCGTCCCGGCCTCGCAGTGCCCGATCATCGCGCCCGAGTGGGAGGACCCCAAGGGCGTGCCGATCTCGGCGATCCTCTTCGGCGGCCGCCGCGCCACCGCCGTCCCGCTGGTGACGGAGTCCTTCGACTGGAACCACGGCGTCTTCCTCGGCGCCAACGTGGCCTCCGAGAAGACCGCCGCCGCCGAGGGCAAGGTCGGCGAGCTGCGCCGCGACCCCTTCGCGATGCTGCCGTTCTGCGGCTACAACATGGGCGACTACATGGCCCACTGGATCGACGTGGCCAAGGACAAGGACCAGTCCAAGCTGCCGAAGATCTACTACGTCAACTGGTTCCGCAAGGACGACGAGGGCAAGTTCGTCTGGCCCGGCTTCGGCGAGAACTCCCGCGTCCTGAAGTGGATCGTGGAGCGCCTGGACGGCAGGGCCGAGGGTGTCGAGACCCCCATCGGCATCCTGCCGACGAAGGACGCCCTCGACACGAACGGCCTGGAACTGGCCGACTCCGACCTGGAGTTCCTCCTCACGGTCGACAAGGAGGTCTGGCGCGAGGAGGCCGCCCTGGTCCCCGACCACCTCAACACCTTCGGCGACCACACGCCGAAGGAGCTGTGGGACGAGTACCGCGCCCTGGTCGAGCGCCTGGGCTGAGCCCCACCCCCCGAACTCCGCGGCCGGCTGGAACCGACAGTGCCCTGACCAGCAACATCGTCACGGCCGGCCGCGGGACGGACAGGCGGGACCCGCACAACGGCGTGCGGGGCTCCGAGCCCGTCGCCGTCCGCCGTCCGCCTCGACGGCACCCGGCGGCGACAGGCTCACACCCGCCCGCTTCGGCACGGCCCGCCCAGCGGGCTCACGAACGTGCCGATGGATGACCGAGCGCTCCGGCCGACGGCCCACGTCGACCGGGGCGCTCGGGCGCTCCCGGGGAGCCGGCTCCGGCGTCGGTGAACGCCGGTTCCGGACCGGAGCAAGCTCGATCCGATCCTCGTGCTTTGGAGGCTTGATGCGTGCAGGCGTCGTGGTCGCAGCGCACCCCGGTGTGGAGGATCTCGCCGTGCGAGCCGAGGAGTCGGGCTTGCGCAGCTTCTGGGTCTACGACACCCCGATGGTCCACGGTGACCCCTTCGTCGCCCTGAGCCTGTGCGCGAAGGCCACCCGTCGCATCAAGCTCGGGATCGGCGTGACCTCACCGGCCCTGCGCTCGGCCCCGGCCGCGGCGAGCGGGTTCGCCAGCCTCAACGCCCTGGCACCGGGCCGGATCATCTGCGGGGTCGGCACCGGGAACACCGCCCGCCGCACCCTGGGCATGCAGCCGGCCACGGCAGCCGCCCTGGAGGACTTCACCGCGGCACTGCAGGATCTGTGTGCCGGACGCCCGACCGAGTACCGCGAAGGAGACCGGGTCCGCGGCATCCGGTTCCTGCACGCCGGGGCGCACGTGAACACCACCGATCCGATCGAGTTCGTCGTGGCCGCGCTCGGGTCCAAGGCCGCCGCCGTGGCCGGCCGCCGCGGCACCGGCCTCATCTCCTTCGGCCTGCTCGACCCCACCGCCTGGCACGCGCTGCACGACGCCCGCCGCCAGGCAGCCCACGGTACGGTCCCCGACCCCGGCTCCTCCGCGGCCTCCTACGTGGTCACCGCGCTCCACCTGCTGCGCGACGACGAGGACGCCGACAGTGACGCGGCCCGGGACGCGACAGGTCACCTCGTCCTGTCGCTGCTGGACTTCGCCGCCGACACCCCCGCCGTCGCCGGGCGACTCGGCCCCGACGAACGGGAGGCGGTGCGACGACTCCTCGACCGGCGGGGCACCACCGCCACCGCGCCGGACCGGTACACCAAGCTCTACCCCGACTACCTCGGACGCATCGCACCGCAGGACCGGGACCTGGTCCTGCCCTCGCTGATGAACGGCCTGGCCCTCGTCGGCACCCGCGACGACCTCCGCACCCGCATCACCGCCCTGGAACAGGCGGGCGTCGACGAGCTCCTCATCCAGCCGGTGATCGACCCGCCCACCGAGATGGCCCGACTCGCCGAACTCGTCAGCTGAGCCGCCCGCCACGGACTCCACCGATGATTTCTCGCGAGACGCGGGGTCAGTACGGCCATGACTGATGTGAACAGGCCGCCGGTCGTCTCCCGCCGGGAGTGGCTGGCCGCCATCGACACCCTGCGCGTCCGGGAGAAGGCCCACACCCGGGAGGGCGACGCGATCGCCGCCGCCCGGCGACGGCTGCCCATGACCGAGGTGGACCCGTCCGCCCCGCTCGTCGGAGGCGAGGGGCACGTCCCCCTGATCGACGTCTTCGAGGGCCGCACTCAATTGTTCGTGTCGTACCACATGTGGCACGACGGCCACACGGCCGCCGACCAGTGCGAGGGCTGCACCTTCTTCACCGGCCAGGTCCGCGAACTGTCCTACCTGCACCAGCGAGACGTCACCTTCGCCGTCTTCTGCCAGGGCCCCTACGAGGAGTCCGACCGCTACCGCCGCTTCATGGGCTGGGACATGCCCTGGTACTCCGTACCCGCCGAGTCGCACGAACGGCTCGTCGCCGGCCGCCACTTCGGGATGAAGGCGTGCTACCTCCGCGACGGGGACCGCGTCTACGAGACGTACTGGACCACCGGCCGCGGCGTCGAACCCATGGCACCGTCCTACGGCATCCTCGACATGACGGTCTACGGACGGCAGGAGACCTGGGAGAACTCCCCGTCCGGCTGGCCGCAGCCGTACGAGACGCTCGGCCAGCAGTTCCGCAGGGACGGACGGCCGACCGCGCAATGGGCACGGATCGCCGCCGGCCACGACGACGACCTCCACAACGCACAGCCCAGCACGAGCACGGGCACGAGCAGCTCGGACTGCTGCCGGACGCGACAGGCGTGACGGGCTCCGGACGGGGGTACCCGGAGGTCCTCACGAAGGGGTTACACGAAGGGGTCAGTGGCGCCCGGTCCGCGCGTCGCTGCGGGTGCGCGCGGACCGGGGCCGTCAAGGGGAGCCCCTCGGGGCTCAGCGGGACGCGAGGGCGCGCGGCTCCAGGGCCGCCGTGTGGGCGTCCATCCGCTCGGCGGCCAGGATCGCGGCCGCCGTGTCGGCGCGGGAGGCGGCGACGACCAGCGCGCGGCCCGCCAGCGCGTGCGCCCGCCGGTGCAGGGCGACGGCGCTCCGCTCGCGCCGGGCGCCGGAGACCCGGGCCGGGGCGGGTCCACCCCTCAGCCGGCCCACCTGCTCCGCGAGCCGCTCCGCCGCGGTGTCCAGGTCGGCCGAGGCCTCCAGCGCGCGCAGCTCGTCCGTGACGGCGAGCAGGGCGGCCAGGTGGCCCGCGAGCTGGATGTCCAGCTCTTCCTCACGGGAACGGTGGGGGAAGTCCGGGTTGGGGCCGTCCACCGTGCTGTGGACCGACTTGGTGCGGATCGGTTCGTACATGGGAGGGCCTCCTGACTGCTTGCAGGAAGCCATCCTAGCTTAGATTTCGTCTAAAGTTGAGTTATTCACAAACCCGGACTGACCGCATACGTACGGTGAGCGGAAGGTCCGGTCAGTGCTGGCTGTAGCCGTCCAGGAAGTGCCCGATCCGCCCCACCGCGTCGCGCAGGTCGCCGACCGTCGGCAAGGTCACCACGCGGAAGTGGTCCGGCTCCGGCCAGTTGAAGCCCGTGCCCTGGACGACCATGATCTTCTCCCGCCGGAGCAGGTCCAGGACCATCCGCCGGTCGTCCTTGATCTTGAAGACCTTGGGGTCGAGGCGCGGGAAGAGGTACAGCGCCCCCTTCGGCTTCACGCACGTCACGCCCGGGATCTGGGTGAGCAGTTCGTAGGCCACGTCCCGCTGCTCGCGCAGCCGCCCGCCCGGCAGGACCAGGTCGTTGATCGTCTGGCGGCCGCTGAGCGCGGCGACCACCCCGTGCTGTCCCGGCATGTTCGCGCACAGGCGCATGTTCGCCAGGATCGTCAGGCCCTCGATGTAGGAGTCGGCGTGCGCGCGCGGCCCGGAGATCGACATCCAGCCCACCCGGTAGCCGGCCACCCGGTAGGCCTTCGACATGCCGTTGAAGGTGAGGGTGAGCAGGTCGGGGGCGACCTTGGCCGTGGGGGTGTGGGTGGCGTCGTCGTAGAGGATCTTGTCGTAGATCTCGTCCGAGCAGACCAGCAGGTTGTGGCGGCGGGCGATGTCGGTCAGGCCCTTGATCATCGCCTCGTCGTAGACGGTGCCCGTCGGGTTGTTCGGGTTGATGATCACGATCGCCTTGGTGCGGTCGGTGACCTTGCGTTCGACGTCGGCGAGGTCGGGCATCCAGTCGGCCTGCTCGTCGCAGCGGTAGTGGACCGCCGTGCCGCCGGAGAGCGAGACCGCCGCCGTCCACAGCGGGTAGTCGGGCGCGGGCACGAGCACCTCGTCGCCGTCGTCGAGCAGGCCCTGCATCGCCATCACGATCAGCTCGGAGACACCGTTGCCGATGAAGACGTGCTCGACGTCCGTCTCGATGCCGAGGGTCTGGTTGTGCATCACGACCGCGCGGCGCGCCGCCAGCAGGCCCTTCGCGTCCCCGTAGCCGTGGGCCGAGGACACGTTGCGGAGGATGTCCTCCAGGATCTCGGGCGGGCACTCGAAGCCGAACGCCGCCGGGTTGCCGGTGTTCAGCTTGAGGATCCGGTGACCGGCCGCTTCCAGCCGCATCGCCTCCTCGAGCACCGGGCCCCGGATCTCGTAACAGACGTTGGCGAGCTTGGTCGACTGGATCACCTGCATGTCTGGGAGCTTACGGCGCGGTAACGCGCCACGGCCCGTGTTTTCCGCCACGTGAGACGCGGTGATGTGCGGGGAAATGGCCGCATGCTGTCCCACCAGCACCTCCTGTCCCTAGAATGCGCCGCCATGTCCCAGTCATTCGATTACGCCGACGGAGCGACCGGCGGCGAGCCGCAGGGGCCGCCGCCGAACGTGTACCTGCCGCAGGCGGCCCCGCCCCCGGCGTACGACGGGTACGCCGATCCGGCGGCGGCGCACGGATGGCAGGACGAGGGAGCCGCAGGCGGCGTGGGTGCCACGCGCGAGCTGCCGGTGGTGCCGGTGGTGCCGGCGGGTGGCCGGTCCGGGGCGGGGCATCGTGCCCGGCGGCGGAAGAGTCCTTGGCGGACGCGCCGGGTCGCGGTCGCCGCCGGTGCCGTGGGTGCCGTGTCGGCGGCGGCCCTGATCGCCGGGTTCTCCTTCTCGGGGTCGTCCTCCGGCACGCGGGGCGGCGAGGGCGGCCGTACGGGCCCGACGGCGGGGGAGTCGCCGGCCGCGCCCTCCGGCACCGGCCCGGCCTCCACCCCCGGCGCGCCGCTCGCCGGCCGGCCGGCGAGCGGCGCGCCGTCCGCGACCGCGTCCACGTCCGCGAGCCCGTCGGCCACCGCGAGCCGCACCCCGTCCGGCGACGCGACGGACAGCGCGCCGCCCCCGGCCGTCAGCACCCCGGCCGTCACCCCGACGACCTCCGCTCCCGACGCCACCGCGACACCCCCGGGCAGGCCCGAGGGGAAACCGGGCCACGGCCCCGGCGGTACGAAGGGCCCCAAGTAGCCGTCCGGTCGGGGCGGTTGAGTAGGGTCGGACAGGACGCGCTCATTCCGCTTGTGGAACGACTCCTTGCCCCGCCCCCCTTGCGACGATCACAATGCACATGACAATCGTGCAGGCGGCCGGAAGATTTCCGGCCGCCTCCGTCGCAAGAGGGGACCCCCCATGAGAAAACCTCTCGCCGCCGCGTTCTTCGCCCTGGCGATAGCCGGGGCCGGCGCGGCCCCCGCGACCGCTGCCGAGGCCGCCCCCACGGGCGTCGGCAAGGCCGCGGACACGGGCTCGGCCACGTCCGCCGTCTCCGGCGTGGTCTCGTCCGTGGAGCAGACGCTGGCCGGACTCAACCCGTCGGCCACGGCGGTGAACTTCGCCGGCACGGTCGCGCTCAGCAACTGCTCCGGCTCCGTCGTCCGCATGCCGGACTCCGAGAGCAACGACCCGGCGCTCGTGATGACCAACGGCCACTGCCTGGAGTCCGGCTTCCCCGGGCCCGGCGAGGTCCTCGTCGACAAGGCGTCCAGCCGCACCTTCAGCCTGCTCAACGCCTCCGGCTCGCGCGTCGCCACCCTGCGCGCCGCCAAGCTCGCCTACGGCACGATGACCGACACGGACGTCGCGCTGTACCAGCTCACCACCACGTACGCGCAGATCAAGAGCTCGTACAACATCAACCCGCTGACGCTGAGCGACAGTCACCCGGTCGCCGGCACCGCCATCAGCATCCCCTCGGGCTACTGGAAGCGGATCTACAGCTGCTCCGTCGACGGGTTCGTGCCCACCCTGAAGGAGGGCGACTGGACCTGGAAGGACTCGGTCCGCTACACCTCCGCCTGCAACACCATCGGCGGCACGTCCGGCTCGCCCGTCGTCGACCAGGCCACCAACAAGGTCGTCGCCGTCAACAACACCGGCAACGAGGACGGCGAGCGCTGCACGGTGAACAACCCCTGTGAGGTCGACGCGAACGGCACCGTGACCGTCCGCAAGGGCATCAACTACGCCCAGCAGACCTACGGGATCCCGGCCTGCTTCGGCATCGACAACAAGCTCGACCTGAGCGCGAGCGGCTGCACCCTGCCCAAGCCGTAAGGCAAGGTGCAGGCCGGGCGGTCACGCGGGAGGAGTCCCGCGGACCGCCCGGCCCGCCAGGACGTCCGTGCGCCGCCCGTCCTCGATCACGAACCGGCCGTCGACCAGGACGTACGGGATGCCCGTCGGAAGCCTGCGGGGTGCCGCGAAGGTGGCACCCGCCGCGACCGTCGCCGGGTCGAAGAGGACCAGGTCGGCGACGTATCCCTCGCGGACCAGCCCCCGGTCGGGCAGGCGGAGCCGCGCCGCCGGGCGCGAGGTGAGGTGCGCGACGCACTCCTCCAGCGACAGCACCCCCAACTCCCTGACGTAGTGCCCGAGGTAGTGCGGGAACGTGCCGTACGCGCGCGGATGCGGTTTGGCGCCCTGGAGGATGCCGTCCGAGCCGCCCGTGTGCACCCGGTGGCGCATGATCTCCCGGACGTTCTCCTCGTGGCCCACGTGCTGGAGGATCGTCGGGGCCAGCCGGTCGGCCAGCAGCAGTCCGCGCGCGGTCACCCAGGGGTCCTCGCGCCGGAGGGCCGCCGACTCCTGGATCGTCCGGCCGACGTGATCGGCCAGGGCCGGATCGTTCACTCCCGAGATCTCGATCGTGCCCCACTCGATGGGCACGCCGTGGCAGCCGTCCGACCCGGTGACCTCCAGGTCGTGGCGGATCCGCTCCGCCGTGCCGGGGTCCGCCAGCCGCCTGAGGGTCTCCTCCGGGCCGCCCTCGCTCGCCCAGCTCGGCAGCATGGCCGCGAGGGTCGTGCAGCCGGGCGTGTACGGGTACGTGTCGAGGCTGATGTCCGCCCCGGCGGCCAGGGCCTCGTCCAGCAGGGCCAGCAGCTCGGGCGCCCGGCCCTTGTTCACACCGAAGTTCATCGTGGCGTGGGCGAGATGGAGCGAGCAGCCCGCCTCCCGGGCCAGCGCGACCATCTCCCGGTACGCCTCCAGGGCGCCGGCGCCGTAGGAGCGGTGGTGCGGGCAGTAGTAGCCGCCGTACGACGCCACCACCTTGCACAGCTCGGTCAGTTCGGCGTCCCGCGCGTACATGCCGGGCGTGTACGTCAGCCCCGACGACATGCCGACGGCGCCCTGCTCCATGCCCTCGGCGACCAGCCGCCGCATCCGGTCCAGCTCCCGCGCGGTGGCCGGGCGGTCCTCCCAGCCGACGGCGAGCGCCCGGACCGTGCCCTGCGGGATCAGGTAGGCCGCGTTGACGGCGATCCCCCGGTCCAGCCGGTCCAGGTACTCGCCGACCGTGCGCCAGTCGAAGTCGATGTCGTCACCGGGCCCGTTCCACCCGGCGATCGCGCGGCGCACCTCGCCGAGCGTGCGGTCGTCGACGGGCGCGTACGACAGCCCGTCCTGGCCGATGACCTCCAGCGTCACGCCCTGGGCGGCCTTGGCGCTGTGGTCGGGGTCGCGCAGCAGGGCCAGGTCGCTGTGGGCGTGCATGTCGACGAAGCCGGGGGAGAGGACCAGCCCTTCGGCGTCCAGCTCCCGGCGCGCCTTGGGCCGCTGGCAGCCGGCCGCCGCGGCCTCCTTGACGATCCCGGTGATCCGGCCGCCGTCGACGACGACATCGGCCCGGTAGGCGTCCGCGCCGGAGCCGTCGACGACGTCGGCGTCCCGGATGACGAGCTCTTCCATCGCTCCCGGCCTCCTAGAAGAACGTACGGACGTAGTCGACGACCGTGCCGTCCGCCTCCGCCACCGGGATCAGCTGCCACTTGTCGAACGAGGTGCACGGGTGGGACAGCCCCAGGCCGACCCAGTCCCCGACCTCCACATCCGCCTCCGGTGTGGTGCTCAGCCAGGCATGCTGGTCGGACAGGGCCGTCACCGACACGCCGGTCGCCGGGCGCTCGGCGCCGTCCCGGCGGATCACCTGCGCGAAGGGCAGGCCGAGGTCGTAGGCCGCGTCCCGCTTGCCCGCGTTGACGAAGGCCTGCTCGGCGGAGGGGCGTGACACCACCTGGGTCCACAGGCGGAACGCGGGCTCCAGGGCGCCCTCCTCGGGCACCCGGTTGAACGGGGTCAGCTTGCGGTAGTGGCCGTCGTCGTGCGACACGTAGGCGCCCGAGCGGAGCAACTTCAGCACCGGGCGGGACAGTTCGGGCATCTCCGCGAAGACCTCGGCGACCGCGTCGAACCAGGCGCTGCCGCCCGCGCTGACGACGATCTCGTCCACGCCGGTGAAGCGCCCCGCCTTGTCGAAGTCGGCGGCGAGCGCGACCAGCCGCCGCAGCCACGCCGTCACCCGCTCCGGGTCGGCCTTCGGCACCTCTCCTTCGTAGCCCGCGACGCCGACCAGCCGCAGCGTCCCCGTCGCGGCCACGGCGTCCGCGACCGCCGCGCACTCCGCCTCCGTACGGACCCCGGTCCGGGCGCCCTCCCCGGCGGCGAGTTCCACCACGACGTCCACCGGGCGGGCGGCGCCGCGCAGGGCCGCGTCCATCAGCTCGACCCCGCGCACCGAGTCGACGTACGCGACGAGGGTGAAGTCCGGGTCGGCGTCCAGCTCGGCGGAGATCCAGCGCAGGGCGGCCGCGTCGACCAGTTCGTTCGCGAGGAACACGCGCCGGGTGCCGAAGGCCCGCGCCACCCGCACCTGGTGCGGCACCGCCAGCGTGATGCCCCACGCCCCGTGCTCGATCTGCCGCCGGAACAGCTGCGGGGCCATGGAGGTCTTGCCGTGCGGCGCGAACGCCAGGCCGTGCCGGGCCGCGTACGTCTCCATCAGCTTCAGGTTGTGCTCCAGACGCTCGGCGGACAGCGCGAGCACGGGCGTGGCGAAGCCGCCGGTGAAGAGGTTGCGGCGCTGCGCGGCCAGCTCGCCGACCGTCAGGCCGTCGGCGTCCGGGGGGAGGCCCTTGAAGCGGTGGTCGACGCGCTCGGCGGCGAGCCGGGCGAAGGACTCGGCGGCGGTGTCGGCTGGCATGACCCCTCCTGATCTGCGATGTTGCATAGATTGCAACCTTCATTGCGCATGTCGCTGAACGCTGTCTAACATCTCGGCCACCGCCGGTCAACGAACCGTTCAAGGGAACTACCACCCACCGAAGCCACCGAGGAGCTACGAGCATCGTGACCCCCACCGGACCCCGCAACGCCCCCGGCGTCGTCGACGTCGTCGCGCTCGGCGAGTCCATGGTCACGTTCCGGCCCTCCCGGCCGGGCCGGCTCGCCGACGTCCCCTCCTTCGAGCGGGGCATCGGCGGGGCGGAGTCCAACGTGGCGTGCGTGCTGGCGGCGGCGGGGCACTCCGCGCGGTGGGTCAGCAGGGTCGGGGACGACCCCTTCGGCGACCATCTGATGGAGGCGATCGGCGGGTACGGCGTCGACGTGGCACACGTGCGCCGCGACCCCGACCGCCCGACGGGCATCTACTTCCGCACCGCCGGGGACCGGGCCGGCGAGGCGCACGAGGTGGCGTACTACCGGGCCGGCTCCGCGGCGTCCGCGATGAGCGTGACGGACCCCGGCCCGGCCGCTCTGCACGCCGGACGCGTACTGCACCTGTCCGGGATCACGGCCGCGCTGTCCGGCAGCTGCCTGGACCTGATGCGCGAGCTGACCGCACGCCGCCCCGGCCGGCCCCTGGTCTCCTTCGACGTCAACCACCGGCCGGGCCTGTGGCGCGACACGGACGCACCCCGGGTGCTGCGCGACCTCGCCCGGGGCGCGGACCTCGTGTTCGTGGGCCAGGACGAGGCCTGGGGGCTGCACAGCGCCGAAGCCGTCCGCGCCGCCCTCCCCGAACCCGAGGTGCTGGTCGTCAAGCAGGGCTCCGCCGGAGCCACCGTCTTCGAGAAGCGGGACGTCACCTCTGTCCCCGCACCGCAGGTCGAGGTCGTCGCCGCCGTCGGCGCCGGAGACGCCTTCGCCGCCGGGTTCCTCTCCGCCACCCTGCGCGGGCTGCCCGTCCGGGACCGGCTGCGGCACGGGCACCTCATGGCCGCCGCCGCCCTCACCGCGCCCGGCGACCTCGCCACCCCGCCCGCCCGGGAGCACGCCGACCGGCTCGCCGCCCTGGACGACACGGCATGGGGGAGACTGCGACTCGGCCCCGGCTGGACCGAGGACCCCCAGCGGGCCGCCGAGGAGGTACGTACGCCATGAGCCAGACCGTCGACCGCGCGCTCAGCATCCTGCCGCTGCTCGCCGAGGGCCCCGCCGACCTGGGGCAGGTCGCCGACCGCCTCGGCGTGCACAAGTCCACGGCCCTGCGCCTGCTGCGCACCCTGCACGAGCACGGCCTCGTCTACCGCCAGTCCGACCAGCGCTACCGCCTCGGCGCCCGGCTCTTCGCGCTCGCCCAGGAGGCGATGGAGAACCTCGACGTGCGCGAGATCGCCCATCCCCACCTGGTCCGCCTCAACGAGAGCTGCGGGCACACCGTGCACCTGGCCGTGTACGAGGAGAACGAGGTCCTCTACATCGACAAGGTCGACAGCCGCTACCCGGTGCGGATGTACTCGCGCATCGGCAAGCCCGTCGCCATCACCGTCGCCGCGGTCGCGAAGCTGCTCCTCGCCGACCTGCCCGAGCACGAGCGGCGGGCGGTGGCGGAGAAGCTCGACTACCCCCTGTACACGTCCCGTTCGACCCCCGACGCGAGCGCGTTCCTGCGCGAGCTGGAGAAGGTGCGCGAACAGGGCTGGGCCACCGACCTCGGCGGCCACGAGGAGTCCATCAACTGCGTCGCGGCGCCCATCCGCGGCGCCGACGGCCGGGTCGTCGCCGCGATGTCGGTCTCCGCGCCGAACGTCGTCGTCACCGCCGACGAACTCCTCACCCTCCTGCCGCTGGTGCGCCGTACGGCGGACGCCATCAGCGGGGAGTACTCCGGCAGGACACCAGTGAAAGGCACCGAATGACGGACAAGACCGCACTCACCCCGAAGACCCACACCACCCCGCCGGCCAGGTTCTCCCACGGCGTGAAGAAGGGCAACATCCTCCAGGTCGCCGGCCAGGTCGGCTTCCTGCCCGCCGAGGAGGGCAGGAAGCCCACGCCCGCCGGGCCGACCCTGCGCGAGCAGACCCTCCAGACCCTGGCCAACGTCAAGGCCATCCTCCAGGAGGGCGGCGCCTCCTGGGACGACGTGATGATGATCCGCGTCTACCTCACGGACGTCGACCACTTCGCCGAGTTCAACGAGATCTACGACGCGTACTTCGAGGAGCAGGGCCTGACCCAGCCGCCCGCCGCGCGCACGACCGTCTACGTCGGCCTCCCCGCGGGCCTCCTCGTCGAGATCGACGCGCTGGCCGTCCTCGGCTGACCCGACCCCACCCCGCCTTCTCCAGGCGCGGCGCCGCTCCATGCGCCGCGCCGCGCTCCCCCCTACCCAGAACCTGTATGCATTTACGCAGAGGACCCCCGAATGTCCCATCCGCTCGCCGCGTCCGCCCCCGCCGGGACACCGCCCCACACGGGAGGCCTGCTCCTCCTCGTCGACGGCACCGCCGGACTCCTGCTCACCGCCGCGCTCGGCATCGCCCTGCTGCTCGGTGATCGAGTTCTTCGGCAACCCGTTCGTGGCGCTGACCATCGCGCTGTTCCTCGCGTACTACCTGCTGGGCATCCGCCGCGGCTGGTCCCGCACGTCCCTGGAGACGGTGTCGACCGCGTCCCTCAAGCCGGTCGGCAACATCCTGCTGGTGGTCGGCGCGGGCGGCGTCTTCGGCGCGGTCCTCAAGGCCGGTGGCGTCGCCCAGGCCCTCTCGGACACGTTCAACGACGTCGGCCTGCCGGTGATCGTGCTCTCCTACCTGATCTCGGTGGTCCTGCGGGTCGCCCAGGGGGAGGGCGACCACTCCCAGGCCTTCGTCGCCCTGGTCATCATGGCCATCTCCGCGGGCTCCATCTTCGCCTCGCACGTCAACGACGGCGCCCGCGCGCGGAGCGCGCTGATGAACGCAGTTGGATGGTCGCGAAGTACTTCGGCATCAGCGAACGGGACACCCTCAAGACGTGGACGGTGCTGGAAAGCGTCCTGTCGGTGGCGGGGTTCGTAGTGGCGGCGGTGCTCAGCCTGTTCCTGTAGGGCGGCCGGTTCTTGTAGGCGTCTGATAACGAAGTCGGGGCCGACTGTGTGCGGCACAGGTTTGTCGACCATACTGCTCCGCTGTGGAGCAGCGCATAGGTTCGAGCAGCCAGCCCCTGGAGGGCGCCGGATTCGACCCGGCCTTCATCCCCGGGCTCACGTCACCCGCGTCCGGCCGGACGGAGGAGGACGGGCCGGAGAAGGAGCCTGAGGTCGCCGAGGCCGAGGAGGCCGCACCCGAGGCGGAGGCGGAGGAGAACGACGCGGCGTCCTCCCCCGAGCCGGAGGAGGACGCCGCGGTCGACGGTCCCGTCTTCGAGGCGTCCGACCGCCGCGCGCGGATCGTCGCCGACCACAGAGGCGTACGGCTCTGCCTGGACGACCAGGAGTGCGAGTTCCGCTGGGACGAGATCGGCGCGGTGGAGACGGAGACGGCCCGCTTCGGCAAGCGCTACACCGTCACCGTCCACACCCCTGACCGGCGCTGGTACCCGATCGAGATCGAGGCGCCGGCCAGGAGCCACTTCAAGGAGTGGGACGAGCAGTTGGACGCCGTACTGGACGCCTACTTCGAGGAAGACGCAGGGGAAGGCGCGGAGGAAGGCGCAGAGGAAGCCGCGGACTAGCCGCAGTACTGCGCTTCCTTGCCGATCGACCGGTACATGCAGTCGGCGTTCTCCAGCAGCTGCAGCACCGCGTCCCGGTTACGGGAGGTCTCCCGCTCGATCACCTCGTCGGGCGGGTAGAACCCACCCCCACCGGACCTCGGATACATCTCGAACGTGTAGCCGAAGATCTTGTGCACGCCCCAGAGGTAGTCGTCGATCGACCCGTCCGTGATGTACAGGTCACTGGACTGCTCCGCCGTGTACCCGTTGCTCGCGGCCATCTTCTGCCCGACCGCCTTGAACGCCGCGTTGTCGTCGGCCGTCATCCCGGTCGTGGTGTCGGAGTACGTGTAGCCGAACGGCCACAGCACCAGCTCGCTGTAGGTGTGGAAGTCGACCCCGGCCCTGATCTGCTGCTTTCCGCCGACGACCCGGCTGCGCACGAAGTCGGCGACGACCTTCACCTCCGGCGCCGACTCCGCCGACGGCCCCCGGTAGGTGTCGGAGGACGTCGACCCCGAGGAGCCGCCGCAGCAGCCCCAGCGGTAGTTCCAGTTGCGGTTCAGGTCCGTGCCGACGTACGACGAACCGGAGTTGGGCTGCCGGTTCTTGCGCCACGAGCGGTAGGAGCCGGTGGCGATGTCGTACTCGCCGCCGTCCGGGTTGATGTCCGGGACGATCCAGATCTCGCGGTTGTTCACCATGTTGGTGACGCGCGAGTCGGAGCCGTAGTCGGAGGTCAGCTCGCGCAGCAGGTAGAGCGCCATCTCGACGGTGAGGTGCTCGCGGGCGTGCTGGTGGTGCGTGAACAGCACCTCCGGCTCGGACTCGTCGCTGCCGACGTTGTCGCTGATCTTGATGGCGACGATGTTCCGGCCCTGGTACGACTTGCCGATCACGCGCTGGCTCGCGATCGACGGGTTGGCCGCGACGACCGAGTTGATCTCGCTCGTCATCTCCGCGTAGTTGTGGTACTTCGAGTCGGCCGACGGGAAGTCGAAGAGCCGGACGTCGTCCTCGCCGGCGGACCGGTCGGGCACCGCGCCGAGCGGGGTGACCTCGTAGCCCTGTGCGCGCAGCTTCCTGATCTGGTCCGCGCGGCCGGAGACGACGACGCCGTGGTCGTGTGCCTCGTCGACGGTCACGCCCGCGCGCTGCAGTGCCGTGCGGTCCTTGGCCGTCGAGTGCAGGTGGATCTCGTACTGCCGGACGTCGTCCGCCGCCGGGGCGGCCTTGGGCGCGCTGTCGGCGGTGGCGTCCGGTGCCGTCGCGGACAGGGGCGCCGCGAGGGCGAGGGCGAGCAGGGCGGCGAGGGCGGCGGTGCGTCTGCCGGTGCGGACACCGGAGCCTCGTATGCGAAGTCGCATGAAATCTCCTTGTGGGAGGTGGGGTTGTTCCGTGCGACGTACGTGGTGCGGGTGGCGCACATCGTTCTGCCAATGGCATGAGCAGGTCAAGACCGAAAGCGGCCGTGCAGTGTACGCGTATGGCGCGGCGGCCGAGAGGGAGCGGCCGAAGTACACCCACGGGTGTGAGCCGAGCGTGCATATATGTACGCAACCGGGAGAGAGTGTGGATCCGCGCAAGGGGAGCCGGAGTGTCCGGATCCTCGGACCACACCCCCAGAGGACTGGCTGATCATGGGCGGATCAGCGCCACGACGGGACCACCACCTACCGGCCGAGACGACGAGCTTCGTCGACCGGCGTGGCGAACTGACCGAGGGCCGCGAACTGCTGGCCCGGGCACGACTGGTGACGCTGACCGGGCCGGGCGGCGTCGGCAAGACCCGGCTCGCCGCGCGCATCGCGGCGCGGGTGCAGCGGGCCTTCCCGGACGGTGTGCGCTTCGTGCACCTCTCCGGACTCCACGACCCGGCCCTCGTCCCGCTCGCCGCCGCCGACGCGCTGGGGCTGCACGACCACTCACCCCAGCCGCCGCTGGCCGCCCTCGTCGAGCAGGTACGGGAGCGGCGGCTGCTCCTCGTCGTCGACAACTGCGAGCACCTCGCGGGCGCGTGCGCCCAGCTCGCCGCGGCGCTGCTGCGCGGCACCGAGGGGGTCCGGATCCTCGCCACCAGCCGGCACCGGCTCGGCCTCACCGAGGAACACCTGCTGGAGGTACGGCCCCTGCCGGTGCCCGACCCGGACGGCGACCTCTCCGCCGCCGAGGGCTACCCGGCCCTCACGCTCTTCGCCGACCGGGCCGCCGCCGTCGTCCCCGGCTTCCGCCTCACCCCCGCCAACCGGGCCTCCGTGGCCCGCCTCTGCCACCGCTTGGACGGCCTGCCCCTCGCCATCGAACTCGCCGCCGTGCGCATGCGCGTCCTCGACGTCGACCAGCTCCTGGACCGCCTCGACGACCGCTACCGCTTCCTCACCACCGGCAGCCCCGCGGCCCTGCCCCGCCACCAGACCCTGCGCGCCGCGGTCGCCTGGAGCCACGACCTGTGCACCGGCCCCGAGCAACTGGTGTGGGCCCGCCTGTCCGTCCTGGCCGGCGGCTTCGACCTGGAAACGGCGGAGGCGGTGTGCGCGGACGACAGCCCGGAGGGGGCCGTCGGGTACGCGGAAGCCCGGGGCCCGTTCGGCGGCCACGCGTCCCCGTACGCGCCGATGTGCCCCGACGGCTCCGCTGAACGGAACGGCCCCGGGCAGGCGTTCGCGGCCGGTTGCGGCGAGGGGGCGGGGGCTGCGCCTGGGCCCAGGGGCGGGTCCGGCGAGGGGGCGGGGGCCGCGCCTGGGCTCACGGCCGCCCCCGGCCAAGGGGCCTGGCCCGTGCGGGTGCTCCCGGACGGCCCTGGACAAGAGGCCTGGCCCGTGCCGGTGCTCCCGGACGGCCCCGGACATGAGGCCTGGCCCGTGCACGTGCTCCCGGACGCCCCCCGCCAAGGGGCCCGGCCCCCGCAGGTGCTCCCGGCCGGTTCCGCTGTGCCGACCGCGCGGGCCGCGCAGGCGCCCCTGGGGACCGTGACCCTGCCTCTCCCCGCCGGCGCGGGCCCGGCCCTGTGTGCCGACGACGTCCTGGAAGCCCTCGCCGGACTCGTGGACAAGTCCGTGCTCTGCCGGGAGCCGGGCCCGGGCGGCGCGCGGTACCGGCTGCTCGACACCCTGCGGCAGTACGGGCTGGAGCAGTTGCGGCGGACGCCCGGGGAGGAGGGCGCCGCCCGGCGGCGGCAGCGGGACTGGATGCTGCGGCGGGCCGAGGACTGCGAACGCGGCTGGTTCGGGCCCGGGCAGCCGGAGGCCGTCGCCCGGCTGCGCGCCGACCGGGACAATCTGCGCGCCGCCCTCGACTTCAGCCTCTCCACCCCCGGCGAGGCACGCGCCGGGCTGCGCCTCGCCGGCGCCCTCTGGTTCTACTGGCACGCCTGCGGCGCCCCCCGCGAGGGCCTCTACTGGCTCGACCGGGCCCTGGCCGCGGGCCCGGAGCCGACCCGGGAACGGGCCCGCGGCCTGTGGGTCGCCGGGCTGCTCGCCGCCGCCACCCAGGACTTCCCCCGGGGCCGCCGCCACGCCGCGGACGCCCTCGCCCTCGCCCGCGCCCTGGGCGACCCCGCCGAAGCCGCCCACGCCGAGTACGTCATCGGCGTCATCCGCCTGTTCGGCGACGACCTGCCCGGCGCGCTGCGGCACTTCGAGGCCACCGTCGCCCGCGGCCCCGTGCCCGGCCAGCACCTGAGCCTCGTCGGCCTCGACCAGGTCGAACTCGCCTGCGCGCTGGGCTACCTGGGCGAGGCCGACCGGGCCGTCGAGGTCTGCGAGCGGGCCCTGAGGCTGTGCGAGCGGCACGGCGAGCAGTGGGTGCGGTCGTACGTGCTGCGCATGCTCGCCCTCGCGCACAGCGTGCGCCGCGACTGGCCCCGCGCCGAACGGCACGCCCGCGAGGCCCTGCGCCTGAAAGTCGCCGTCCACGACGTCATCGGCATGGCCCTCACCCTCGACCTGCTCGCGTCGATCGCGGCCGAACGCGGCGCCCACGAGCACGCGGCCGTGCTGCTCGGCGGCGCCGACCGCGTCTGGGCCGACATCGACACCGGCCGCTGGGGCGCGCACACCCTCAACTCCGCCCGCCGCGACAGCGAGGAGAAGACCTGCCGGGCCCTGGGCCGCGAGGCGTTCGAACGGGCCCACCGGCGCGGCGGCGGGCTCGGACTCGCCGAACTCGTCGCCCACGCGCTCCAGGAACCGGCCCGCCCGCACCCCGGCGAGTCCACCGCCGACCGCCCGCCGCACGAGAACTCCGCGGTCCGCCTGACCCGCCGCGAGACGGAGGTCGCCCAGCTCGTCGCCGAAGGGCTCGCCAACCAGCAGATCGCGGACCGCCTGGTGATCGCCCGCCGCACCGCCGAAGGCCATGTGGAACGCATCCTCAGCAAGCTCGGCTTCAGCAACCGCAGCCAGATCGCCGCCTGGGTGACGGCACAGCGCTGACCCGCCCGCACCCACACCCACCCGAGGGGATCACGTGACCATCCGACAACCCACCGCCTTCGACCACCGCATGGCCGTCTTCGGCAGCGACGACGGCTTCCTCGCCGCCGCCCTGCCCTTCCTCGCCGAGGGCCTCGCCGCCCCCGGCGAACCACCGCCCGTGGCCATCGCCGACCCCCGCAACCTGGACCTCCTGCGCGACGCCCTCGGCGCCGACGCCAAGGACGTCACCTGCGTCCCGCACACCGACTGGTACACCGGCTCCGCCGCCAACGCCGTCGCCCAGGCCGCCTCCTACCTCACCGCGCACGCCGGACCCGGCGGCCGGATCCACCTCCTCATGGAGCCCGTCTGGAGCGGACGGGCCGGCCGCTCGGCCCGCGAGACCACCGAGTGGATCCGCTACGAGGCCCTCGCCAACCTCCTCTTCGCCCCCATGGCCACGACCGCCCTGTGCGCCTACGACACCCGCACCGCAGGGCCCGCCGTCGTCGCCGCGGCCCGCCGCGCCCACCCCGACACGGACGTGTACGAGGACCCGGTACGGCTCACGGCCGAACTCGACGCCGTACCGCTGCCGCTGCCCCCCGCCGCCGCACGGCCGATGGCGGAGCCGCACGCCGCCGCCGTACAGGTCTGGGCACAGGCGCGGGGGCTGGCCGCCGCCGACGCCGAGCTGTTCGCCACGGCCGTGGCGCAGACGGCGGCCGCCCTGGCCCCGCTCGACGGCTCCGCCCTGCTGTGGGGCGAGGCGCCCGCCTGCGTCTGCGAACTGCGCTCGGCCCGCCGCCTCGACGACCCCCTCGCCGGCTTCGTCCCGCCTCCCGCCGACAGCGCCGGGCTCTGGTACGCGCGTCAGGTCTGCGCGTACGTGGACGTCCGCGACGACACGGCGGGCGCCACCGTCCGCCTCCAGTACGCATAGGCCCCTACCTGCACAAGCAGGTAGGGGATCGGGTAGTCCTCCCCCTGCGCCGGACCGCCCCCCGGGACCACCCTGGACCCATGCTGCAACTCTCCGGGCGCCACCTCCCGGACCCCGACGCCCGGTACGGCCCGTTCCCGCAACCACCCCTGGGAGCAGGCCACCTGAGTGTCGAGTACGCACCCCGGCCCTCCGCCGTGCGCGAGGCACGCGCGGAAGTGCGCAGGCAGTTGGAGGGCTGGGGGCTCGCGGAGCGCGGTGAGGTGGCGGACGTGGCGGAACTCCTCGTGGGTGAGCTCGCCACCAACGCACTGGTGCACGCCGAGAGCCGCTTCCGGCTCACGCTCTTCGCCGCGCACGGCGTGCTGCGCTGCGAGGTCGCCGACAGCGGGCGGCGCGTGCCCCGGGTGCTGGAGGCGGGCACCGGGGAGAGCGGCCGCGGGATGTTCCTGGTGGACGCCCTCGCCCAGCGCTGGGGCTGCCACCGGGACGGGCCGGGCAAGACCGTGTGGTTCGAACTCGGCACGTGTGGGGCGGACGGCTGTGGTCGGCGACAGCCGTGACGCTCCCGCTGGGGTGGGCCTTGGCGGTGCGTTCTGCCGCCTGGGCCCGGCTCCGGGGTGCGGGTTGAGTGTGCTTCTCGCGCAGTTCCCCGCGCCCCTTGGGTAGGACACCTCCTGCCCCCTTGTCGGGTGGGGCTCTTTGCGGTTTCTTGATCTGCATGGCGGACACCACGGGAAACACCACGGATCACGAGGCCACCCAGCAACCCCCGATGCGCAAGGCGAGTTGGAAGTACATCGGGCCGGGGATCGTCGTCGCGGCGACCGGCGTCGGGGCCGGTGACCTGGTCGCCACGCTCATCGCGGGCAGCAACTTCGGCTACACCCTCCTGTGGGCCGCGATCATCGGCTGTCTGGTGAAGATCTCCCTGGCCGAGGCGGCGGGCCGCTGGCACCTGTCCACGGGCCGCACCCTGTTCGACGGCTGGGCGAGCCTCGGCCGCTGGACGACGTGGTTCTTCGCGGTCTACGTCGTCGTCTGGGGCTTCGTCTACGGCGCGGCGGCGATGTCCTCGAGCGCGCTGCCGCTGCAGGCGCTCTTCCCCGACGTGATGGACCTGAAGTGGTGGGGCATCGCCTGCGGCCTGGTCGGGCTGGTCTTCGTCTGGTTCAACAAGTACGCGGTGTTCGAGAAGGTCATGACGGTCCTGGTGGGCGTCATGTTCCTGGTGACGGTGTACCTGGCGATCCGGGTCACGCCGAACCTGGCCGACGCCTTCGCCGGGCTCCTGCCGGTGCTGCCGGACGAGAAGGACTCGATCCTCAACACGCTGGGCCTGATCGGCGGCGTCGGCGGCACGATCACCCTCGCCGCGTACGGCTACTGGGTCAACGCCAAGGGCTGGACCGACACCGGCTGGATGAAGGTCATGCGCCTGGACAACCGCGTCGCCTACGCCACCACCGGCATCTTCGTGATCGCCATGCTCTTCGTCGGCGCGGAGCTGCTGCACTCGGCGAACGTCGCCATCGCCAGCGGCGACAAGGGCCTGATCCAGCTGGGCGACATCCTGGAGGAGGAGTACGGGGCGGCGACGGCGAAGTTCTTCCTGGTCGGCTTCTTCGCCACGTCCTTCACCTCGCTGATCGGTGTCTGGCACGGCGTGAGCCTGATGTTCGCCGACTTCGTGGCCCGTCTGTCGGGCCGGGGTCAGGCCAAGGGCGAGGAGGTCGCCTCCGGCGAGCGCGAACGCTCCTGGCCCTTCCGCGCGTACCTGCTGTGGCTGACCTTCCCGCCCATGATCCTGCTCTTCGAAGGCCAGCCCTTCCGCCTGATCATCATCTACGGCGTGCTCGGCGCGGCGTTCCTGCCGTTCCTCGCCGGCACCCTGATCTGGCTGCTGAACTCCGCCCGGACGCCCCGCGAGTGGCGCAACGGCCCGGTGAGCAACGTGATGCTCGCCCTCGCGGGGCTGCTGTTCCTGATCCTGTGCGTGAAGCAGATCTGGGACCAGCCGTGGGGTGAGTTCTTCTAGGGGCACCGGGACGCCGGTTACGGCAGCGCGTCCACGTGCGGTCCCACCGCGTTGGACCACGCGTTGCCGGACGCGGCGTCCCAGTTCGTCGACCAGGTCATCGCGCCCCGCAGGGCCGGGTACGTCCGCGGCGGCTTGAAGCTGCCGCAGTCGGTGGCCCTGGTCAGGCAGTCCAGGGCGTTGTTGACCACGGTCGGCGACACATAGCCGCCCCCTGCCGCGCGGGTGGAGGCGGGCAGGCCGAGCCCGACCTGGGACGGGGCGAGGCCGTTCTCCAGCTGGATGCAGGCCAGGGCCGTCAGGAAGTCGACCGTGCCCTGGCTGTACACCTTGCCGTCGCAGCCGAGCATGGAACCGCTGTTGTAGTACTGCATGTTGACGACGGTCAGGATGTCCTTGATGTTCAGCGCGGTCTGGAAGTAGGAGTTCGACGTCGACTGCATGTCGATGGTCTGCGGCGCCATCGTGATGATCAGCGACGGGCCCGCCTTCGCGGACAGGGCGCGCAGGGCCTGCGTCATGTACGTCGCGTTGAGGCCGTTCTCCAGGTCGATGTCGACGCCGTCGAAGCCGTACTCCTGCATGACCGACCAGACGCTGTCGGCGAAGTTCGTCGCGGAGGCCGCGTCGTTCACGGTGACCGTGCCGCGTTCGCCGCCGACCGAGATGATGACCTTCTTGCCCGCCGCCTGCTTGGCCTTCACGTCGGCCTTGAACTGGTCGACGGTGTAGCCCTTCAGCCCGGCCGAGTCGAGGGTGAAGGAGACCGCGCCGGGTGTTCCCGTGGCGTCCGCGAAGGCCACCGCGATGATGTCGTAGTGGGCCGGTACGTCCGAGATCTTCTGGACCGTCGCGCCGTTGTCGAAGTTCTGCCAGTAGCCGGTCACCGCGTGCCTGGGCAGGGCGGGGCCGGGGCCGGACGTGTGGTTCGTGGTCGCCGTGACGGCCGTCGACCTCGGTGACTCGCCGGCCGCGTTCGACGCCGTGACCTGGAAGGAGTACGAGGTCGAAGCGGCGAGGCCGGTCACCGTGGCCGACGTGCCGGAGACCGCCGTGACCTTCGTGCCGTCGCGGTAGACGGTGTAACCCGTGGCGCCGGAGACGGTGTTCCAGGCGAGCGAGACGGACGAGGACGTCGTACCCGAGACGCGCAGACCGCTCGGCGCGGCCGGGATCGTGGGGCCCGGGCCGGTGCCGCCGCCCCCGTCGGGGCCGAAGACCGACACGTCGTCGGCGTAGTACGCGGCCTGCCCGTACCAGCCGTGCGTGTACACCGTCACCGAGGTCGTCGACGCGCCCGTCCTGAACGACGTCGACAGCTGCTTCCAGGAGGTGGAGTCGGGCGTCCAGGTGGACACGTCCGTGGTGCCCGTGCCGGTGACGCCGAGGTAGGCGTAGCCGCCCCGGACCCAGGCGCCCAGGGAGTAGGTGGAGTTCGGTCGCACCGCCACCGTCTGACTGCACCGGGCGTTGTCCTGCCCGGCGGGGGTGGCCCGGAGCGCGGCCGTACCGGTGCGCACCGGGGAGGAGACCGTCGTACCGCTGCCCGCCGAGCAGGTCCAGTCGCTCAGGCCCGCCTCGAAGCCGGCGTTGCGGGCGTTTTCGACGTCGGCGGCGGAGGCCTGGCCGACGGTCGTGACAGTGAGGGCCAGGGCAGCCGTGACGGCACCCGACCAGAGCCGCAGGGATCGTCTGTATCTGGACATGACAAGAAAATGGTCCAGACCAAAGCGGGTGTCAAGAGGTCCAGACCAACCGGTTGGGTGTGGTCGGCGGCCGGTGAGATGCTCAACCTGCCCCGTTTTGGCGCATCTTGTGCAACGGCAGTTCCTCCTCACCTACACAAACGCTGTTCTCCGGTCACAGAGCCGTGGATACAGTGCTGAGGTAGTCACGCAGTGAAGTCGACGAGGTGTGCCGGAGTAACTCCCGGCGTGCCGACGGGCATGGGGAAACGGGGAGCTGCGCGTGCCAACTGCCATTGCCGTGACCAGTGCCGACCTGGCGCTGCCGCCACAGGACGAACGCACCCTGCCCGCCGTGGTGCTCCGGGACGTCGCGCAGCGCCCCCTGGACCAGGTGCTCGCCGACATGCAGGCCCTGGTCGAGCACCACGGACACGTGATCGTGGTCTGCTCACCGGCCGCGCCCACCGCCGTCCAGCGCCGGCTGCACACCCTGCGCTCCCTCATGGAGAGCGACCGGATCGCCCTGTTCCGGCCGGAGCTGCCGCCCCTCGGACTGGCCGTCCTGACCCGCCAGCTGCGGCAGCTCGCCTCCTGCGACATCAGCCCCGGCGTCCTCGCCTCCGCCGGCCGCCTCCTCGTCCACTACATCCACGCCGGGGCGCTGCTCGGCTCCGTCGCCCGCCTCGACCGCGTCCCGGTCGGCCTCAAGTCGCACGCCAAGTCCTGGGTGCCCGGCAGCCAGTTCGGCGTGCTCGCCCACCCCGAGCCGCAGCTCGTCCGCATCACCCCCGAGGCCGCGCTGCCCGGCCCCGAGTTCGGCACGTGGATGCTGGTCGCCAAAGGGCAGCTCCAGTCCGACTGGGTCACCGGCACCCTCGCCCCCTCCTGGAAGGTGCAGGGGCTGCGCGAGACCCCGCTCCCGGCCGAGTCACCCGCCTGGTGGGGCACCGGCAAGCTGATCGAGTTCTGCAGCTACCTGCCCGACCTGTCGGTCCTCTACCAGCTGGTCACCTCCGTACGGCGCAGCCGCTGCCACTGGTGCGGCATCGACGTCATCGGCGACCGCTGCGTCTTCTGCTCCGCCGCACCACCCGCCCACGACAGCCCACCCCTCAAGCAGCTGGAGAACCGGACGGCGGCCGGGTGAGCCCGCGCACCGCACGTCAGCACTGCTCCCGTCCCGCTCGACCGATATCCCCAACGAGGTTGTACGGTTCATGAATTCCCGTCAGCGCCGCGGCGTGATTCTCCTGCTCCTGTCGGTCGTCTGCGCCCTGGGCGCCTTCACCGGTGTGCTGTCCGTCATCAGTGACGTGGAGTCCAAGGTCGGCCCCGAGGTCACCGCCTACCGGCTCAAGTCCGACGTACCGCCCTACACCACCCTCAGCACGGGCCAGTTCGAGAAGATCAAGATGCCCGAGCGGTGGCTGTCGGACAACGCGGTCACCGACCTGCGCGACATCCAGGGCAAGATCGCCGTGACCACGCTGCAAGCGGGCTCCCTGCTCCAGTCCGACATGATCGTCCAGCAGCCGGCCCTGCGGCCCGGCCAGCAGGAGGTCGCCATCATGGTCGACGCGGCGACCGGCGTGGCCGGCAAGATCACCCCGGGTGCCTCGGTCAACGTGTACGCCACCTTCGAGGGCGAGCGCGAGGGCGACCCCGACCAGTCGAAGATCATCGTGACCAACGCCAAGGTCCTCGACATCGGCGACATCAAGGCGCTGAAACCGGACGAGAGCGACCGCACCCGGCAGCCCACCGACGCCGTCCCGATCACCTTCGCGCTGTCCGCCCGGGACGCCCAGCGCATCACCTACGCCGAGTCGTTCGCCAAGCGCGTCCGGCTCGCCCTCGTCGCGCCCGGCAGCGACACCACCGTCCCGGAGCAGGACCGGACGTACGAACTCGCGAAGGACAAGTGAGAGGCTCGCATGCCCACGAGGATCCTCCCGGCAGTCGGTGACGCGGACGCCGTCCGGTCCGTCACGACGCTGCTCAGCCAGCTCCCGGACGCCGAACCGGTCGCCCCGGTGGTCGACTCCACGCAGCTCATCGACACCCTCGCGCGCCTGGCCGCCGAGTCCGTCGACGAACTGCCCGAGGTCGTGGTCGTGCACGAGCGGATCGGCCCCGTTCCCGCGCTGGAACTGATCCGCGAGGTCGCCCTGCGCTTCCCGGCCGTCGGCGTCATCCTCGTCACCTCCGACGCGAGCCCCGGCCTCTTCCAGGCCGCCATGGACTACGGCGCCCGCGGCCTGGTCGCCCTGCCCCTCAGCTACGAGGAACTCGCCAGCCGCGTCCAGGCGGTCGCCCAGTGGTCGGTGGGCGTACGGCGCCACCTCGGCGCCGGCGGCGACGTGTTCACCGGCGTCGGCGGCTCGGTCGTCACGGTCAGCGGCGCCAAGGGCGGCGCCGGGGCCACCCTGACCGCCATCCAGCTGGCCCTGGCCGCCCAGGCCTCCGGCCGCAGCACCGCCCTGGTCGACATGGACCTCCAGACCGGCGACATCGCCTCCTACCTGGACGTCCAGTTCCGCCGCTCCGTCGTCGACCTGGCCGCCATCACCGACATCTCCCCACGCGTCCTGGCCGACGCGGTCTTCCGCCACGACACCGGCCTCGCCCTGCTGCTCGCCCCGGCCGAGGGGGAACGCGGCGAGGACGTCACCGACCGCGCCGCCCGGCAGATCGTCAGCGCCCTGCGCTCCCGCTACGAGGTCGTCGTCATCGACTGCGGCGCCCAGCTGAGCGGGGCCGGGGCGGCGGCCGTGGAGATGGCGGACCGGGCCCTGCTCGTCACCACCCCGGACGTGGTCGCCGTACGGGGCGCCAAACGGGCCGTGCGGATGTGGGACCGGCTGCAGATCCGCAAGGCCGAGGAGACGACCGTCGTCGTCAACCGGTACTCCCGCGGTACGGAGATCCAGCCGCCCCTGATCCAGCGGATCACCGGCACGGCGGTCGCGGCCACCGCGATCCCCGCCAACTTCAAGGAACTGCAGAGCGTCGTGGACGCGGGCCGCGTCCACGAACTGGAGAACAAGAGCGCGGTGAAGCAGGCCCTGTGGGGCCTGGCCGGCGAACTGGGCCTGGTCAAGGCGCCCGACGCCGCCCGGAAGGCCGGCAGGTTCCGGGGCGGCGACCGGGGGTCGGTGAGCTTTCGGCGGAGGAGGGAGGGATGAGCGTGCCTTTGGAGGAGGGAGGGATGCCTTTAGAGGGCGGAGGGAGGAGCGTGCCTTCGAAGGAACGGGACCGGGGCCAGGTCACCATCGAGTTCCTCGGTATGACACCGACGATCATCGTGACGCTGATCGCGCTCTGGCAGGCCGTCCTCGTCGGCTACACCTTCATCCTCGCCGGGAACGCCGCGGACGAGGCCGTGCGGGCGGGAACGGCGGCCGAGCCGGGGGCGCGGCAGGCCGCCTGCGAGGAGGCCGGGCTCAGGCACCTGTCGGAGGCGTGGCGCTCCGGCGCCACGGTGACCTGCGGCGGCTCCGGCTACGTGACGGCCCGCGTCAGGCTGGAGGTCCCGGTCCTCTTCCCGGGCGCGCTGTCCTTCCCGTACGCCGTCAGGGGCCATGCCGGCGCGGTCGAGGAGGCGGACTGACATGGCTCGTCTCCGCAAGGGCCGAGACCGCGGCCAGGTCGCCATCGAGTACCTCGGCTTCCTGCCGATCCTGCTGATCGTCGCGCTCGGGGCCGTGCAGCTCGGCCTGATCGCCTACACGGCCCAGCAGGCGGGCACGGCCGCCCGGACGGGGGCGCGCAGCGCGTCCCTGGACGGCCCGTACGAGGCGGACTGCCGGGCGGCGGTCAGCGGCTGGCTCGCCGACGGGACCAGCTGCCCCGCCTCCTTCGGCGGGGACGAGGTCACCGTCACGGCGACCGTGCGGATCCCGTCCCTCGTGCCGGGCTGGGAGTTCGACCCGGCCGTCAAGACCGCGACGATGCCGCGCGACCACTGAACGGAGCACGGACTCATGAGCCTGCGAGCACGCATCAACGCCCCCGAGGAGCACGGCAACCGGGGCGAGGACGGCCACTTGGTCGCCTCCTACCGGGCCAAGCTCCTGGAGGAGATCGACCTCGCGGAGATGAGTTCGCTGGCCGCGGCCGAGCGCCGGGCCCGGCTGGAGCGGGTGCTCGGGCACATCATCAGCCGCGAGGGCCCGGTCCTGTCGACGGTGGAGCGCTCGCAGCTCATCCGCAGGGTGGTCGACGAGGCACTGGGCCTGGGCATCCTGGAGCCGCTCCTGGAGGACGCCTCCATCACCGAGATCATGGTGAACGGCCCGGACGCGATCTTCGTCGAGCGCGGCGGCCGCGTCGAGCAACTGCCGTTGCGCTTCGCCTCCAACGACCAGCTCATGCAGACCATCGAGCGGATCGTCTCCACGGTCAACCGCCGCGTCGACGAGTCGAACCCCATGGTCGACGCCCGCCTCCCCTCCGGCGAGCGCGTCAACGTCATCATCCCGCCGCTGTCCCTGACGGGCGCGACCCTCACCATCCGCCGCTTCCCGCGCTCCTTCACCCTCCAGGAGCTGATCGGCCTCGGCTCACTGGACGAGCCGATGCTGTATCTGCTGGCGGGCCTGGTGCAGGCGAAGTTCAACATCATCGTCTCGGGCGCGACGGGCACGGGAAAGACGACCCTGCTGAACGCCCTCTCCGGCCTGATCCCCGAGGGCGAACGCATCATCACCATCGAGGACTCGGCCGAACTCCAGCTCCAGCAGCCGCACGTGATCCGCCTGGAGTCGCGCCCGCCCAACGTCGAGGGCAAGGGCCAGGTCACGATCCGCGACCTGGTCCGCAACTCCCTGCGCATGCGCCCCGACCGGATCGTCGTGGGTGAGGTCCGCGGCGGTGAGTCCCTCGACATGCTCCAGGCGATGTCCACCGGCCACGACGGCTCACTCGCCACCGTCCACGCCAACAGCGCGGAGGACGCCCTGATGCGCCTGCAGACCCTCGCCTCCATGTCGGACGTGGAGATCCCCTTCGTCGCCCTGCACGACCAGATCAACAGCGCGGTCGACGTCATCGTGCAGCTGACGAGGTTCGCGGACGGCGCCCGCCGCATCACCGAGATCGCACTGATGGACAGCCACGGCAGCGACCCGTACCGCCTGGTCACGGTCGCCCGCTTCCACGCGCAGCCCATGTCGGCCGACGGCCGCATCCACGGCAGCTTCGAGTACTACCCCCTCCCGCGCCGCACCGCCGACCGCCTGTACATGGCGAGCCAGCCCATCCCGCAGGCCTTCGGCATCGCCCGGTCCGCGGACCAGCTAGCCACCCGAGAAGCCAGGTAGGACCGACCGATGGATCTGCAATCGCTCATCACGCTCACCACCGGCATCACCCTGCTGACGTGCGTCCTCGCGGTCGTCGGCCTGCACTCCTACGCCACGGGCAGGGCACAGCGCCAGGCGCTCGTCGACCGCCTGTCCTCGACCGGCCAGATCCCGGTCGCCGGCCGCCGCCGCAACTTCCGCGGCATCGACCGCCGCCTGCGACGCACCGAGCCCGGCAAGAAACTGGAACTCCGCCTGGCGGCGACCGGCCTGGACATCACCCCCGGTGAGTTCTTCGTCTACATGCTGGCGACGGTCGCGGGCCTGTGGCTGATCGGCCAGGCGGCCCTCGCACCGTTCTTCGGCCCGCTCGCGGGCCTGCTGGGCATCGGCGTGGCGATCCAGTTCCTGAACTGGCAACGGCAGAAACGCATCGAGAAGTTCATCAACCAGCTCCCCGAGATGGCCAGGATCCTGGCCAACGCCACGCAGGCGGGTCTCGCCCTGCGCACCGCGATCGGCATGGCCGCGGAGGAGATGGAGGCCCCGGCGGGCGAGGAACTGGGCAAGGTGTCGGCACAACTCGCGGTCGGCGCCTCGATGGACGACGCACTGAGCGAAATGGCGGACCGCCTCCCCTCCCGCGAACTGGTCGTCCTCGTCACCACGCTGGTGCTGTCCAACCGGGCGGGCGGGCAGGTGGTGAGCGCCCTGCGGAATCTGACGGAGACGCTGGAGGAGCGGAAGGAGACGCGGCGGGAGGTCCGCACACAGCTCTCCCAGGTGAGCATGACGTCGTATGCGGTGCCGGTGCTGGGCGTGGGCTCCCTGTTCCTGATGGACGGGGTGAAGGACGGCGCCCTGGACCGCATGACCGGCTCACCCTTCGGCCAGGCGGCGGTCATCATCGCCTTCTCCCTCTACGCCGTCGGCTTCGTCCTCATCCGCCGCCTGTCCCGCATCGACGTCTGAGAAGCACGGAGGCAACCATGGCACTGCTTCTCGCCCTGCTGATGGGTATCGGCGTCTGGGGCGTCTTCGCCGGCATCCGCATGTACCGCGCCGAGGCCAAACTCCCCGGCGACCTCGCGCTGGCCCTGGAGGTCGGCGCCACGCGCACGGGCGCGGTCGACTCGCTCATCGACCGCATGGGCATGCGGTACGCCCCCGCGGTGCTGCGCCTGATGGGCCCCAAGCAGGTGGCGAAGTACCGCCGCAAGATCGACCTGGCGGGCAACCCGGGCGGACTGACCATCGACCGCTATGCGGCGCGGCGGGCGGTGTACGGGGCTCTGGGCGGCGTCGGCTTCCTGGTGTTCCTGATGCGGGGCCAGCTCCTGGTGGCCCTCCTCCTGCTCGCCTTCGGGGCGTTCTGGACGGAAGTCGGCATCTGGTCCGCGATTCGCATCCGCAAGGACGTCATCGAACGGACCCTGCCGGACTTCCTGGACGTCCTGGCGGTCGTGGTGAGCGCGGGCCTCGGCTTCCGCCAGGCACTGGACCGGGTCGCGTCCAAGTACGAGGGCCCCTGGGCGGACGAACTCCGCATCACCCTGCGCCAGATGGACCTCGGCATGAGCCGCCGCCAGGCCTTCGCGGAACTGCGACGGCGCAACGACTCGGAGCAGGTCGCCATGTTCGTGACGGCGTTGCAGCAGGGCGAGGAACTGGGCGCACCGATCGTCGACACGCTGGTGGCCCTCGCCAAGGACATGCGGCGTACGGATGCCCAGAACGCGCGGCGGAAGGCGGCCCGGGCGGTTCCCAAGGCCACGATGATGATCACGACCTTCATGGTCCCGGCCACGATGCTCCTCCTCGGCGCGGGCCTCATCCTCGGCTCGGGAACCGACTTCGGCTCGATCGTGGGCAAGTGAGGCGACCATGGCCACACGGATGCCCCGGCTGAGGGCGATACCCGCGACGAACGGCGGTGCCACGAACATCACCACGCCTCCGGCGGGCACGCTCCTGCCCCCGCACCTGGCCGGTCAGCTCTCCCCCCAGGCGGGCGCCCAGAGCGCGGTGAGGACGACGGGCAAGGCGAACGGAGCGGAGCCCACGGCCGCACTGAAGATCCAGGTCAGCGCCCTGCAGGCGATGTGCCGTCAGGTCTTCGGCTTCCGGCTGGCCATGATCGCCCTGGCCGCCCCGGCAGCCCTGCTCAACGCGGCGCCCGGCCTCGCCACCCGCCTGGTCGCCACGTCCGTAGTGATCACCTTCATGCTCTCGTACGCCCTGTTCCGTGACTGGGAACGCTTCGGACCATTTCTCCTGAAACACCCGTCCCTGCTGGCCGTGGACACCCTCTTGGGTTCCCTGCTCCTCATCGCGGCAGGCCCGGACAGCACCCTCGCCTACGTCAGCGTCTGCACGCCGCTGCTGGCCGGCCTGGTGTACGGCTGGCGTGGAGCGGCCTTCTTCGCCTGCCTGCAGGCGGCCATCCTCGTCATCGTCTCCCGCAGCACCCAGCAGGACGCGACCTTCGCCGAATCGGCGCTGATGCCCGGCTTCTGCGTACTCGTCGGCGCCGCTGGGGTGACCCTGCGCGGCCTGGTCCTGCGCTTCGGCGCCGCCACCCAGGCACTGACCGCGGTCCAGGCGCGTCTCGCCGTCAACGAGGCGGTGGAGAGCGAGCGTTCCCGCCTCGCCCGCGAGATGCACGATTCCGTCGCCAAGACTCTGCACGGGCTCGCCCTGGCCGCCGACGGCCTCGCATCCTCCGCCGACCGCATGGACCCGCGCACCGTCAGACACCAGGCCGAACTCGTCGCCCGCTCCGCCCGCCGCGCCGCCTCCGAGTCCCGCGAACTCCTGGCGGACTTGCGCCGCGAGTCGGGCTTGGACGGTGGAGTCGACGTCGCAGCCGAACTCGCCGCCCGTACCGCGGACATCGGACGCCGCACCGGCCTGCACGCGGCCTACCGCCAGGTCGGCGGCACCTCCGTCCCCCCGGTCCCGCAGGCCGTGGCCCGCCACCTGCTGACGATCGCCTCCGAGGCCATGGAGAACGCCCACCGCCATGCCGACCCCACACACGTGGACGTCTCCGCCGGTGTCGTGGGCGACCAACTGCGCATCAGCGTCTACGACGACGGCCGGGGCCTGCCCCCCGGCACGACCCTCGACAGCCTCAGACGCGCCGGCCACTTCGGCCTCGTCGGCATGGTCGAACGAGCAGCCTCCGTCGGCGCCCGCATTCGCATCGGAAGGGGTCGGCATGTGCGGGGAACCGAGGTCCGCGTCGACATACCGCTCGCCGCCCTGACCGCTCACCCCTCCACGACACCGACCGCACTGACCGGACCGCCCTGATCCGCAGTCTGCCCCCAGCTCCCTCCCCAACTCCCCGAGAGGAGGCCGACGATGCCGGATACGACTCCCCCCTCCGGCGGGTATGTCCACCCGCCCGCTCACCTCTCCCAGCACACTTCGGCACACTCCGTCGCCCCCGCCGACGACCCTCCGCCCCGGGCGCCGATGCCCGCCGACGCGTCAGCCCTGCCGGGCCTCCCGGCCCAGTCATCCCCCGAGAGGACGGGCAGGCCCGGCCCCTCCGAGGGCCTCGGAGGCTTCCCGGCGCCACCGGCCCGCCGTCCACTCCGCGTCGTCGTCGCGGACGACAACCCCGTCGTCCGTGCCGGCCTCACCGTCCTGCTCTCCGGCCGCGACGACATCGACGTTGTCGCGGAGGCGGCCGACGGCCATCAGGCCTGCGAGGCGGCACAGCACCACCGCCCTGACGTCGTCCTGCTCGACGTCCGCATGCCAGGCGTCGACGGCATCTCCGCCCTGCCGTACCTGGTGCGCATCGCCCCGGTCCTGATGCTCACCTACAGCCGCGAGAGCGAGATCGTCCACGAGGCGCTCCGGCTGGGCGCTGGCGGCTACCTGGTCCACGGCGAGTTCACCGCGGACCAGCTCGTCGCCGCGGTACGGGACATCAAGGAAGGCAGGGCCCACTTCACACCCACGGCGGCGGGGGCGCTGCTGGCTCGGGTACGGGAGAGCCAGGGGGCGGGCGCGGCTTCGGCACCGCTGCCGGACGGTTTGGGCGGGGCGGGGCCGTATGCGAGTGCATACGGAGGCTTTCCGTCCGTAACGCCGCCGCAGGCCCCTCAACTCGCCGAAGATAATGCTGTTTACCAGCGTCAACCGGTAGCCCCCAGCCTCAGTTCGCAACAAACTCTTTCGCGATTGCAATCAAATGTGGCACAGTCGTCGTCTAGGTCCTCGAACAGGGAGAGCTTCGGGCTGAGCTCCAGGGAGGTGGAGATCATGGACCACATCGCGTCCGGCATGAGCAACCAGCAGATCGCCGCCACCTGCTTCATCAGCGAGAAGACCGTCAAGAACCACATCAACCGGATCTTCGCCAAGCTGCACAGCGCCAGCCGCAGCGAGGCCGTGGCCAAGTGGCTCGGCACGGCGCCCGGTTCGGGGACGGGGAGGGGGGCCACGCGACGTGGCTGATCGGGGGAACGGGGGGTGGCGGCTGGGCTCGTGGCTCTGGTACGCGGACGACAGGGCCCGAGGCCTGCTTTGGGCCCTGGATTGGGCCCTGGGGCCCTCTGGCGGGACCGGGGAAGCGGCGTACGTTTCGGGTGTCGAAACCGAGACCGGCAAGAAGGAAGCCGGTGACGCGAGCGGCGACCAAGAGACTTGTGCGTCGGCCGGTAGGCGGCCGGCCGGCACCGGAGGGGAACACCACCATGAGCAACTGGATCAACACCACCGTCGCGTACCTGCAGACCCGTGCCGCCCGCAACGACAAGGGGCAGACCGCAGTCGAGTACCTGGGGATCATCGCGGTGGTCGTGGCGATTGTTCTGGCGATCACGGGGACGGACATCGGCCAGTCGATCTTCGAGGCGATCACGGACAAGATCGACGAGGTCACCAGCGGCTGATGAGGCCCCGTAAGTACGGCGACGCAGGGCAGGCCTTCCCCATCTACATCACGGTGGTGGCGGGTCTGCTCTTCCTCGCGTTCGCGTACCTTGCGGTCGGCCAGGCCGCGGCGACACGGAACGGCGCGCAGACGGCGGCGGACGCAGCCGCCCTCGCGGCCGCGCAGGACAAGCGGGACCAGCTCACGGGCAGGTGGTTGGACAACCTCCTCAACCCGGACCTCTGGGAGGACATCCTCGACGGCGAGGTGGACGGGCTCGAACCCTCGTGCTGGCGGGCGCAGCAGTTCGCCGAGGAGAACGACGCACATGTCGTGGCGGGTGGCTGCCAGCCCGAGTGGGCCCCGCTGGGTTACACGGTCGAGGTCAAGACCAACGAACCCGTCGGCGACAGCATCGTCCCCGGGACGGAAGAGACGTACGCGACGGCGAAGGCCAAAGCCGTGATCAAGCCGCGCTGCTCGATCCCGCCGCTGCCCGACGAGGACAACGGCAACAACGAGGACCTGCCGCAGCTCAGGTGCAAGGACAACAAGAACTGGGACCTCGACCCGGACGATCTCTCGGGTCTCCCCGGTCCCGAGGACCTCTTCGACGTCCATCTGGCCGATTGACGAAGTACGACGAACAAAGGAAGCGGAACTCATGAGCATTCGGTTCGCCACGACGGCCCGCAGGGGGATGGTCGCAGCGGCTGTTGCGGTCAGCCTGGCCCTCGGTGTGGCCGGCTGCAGCAGCGGGGACGACAAGAGCGGAGACGCGTCCGCGTCCGCCTCCAAGGACAGCGGATCGAAGCCGAATGCGCAGACGGGGGAGTCGGAAGAGCCGCTGGCCGAGCTCAAGGGTGAGGACGGTCTCCTCCTTCAGATCACCTCTGCCGATAGGGACTCGGGGGGGTTTGTCACCGTGAGCGGTGACATCAAGAACGACGGCGATGAGTCGGTCCGAGTGCCGGTCCGGACACAAGGCAACGAGACCGAGATCCTTAGGCATGGAGCATCCCTTGGTGGAGCAACGCTCGTGGACTCGGCGAGCAAAAAGCGGTACTACGTGCTGCGTGACACCGAGGGCCGGCCTCTAACGACGACTGACATGCCCAGGATCAAGGCGGGAGAGTCGATCCCCGTCTTCATGCAGTTCCCCGCGCCGCCCCAGAGCACGAGCGAGGTTAGTTTCCAGCTCCCGACGTTCGCCTCCGCCACCATCAAGATCTCCGGCTGAGGCAGGAAAACATGGCCCACACCCGGACCCCACGCCTGGCGGTCGTCATCGCAGCGGCCTCCGTCATGGTCGCCACAAACCTCGTCGGCGCCACCGCCGCCCACGCCGACGACCCGAGCTACCCGCCGGGCGCCCAACCGAGTGCCAGCGCACCGCTAAAAGTCGACGGGAACGACCCCGACCTGAAACTGGTCGACGGCGCGACCCTCGCCAAGGCCAAGGTCCTCGACATCAAGACCGTCATCGAGGACGAGGCGGGCGAGGAGCGTCGCGAGGACACGAACACGGACGTCAAGTTCGCGCTGCAAGCCGAGGTGCTGTTCGGCAAGGACAGCGCAAAGCTCGGCTCCCGGGCGAAGGCCCGCATCGCAGCGATCGCCGAGGAGATCAAGGCGCAGAACGCGACGAAAGTCCGCGTCTTCGGCTTCACGGACAACCTGGGCTCCTCGGCCCACGGGGACGTCCTGTCCCGCCGGCGCGCGTCGGCCGTACACGGTGTCCTGGACGACGAACTCGGGGACTCCAACATCACGTACGAGGTACGCGGCTACGGCGAGCAGTACCCGATCGCCGACAACTCCACGGAGGCGGGCCGCAAGAAGAACCGCCGTGTCGAGGTCTCCTTCCTGCGTGCGGAGAGCTGAGCCGCCGCCGACCCGCCAAGGGCCCGTGCTCGCGCCACCGCCGGCGAGGACGGGCCCCGCCCGTTCCCGCGCACACATCAGGAGCCCGGTGGGCCCAGGGTTGGGACCGTGGGCCCATGTGCCAGTGATCGACGCTCATTAGCCTCGGCCGGGTGTCCGTCGTGAATTCCCGCTTATGAGCTGAGGTCACGCATGTCCGGTGCCGGTGACGCGATACCCCCGAGTGGGATGTGGGATGCCCGGAACATCCCGTCCTGGGACCGGCGTTCGCCGTTTCCACGGGAACTGGGCTGGGCGCAGGTACTGCTGTGGGCGCAGTTCGCGCTGACGGTGCTCTACGTGGTCACGGTGCTGTCGGTGGTGTCGTACTACTCCGGGGAGATTTTCGGGATCCTGGTGTACGACTCGCTGCCCAGCGTGGCCGGGGTCTACCTGGCCCGGCGCCTGTGGCGGGGCGGGGTGTGGACGAGCCGCGCGCTGATCGCCGTACAGGCGTGGATCGTGTGGCTGTCGTTCGGCACGCTGTTGCACGGTGATCTGCGGGGCATCACACAGGCGGCGATGCCGGTGGCGGTGATCGTGCTGTCGCGCCGGGCCCGGTCGCGTGAGTGGTTCGAGAGCGCGCCAGAAGAGCGGGAGCAGCGGCGGGAGTTCAGCCTGGCGAGGATGATCCGCTGGCGGCGAGACGAGGGCCAGACCGCGGTGGAGTACGCGGGGCTCATCGCCGTAGTCGCCGCGATCATCGTCGCACTGTCGGTGGGCGGCCTCGGCGGGCGTATCGCCGACGGCATCCAGTCGGCGGTCTGCTCGGCGACGGGCACGGCCTGCCCTGCTCCGCAGGGCGATGGTACGGAGACGGGTGCGGCAGAAGGCGACGACGGGACACAGAAGGGTGGTTCCGATACCACCGGCGCCGGCCCCGGCGGCGACGCGCATGCGGACGGCGATGCCCCTGCCGACGGCGGGGCCGGAGGGGACGGCGGCGACGAGACGGATGGCGGTACCGGTGCAAGCGCGGGCGCCGATTCCGGAGGCCAGGAAGGCACCGGCACCGACGCCGGAACAGACACCGTCGGCGGTACGGGTGGTACCGACAGCGGCGGCAGCCCCGCTTCGGCGGCCCAGATCATCACCTATGACGGCGCGGGGGCCAACGACACCGTCCCGCTCGCTCCCGGGCCCTTCGACCAGAGGTCGCTCTGGGACGACGTACATGACCAGGAACGCCACGACAGGACGTTCATGGACCACGTCCGTGGCTTCTTCGTGGCCCCGACCAAGAGTTTCCTGGCCGGCACCATGGATGTCGTCAGCGACCCGGTCGGCTCGATCAAGGACAGCTGGAACGGCCTGAAGGGCTACACGACCGACTGGTGGGGCGACAAGGCCGACGAGCTGGGCAGGGAGTGGGACAAGGGGGACTACGTCTCCTCCGTGTGGGGCTGGGTCAACTCGCCCGAGGACTTCGTGTCCGACCTGGCGGTCGACACGTTCGTCGACAAGGAGAACTGGGAGAAGGGCAACTACGGCGCCTCCATCGGCAACACCGTGGTCGGCGTCATCGGCATCTTCAGCCCGAAGACCATCACGAAGTTCACCAAGTTCAAGGATCTGGCCGAGGTCGGCGCATCCCTCGACAAGGCGGCGGATGCCGCCGAGAAGGCGCGCAAGGCAGCGAAGGCCGGCGACGCCGACGCCGCGCGCAAGGCGGCTGATGACGCGGACAAGGCCGCTGACCAAGCCGAGAAGAGGGCCAGAGCGTCCGGCTGCACCCTCTCCGCCCCCCGTTTCACCGTCCCGTATGGCGGCGGCCCGGGCCTCATAGGCTCTCCCGGTACCGGTACGACAGTCATCGCCGCGGGTGGGTCCAGCTCCCCGTACGTAACCCTCGCTCAAGAAAGTTGCGATGACGAGGCCAAGCAGCAGGCCCAGGACGCTCGCGAGCAAGCCGACGAGGCCGACAGGATCGCCGTCGGAGCTGAACTGGCGGATCGTCAGGGCGCGGCCAAGAAGGCGCTCGACGACGAAGGCGTCCAGCACGCGCCGAGGAAGATCGACGAGTTCGTTCAGCGGGCGAAGGACGACCCGGACCCGGACAAGAAAGAGATAGGCAAGGCGGATGCAGCCAAGGCGCTGGACGAAATCTCCAAACTGGCCGCGACGAAGAACGTCTCCAAGGAAGCGCGCTCGTCGCTGACCAGCAAGGTCACGAACGCCAAGAACACGGACGAACTCAGCCAGGCACGTGCTGAGCTGAACGCGGTCCAGCGGGCCGCCGACGACGAGGCGGCACCTGGCACGACTGTGCACACCGCTGTCGGCAAGGACTTCGGTAAGGAGGACGTCGATGTCGGCAACGGCGAATCGGTGAACATCTCAGAGATCAACGACGCCGATGTGCTCTACAAGGGCACGGACGGCAAGGTCCACGCCGTGGAGGTCAAGAACACGGGGAACGCCACCATCAAGGCCGACTTCGAACGCCAGGTCGAGGATCTGGCCAAGTGGCAGGTGAAGGCCGAGGAAGGCAGGGCTGCACGCGTCGAGATCGAGACCACTGAGAAATGGACCAACATCTTCAGCGGTTACAAGAGCGGAAAGCGGGACGGAGTCAAGTACAAGCCTCAAGGCACACCGGCCGGAACGATGGCGAAGAACGGGGTGCCGGTACGTATCGCCGGCACGGACATATCCCCGAGCCAGCTGAAGCGGATGGAGGTAGAGATCCAGGCCCGGAAGCAGGCAGGCTCCATGGATTGGTCCAGGATGAAGACCCCGAAGGATGCGATGGATTACCTGGGCGTCTCGTGAACTTGACGCATCAGAATTCGGTCGGGGCACGAACGGAGAACAACTGGTGGACATCTACCTGCTGCCCGCTGCCATGCGCGAGCTGCCACCGCCTTGGCACGACCTGACCTACCGCAGGTCTCAGGTCCTGGAGAACCTTGTGCCCACGGCGGAGAGACGTGAGCAGGCTCGGCATGTGCTGCGTGTGTGCCTGCCCGAGCGACGGCAGAGCGTGCACGACTGGGACGAGGAACTACGGGACTTCTACGACGACCGCGATGATCACACCTTGGACGAGGCAGACGCCTGGCTGACCCGGATCATGCCGACCACGTCCCAGGTCACCCGGCAACGGGTGGCGCAGGTGGTCGGTCAGTGGGCCGACATGGGGATCCCCACCGTGTCCGCGCCACCGACAGAGCAGCAGATCGACAGGGTGGCGGCGGAGTGGGCCGCCTCGGTACGGCAGACGCTGGCGCACGACGCCTTCGCCTTCATCGAGCGTGCGACCGTCTCCGGATCGCTGAGCGATCTGGAGACGGAAGAGACCGCGCTGCTCGCGAGTGGGTTCGTACGGGTCGGCCTAGCGGTGGAGGTGGCGGTGCGCATGCTGGTCTCGCTCGGCCGTCCACGGGGCGAAGAAGCTTTGCTGGACCTCGTGCACGACGGCGAGGTCCAGGACTTCCGGCCATATGTGCGTTCCCGGCTTCTCGGGCTGCGCCGTTCGGAGTACGAGATCCGGGCCCGGGAAGTCCCCCGCGACGAGGAGCCTCTGCTGCCTGACGCACTGCGGGACCTTCCGTATTCCTGGCAGAACGACTTCGGTTGGGGCGCGACCGCGCCGGATGCCAAGAGCCTTGCCCGGGCGCGTTCGGCACTGGAAGCTTCCCTGCTTGTCGAGCCCGCGCCGGGCGTCGGGCGGTCGTACGGCGACGCACCAGTGGACTGGGGTGCCATCGCCGAGGTCGTACGTGCCCTGATGCCGTACCCACGGCTGGTTACTCGCGAACGGATGAACGAGGCGTGGCACGAGTGCGAGTCGCTGGGGTTCGACTTGCGAGGCACGGACGCCGTGTCCTTCGCCGGCGTCTGGTGCGCGCGGATCGCGGACCGGGTCACCGCCGCCGTCTTCCGTTGGCTCGCTGACCTCCCGCACGTGGAAAGGGCGGCTGGCGACGAGGAACCGGCGGCTCTGTCGGCGACGGCCGTCTGGGCGGCTGCGCTCGCGGAGCGGTCCGTCCGGCGCGGTAGCGCGGTCGAGGAGGCCCTCTGGTTCCTCCACCGCACGGATGACGCGCCGGACAGCCGTGAGGCCCTGCTGCGACTTGCCTCCGACCAGAGCCTGCCGGCTACGACGAGGAAGGACGCGCAGCAGTGGACGTCATGACGCCTCCCCAGAAGCCGGTGCACGGGTGCCAGAACCGGACTCCTGCCGTGATCCACTTTCCGGCGAGCGACTCAGCTGCTCCGGCGGCGATCGCTGCCGCCCCGCCCGGAACGAACGGATGGCTCCCGCTCACCGACGAGCGGCGTCAGCTTCTCGCGCGTCCGGTGAAACCGTGGCGTATGGCCCCTGGGCAATCCCACTCACCCACAAACTGAATAGCCTTGGTGTCAGACCCGTCTCGGTACGGCTCTGGCTGGAGGTCTCCTCGGGCGCTCTACGTACTGGCTGTCCGCCGCGGATCGCGCTGTTGGCGGCTCCATCACGCACCCCGGGAAGGGCCGTGGGCATGAGGAGGATGTCTCCGTACCCGTCACAGGAGAACTATCAACGCATCCTCGACGAGGTAGCGGCGGGCGCCGGTGCGTGACGACAGCGACGCGAGGGAATGGGTAATACTGCCTGCCGAACATAGGAACCAAGGCACGTCGGAGCACAGCACACGGGGGAACACCATGGCCGCGACGCAAGCACGCGGACTGCCCAGAACCGGAATCGTACTCGCCGCGCTGATCGTCCTGACGGCGGCGGCCGGCTGCGGCGGTGACGCGGACGAGCCCGCGAAGGCGTCACCGCGACCCAGTGAGCGGCCGTCAGAGGCCGACTCCCTTGAGGTACCCAAGCCCTCGGTGTCGCCCGCGGACGGCCGTGACATCGCCGCCTGCGCGGACGGCAACTGCGAGATTGCGGTCTCCGAGCCGGTGAAAGTCCCCTTCAAGGGCCCTCGCGGCCCGGCCACTCTGTCCGTCACCGAGGTAGGCCCCAACACCATCGCGTACACGGTGAAGTCGGGCAACGGCCAGTCCAAGGGCAGTGCGAACGGCCCGGGGCAGGGCTGCATCACCGTCCTGCGCAGCAACGGCAGCGGGAACTCCTGCGGCGGCCTTGGAGCCGCCGGGCGGCCGAGTCCCCAGCCGGACGCGGTGGTGATTCAGACAGCGACCGGGGAGGACGGGACTGCCGTCCTCCAGCTCGTGTCGGACCGATGACCGATGAGCGAGTCGGATCCGGAACCGAATGCCGAGGAGACGTGGGATCCGCAGGTGGCGCGGTGGCACGATCCGGAGGGTGACTACGTCCTGCCTCACGCCCTGCGGTCCCTGCCACAGCCTTGGGACGAGTGCGACTGGAGGCGGGTCGCGGAGCTGCCCCGCACCGACGAGCGACTGGCGGAAGCCCGGCGAGTGGTGACCGTGTTCCTGAACGACCCGGAGCTGACTCCGCATGTACCTCAGCCTCCGTCGCCCGGCCTGTTGTGGCACGTGTGGGAGGAGTTCCACCAGGCAGTCGGGAAGAGCATGCCCCGCACGGGCGACGTGACGTGGTCCGGTGTGGACGAGTTGGTCCGCGCGTGGCGAGGCCGACCGCAGCTCCATCCGCTGCAACGGCACGTCGTACGGCACGTCGAAGCGGCGATGCTGGCCATGATTGCCTCATTGCGGGACGACATCGCCGACTCGGTCTTCCGCTGGCTGGCCCTCGATCCTGACCCCGGCGGCTTCGCCGACTGGGCAGTGGGCCTGGCCGAGCGTTGCGTGACCGAGGACATCGGTGCCGACGCGGCCATCGAACTGCTGGGCGCGATGGGCGGCCCCGCGGCCAGGGCGGCGCTGCAGCGCCTGTCGGTGAAGCCGGACGGTCCGGCGGGTTGGGAGAATGCGGAAGCGGCACAGGGCATGCTCTTCGACCGGTGGAGCGACGGGACCCGCTGATGATCTGTGACGTGCTCTTGGTCGAGCCGCCGGTTTTCGCCCAGGTCGCTCGCAAAGGGTGACAGGTAGTGGCGCCGTCGAGCCTCGTCGTCGCCTCGATCCGGATCCGCGGGACCTGTGTTACCGGATGACCTCGATGGACACACCCTCCCGTACTCTCCACCCCGCCATCGCCCCTGCCTCCGCCTCCACCACGTGCCGGGCCCGCAGTCGCGGCATCCCCAACCGCCCCGGCCGCATGGTCCGCACGGCGATGACGCGAAGGTCACGGTCGAGATAGGCGACATCGATCGGCATGCGCATCCGGAAGGTGTGGATGCTGTTGGCGGGGGAGAGCAGAATCGCCCCCTCAACGGAATCCCGCCCCAACAACCCTTTCGTACGGGCTCGATAGGAGGCGGCGATCTCCAGCGGCACACGGACGGCCGGCTCCCCACCGCTCCCGTGTACGACCAACTCCCCGTGCCCGTCCCGCCACTGCCGCCTCAAACGGGCCACCTCCGACCGTCCCACCGGCCACCTGTCACCGGTCTGTCCGAACCCGAACGTATCCGAAACGACCCGACTTCGTGTCGAGCGCAAATACGTTGTCCGTCGCCTCCGGCCCGGGGTAGGAAGAGCAGCATGACCGGACTAGGCGCTGTCTTTCGCCCGCAACTCGCCCCCGAACGCCTCCGATCCGTTGCCCGGCTCGCCGATGACGCCGGTCTCGAGGAGCTCTGGCTCTGGGAAGACTGTTTCCGAGAGGGTGGTATCTCCACCGCCGCCGCCGCGCTCGCGTGGACCGAGCGGGTGCGGGTCGGGGTCGGGCTGTTGCCCGTGCCGTTGCGGAACGTCGCCATCACCGCCATGGAGGTCGCCTCGCTGCACCGGATGTTCCCGGGGCGGGCAATCGTCGGCGTGGGGCATGGGGTGCAGGACTGGATGGGGCAGGTGGGTGCCCGCGTCGAGTCGCCGGTGACCCTGTTGCGGGAGCATCTCGTCGCTCTTCGCGCCCTGCTGGGCGGGGAGCGGGTGACGACCGACGGGCGGTACGTCAAGCTCGACGACGTCGGTCTCGACTGGCCGCCGGAGGACCGCGGGAGCGGTGTCCTGGCCGGGGCCACCGGGCCGCGTTCGCTGCGCCTCACCGGGGAGGCCGCCGACGGGACCATCCTCACGGCCGCGACCAACGCCGAGGGTGTGCGGGAGGCGCTCCGGCTCATCCGGGAGGGGCGGGAGGCCGCCGGGCGGGGGGACGGGCCGCACCCGGTCGTCGTCTACCTCCTCGCCGCCACCGGGCCCGACGCCGACGACCGGCTGCGTGCCGAGCTGGTGGCCGAGGGGCTGGAATCCGTTCCGGACCTCGGTGTCGCCGGGGACGCGGGGGCCGTCGCCAAGGCCGTGGAGCGGCTGGCCGAGGCCGGGGCCGACACCGTGGTGCTCCAGCCGACCGGGGACGAGCCCGACCCGGAGGGGTTCGTGCGGTTCGTCGCCGAGGAAGTGCGTCCGCTTGTTCCCTGAGAGGGCTCCGCTGTCCCCTGAGAGGGCTCCGCTGTCCCCCGAGGGGGCGGCTTCGCGAGGAGGCCGGTTGTCAGTGGCTGCTGCCACACTCCGGGTATGAGCGATGACGACGTGGACGTCCGGCTGCGTGACGTGGTGGAAGCCGACCTGGAGTTCTTCCTGGAGTACGAGCACGAGCCGGAAGCCGTCCGGCGGTCGAGGTTCCCTCCCCGCCCGCGCGAGGCGTTCCTGCGGCACTGGAAATCCAACGTCCTCGGTGACGACACCTGCTTCGTGCAGACCGTCACGGCGGACGGCGCCGTCGCGGGCAACATCGTCGCCTGGTGGGACGGGGACCGCCGCTTCATCGGCTACTGGCTGGGACGCCCGTACTGGGGACGCGGCATCGGGAGCAGGGCCCTGGGCCTCTTCCTGGAGCGGGAGGAGAACCGGCCCCTGTACGCCGACCCCTTCAGCGGGAACACCGGCTCCATCCGTCTCGTCGAGAAGCACGGCTTCCGCCGCACCGGCACCGTCCGGCACGGCGAGGACGACCATGTCCTGCTCGTCCTCGACTGACCGCCGGAACCGGCCGCCGGAGAGCGGGGTGCTGTGACCGGACATCCCAGTGCCCTGCCCCAGCCGTGGCACCTGCCCTTCGAGCTCGCCTGGGAAGCCCTGCGGGCCGGCAGCCGGCCGGTCGGCGCCGTCCTCGTCGATGCCGGCGGGCGCGTCGTCGCCGCCGGGCGCAACCGGAGCGAGGAGCCCACGGCCCCACCGGGTCAACTCGCCGGCACGGCCATCGCGCACGCCGAGGTCAACGCGCTCGCCCAGCTGCCGACCGGAACCCGCGCCGACGACGGCCTCCGGCTGTACACGACCCTCGAACCCTGCCTGCTGTGCAGCGGCGCGCTCATCCACAGCCACGTCCGGTACGTGGTCTACGCCGCGGCGGACCCGATGTGGCGCGGCGTCGAGAACGTGCCGGGGGTGGGCGGGCTCATCGCCGAGCGGTGGGCCCGCCGGGAGGGCCCCGTCGGCGGACCGCTCGCCGCCTTCAGTCGGCTCCTGATGGACACCTGGACGATGGCACGCGCCGCCGCCGCCCCCACCGCTCCCGGCCCCGGCCTCCTCGACGCCCCCACCGTCCACGCGGCGTACGCAGCCCTCCTGCCCCACCTCGACCGAGGACCGACCGCCGGACCCACCCCCCGGGGACCGACCGCCGGACCCACCCGCCCCGGGGGACCGACCGCCGACGAGCGACCACCGCCGACCGCCGACCGCCGACCGCCGACCGCAAAGAGCGACCACCGCCGACCGACGACCGACCCCACGCCGCCCGTCCGACGAGGAGAAGTGCCGAGCCCATGCCCGAGCAGCAGCACCCCCACCCCCCACACCGCACCTTCGAAGACCTCGTCGCCGAAGGCGCCTCCGTGCCCACGGAAGGCTGGGACTTCTCCTGGTTCGAAGGGCGGGCGACGGAAGCCAGGCCCTCCTGGGGGTACGCCGTGTCGATGGCCGAGCGGCTGGGCCGGGCGGGCGCTGTGCTCGACGTCCAGACCGGGGGCGGGGAGGTGCTGGACTTCGCCCTCGGCAGGGCCCCGCGGCGGCCGCTGCTGACCGTCGCCACCGAGGGCTGGCCGCCGAACGTCGCCAAGGCCACCGCGCTGCTCCGTCCGCGCGGAGTCGCCGTCGTCGCCGCTGCCGAGGACGATCCGCTGCCCTTCGCCGACGGTGCCTTCGACCTGGTCGTCAGCCGTCACCCCGTCCGCCCGCACTGGGACGAGATCGCCCGCGTCCTGCGGACCGGCGGGACGTACTTCGCCCAGCACGTCGGCCCCGGCAGCGTCTTCGAACTCGTCGAGCACTTCCTCGGTCCCCAGCCGGACGAGGTGCGCGGCGCCCGCCGTCCCGACCGTGAGCGCGCGGACGCCGAGGCCGCCGGGCTGGACGTCGTCGATCTGCGGGCGGAGCGGCTGCGCATGGAGTTCCACGACATCGGGGCGGTCGTGCACTTCCTGCGCAAGGTGGTGTGGATGGTCCCCGGCTTCACCGTCGAGGAGTACGAACCGCGGCTCCGCGCGCTGCACGAGCGGATCCGGGCGGAAGGATCCTTCGTCGCCCACAGCACCCGCCACCTCTTCGAGGCGCGCAAGCCGTAGTCGCCCGCGATCCGCCCGGGATCAGGAGTGAGGCGGACCGGGGCGGGTCCCGTGACTCACCCGTTTCACCCGTCTCACTCATTCACCTTGCGCATCTTCCGGCGAGGTTTTTCACATCGTTACCGTCAACGGCTCGCCTCCGTCCCACCGGTCACGTAAGTTCAGACCACAGGTAATTCGCGTGAGCAAAGCTGCGCGGAGCGGTACCGCGCAGTGGAGGGGGCTGCGCGGTGCCAGGGCCCCCATGTCAGGCCGGTGCGGGGGCGGGGTCGAGCGGACGTCGCGGTCAAGCGGGCGTTCGCGGCCGGGGTCACCCATCGGAGGGATGCCGGGACAAGTCGCCGAGCGGGCCCCAAGATGCGGCAAATCCTCAGGATCCTGCCCCAGAGCCCACGATTCCCCTGCGCAGCGGCCTCTTTTCGGCCAGGGCCGAGCCAGGAACGCATGCTTCCGCGGGCACCGGGGCGTCGCCGGGCGGCTCCGGAGAGTAGTTGTGGCACGCCGATGCACGCAGCATCACTTACGAAGGGTTATGGTGGAAACCCCCCCTCGGGCCGGTCCGTCTCCCCCCCACGGACCGGCCCGTTTTCTTTTGTGCGCCGGGGGCGCACCCCCCTCGGCCGGAACCCTTCGTTCCGCACCTGTTGACGGCCCACGGCGGCAGCGGGGGTAGGCTTCGCCCCCGGGGACTTCCAACGGGCAGGGACCGCCCGCGGCCACGACCGGGCCGCATGCCGCGGCCTGTCCGATCCGTACGGAGGGGCTGACAATCTCGTGAACCTGCGCGACAAGCTGCGCGGCCTGCTGGTCAGGCTGTACGCACGCCGGGTGGAAGGCCACCTGGACCACGCTCAGGTGCCCAAGCACATCGGCGTCATCATGGACGGCAACCGGCGCTGGGCGAAGGCCGCCGGTTCCAGCACCGTCGACGGCCACCGGGCCGGTGCCGGGAAGATCGAGGAGTTCCTCGGCTGGTGCACCGAGACCGAGGTCGAGGTCGTCACCCTCTGGCTGCTGTCCACGGACAATTTCGACCGGCCGGAGGAAGAGCTCGTCCCGCTGCTCGGCATCATCGAGGACGTCGTGCGCACCCTGGCCGCCGACGGCCGCTGGCGCGTCCACCACGTGGGCACGCCCGACCTGCTGCCGTCCGGGATGCAGACGGTCCTCAAGGAGGCCGAGGAGGCCACCGCGCACGTCGACGGGATACTGGTCAACGTCGCCATCGGCTACGGCGGCCGCCAGGAGATCGCCGACGCCGTACGGTCCATGCTGCTGGACGCGCAGGAGAAGGGCACCTCGATGGAGGAGCTCGCCGAGGCCGTCGACATCGACATGATCGGGCGTCACCTCTACACGAGCGACCAGCCCGACCCCGACCTGGTGATCCGCACCAGCGGCGAGCAGCGTCTGTCCGGATTCATGCTCTGGCAGACGGCGCACTCCGAGTACTACTTCTGCGACGTGTTCTGGCCGGCCTTCCGCAAGGTCGACTTCCTGCGCGCCATGCGTGACTACGCGGCCCGCCACCGGCGCTTCGGCGGCTGAAGCACCCGCCGCCGGCCTCGCGGGCGCACGACGTCGCAGCTCGCAACCCCTCCCGGTACCCCTTCGAAGACGCGTGTAACACGGAGTTCACCGACGCGCCGTCATATGCCGTGGCATGGCGACGCTCGTTCGAGGGCATAACCCAGTCAGGTCGACGCCCGAATCACGGGTGTCGGATCTCAGCGGACGGCACGGGGCCGTCCGCCCGGGAGGCCCTTTGCACCAGCCCGATCGTGCGGTCACAGCACGGAAAGCGGCGGAGGGCCGGTTCTCGGCCCGCGCAGGGCGGCCGACGACCGGTCGGGATTTTTCCCACCCCTCCCGGCCCAGCTTCCACTCCGTCGCTCCCCGACCTCATCCGAGGGGGTACGTCCTTCCGTGGTGACCAGCACAAAGCGCCACAAGCCCGACCGGCGCACCTATGTTCTCGACACCAGCGTCCTGCTGGCCGACCCGAACGCCCTGAGCCGCTTCGACGAGCACGAGGTCGTGCTCCCCATCGTCGTGGTGACGGAACTGGAGGCCAAGCGGAACCATCCCGAACTCGGCTACTTCGCCCGGCAGGCGCTGCGCCTGCTCGACGACTACCGGGTGCGGTACGGCCGCCTCGATGCCCCCATCCCGACCGGGGACCTCGGCGGAACCGTCCGTGTCGAGCTCAACCACTCGGACCCCAGCGTGCTGCCCAGCGGCTACCGCCTGGGGGACAACGACTCCCGCATCCTCGCGGTCGCCCGCAACCTGCAGGCCGAGGGGTTCGACGTCACCGTCGTGTCGAAGGACCTCCCGCTCAGGATCAAGGCGTCCTCCGTCGGACTCCTCGCCGAGGAGTACCGCGCGGAGCTCGCCATCACGGACTCCTCCGGCTGGACCGGAATGTCCGAACTGACCCTGCCGGGCGAGCAGGTGGACGTCCTCTTCGAGGAAGGGCACGTCTACGTCCCCGAGGCCGCCGACCTGCCGGTGCACACGGGCCTGATGATCCACTCGGAGCGCGGCAAGGCGCTCGGCCGGGTCACGCCCGAGGGCAACATCCGGGTCGTGCGCGGGGATCGGGAGGCGTTCGGTATCAAGGGCCGCAGCGCCGAGCAGCGGATCGCGCTCGACCTGCTGCTCGATCCGGACGTCGGGATCGTGTCGATGGGCGGCCGGGCCGGCACCGGCAAGTCGGCGCTGGCGCTGTGCGCCGGTCTGGAGGCGGTGCTGGAGCGCCGTCAGCACCAGAAGGTGATGGTCTTCCGTCCGCTGTACGCGGTGGGCGGGCAGGAGCTCGGCTATCTGCCCGGTACCGAGGCGGAGAAGATGAGCCCCTGGGCGCAGGCGGTGTTCGACACGCTGTCGGCGGTCACCAGCCGGGAGGTCATCGAGGAGGTCACCGCGCGCGGGATGCTGGAGGTGCTCCCGCTCACGCACATCCGCGGCCGCTCGCTGCACGACGCGTTCGTGATCGTCGACGAGGCGCAGTCGCTGGAACGGAATGTACTTCTTACCGTTCTGTCCAGGATCGGAGCCAATTCACGGGTGGTTCTCACCCATGACGTGGCCCAGCGGGACAACCTCAGGGTCGGCCGCTACGACGGTGTCGTCGCCGTCGTCGAGAAGCTGAAGGGGCATCCGCTCTTCGCGCACGTGACCCTGACCCGGTCCGAGAGGTCCCAGATCGCCGCTCTTGTGACCGAAATGCTCGAAGACGGGCAGATCTGACCGACCCTGCGCAAGAAGGGGCGATTACGCGCTAGTTGGCGCCGTCCGGAAAGGCGAAGAGCCTAGCCGGGCGGCGCCTTCGCGTGTGGCCGTTCCGTGGATTTTCCCGCGTCAAACGAGTTGTGAGCTTTCACACGCAACTGGGAATTGCCTTGCCCCGTCGGGTTACGGCAGAGTCTCACTCCTGTCAGGCCCCGCATACGACACACCTGTACCCCCAGCGGTACGGCACCACAAAAGCAACAGCGTCAACTGCATAGCGTCGTCGTATGCCGCCCGAGCACCACGCGGCACTCCCCCAGGGGAGTTGCCCACCGGGCCCGCGCCTCCCGTGACCCCGCAGTTGGGGAGGCCAGTGTCAGGGGCACGATTGCGTCCGCGAGGGTCACCGAAGCGGGCGATGCTGGAAGGAAACCGTGTGAGCCGGATCTCGGTCCGGGGATTCGCAGTGGCCTCGGCCACGGCGGTCACCGCTGTCGGAAGCGTCGTCGGCGTTGCCTCGGGCAGCACCGCGCAGAACAACGACGCCGAAGCGACGGCAAGCGGCGCCACGCTGCTCGCGGACATCCCCGCGGGCCAGCAGGCCCAGGTGCAGACCGCGTCCCTGACGCAGCAGGCCGACGCACAGGCCATCGCCGCGGACGCGAGCGCGAAGAAGGACGCCGAGGAGGCCGCCCGCAAGGCTGCCGCCGAGACGGCCATCGCCAAGAAGGAAGCCGCCGAGAAGGCGGCCAAGGCCGCCAAGGAAGCCAAGGAGCGCGCGGAGGCCAAGGACGCCGCCAGCCGTTCCAAGGACATCTCCGACTTCCCCGTCGCGACCTCCTACACCATCGCCCAGATCCAGGCGATGGCGCGGCAGATGGTGCCGGCGGGTCAGTTCCAGTGCTTCAGCAACATCGTGGACCACGAGTCCGACTGGAACTACAAGGCGGTCAACCCCTCCTCCGGGGCCTACGGCATGTTCCAGGCACTGCCCGGTTCCAAGATGTCGTCCGTCGGCGCCGACTGGCGGACCAACCCGGCCACCCAGATCAAGTGGGGCCTGAACTACATGAACGACCGCTACGGCAGCCCCTGTGACGCCTGGTCGTTCTGGCAGGCCAACAACTGGTACTGAGCCGACCGGCCCCCGGGCCGATCCTCTCCTTCCCGCGAGCCCCGCACCGTCGCACGGTGCGGGGCTCGCGCCATGTACGGTCGGACGCGGACGACTTCGGGCGGAGTGGTGCGTGGAGACGGGGGAAAAGGACGGATCATGTCGCGAGTGCCAGGGTGGCTCGGCCGGCTCGGTGCCGGACTGACCGAGATGAGCGAGCGGTACAACGAACGCCGTGCCGCGGCCGAACGGGAGGACGACGACTCCGAGTCCCGGCCCCCGTCCGACGAGCACGTGCCGCCGCCCCCGGACTACGCGCCCGACATCCCGGCCCGGCCCGATCCCGCGCTCGCCGTGCCGTGGGGGGTGCGCGTCGCGGCCGAGGCCGGCTGGCGGCTGCTCGTCCTCGCGGGCACGCTGTGGGTGCTGATGCGGATCATCAGCGCCATCCAGCTCGTGGTGCTCTCCTTCGTCATCGCCCTGCTCATCACGGCGCTGCTGCAGCCGACGGTGACGCGGCTGCGGCGCCACGGGGTGCCGCGCGGGCCGGCCACCGCGCTGACGGCGATGTTCGGGTTCGTCGTCATGGGCCTCATCGGCTGGTTCGTGACCTGGCAGGTCATGGAGAACATCGACGACCTCTCGGGCCAGATCCAGGACGGCATCGACGAGTTGCGGAACTGGCTGCTGAACAGCCCGTTCCACGTCACCGACAAGCAGATCAACGAGATCGCCAAGAACCTGCGGGAGGCGGTCGGCGCCAACACCGACCAGATCACCTCGGCGGGTCTCGAGGGCGTGACGGTCGTCGTGGAGGCCCTGACCGGGATCCTGCTGGCCGTCTTCTGCACGCTGTTCCTGCTCTACGACGGCAAGCGGATCTGGCAGTGGACCCTGAAGCTGGTGCCGGCGGCGGCGCGGCCGGGGGTGGCCGGGGCCGGTCCGGCGGCGTGGCGGACGCTGACGGCGTACGTGCGGGGCACGGTGATCGTCGCGCTGATCGACGCGATCTTCATCGGCCTCGGCATCTACTTCCTCGATGTGCCGATGGCCGTGCCGCTGGCCGTGTTCATCTTCCTGTTCGCGTTCATCCCGCTGGTGGGCGCGGTGGTCTCCGGGGCGCTGGCGGTGGTCGTCGCGCTCGTCACCCAGGGGGTGTTCACGGCCGTCATGACGCTGGTGGTCGTGCTGGCGGTGCAGCAGATCGAGGGGCACATCCTGCAGCCGTTCATCCTGGGGCGGGCCGTGCGGGTGCATCCGCTGGCGGTGGTGCTGGCGGTGGCCTGCGGAGGGATGGTGGCCGGGATCGGGGGCGCGGTGGTGGCCGTGCCGCTGGTGGCCGTGACGAACACGGTGGCGGGGTATCTGCGGGCGTTCTCGCGGCAGTCGGCGTTGCGGCATTCCGTGCGGCCGCGGGGTGCTACGGCGATGAGCGAGGAGCCCGCTTCGGAAGCGCCCTGAAAGACAACAGCAGGGCCCCGTCCACCTGTTGGTGGCGGGGCCCTGCTCGGTGAGGCCGGTGCCGAGGGTTACTCGGCCAGGACCGCCTCGGCGTCCAGCGTCACGCCGACCGCCTGGATCACGGACGCGATCTTGAACGCCTCCTGAATGACCTCGCGGTCGAGGCCGGCCTTGCGCAGGACCTGCTCGTGGGAGTCCAGGCACATGCCGCAGCCGTTGATCGCGGAGACCGCGAAGGACCACAGCTCGAAGTCGACCTTGTCGACGCCCGGGTTGCCGATGACGTTCATCCGCAGACCCGCGCGCAGGTTGCCGTACTCGTGGTCCGACAGCAGGTGGCGCGTGCGGTAGAAGACGTTGTTCATCGCCATCACCGCGGCCGCGGCCTTGGCGGCCGTGTACGCCTCCGGCGACAGGTTCGCCTTGGCCTCGGGCTCCAGCTCGCGCAGGACGATCGGGGAGCGCGAGGCGATGGCGGTCGCCAGCACCGTGCCCCACAGCTGCTGGGCGGGCAGGTCCGAGTTGCCGATGACCGAGCCCAGGTTGAGCTTCAGGTCCTTGGCGTAGTCCGGTATGGCGGACTTCAGCGCGTCGAGGGACATGTCAGATCACTCTCCGGCGAGCAGCGCGACCGGGTCCAGGGTCTCGTCGCCCTTGGACCAGTTGCAGGGGCACAGCTCGTCCGTCTGGAGGGCGTCCAGGACCCGCAGGACCTCCTTCGGGTTACGGCCGACCGAACCCGCGGTCACCATCGAGAACTGGATCTCGTTGTTCTGGTCCACGATGAAGACCGCGCGCTTGGCGAAGCCGTCCTCGTCCTCGATGCCCAGCTCGCGCATCAGCTCGTGCTTGGAGTCGGCCATCATCGGGAACGGCAGGTCGCGCAGGTCGTCGTGGTCCTTGCGCCAGGCGTGGTGGACGAACTCGGAGTCGCCGGAGAAGCCGAGGACCTGGGCGTCGCGGTCGGCGAACTCGTCGTTCAGCTTGCCGAAGGCGGCGATCTCGGTCGGGCACACGAAGGTGAAGTCCTTGGGCCAGGCGAAGATCACCTTCCACTTACCCTCGTAGGTCTTGTGGTTGATCTTCTCGAACTCCTTGCCCTTCTCCAGCGAGACGCAGGCGGTCAGTTCGAACTCGGGGAACTTGTCACCGACGGTGAGCACACACACTCCTTGCAGCGAAGAAACACCCGGATTGCGGGTGTTTCCCATGGGTTGGACGTTGTTGATGTTGGCACAGGCTCGATTGATTACGGAAATAGCTACACTCGGTCGAGTTGATCGGAGGTAGTTATCAGTGGCTGTCGGTAACAAGCGCAGGCAGCCCAGTCTCGCCCAGTTGCGCGCCTTCGCCGCCGTCGCCGAGCACCTGCACTTCCGGGACGCCGCAGGGGCGATCGGCATGAGCCAGCCCGCCCTCTCGGGCGCCGTCTCGGCGCTGGAGGAGACACTCGGAGTGACGCTCCTGGAGCGTACGACGCGCAAGGTGCTGCTCTCGCCGGAGGGGGAGCGGATCGCCGTACGGGCCAAGGCGGTGCTGGCGGAGGTGGGCGCCCTGATGGAGGAGGCCGAGGCGGTGCGCGCGCCGTTCACGGGGGCGCTGCGGCTGGGGGTCATCCCGACCGTGGCGCCCTACCTGCTGCCCACCGTGCTGCGGCTGGTCCACGACCGGTATCCGCACCTCGACCTCCAGGTGCACGAGGAGCAGACCGCCAACCTGCTCGATGGCCTCGCCGGCGGCCGGCTCGACCTGCTGCTGCTCGCCGTGCCTCTGGGCGTGCCGGGCGTGGCCGAACTGCCCCTGTTCGACGAGGACTTCGTGCTCGTCACCCCGCTCGAGCACTGGCTCGGCGGACGCGAGGGCATCCCGCGTGAGGCGCTGCGCGAGCTGAACCTGCTGCTGCTGGACGAGGGGCACTGCCTGCGCGACCAGGCCCTCGACATCTGCCGGGAGGCCGGTCGCGACGACGTGCCGGTCACCACGACGGCCGCCGGACTGTCCACGCTGGTGCAGCTGGTGGCCGGCGGCCTCGGTGTCACGCTGCTGCCGCGCACCGCCGTCAAGGTCGAGACCTCCCGCAGCAACCAGCTCCTCACCGGGTACTTCGCCGACCCGGCCCCCACCCGCCGTATCGCGCTGGCGATGCGGGCGGGGGCCGCGCGCGGCGCCGAGTACGAGGAACTGGCGGCGGCGCTGCGGGAGGCCCTGCGGCCCCTGCCCGTACGGGTCCTGGACCAGGACGCCTGAGGCCCTGCCCCCTCAAGGGGCCCTACTCCGTGCGCAGCCCGTCCGGCCGCATCATCTTCAGCAGCGGTGGCAGGCTCAGCAGCGTCACCACCAGGACGACGCCCGCGCCGATGCCCGTCATGGACAGCACGCTCGGCCAGTCCACCCGGACGGACGTGTTGACCATCCGCAGCAGGACCGCGCCCAGGGCCATGCCCACCGCCGCGGCGAGCAGCAGGCCGAGGCCGATCGGGATGGCCGTCTGCCACAGCACCGACAGGCCGAGGGTGCGGCGCCGGGTGCCGAAGGCGACCAGGGCCGACAGCAGCTTGCGGCGCTCGCGCAACTGCTCCAGCTGCGAGACCAGCAGACTCGCCCCGATCAGCGCCAGCACGCACGCGGCGCCGACGGACAGGCCGGTGCGGATGGTGGCGTAGCGGTCGTTGCGCTCGACGGCGTGCCAGACCATGGGGTCGGCCAAGGGGTCGATGGCCGCCGCCGTGTTGCGCACGTACTCGTACGCGTCCGGCTCGCCGGGGGAGAGGCTGAGGTAGAGCTCCTTCTCGGCGAACTGCGCGAGCGTCGCGAACGGCGAGCCCGGCGTCACCAGGATGCCGCCCCGCTTGGTGCCGGTCGGGTCCTCGCGGGACTCGGCCGGCCGGATGTCCCGCGGCACGGTCCAGGAGAAGCGCTCCCCGGGCCGGCCGTCGTTCACGCCGTCGAACCACAGCTTCTTGCCCGGCTGGGCGAGCCCGGCCGGGTCGGTGTCGTACTCCCCTCCGTGCACGGCGAAGACGTCGCCGTCGCGGCAGGAGGGCAGCGTGGCCACCTCGCGCAGGGTGGCGCAGTCGCCGACGGTGACCTGGATGATGGCATCCGTGTCGCTGCGCCCGTCGGAGAGGTAGGTCTCGCCCATGGCGGTGACCTTGCGGACGCCCTTGGTGTCGCGGAACTTCTGGGCGGTGGAGGCGAGTTCGAGGTCGTCCGGCACGTGCACCTGCATCTGGGCGCGGGAGACGTCGTAGCGCGTCGCCGCGGTGTAGGTGCCCTCCACCCCGGCGAACAGCATCTGCAGCGCGATCGCCCCGGCCACCGCGACCGCGATGCCGTTGACCATGCGGGCCGCCGCGCCGCTGCTCAACTGGAGCCTGCGCACGGCGAGTTGCCAGGCGACCCCGCCCGAGCCGAGGCGGGCGACGACCGTCTCCACCACCCACGGCAGCAGGGCCGTGACCCCGACGAGCAGGAGCATGACACCGCCGACGACGAGGTACTGGTTGAAGGTTCCCTCGTCACCGCCCTGGCCCACCATCGGGAACAGCAGCGCGAGGCCGCCCAGCGGCAGCAGCAGCCGCCACCACAGCCGGCGCCGCGCGGGCCTGGCCGTGCGCACCACGCCGAGCGGCTCGATGACCACCCCGCGCAGGGCGAGCAGGGTCACCAGCACGGCGGCCGTCGGCACCGCCAGCGCGACCAGGGCGGCCAGCAGGGGCGAGGGGTTCAGGTAGCTCGGGAAGACGCTGACGCGGAACACCTCGAAGGAGGCCGCCAGCTGACGACCGAGCAGGAAGAACCCGGTACCGAGGACGAGTCCCAGCACGGACCCGGCGAGGGCCTCGCCGGCGGCGATGCGCCGGGTCATCCGGCTGTCGGAGCCGACCAGCCGCAGCGCCGCGAGCCTGCGGTCGCGTCGCTCGCCGCCGAACCGCACGGCCGCGGCGATGAACACGGCGACCGGCATCAGCAGCACCACGAAGACGACCAGGACCAGCAGCAACAGGACCGGGTCCCAGGGGTCGGACGCCGCCAGGTCCGCATTGCCGAAGCGGTCGATCCGCGCCCCGCTGGCCGATCCGAGCCGGTCGGCGAGCCCCTGTCCGCCCGTGAAGTAGGCGAGTTCCTGGGAGCCGATGAGCCCCTGCTCGCCGATGGTGCCCGTGATCCGGTAGGGCAGCCGCTCGCGCAGCAGTTTCCCGTCGTCGGAGCCGAGCAGCTCCTTCAGCGCGGGGGAGACGGCCATCTCGCCCTTGGCCGGGAACTCCGCGAGCCCCGGCGGCAGCGGAGCGCGCGGGCCCTCGGGCTCCAGCATGCGCCCCCGCACGTCCCGGTCGCGGAACGTGGTGTCCGTGTCCAGCACGATCAGGGTGTTGTCGGCCTTCGGTATCTCCTGCTGGCTGAAGGTGTGGTCGCTGCGCGCCTCCTCCCGCCGGTCCCGTTCCGCCAGCGCGTTCGGGATGGCGGTGGTGAGCAGCAGCAGCGCCACGCCGAGTCCGACGCCGACGGCCGTGAGCAGCGCCCGGATCCACCCCTCGCGCCCGCCCGCGAAGGCGAACCGGGCCCCCATGGCCAGATCCCGGCCCCACTGCCCGGCACTCATACGACGCGCTCCATGTCCCGGGACCTGCCGTCCCGTACGACGATCTCGCGGTCGGAGTAGGCGGCCACCCGGGCCTCGTGCGTGACGAGCACCACGGCCGTGTTCGCGGACCGGGCGGCGTCCGTGAGGAGTTCCATCACGCGCTCGCCGTTGAACGAGTCGAGCGCGCCCGTCGGCTCGTCGGCGAACACCACACGCGGGTTCGTCACCAGCGAGCGGGCGACGGCGACCCGCTGCCCCTGGCCGCCGGACACCTCCCCGGGCCGCTTCTTGCGCAGGTCGTCCACCTCCAGCCGCTCCATCCACGCCAGCGCGGTCCGCTCGGCCTCCTTGCGGGAGGATCCGCTCAGGCGGAGCGGCAGCGCGACGTTCTCCACGCAGGTCAGTTCCGGCACGAGCCGGCCGAACTGGAAGACGAACCCGAACGCGGAGCGCCGCAGCGCGCTGCGCTCGGCGTCGCTCATCGCGGTCACCTCCCGCCCGTCGTACGTGATCGAGCCCGAGTCGGGCGTGACGATCCCGGCGAGGCAGTGCAGCAGCGTCGACTTGCCCGACCCGGAGGGGCCCATCACGGCGACGACCTCGCCCGGATGGATGGAGAACTCGGCACCGTCGAGCGCGGTGGTCGGCCCGTACGCCTTGCGCAGGTCCCGGGCGACGAGGAGCGAACCGGCGGGAGCGGTCACCGGGTCACCGCCGCACGGAGCTTGTCCAGCCGGGCCGCGGTCAGCTCCAGCCAGCGCAGGTCCGCCTCCAGGTGGAACAGGGCGTGGTCGCAGATGAGCTGGTCGGCCAGGTCGCCCTTGCGCTTGCGGTCGGTGAGGATCCGCATGCTGCGCAGGTGCTCCGCGCGCTGGTTGTCGAGGATGTCGGCGGCGTCCCGGTGTGTGAGCAGCGCGAGGACGACCTTGGTGTAGAGGGTCGACTGGAGGTACGGCTCCGGCTTCTCGGGCGTGGCGAGCCAGCGCTCGACGTCGGTGATGCCGGCCTCGGTGATGGCGTACCGCTTGCGCTCGGGCCCGCCGCCCGGCTCGATGCCGTCGACTTCGACGAGCCCGTTCTTCAGCAGCCGGGACATCGTCGAGTAGACCTGGCCGTAGTGGAGCGGCCGGTCATGACCGAACTTCTCGTCGAAGGCCCGCTTCAGGTCGTAACCGTGCCGCGGGCCGGACTCCAGGAGCCCCAGGAGAGTGTGACCGATGGACATGACCGGGACTGTACACGGGGTGTATACGCGGCATGTATACGCCGAGTGTGCAGTTCCTGGCGGGTGGTGCGTGAGCGCAGGTCGGGGGCTGTTGTCACGGTTCCGTAACAGGCTATTGCTCCGGGTCGCGGGGCGGGCGGCCGCGCCGGGGCAGCGGCCCCGTCTCGCGCGGCAGCCGCCCGGCCTCGGCCAGCGCCTTCCGCAGCAGGAACTCGATCTGCGCGTTGGCCGAGCGCAGTTCGTCCCCGGCCCACCGCGCCAGCGCCTCGTACACCGCCGGGTCCAGCCGCAGCAGCACCTGCTTGCGCTGCTGCTGCGGCCGGCGGCGCTGACCCGGGCCCTCGGGAGGCACCGTCACTGGTACAGGGACCCGGTGTTGAGGACCGGCTGGGCGGCGCGGTCGCCGCACAGGACCACCATCAGGTTGGAGACCATCGTCGCCTTCCGCTCGGAGTCCAGCTCCACGATGTCCCGCTCGGTGATCCGGGCGATCGCGGCCTCGACCATGCCCACCGCGCCGTCGACGATCTGCCGCCGGGCCGCGACGACCGCCCCGGCCTGCTGCCGCTGGAGCATCGCCGAGGCGATCTCGGGGGCGTAGGCGAGGTGCGTGAAGCGGGACTCGATGATCTGCACGCCGGCCGCCTCCACGCGCGCGTGCAGTTCGACGGCGAGTTTCTCGGTGATCTCCTCGGCGTTGCCGCGCAGCGAGAGGCCGTCCTCCTCGTGGGCGTCGTAGGGGTACTCGATGGCGATGTGCCGCACGGCCGCCTCGGTCTGCGTGGAGACGAACTCGATGTAGTCGTCCACCTCGAAGGTCGCCTGGGCGGTGTCCTCGACGCGCCACACCACGACCGCGGCCAGCTCGATCGGGTTGCCGTAGGCGTCGTTGACCTTCAGGACGGCCGTCTCGTGGTTGCGGACGCGGGTCGAGATCTTCGTGCGCGAGGTGAGCGGGTTCACCCAGCGCAGGCCGTCCTGCCGGATCGTGCCGCGGTACCGGCCGAAGAGCTGGACGACCCGGGCCTCGCCGGGCGCCACCATGTTCAGCCCGCACATGGCCAGGAACGCCGCGAGCGCGACCAGGATGCCGCCGATGATCAGGCCGGCCTTGGCGCCGGTGGCGTCCACCGCCGTGGCGGCCGCGATCAGGCCGGCGCCGGCCAGCAGCCCGAGCAGGCCGAGCAGCAGGGCGAGCCCGCCGCCGATGCTGTGCGCGGCGAACTCCCGGACCCGGGGCGCCGGCATCTCGGGCACGTCGGCGGTGACCTGCGGTTGGTGTGTGGACATGGGTGATCCCCCGTTCCTCGCGGGAAGCCACGCCTGCATAGCTTCCGTCTAGCTAAGTGATATCACTTTTCTGCATTCTGGCAACCCTGCGGGTGTCTCGTACGTCGGTTCCGTTGGGGTGGGTGCTGATTGTCACGTCCGCAAAGGGTCGGATCGGCAGGCCTATCTCATATCTCCCGGTGTTAGCTTTCTGAGCTGACCTGAGGCGGCGAACCTGTGTGACACATGAGCACACATGAACGAAGCGGAGCGGATCGGACCCATGGGACGAGCGGAAGAGAGACGCGCCCGACAGCGCGGTGGGCGCCGGGCGGCACCCAAGCGCCGCCGTTCGTCGGCCGCGACCGGGAAGAGCGGCATACGCAGGCTCTTCACCTGGAAGAAGATCCTCGGCACCTTCCTCGGCCTGTGCCTGCTGGGCATGGGCGCCTTCATCGTGCTGTACATGGTGATCGGCATCCCCGAGGGGAACGCCGACGCCAAGTGGCAGAGCAACGTCTACAAGTACAGCGACGGCACGCTCCTGGCCCGCACGGGTGACCGCAACCGCGAGATCGTGGACCTGGCCAAGATCCCCAAGCCCGTCCAGAAGACCTTCGTCGCCGCCGAGAACAAGACCTTCTACAAGGACGCCGGTGTCGACCTGAAGGGCACCGCCCGCGGCCTGCTGAACACGGTCACCGGCAAGGGCGCCCAAGGCGGTTCCACCATCACCCAGCAGTACGTCAAGAACTACTACCTGACGCAGGAACAGACCGTCTCGCGCAAGCTGAAGGAACTGGTCATCTCGCTGAAGCTGGACCGCGAGAAGTCCAAGGACTACATCCTGGCCGGCTACATCAACACCAGCTACTACGGCCGTGGCGCCTACGGCATCCAGGCCGCCGCCCAGGCCTACTACGGCGTCGACGCCCAGGACCTCGACGTCGAGCAGGGCGCCTACCTCGCCGCGCTGCTCCAGGCCCCGAGCGAGTACGACTGGGCGGTCGCCTCCCCGACGGGGAAAAGGCTGGTGAAGGCCCGCTGGAACTACGTCCTGGACAACATGGTCGAGGAGGGCTGGCTGAGCAAGGCCAAGCGCGACGCCATGACGTTCCCGGTGCCCGAGCCGCCCAAGAACGACCCCAGCCTGGAGGGCCAGACCGGCTACCTGGTGAAGTCGGCCGATGCCGCGCTGGAGAGGCAGCTGGTCGCCCAGGGCACCGCCGAGGACCTGAAGACGGCCCAGGCGATGGTGGAACAGGGGGGCTGGACCCTCACCCTGAACATCGACAAGAAGAAGCAGGCGGCCCTGGAGAAGGCCGTCAAGAAGCAGCTGGACAGCAAGCTGGACCCGAAGACGCGGAAGGTCGACGCGGACGTCCAGGCCGGCGCAGCCTCGGTGAACCCGAAGACGGGCGCGGTCGTCGCGATGTACGGCGGCAGGGACTATCTGAAGCACTACCTCAACAACGCGACCCGCACGGACTACCAGCCCGCCTCCACCTTCAAGCCGGTCATCCTGGCCGCCGCCCTGGAGGAGAACGCCAAGACCCAGGACGGCAGGCCGATCAGGGCGAACACGGTCTACGACGGCACGAGCAAGCGGCCGGTCGTCGACAACGGCACCAAGGTCGGGTTCGCCCCGGAGAACGAGGACGACCGGAGCTACGGGAAGGTCACCGTCCAGCGGGCGATGAACGACTCCATCAACTCCGTCTTCGCGCAGATGGGCGTCGACGTCGGCATGCCGGAGGTCGTGAAGGTCGCCGGCAAGCTCGGCATGGACACCGAGAACATGGAGGCCGTGCCCGCGCAGACCCTGGGCACCATGGGCGCGAGCCCGCTGCAGATGGCCGGTGTCTACGCGACCCTCGACAACCACGGGAAGAAGGTCACCCCGGCGCTCGTCAAGTCGGTCGAGCACAACACCCGGACGGTCACCTTCCCCGACCCGGTCGGTGAGCAGGTCATCAGCCGCGAGGCCGCCGACACGGTCACGTCGGTGCTGACCGGCGTGGTCGACGACGGTACGGCCAAGAAGTCCGTGCAGGGCAACGCCGCGCGGGACGGGCAGCAGGTCGCGGGCAAGACGGGCACGTCCGACGACAACAAGTCGGCCTGGTTCACCGGCTACACGCCCGACCTGGTCACGTCGGTCGGACTGTTCGGCGAGGACGACAAGCCGCCGCACCCGCAGGTCCCGATGTACAAGGCGGGCGGCGAGCCCCGGGTCAACGGCGGTGGTTTCCCGGCGCAGATCTGGGCGGCGTACATGTTCGCCGTGACGTCCTCGGACGCCGAGTTCGACCTGGAGACCGACCAGGGAGCGGCCGTCCAGCCGACCTGGACGCCGACTCCGTCCCCGACGCCGACGACACGGGAGCCGTCGGCGACACCGACGACCCAGAAACCGTCCGAGACGCCGACGACGCAGCCGCCGTCCCAGACTCCGACGACGCAGGCTCCGTCCCAGACGCCGACCACGCAGCCGCCCACGGTCGAGCCGACGCTCAGGCCGACGGACGGCTCCAGCCTGGAGCCGCCGGGATTCGGCGGCGACCAGTAGCGACACACGAGGGCGCCCGGCGACATGCCGGGCGCCCTCGCACATGGCGATGCGGTTCAGCGGGACCGTGTTCCGGACGACCGGTGAAAGGAGAGGCGGCATGCTGGTCGTCGTACTGGCCACCACCGTCTTGGCCATCGGGGTGCTGATCGCCAAGGCCATCATGCTGAAGTGGACCCAGCGGCTGCTGCTGGCCGAGGCGGCCCACGGAGCCCTGGCGGAAGCGGCACTGCTCCTCGCGAGCGTCGCCTGGCTGATCAACATGTACGGCGTGATCTCGGTCTTCGGATATCCCGGCCAGGCCGTCTCCTTGCTCCCCGCCCGCCAGGTCCGTCACACGGAGCATGGCGTCGTCGATCTCGTTCCCGCGTGGGTCGCGCCCACCGTGGTGGTGCTGTTCGCCGCAGCCGCCCTCTGCCTCCTCCTCGCCGCGGGCCTGGCCCTACGGCGCGGGAAGATCCCGTTCATCAGCCGGAAAGGATCCATGCGTTGAGAGCCGGCTGACCGTCACGTGTCCATGACGGTCAGCTGCGGTTGAGCTCGAACCACACCACCTTGCCCGTGCTGAGCCGGGTCGCGCCCCAGCGCCGGGCCAGCCGGTTCACCAGGTACAGCCCGCGTCCGCCCTCGTCGGTCGCCCGGGCCTGCCGCAGCCGCGGCAACTGCGGGACGTCGTCCCCGACTTCGCAGCGCAGCACGTCCGTGCGCAGCAGCCGCAGCGTGACCGGCCGGGACGCGTACCGCACGGCGTTCGTCACGACCTCGCTGACGAGCAGCTCCACGGAGTCGCTCAGCTCCTCCAGGCCCCAGCGCTGCAGCGCGCGCCGGGCCAGCCGGCGGGCCCGGCCGGGAGCGGCGTCCTCCGGCTCCAGGAACCAGTACGCCACATCGCTGGGCGCGATCCCGTCGAAGCGGGCGGCGAGCAGCGCGATGTCGTCGTCCCGGTCGCCCGGGCCGAGCATGTCGAGCACCTCGTCGCACAGCGCCTCCAGGGGCGGCGGGTGGTCGGGACCGGTGAGCTGCGCGGTCGCGGCGAGCTTCTCCCGCAGCTGCTCGATGCCGGTCCACACGTCCCTGAGGCGCGACTCGACCAGGCCGTCGGTGTACAGCAGCAGGGTCGCCCCGGCGGGCGCGTCCAGCTCGACCGCCTCGAAGTCGACGCCGCCGACCCCGATGGGCGCACCGGCCGGCACACGCAGCACCTCGGCGCGACCGCCCAGGTGGAGCAGGACGGGCGGCGGATGGCCGGCGTTGGCGATGGTGATGCGGTGCGATACCGGGTCGTAGACGGCGTACAGGCAGGTCGCCATGCGGTCCACGCCGAGGCGCTGGGCCTGTTCGTCGAGGTGGTGCAGGACCTCCTGCGGCGGCAGGTCGAGGCCGGCGAGCGTCTGGGCGGTGGTTCGCAGCTGGCCCATGATGGCGGCCGACGTCATGGAGTGGCCCATGACGTCACCCACGACCAGGGCGACGCGGCTGCCCGGCAGCGGGATCGCGTCGTACCAGTCACCGCCGACCCGGGCGGTCTCCGCCGCCGGCAGGTAACGGGAGGCGAGCCGTACGCCCGTGGGGCGGGGCAGCGTCTCGGGCAGCATGGTGCGCTGCAGCTCGTCCGCGATGTAGGCCTCGCGGCCGTACAGCACGGCCTTGTCGATGCCGAGGGCGCTGTGCGTGGCGAGCTGGGCGGCCACCAGCAGGTCGTCCGGCTCGAAGGCGATGCGCTCGGGGCGGCGCAGGAACAGCGCGGCACCGATCACCCGGCGCCGGCCGCGCAGCGGCGCGAGGATCGCGCGCTGGCCGTCCGGCACGGCGAACTCGCCGCCCTCGCCGAGCAGTTCCGGCAGTGCGGCGCGCGCCGCGGGGGCGTCGGTGAACACCGGGCGCACCCCCCGCAGGACCTCGGCGAGCGCGCTGCCGGGACGCACCTCGCACAGCTCGGCGCCGACCGTGTCCAGCTCGTTCGGCTCGGGCTGCGCGGCCGGCAGGAAGCCGTTCTCGGTGTCGCGCTCCGCCGGTATCCGGTCGGTGCGGCGCAACCGCAGCACGAGCGGGCCGGTGGGCCGCTCGTCGCCGACGGGCAGCGGGTCGCGCAGATAGACCAGGATCGCGTCGGAGAAGGTGGGCACGGTCGCCCGGCACAGCCCCATCACGATCTCGTCGAGGTCGATGCCGCGGGCGATCCGCCGGGTGGCGGCCCCGACGAACCTGAGCCGGTCACCGTCCCGCCGCATGGGCGTGGGCCGGCCCGGCGGCAGGCTCTGGCCGGAGCGGCGCTCCTGCCCGTCGGCGCTCGGCGCCTGCCGGTCCTGTTCATCGGCCGGCTGCAGCGGAATGTGCTCGGGGGCGGGGCGCGGCCGAGGGGTGTCGCGCTCGGCGGTCTGCTCGGCACCCGGCTGGGAGTGCTCGGAGGCGGGGTCGCTCACGGTGTCCTTGCCCTTGCCGAACGGCGTGGAGGTGCCCGGCTCCGACGTGCCCGGCGTGCGGTGCGCCGTCGTGACCGGGGCGGTGACTTCGCCGCCGGAGCGGCTCTGTGCCGGTAAGGCGCCCGCGCCGGGCGCACGCGCCGGTGTCGAGGTATGCACGAGCGCCCCGCGGGGGTCCGCGGGGTCGACGCCCGGCTGGGGGCGCTCGAAGGAGGTCGGCTGCTCCGTCACGCGTGTCGAATCCATCCGTCCGGGGCTGCGCGCCGCGCGCGCAGTTGGTCCCGCCGAAACTCCGATACCCGGAATACGTGCCCCAGGAACGGAATTCCCGCGTGGTCAGAGGTTGTTCCTGTGCCACCGGCGGACCGTCTGTGGCCCGCAGAGGCCGTCTGACGGCCCCTGGAGCCTGTGGCGCAGGCCCTGCCGGTGTTGCCCTCGTACCCCTCGCTCACGTCCTGCCGCCCCTCGGTGACGATCGGTCAAGCTCAGCGCGTGCTCCGGTAGTTGCCGCCGCGCGCCCTTGCGGAGGACGATCCTACGTTTCTTGCCCGGGGGCGCAGCAAGGGTCTCATGAGGACAGATGCGCGGGCGTACGATCCCAGTCCTCCGGCAGTGACGGTACCCCCCAGGACGGATCCGGGCGCCAGTCCTGCCAGCCGTCCGAGAACGGCGGCCCCCAGGCGCGGATCACCTCCACCGCGGCCCGCCCCGCCGTCCGTACCTTTTCGGCCTGTTGGTCGTCCATCAGCCCGTCCCTCCGGGCCTGGGCGAACTCGTCCTCGTCGCGCCAGTGCCAACTGCGGTCCGGATGGACCGAGATGTCCAGGAAATGGTCCTCCGAGTCGACGCCGCCCGCCCAACGGGACAGCGGCTCCTCCAGGTTCACGTACCAGTTCTTGAACTGCCAGCCCGGCTCCCAGAACAGCCACACCGACCAGGGCTCGCCGGGCCGGGCGAGCTTCAGCACGCCCGTGCCGAACCACCGGTCGCGCTGCACGGCCCGCGGCTTGGTGTAGCGCGTCGGAAGCGGCTCCAGGTGCACGGGGGTGCCGTCGGCGAGCACGGGTTTCACGCACTCGGTGCCGGGCGCCAGCCACACGGCGAGCAGCTCCGCGTCGTCCCGTACGACGGTGACGGGGCGCGCGATGTGGATGTGCGTGCCGCCGTTCTCCCGGTACCGCCACAGGATCCGGCTCCCGGGTGCCCAGAAGCCTGCCGCACCACCCGTTTCCACGCGTCTCACCGCTCCACCGTCTGCCATGCACAGATATTAGGTGCCATAGGCATACGACGCTGCGGCGCGTGTCACGGTTCACGCGCCGGGCGTACGTGCGCCGCGAAACGTCACGGGTGCGTCATCCGCAGGACATCCAGCGCCTCGTCTAGCTGCTCCTGGGTCAGGTCCCCGCGCTCCACGTACCCGCTGTCGAGGACGACCTGACGGATCGTCTTCTCCTCGGCCATGGCCTTCTTGGCGACCTTCGCGGCCTCCTCGTACCCGATGTACTTGTTGAGCGGCGTCACGACGGAGGGGGAGGACTCGGCGTACTCCCGCGCGCGCTCGCGGTTCGCGGTGATGCCGTCGACGGTGCGGTCGGCGAGCAGCCGCGTCACGTTGGAGAGCAGCCGGATCGACTCCAGCACGTTCTTCGCGATGACCGGCAGCATCACGTTGAGCTCGAAGTTCCCGGCGGCGCCGGCGGTGGCGACGGTGGCGTCGTTGCCGACGACCTGCGCGCACACCATGAGCACGGCCTCGGGAATGACCGGGTTCACCTTGCCCGGCATGATCGAGGAGCCGGGCTGGAGGTCGGGCAGGGTGATCTCGGCCAGGCCCGTGCGCGGCCCGGAGGACATCCACCGCAGGTCGTTGGCGATCTTCGTCAGTCCGACGGCGATGGTCCGCAGCTGCCCGCTGGTCTCGACGATGCCGTCCCGGGCGCCCTGCGCCTCGAAGTGGTCCCGCGCCTCGGTGAGGGGCAGCCCGGTGGTGCGGGCGACCTCCTCGATGACGGCGGCGGAGAAGCCGGGCGGGGTGTTGATGCCGGTGCCGACGGCCGTACCGCCGAGGGGGAGTTCGGCGAGCCGGGGCAGGGACGCCTGGAGCCGCTCGACCCCGTGCCGCATCTGGGCGGCGTACCCGCCGAACTCCTGGCCCAGGGTCACGGGCGTGGCGTCCATCAGGTGCGTCCGCCCCGACTTCACGACGTCCGCGAACTCCTCGGCCTTGCGCTCCAGGGAGGCGGCGAGGTGCTCCAGCGCCGGGACCAGGTCCCGCGTCACCGCGGCGGTGGCGGCGATGTGGATGGAGGACGGGAAGACGTCGTTGGACGACTGGGAGGCGTTGACGTCGTCGTTCGGGTGCACGGGACGCCCGAGTCGCTCGGTCGCCAGGGTGGCGATGACCTCGTTGGTGTTCATGTTGGACGAGGTCCCGGACCCGGTCTGGAACACGTCGACGGGGAAGTGCTCGTCCCACCTGCCCTCGGCGACCTCCCCGGCCGCGTCCTGGATCGCCCGGGCGACGTCCTTGTCCAGGACCCCCAGCTCGGCGTTGACCTTGGCCGCCGCGCCCTTGATCCGGGCGAGGGCCTCGATGTGCGCCCGCTCGATGCGCTGCCCGGAGACGGGGAAGTTCTCCACGGCCCGCTGGGTCTGGGCCCGCCACTTGGCGTGGGCGGGCACCCGGACCTCGCCCATGGAGTCGTGCTCGGTGCGGTACTCGGTCCTGTCCTGCTCGTCGGTCATCGACGATCACCTCCACGTGTCACAGCGTCAGCGCCGCGACCACTGTTCCCCGTGGAGGCGATTCGTCACCGCCCTTTCTCAGGCGAGTCCGGGGCCCCGTACCGGAATGGACGTGAACGTCGGCTGCGGTGCCGGGTCCTGGAAGAAGTCGTTGCCCTTGTCGTCCACGACGATGAACGCCGGGAAGTCCTCGACCTCGATCTTCCAGACGGCCTCCATGCCGAGCTCCTCGTACTCGACGACCTCGACCTTCTTGATGCAGTCCTGGGCGAGGCGCGCGGCCGGGCCGCCGATGGAGCCGAGGTAGAAGCCGCCGTGGGCGTGGCACGCGTCGGTGACCTGCTTGCTGCGGTTGCCCTTGGCGAGCATCACCTTGGAGCCGCCCGCCGCCTGGAACTGCTCCACGTAGGAGTCCATGCGGCCGGCCGTGGTCGGGCCGAAGGAGCCCGACGCGTAGCCCTCGGGGGTCTTCGCCGGACCCGCGTAGTACACCGGGTGGTCCTTCAGGTACTGCGGCATCTCCTCGCCCGCGTCCAGCCGCTCCTTGATCTTGGCGTGCGCGATGTCGCGGGCCACGACCAGCGGGCCGGTCAGCGAGAGCCGCGTCTTCACCGGGTACTTGGTCAGCTCGGCCAGGATGTCGTCCATCGGCTGGTTCAGGTCGATCCTGACGACGTCACCGTCGGCGTCGAGCTGCTCGTCCGTCGTCTCCGGCAGGAACCGCGCCGGGTCCGTCTCCAGCTGCTCCAGGAAGACGCCCTCGGCGGTGATCTTCGCGACGGCCTGGCGGTCGGCGGAGCAGGACACCGCGATGGCGACCGGGCAGGAGGCGCCGTGCCGGGGCAGGCGGACCACGCGCACGTCGTGGCAGAAGTACTTGCCGCCGAACTGCGCGCCGATGCCGATCTTCTGCGTCAGCTCGAAGACCTTCTGCTCCAGCTCCTTGTCCCGGAAGCCGTGCCCCAGCTCGGAGCCCTCGGCCGGGATCTCGTCCAGGTAGTGCGCGGAGGCGTACTTCGCGGTCTTCAGCGCGTACTCGGCGGACGTGCCGCCGACCACGATCGCCAGGTGGTACGGCGGACAGGCGGCCGTGCCCAGCGAACGGATCTTCTCCTCCAGGAACTTCATCATGGAGGACTCGTTCAGGACGGCCTTCGTCTCCTGGTACAGGAACGACTTGTTGGCCGAGCCGCCGCCCTTGGCCATGAAGAGGAACTTGTAGGCGCCGCCGTCGGTCGCGTACAGCTCGATCTGCGCGGGGAGGTTGGAGCCGGTGTTCTTCTCCTCCCACATGGTGAGGGGGGCCATCTGCGAGTAGCGCAGGTTGAGGTTCTGGTACGCGTCGTAGATGCCGCGGCTGAGGGCCTCCTCGTCACGGCCCCGCGTCAGCACGTTCTGGCCGCGCTTGCCCATCACGATCGCCGTGCCCGTGTCCTGGCACATGGGGAGCACGCCCGCCGCCGCGATGTTCGCGTTCTTCAGCAGGTCCAGCGCCACGAACTTGTCGTTGCCCGACGCCTCGGGGTCGTCGATGATCCGGCGCAGCTGCGCCAGGTGGGCCGGGCGCAGGTAGTGCTGGATGTCGTGGATGGCCTCCTCGGCGAGCTTGCGCAGCGCCTCCGGCTCCACCTGGAGGAAGGTCCGTCCGTCCGGCCCCTCGACCGTGGAGACACCCTCGGAGGTCACCAGCCGGTACGGGGTGGTGTCCTCTCCCTGGGGGAGCAGATCGGTGTACGCGAACTCAGGCATCTCAGCCCATTCCTCACTCTACGGACGGCGGCCCGCCTCCATCGGCGAGCGCCCACCAGAGTAGAACCCCGCCGGTGGCCGTGAGCTTGTGAGGTAAGGCTCAGTTCGTCACAGTCGGCCGCGATACAGGTCCGTCAACGGGGGTGTCGCGATCTATCGTGTTTCGGTACGCTGCTGTCGTGGACCTTCAGAAGCAGGACCCTCACCAGCAGGCCGGCCCTGGCACGCAGACCGCGCCCGCCGTCTCCGAGTTCCGCGCCTCCGACGCCGAGCGTGACCGGATCGCCGACATCCTGCACGACGCCCTCGCCGAGGGCCGGCTCACCGTGGACGAGCACGCCGAGCGGGTCGAGGGGGTGCTGCGCGCCAAGACGGTCGGTGAGCTGGAGGTCTTCATACGGGACCTGCCCGCGGCCCACCGCCGGGGCCCCGGCCCGGCCCCGAGCCCGGCCCCCCACCGCCCCACGGCCGGCGCCATCCCGATCGAGCCGGACGACAATGTCGTCGCGATCTTCAGCGGCGCCGTCCGCAAGGGCCGCTGGCGCGCGGGCCGCCGGATCCACGCCTATGCGATCTTCGGCAGCGTCGAGATCGACCTCAGCGAGGCCCTCTTCGACCACCAGCAGGTCGTCGTCAAGTCCTTCGCGATCTTCGGCAGCGTCGACATCCGCGTCCCGGAGAACGTGTCGCTGCGCGGCATCGGCGGCGGCGTGCTCGGCAGCTTCGAGGTCGACACCCTCGACTCGGGCGAACCGGAGGCCCCGGTCGTCTACGTCGACGGCTGGGCCGTCATGGGCAGCGTCGAGGCGCGGCCCCGGCGCGGCAAGGTCGTCGCGGACATCCTGGACCGGGTGCAGCGCAAGGTCGACAAGAGTTTGCGCAAACACCTGGGGCATTGACAGTCGCGAATCCCCATAAACCGGCGGTTCGGAACTCAGTGCATAGGCGCGCGCACAGCGGGTAGGCCTTGCTGCATCGTCTCTCGCTCGCGAAGCCGTCGTCAGGAGTAGACCGTGCTGCAACCGCCGCATTCGTCCCTGCAGGTCGCTGCCGTTCCGGCCCCGCGGGTGCCAGCGCGAGACAGGGATCAGGACGCCCCGTGGCACACCGAGGCGGTGTGCCGGCGTGACGAGGCCGGGCTGTTCTTCGCCCCCTCCAAGGAGCCCACGGCCGCCCGGCTCTCCCGGGAAGAGGCGGCGAAACGGGTCTGCGCCCGCTGTCCGGTCATGGTCGAATGCCGCGAGCACGCCCTGCTCCAGCCCGAGCCCTACGGCGTCTGGGGCGGCCTCACCGCCGCCGAGCGCCGCGTGGTCCTGGCCCGGCGGCGCCGCCGCGACCTGGAGCTGAAGAAGACGGCCCGCTCGGCGAACCGCATAGCGGCGGCCGGCTGACAGACAAGCTGCGCGAAAGGGCGTCCCCACCGCACCGGGGACGCCCTTCGTGCCACCGGCTACTTGCCCTTGTCGAAGTCGATCGCGCTGTACGCCCGCAGCTTGGACAGCCGGTGCTCCGAATCGATCCTGCGCACCGTGCCCGACCGCGAGCGCATCACGATCGAGTCGGTCGTCGCCGTCTCCGCCCGGTAGCGCACGCCCCGCAGCAGCTCACCATCGGTGATGCCGGTCGCCACGAAGAACACGTTCTCCCCGGTGACGAGGTCCTCCGTCGTCAGCACCCGGTCGAGATCGTGCCCCGCGTCGACCGCCCGCTGCCGCTCCTCGTCGTCCTTCGGCCACAGCTTGCCCTGGATCGTGCCGCCCAGGCACTTCACGGCGCAGGCCGAGATGATGCCCTCGGGCGTGCCGCCGATGCCGAGTAGCAGGTCGACCCCGGTGCCCTCCCGCAGCGCCAGGATCGAGCCGGCCACATCGCCGTCGGAGATCAGCTTGATGCGCGCACCGGTGTCCCGGATCTCCTTGATGATGCCCTCGTGCCGCGGCCGGTCCAGGATCACCACCGTGACGTCCTCGGGCGCGGACCGCTTGGCCTTCGCGACCCGGCGGATGTTCACCGACACCGGCGCGTTGATGTCGACGAAGTCGGCCGCCTCCGGCCCGGTGACCAGCTTGTCCATGTAGAAGACGGCGGAGGGGTCGAACATCGACCCGCGCTCGGCGGCGGCCAGCACCGCGATCGCGTTCGTCATGCCCTTGGCGGTCAGCGTGGTGCCGTCGATCGGGTCGACGGCGATGTCGCACTCGGGCCCGGTGCCGTCGCCCACGCGCTCCCCGTTGAACAGCATCGGGGCCTCGTCCTTCTCGCCCTCGCCGATGACGACGACGCCGTTCATCGAGACGGTGGAGACGAGGGTCCGCATGGCACGCACCGCGGCACCGTCGGCGCCGTTCTTGTCACCGCGTCCGACCCAGCGGCCCGCGGCCATCGCCGCCGCCTCGGTGACCCGGACCAGTTCCAGGGCGAGGTTGCGGTCGGGGGCCTCGGAGGGCACATCCAGTTCGGACGGCAAGTGATGATGCTCGGTCATCGGAGCGCACCTTTCTGTACGACGACGGCCGGATGAGGGTGTTGTTCGCCCGACTCTATCGCCGATCCCGCAAAATGAGCAGGGGCCCCCACGGATGAGCGCCGCCGAGACCTGCGACGATAGGGGGCGTGGCAGGCACGAACGGCAAGCAGAAGACGGCTCGGGACATGATCCTCTCGATGGGGGTCATCGTCCTCGTGGCGGGCGTCATATACCTCTTCATCCCGCACGACGACAGCCCGCCCGACCTCAAGCGCGTCGACTACCGGGTCGAGCTGCTCACGGCACGCCGCGCCGCCCCGTACCCCATCGCCGCGCCCCAGGGGCTGCCCGACACCTGGAAGGCCACCTCCGTCCGTTACCAGGCCGACGAGTTCGACACCTGGCACCTCGGCTTCCACGACCCCGAAGGGGAGTACGTGGCGGTCGAGCAGTCCACGCAGCGGCGCCCCGTCTTCCTCGACGAGGCCACGCAGGGCGCGCGGGAGACCGGGAAGACCGAGGAGATCGACGGCCGGACGTGGACCCGCTGGGAGGGCGGCCGGTACGACGCGCTGGTCCTGGAGGGCACCAAGGGCTCGACCACGGTCGTCACGGGCACCGCGTCGTTCGCGCAGCTGACGAAGATGGCGGACGCGCTGGAGACGAAGTGAGACCGCAGTGCGCATGAGAAAGGCCCCCGGCTGTACCGGGGGCCTTTCTCGTGTACGTCGCTCAGACGGTCGTGACGACCTGGTCGAACTCCAGGCGCGGGGAGCGCGGGTACCAGGCGTCCGGGCCCGGGCGGCCGATGTTGACGACCATCAGCGGGGTGTGGTCGTCGTCCAGGAACTCCTTGCGCACGCCCTCGAAGTCGAAGCCGGTCATCGGGCCGGCGGCCAGACCGGCGGCGCGGACGCCGACGATGAAGTACGCGGCCTGCAGGGCGGCGTTCAGCGCGGCGGCGCTCTCCCGCGCGGGGCGCTCGGCGAAGAAGGCGTCCTTGGCCTGCGGGAAGGCCGGGAACAGGTGCGGCAGCTCCTCGTGGAACTCGTTGTCCGCGGAGAGGATCGCGACCAGCGGGGCGCTCGCGGTCTTGGCGCGGTTGCCCTCGGCCATGTGCCCGACCAGGCGCTCGCGGGCCTCGGGGGAGCGGACCAGGGTGATGCGCAACGGGGTCTGGTTGAAGGCGGTCGGGCCGTACTTGACCAGGTCGTAGATCGCCTGCACCTGCTCGTCGGTCACCGGCTCGTCGGTGAAGGTGTTGGCGGTGCGGGCCTCGCGGAACAGGAGGTCCTGGGCTGCGGGGTCAAGGACGAGGGACATGGATGCACTTTCTCGCGACTGGTCCGGGAGATCGGCTGACGTCTTCGACCGTACGCGAATGAAGTTCAACGTTCAACTAAGGTCGGGGTGTCATAGGTCACCCTCGCACCGCACCACCGGGACTACTCGGCGTCCTCGTCCTCCGCGGCCTCCTCCGCCAGCGCCGCGTCCAGCCGTGCCCGCGCCCCGTCCAGCCACCGTCGGCACACCTTGGCCAGCTCCTCGCCCCGCTCCCAGAGCGCGAGGGACTCCTCCAGCGTCGTACCGCCCGCCTCCAGACGGCGGACGACCTCGATCAGCTCGTCCCGCGCCTGCTCGTACCCGAGCGCCTCGTCCGTGCCCGGCGCCTGTTCCACCTCGCTGGTCATCCACCCACCCTATGTGTCGACTCGTACGGAGAACTCACCCTCGGAGACCCGCGCGCGCAGGGCCTCGCCGGCCGCCACCTCGCCGGGGTCGCGGACCGCGTGCCCGTCCGCCTTCTGCAGCACGGCGTACCCGCGCTTCAGCGTCGCGGCGGGGGAGAGGGCCACCACGCGCGCGTGCGTGTGCGTCAGCTCGGAGTCGGCGCGGTCCAGCTGGTGCCGCAGGCAGCGCCGGCCGCGGTCGAGCAGGTCCGCCACGTGGTCGGCGCGCTCGTCGATCATCCGGTGCGGGTCCTGTATCGACGGCCGCGCGAGCGCGTGCGCCAGGCCGCGCTCCTCCCGGTCCAGCAGCGCCGCCACGCACCGCCGCGCCCGGTCCCGCAGCAGCCGCACCCGCTCGTACTCCTCGCCGACGTCCGGTACGACCTTCTTGGCGGCGTCGGTCGGGGTGGAGGCGCGCAGGTCAGCCACGTGATCCAGCAGCGGGTTGTCCGGCTCGTGGCCGATGGCCGAGACCACGGGCGTACGGCACTGCGCGACCGTCCGGACCAGCTGCTCGTCGGAGAACGGCAGCAGGTCCTCCACGCTGCCGCCGCCGCGCGCGACGATGATCACGTCCACGTCCTCGATCGCGTCGAGCTCCTTCACTGCCTGCACGACCTGCGGTACGGCGTGCACGCCCTGGACGGCGACGTTGCGCACCTCGAAGCGGACGGCGGGCCAGCGGTGCCGGGCGTTCTCCAGCACGTCCCGCTCGGCGGCCGAGGCCCGTCCGCAGACCAGCCCGATCAGCTGCGGCAGGAACGGCAGCGGCTTCTTGCGCTCCGGCGCGAACAGGCCCTCCCGCGCCAGGGCCTTCTTCAGCTGCTCCAGCCGCGCGAGCAGCTCCCCGACCCCTACGGGCCTTATCTCGGCGGCCCGCAGTGACAGCTGCCCCCGCGGGGCGTACCACTCGGGCTTCGCCAGGACGACGACCCGGGCACCCTCGCTGACCACGTCCGCGACGGCGTCGAACACCTGCCGGTAGCAGGTCACGCTGACGGAGATGTCGTACGAGGGGTCCCGCAGCGTCAGGAACACCACACCGGCGCCCGGCCGCCGCGACAACTGCGTGATCTGCCCCTCGACCCACACCGCCCCGAGCCGGTCGATCCACCCCCCGATGAGCCGCGACACCTCACCGACGGGCAGCGGGGATTCCGGAGTCGTGTTCACAGCCATGCCCGCGAGCGTAGTGGCCACCACCGACAATCCCGATCAGCCGACCGGGGGGAGGGGCGGGGCCGGCCGACAGCAGCGCGGGGGAGGGCAGGGCGTGCAGGGCCCGGCCTGCCGGCCACCGGGGCGCGCGGGCCTGAGCGGCTGCCGCCCGGCTTTACGGGGCGTGGGCCGTCAGCCGCTCGCCGCGCGGACCCGGACGGTCAGCCGAGCGGGGCACCGGGTCCGGCCGTCCGGCCGTGTGGGACACGCCGGCCGCACAGGAAGCCGCGTGGGCCGCTCGTCGGCTGCCCGGGCGCGCGGGGCCCGGCCGGCTGGCGCCCGGCGGCGCGAGGTGCGGCCGGCAGGCGCCGGGCGGTGGGAGGTGCGGCTGGTCAGCCGCTGGCCGCTGGGTTCTGTCCGGCGCCGCCGGGCGGTGGGAGGTGCGGTCGGTCAGCCGCTCGGACGCAGCGCCTGTCCGGCGTCGCCCGGTGGCTAGCCCGATCGCTCAGTCTGCCGGGGGTGGCGTCGTCGATCTGTGGCGCTTCTGGGTCGCCAGCACCATCAGCCCGGCCGCCAGCCACACCGCGCCGGTCGTCTGGGCCGTGCTGGATGCCGTCACGATCACGGCGGCGGTGATCACCGCTCCCGTCACCGGCACCAGGACGTGCCGCGACCAGCTCACCGCCCCGCCCCGCCGCCGTACCGCGAACCAGCCGACCACGCTTTCCCGAGCCCCACGCGCGCGTAGGCGAAGACCGAGCCCGCCTGCGGGACGACCCGGACCATCTGGGCGTAGCTGAACGTGGTGAACGCCATCGCGACCGTGGCGACGAGGTACACCAGCGCGACCGCGCCGTGCGCCTTGGCGTCCAGCGTGCCGAACACGCCGACCGGGGCCATGGGAGCGATGAACAGCAGCCCGTAGACGACGAAGTCCCGGAAGCCGAGACCGCGCCGCAGGGCGTGCTCCCCACCGGTCGCGGGGGCCGCCGTCCCGGTCTCGGTCATCCTGACCTCCGCTCCCCGGGGTCCCGTCAGTCACGTCACGCCCTGTCAGTCTTCCCAGGGACTCCACAGCGGCGCGATCTCCGACCCGCCGAACGCGGCCTTACGATGGGACGCATGTCTGCTTCGCCTGGCCGCCGTGTCCTGCTCGCCGCCCCCCGTGGCTACTGCGCGGGTGTGGACCGCGCCGTGATCGCCGTCGAGAAAGCGCTGGAGCAGTACGGCGCTCCGGTCTACGTCCGCCACGAGATCGTCCACAACAAGTACGTCGTGCAGACCCTGGAGAAGAAGGGCGCGATCTTCGTCGAGCAGACGGAAGAGGTCCCTCCGGGCAACATCGTCATGTTCTCGGCGCACGGCGTGGCCCCGGTCGTCCACGAGGAGGCCGAGCGCGGCAAGCTCGCCACCATCGACGCCACCTGCCCGCTGGTCACCAAGGTCCACAAGGAGGCCGTCCGCTTCGCCAACGACGACTACGACATCCTCCTGATCGGCCACGAGGGCCACGAGGAGGTCATCGGCACCTCCGGCGAGGCCCCCGACCACATCCAGCTCGTCGACGGCCCGGGCGACGTCGAGAAGGTCGAGGTCCGCGACCCGTCCAAGGTCGTCTGGCTCTCCCAGACCACGCTCTCCGTCGACGAGACCATGGAGACCGTCGACGCCCTGAAGGAGAAGTTCCCGCAGCTCATCTCCCCGCCCAGCGACGACATCTGCTACGCCACGCAGAACCGCCAGCTGGCCGTGAAGCAGATGGGCGCCGAGTCGGACCTGGTGATCGTGGTCGGCTCGCGCAACTCCTCCAACTCCAAGCGGCTCGTGGAGGTCGCCAAGATCGCGGGCGCCCGCGCCGCCTACCTCGTGGACTTCGCCGACGAGATCGACGAGGCCTGGCTGGAGGGCGTGTCCACGGTGGGCGTCACCTCGGGCGCCTCCGTCCCGGAGATCCTGGTCGAGCAGGTCCTGGAGTGGCTCGCGCAGCGCGGCTTCGAGGACGTCGAGATCGTCAAGGCCGCCGAGGAGTCCATCACGTTCTCCCTGCCGAAGGAGCTCCGCCGCGACCTGCGCGAGGAGGCGGCGGCGCTGGTCGCCGAGCGCGGCGGGGCCGGGACCGGTGAGGATTCCGGGGAGTGATCGGGGACAGGCCGGGCAGCCACCGCTGTCCGGCCTGTGACTGTCAGTCGTTCGTCGTAACGTAGGGCCATGCAGATCTTCGGTGTGGACATCGGCGGTTCCGGGATCAAGGGTGCCCCGGTGGACCTGGACAAGGGCGACCTGGCGCAGGAGCGCCACAAGGTCCTCACCCCGCACCCGGCCACGCCCGACGGGGTGGCCGACGGCGTCAGGCAGGTCGTCGACCACTTCGGCTGGACGGGACCGGTCGGGATCACGTTCCCGGGCGTGGTCACCGACGGAGCCACGATCCGCACGGCGGCGAACGTCGACGACAGCTGGATCGACACCGACGCCCGGGCGCTCCTCGGCGAGCGGCTGGGCGGCCTGCCGGTGACGGTGGTGAACGACGCGGACGCGGCGGGCATCGCCGAGCTGCACTTCGGCGCCGGCCGCGACCGCCGGGGCACAGTGATCCTGCTGACGTTCGGCACGGGCATCGGCAGCGCGGTCTTCGTCGACGGCGTCCTCGTCCCCAACACCGAGCTGGGCCACCTGGAGCTGGAGGGACACGACGCGGAGAAGCGCGCCTCCAGCAAAGCCCGCGAGGACCACGACATGACGTGGGAGCACTGGGCGGTGCACCGCGTGCGCAAGTACCTCGCCCATGTGGAGATGCTGTTCTCGCCGGACCTGTTCATCATCGGCGGCGGTGTGAGCCGCAAGTCCCACAAGTTCCTGCCCTACATCGAGGGCATCAAGGCGGAGATCGTCCCGGCGCAGCTGCAGAACAACGCGGGCATCGTGGGCGCGGCGATGCGGGCGGCCGGACACTAGGGCTGTCTGCCAGGGCCCGGGGGCCCGGCGCGTGTCACACCGGCGTGCGGGCCCCGGCCGTGCGCCGCCGGTGCACCAGCCTGATCCGCCGGACGATCACGATCAGCCCGGCGATCAGGGTCCCGCCGTACAGCCACCCGGCCTGCGTGGCGAGCGCGGTCACGAGTCCCATCAGCCTGCCGCCGACGCCTCCGTCGCCCTCGGCCACCGGCAGCAGGCCCACGGCGAAGGCGATGGGCACGACCACGGGCGCGGTCATCAGGTCCCCCCGGCGCACCCAGAGGGCGGTCAGCACGCACACCGGCAGGAACAGCACGCCGTACGCCGTCAGCGACGCCCCGAACAACGCGGCGCACAGCGCGCCCAGCAGGAACATCACCACCGCGCAGAACAACCCGCTGCCCAGCCCGGTCAGCCGCGGGTTGGGCATCCGCCCGGCGCTGGGGGCCGGTGCGGGCGCGGGCCGCCGGACCGGCGCCGGGCGGCGCTGCTGGCCCGGCGGCCGGGCCGTGCGCACGGACCCGCCGCCCGCTCCCCGTTTCGCCTGGGGCGGCAGGGGCGGCCTCGGCCGGTCACGTCGCGGTCCGTACTGGGCAGGTCGCGTCCTGTATTGCTCCACCGCACCAACTTAGGTCGTTCAATATGCCGAATGGCCCGTCAGACACGCCGTGGGCCGAGGCTTGGCCAAGCGTTCGATACGCCTCCCGGGTCGGTTCCGGGTACGCCGTAGACTGGTGGATCGGCCGGTCTCCTGGCCTCCTGGCCCTCTCCACTCACGGGAAGTCGCAACGTGTCGCTCACGATCGGAATCGTCGGTCTGCCGAATGTCGGCAAGTCGACCCTGTTCAACGCCCTGACCAAGAACGACGTGCTGGCGGCCAACTACCCGTTCGCCACGATCGAGCCCAACGTGGGTGTGGTCGGCGTCCCCGACCCCCGCCTGACGAAGCTGGCGGAGATCTTCTCCTCCCAGCGGGTCCTCCCGGCCACGGTCGACTTCGTCGACATCGCCGGCATCGTGCGCGGCGCGTCCGAGGGCGAGGGCCTGGGCAACAAGTTCCTCGCGAACATCCGCGAGTCCGACGCGATCTGCCAGGTCATCCGTGCCTTCAAGGACGAGAACGTCGTGCACGTCGACGGCAAGGTCTCGCCCAAGGACGACATCGAGACGATCAACACCGAGCTGATCCTCGCGGACCTGCAGACGATCGAGAAGGTCCTGCCGCGCCTCCAGAAGGAGTCGCGGATCAAGAAGGACATCGCGCCGAAGGTGAAGGCCGTCGAGGAGGCCAAGGAGATCCTGGAGAAGGGCGACACGCTCTTCGCGCACGGCATCGTCCAGGGCAGCGAGCGCGCGGAACTCCTCCACGACCTGCACCTGCTGACGACGAAGCCCTTCCTCTACGTCTTCAACGTCGACGAGGACGAGCTGACCGACGAGGACTTCAAGAACGAGCAGCGCGCCCTGGTCGCCCCCGCCGAGGCGATCTTCCTCAACGCCAAGCTGGAGGCGGACCTCGCCGAACTCGACGAGGACGAGGCCCTCGAACTCCTCCAGTCCGTCGGCCAGGAGGAGCCCGGCCTCGCCACCCTCGCCCACGTCGGCTTCCGCACGCTCGGCCTGCAGACCTACCTGACGGCCGGCCCCAAGGAATCCCGCGCCTGGACCATCAAGAAGGGCGCCACGGCCCCCGAGGCGGCCGGCGTCATCCACACGGACTTCCAGAAGGGCTTCATCAAGGCGGAGGTCATCTCCTTCGACGACCTGGTGGAGACGGGTTCGGTGGCGGAGGCCCGCGCGAAGGGCAAGGCCCGCATGGAGGGCAAGGACTATGTGATGCAGGACGGGGATGTGGTGGAGTTCCGCTTCAACGTCTAGCCGATGACGTGACACCACTTCGCTGATCTAGCAAACGTGCAGGTCAAATGGGGTCTGACTCTCCGGGGTCAGGCCCCTGGATTTTTGCCGTGCTGGATTCGTGCTGGATGCCGGTGGATTGCGCGGGTACCAGGGGCTTGCGTGCCGTTCGGCGAGGGGGGCGGCCCAGGGACTGGTTGTCGCGGCCACCATCAACCGGTACGCGGCCCTACACGACCTGCTGCGCGAGGAGCCCTCTTTCGAGTCCGCCCACCGGGCCGGACCGACGCCGTCTCCGAGGAGGAGGGCAGCCTCTTCACCACCGCCTACCTCGCCCGACCCGGCGCGAGCGGACACCTGCTGACGGCGGGGAGCTGGCTGTCTGACCGGCGGTCTCCGCGCACGTCCCCCGCAAGGAGCCATGGCTGCGGAGCTCAAGCCTCTGCTGCGGCGCACCGCACCGGGCCTGGCCGCGACCCGTGCCACTCGCCGCCGTGGCCGCCCCCGGCGGCATTGTGAGCGCGCACTTTGATGTACGTGAATTGGAGTTGTTCCTCACTGAGGTTCCGCGACCCAACTCACGGAGTCAGCGAGCGAAAGGTGAGACAGGTTCCGTCGTATTACTCGCAGGAAAACCCGCAGTCTCAGGGCTTGCGAAACCCGGCGCAGCCGCGGAGCAGAGGACATTGCGGGCGAACCGCGGGATCAATCAGCGGCCAAACCTCGATGGTAAATCGAGTGACAGCAGCGGACATGCGGTTACGCGTTCGTGATGATAGGCGTACGAAACGAGGCCGGCCTGGAGTCGGGACTCCACTTCCAGTTTTGCGAGTATGTGAGCGACATGCGCTTTCACTGTCCGTTCCGTCACCTGCAACCTGGCCGAAATGACGCGATTGGAGCAGCCCGCGCCCAAGAGGCGAAAGACGTCCATTTCTCGGGCAGATAGCAGGTCCACTCGACCGACCTGCGCCCGCCAGTCAGATATGCTACTGCAAGGATCTTTCTCGTCGCACGCGGTTGCACTACTCCACTGAGACACGTCTCGGCCCCCTCGCATTGACAACCGGATTATGGAGTTTGATGTGCTGCGCGGTGAGGGACTCGATGGTTGTCGACCGAGCCGCGCCAGTTCACACTACCCATGGGAGCGCCACTTAGCCGAGTATTTGCAGTATCCGATGCGCTTTCTCTCAGGGTGAGAAGCCATTAAATTCTCGCCTGGTGAGAAGATTCGAGTTTCTCGTCGAGTGAGAAACGTGTATGGGGTGAATTCGGTCTTGACATGTTCACCGGTCGCCTTGTTAGGGTGGGCTTTGGCCTGAACCGGGTTTTTCTCTGACGGTTGACGGGGGTGTGCGGTGTCATTTTTCGCAAGTGCGCGTATTTCCGTCCCGTCCCTGGCGATGATCACCGCCAGGGACGAAGGCCGTGTGGTGCCGATCAGTGGGGGCCGTTTCCCCGGGCCACGCTCCATCGGCCATCGATCCGTGCCCCCTCTGGGATGCATCGGCCTCCCCGCACCGGAGCCGGCTACTCAGATCTTGCGCTGTTGGCCGCATGCCGCTGCCCCGATCTCGGACGGGGTGCCCGGCCCGTTCAAGGAATTCCGATGGAAGAGTCCCCTATGTGAGGGGTTTCGCCAGCTGTCGGCTCGGCGAGCGCTCTGCCGGATTCTCGTACACGAGTGGACCTCTGGGGTCAGGAGGTCGCCGTCGACGCTGCAATGACCGATGCCACCCCGGCCAATCAGCCGGGAAAGGTGATCACCGTCACGCATCCGCTGCATCCGCTGAGGGGAAGGCAGTTGAGAGTGCGGGCCATTCACCGTCGGAGTGGGGAGGATGCTCTCATCTGTGACACCGGGGGCGACAGATTTGTGACAGTGCTGCGGTCCTGGACAGACTGCGAGCCCGATCGTGAATCAAACCGCATGGGATTCCAGATCTCCTCGACCGCGCTCGGCCACCTACAGGTGTCGCTCACAGAGATGCTCAGTCGTCTCTGCTTCGGAATGATCGTCGCGGAGGACCAGCGCGTTTACGGCATGGAGCTCATGGAATGAAGATAATTCCTGCCGCGCTCCTCAAGAGCTGTGGGAAGTTATTGCTGGGCGTGGAGTGGGAACCCACGCTCGGGCGTGCCGCTGTTGTGCATCTGCTCAGCGGTGCCTCGTTCTCCACTTTCTGGAGCTACGTCGGCGTCTGGGCCATCGAGTCGTTGGACGCTACCGCAACACAGGTGGGTCTCATCTTCCTTCTGAGCGCGGTGCTCACGCCACCAGCCGCCTGGGTCGGTGGCCATATTTCTGACCACCTGGGCCGCAGACGCATCCTTGTCGGCAGCACGGGGGCTCAGTCTGCGCTCATCCTCTCGCTCGGGCTCGTGGGCCAGCACGTGATGTGGGGCATCGCCCTGGTCGTCCTCGCCGGTGTCGTATGGGCGCCCGGTCGCTCTGCCGTCAACGCCCTGGTCGCGGACCTGGTCCCGGCCGAAAGCCGGGACCAGGCATATGCGAGCCTGCGCACGGCCAACAACCTGGGTGTGGTGGTGGGGCCGCCCCTGGCCTCCCTCCTCCTGCTGCTGGGGGGCTGGGCCGCCTTCTTGATCGGGATCGCGGTACTCGGCGCACTGACCTGTTGGCTCGCGGTGATCCTGCTCCCCGACCGCGGCCAAACCAGCAAGGAGAGCACGGGATTCGGGCAGACTGTGCGGGTGGTCGGGGCGGACCGGCCGTTCATGCTGTTTCTGCTCGCGACGCTCCTCGGGTTCATGGTGTACATGTCGTTCGAGACCGTGCTGCCCGTGATCGCGGTCGACTCATTCGGGTTGGCACCGCCGACTTGGGGGCTGCTGTACGCGGTCAATCCTGTCCTGGTGCTACTGCTCCAAGTACGCCTGACCCGGTGGACGAAGTCCTGGCCTTCGGCACTGACGCTCAGCGTGGGGGTGCTCCTTATGGGGCCGCCCTTCCTGCTGCTGATGGCCACCTCTGACTTGGTGGCGGTGACGCTCGTGGTGATCGTCTTCGCTTTCGGCGAGATGTTGTGGGTGCCCACGATGCAGGCCGTGATCGCCAGGATGGCACCCCCGCACATGCACGGCGCATATATGGGTGGCTACACGAGCAGCCAGCTGCTTGCCTGGATGATCGCGCCACTCACCGGTTTGCAACTACACGAGAACTTCGGCGACCAGGCCATCTGGATCTTCTTCGCAGCCCTTTCGGCAGTCAGCGTGACTGCCAGTCTCATTGCCGTGCGTGGGGTGCGTCGCCGCCAGGGCACGGGCATGCCGCATCCGGCGACGGTGCTGCCAAACGAGCCGTCAGACCGCAAGGCGTGACGGAAAGCGCCGACAAACCTGTGGATCCTAGGAGGCTACGCGCATGAAGCACGAGTTGCACGCCGTCGAGTGGACGGGATCCGCGCTCTTGCTCATCGACCAGACCGCTCTGCCGCAAGCCTTCGAGCGACTTGAGATCCGTGACGTGGACGCCCTGGTTGACGCCATCGCGCGACTGGCAGTGCGCGGGGCACCCGCTATCGGCGCGGCCGGCGCGTACGGTGTGGCCATTGCACTGCTGCAGTCGGGCCGTGAGGGATGGACCGGCGATGAACTGGCCGCCGCCGTGGCACGCATTCGTGCGGCTCGTCCGACCGCGATCAATCTGGCAGTGTGCGTGGACCGGGTTGCGCCGCTGATCGGGCAGGGCCTGGACGCCGTACTGAACGAGGCCCATGCGGTGGTGCGCGAGGACCTTGAAGCCAACTACGTCATGGCCCGGGCCGGCGCCGATTGGCTGCTCAAGAGGGTGGCGGCCGACCGCCCGCTGCGGGTCCTGACCCACTGCAACACCGGAGCGCTGGCTACCGCGGGCTGGGGCACCGCCCTAGGGGTGGTCAGGGAACTGCACCGCCGGGGGCTCTTGGAGATGGTGTACGTCGACGAGACCCGCCCCCTTCTCCAGGGAGCCAGGCTGACTGCCTGGGAACTGGCGCACGAGGGCATACCGCACCGCGTCCAGGTGGACGGGGCGGCGGCCTCGGTCATCGTGAGCGGATCGGTCGACGCAGCCGTCGTGGGCGCGGACCGCATCACGATGAACGGCGACACCGCGAACAAGATAGGCACCCTGGGCATCGCGCTGGCCTGTGACTACGCAGACATTCCCTTCATGGTGGCGGCGCCCACCACCACACTGGACGTCGCCGCGGTCACCGGGGAGTCGATCCATATCGAGATGCGAGACGAGGCCGAGGTACTCGGCTACGGCGGACTGTGCAGCGTCGGGCAGGGCACACGGGGACACAACCCCGCCTTCGATGTCACTCCCGGCCGATTGGTCTCCGCGCTGGTGTCCGAGCGGGGTGTCCTGGAGGTGGCATCCGGCGAACTGCCCGGAGAGCGGTGGCAGTGAAGCCCGGCCCCGCTGCTCCCCGTGCGAACGAGGGAACAGCGGGGGTGAGGCTCGGCGCATTCAGCCCGCGGCGAGCTCCAGCTCCAGCAGCCACTCGATGACCTCGGTGTGGCGACGTGCCTCGCTGGGATCGGCGCCCCACGTGTACAGGCCGTGCCCGGCGACGACCACCCCTGGCATACGGGGGTCGTACGCCGACTCCAGCCGGTCGCCCAGCACCCCCATGTCCTGACTGTTGTCGATCACCGGCAGCACGACTTCCTCATTGTGCGCGGGCAGACCGAGACCCTTGAGCATTTCGAGGTCCTTGAGGACGATGCCCTTCGGGTGGCGACGGCCCATCGCTACCGAGGCGATGGTGTGTACGTGGACGACGGCGCCGGCTCCGGTGAGCCGGACCACTCGTGCGTGCAGTGCGGCTTCCGCCGAGGGCTTCGCAGCGGACGCCACGACGGCCTCGCCGGATTCGTCCACGAGCACCACATCAGCGGTGGTGAGCTCCCCCTTGTCCAGACCGCTCGCGGTGACCACAAGCTGCAGCGGGGACCGGCCGATCACCATCGAGAGGTTGCCCGACGTACCGCGCATCCAGCCGAAGGACGCGAATCGCGCGGCCTCGTCGGCCAGGACCGAGCCGGCCCGAGCGATATCTGTAGCTGACATGATTTCCGTCATGACTGCCTCTCCGCGGTGACGATCTCGATGTCGGCGAAGGAACCGACTGCGGCGTGCGATCCGGCTCCCTGTCCGCTGTACGGCTCTCCCGGCCGGGAGAGACCGGCGGTCAGCCATCCCGCTTCCCGGGCCGCGTCCAGCTCGGCGGGCCGGTCGGACAGAAAGAGAGTCCGCTCGGGCGGCACACCGGACGCCTTGGTGATCGCGCGATAGGAATCCGCGGCTGTCTTCGGGCCAGCGTTCTCGGTGTCGAAAAACGCGTTGATAAGCGCTCGCAGGTCACCCTCTGGAGTGTGACCGAACCAGGCGCGCTGGGCGGCCACGGAGCCCGAGGAGTACACGTAGAGCCGTACACCGTCCTGGTGCCAGCGGCGCAGGACGGGCACCACATCCTCGTAGAAATGCGCCACGATATCGCCCCGGGCGAATCCCTCGGCCCAGATGATGCCTTGGAGGGTTTTGAGGGGTGTCACTTTACGGTCCTCGTTCAGCCAGGAGTTGAGGACGCGTTCGACGCGCTCGGCGTCGGCATCCGGCTCCCCGACCAGCTCGCGTACCTGGTCGACCGCCCGCTTCACTGCTGCCTCGTCGCCGCGCCTGTCGAGCACGTCGGCGAAACGCTGACGGGAGTACGGATAGAGGACGTCGACCACGAATCCGGTTGCGCTTGTGGTGCCTTCGATGTCCAGGACTACGCTGTCCGCTCGGAATCGAAGCGTCACGCCGAACTCCGCTGGTACCCGGCATGGATGGAGTCGAAGTCGGGGAATCGCGTGGCGATGTCGCTGCCGGTGAAACTTCCGATCCAGCCGTCTTCTTCATGGAAGAAACGAATTGCGGTGAACGAGGGCCGCGTCCCCATGTCGAACCAGTGGGCAGTGCCCCTGGGCACACCGAGAAGATCCCCCTTCTCGCAGTACACCGCGTGCACCATGCCGTCCACATGGAGGTAGAAGATGCCGGCTCCGGAGACGAAGAAGCGGACCTCGTCGTCGTCTTCGTGAGTGTGCTCGGAGAGGAACTTCTCGCGGGCGGCCCTGGCCCGCTCGGACCAGTCGGGCTCATCACTGGGATGCAGGGAGACCACGTCAACCGTGGTGAAGCCTTCCTCGGCGTTGAGTTTCGTAATCTCCTCGCGGTAGGTGTCCAGGACGGTTTTCGCGTCCGCGCCGGGCGGCAGGCCATCGCGTACCGGCCACAGTTCATAACGGACTCCCAGAGGAGCCAGTGCGCCAGCGATCTCCTCGGGGTCGGACGTGCGGCGGACAACGGTCCGTGGATCGGAATCCGGCCACGAAGTCAGTAGCGTCATGGGCCCTCCAGGGATTGAGTTCGGGACAACCCGGCGCCGGGCCAGCATAGTTCCCGTGCAGGATCGTATGGCAACCTTTGGCCAACGGGTAGGCCGAAACCGATTCTTCTCATCCAGCGAGAAAGAGAATCGGCTTTCTCGCTGGATGAGAAAGCAGTGAAATACCGTCGGTCGTCGCTTCGCCGGCCTTCGCGTTCTGACCTGCGGAGATGCCCCGAAATATCCATGTTGACAATCCGGGGTTCGGTTCGTTTCACTCTGAAGTGATCGGCGGGAAACGCGAGTCCAGAGCGGCTGTGTGTAAACTACCCAAGGCTGAAGGTATTCTGATGACCGAGCAGAGGCGGCCGATTCCCCGTCAAGGAATGGCCAGTCAGTGCCTGCACGAGCAATTCGGCGCGCAGGTACGCGACCGCGGGGACGCCATCGCCGTCGTCCATGCTGAACAATCCGTCAGCTATCGTGAGTTGTACGACCGTGCGCTGACCCTCGCCGCCCGTCTGCGCGCGGAGGGCGTCGGCCCCGATACCGTCGTGGGCCTCTATGCCGAGCGGTCGATCGAGATGCTGGTGGGAATGCTCGGCATCCTCGAAGCGGGCGGTGCGTATCTACCGCTGCGGGTCGACGACCCGGTGGAGCGCATCGCCTTCATTCTCCGTGACTCGGGCGCCGGAATCGTGGTGACGTCCGCTGCCACCGACGGGCGTCTGGAGGACTTCGAAGGCGTACGGATCCGCGCGAACGGCCCACATCCCGAGGCAGTCGCCACCAGCACCGGACCGCGGGCGGGCGAAGAGAACCTCGCTTATGTCATCTATACCTCGGGGACCACCGGGGCCCCGAAGGGCGTGGCCGTCCCGCACCGCGCGGCGGCCCGCATCGTACGGAGCGGTGTGTACGGCGACTTCGACGAGCACCAGACGTTCCTGCAGGCTTGCCCGCTGTCCTTCGACGCCTCCGTCTTCGAGATCTGGGGCGCGCTCGCCAATGGCGGACGGCTCGTTCTGTTGCCCCAGCAGCGCTCGTCCGCCGAGGCCGTCATGGACGCGGTGCGAAGCCATGGCGTGACGACCTGCTGGCTGACCCCCACCCTGTTCAACCAGATGGTGGATGACGGTCTGCTGAAGGACAGTGGGCTGCGCCAGGTAGTGGTGGGCGGCGAAGTGCTGTCCACACCCCACCTCGCCGCGGCGATGAAGACCACGGATATCCGCTTCTCGAACGGCTATGGCCCGACCGAGGCAGGCGTCTTCACCTGCTGCAAGATTTTCGAGGAATCGGACCTGGCCTTCTCGCCGCCGCCCGTCGGTCCGCCGCTGCCCGGCACGAAGGTATGGATTCTGGACGAGCAGCTGCAGCCGGTGGCGGACGGCGAGCTGGGGGAGCTGTACATCGGAGGGGACGCGCTGGCCCGCGAGTACCACCGGCGTCCGGACCTCACGGAGAAGGCCTTTCTCCCCGATCCGTTCGGCGAGAGTTCCGACGGCCGGATCTACCGCTCGGGCGATCTCGCGCGCATGCTGCCCGGAGGACTCCTACAAGTCGTCGGCCGTGTCGACAGCCAGGTGAAGATCCGCGGCAATCGTGTGGAACTCACCGAGGTCGAATCGGTTCTGCTCGATGAGCCCACGGTCCGTCAGGTGACCGTCGTCGACCGGGAGAAAGACGGCGAGCGCGTGCTGGCCGCCTACATCGTCCCCTCGGATGGCCCTCCGCCGACCGTTACCGAGCTGCGCGGACGACTGGCCACCCGCCTGCCGGATTACATGATCCCGTCCGAGTTCTACCGCCTCGAACGACTGCCGCTGACCAGGCATGGCAAGACGGACCGCACGGCCCTCCGCGACGGGGTGGACGCCACCCGGCTGGAACTCGGCGTCGCCTACCGACCGGCCGCCACCGAACTGGAGGAACTGATCGTACGGATCTGGAGCGACATCCTCGGCGCCGCCCGGGTGGGCATGGACGACAGCTATTTCGATCTGGGCGGCACATCACTCTCGATCAAGCAGGCACAGCTGCGAATCCAGCAAGAGACCGGCATCACCTTGCCGGCCACCGCGCTCTACGAGTATCCGACGATCCGTCAACTTGCCCAGGCCATCGCACGTTCCGAGGTGTAGCGACAGTGAACCGGAAACCGACACACGACCGTCGCCCCGACATCGCCGTCATCGGTATGGCGGCCAGTCTGCCCGGCGCGGGCGACCTGGAAGAATTCTGGGCCAATATCCGCGAGGGCAAGGAGTCCATTACCCACGGTTCACCACGCGTGGTGGAGGACCCGGCCTCCGGCCAACGCTGGGTCCACGCCAGGGGGGTGCTCGACGACGTCAAGCGATTCGACGCCGAGTTCTTCGGCATACCCAGGCGCGAGGCGGAAGTCCTCGACCCCCAGCACCGGCGCCTGCTGGAGATCGCGTGGAACGCGATGGAGGATGCCGGCTACGACCCGTACCGGGTACGCGAAGACGTCGCCGTCTACACGTCGGCCGGCCCCAACACGTATTACGGGGGACGGGACTTCGGTGCTCGTTCCGCCGCCGAGCGCATGCTCATCCAACTGTCCAACGGCCCCGACACTCTGCCCACACGCGTTTCCTACAAGCTCGGGCTCACCGGTGAGAGCGTGAATGTGCAGTCCGCCTGCTCATCGGCCGCCGTCGCCGTCCACCTGGCCTGTGAAGCCCTCAGAGACGGCAGAACGGACATGGCACTGGTCGGTGCGGTGAGCATCAGCGCGTCTGGGAGCCTGGCGTACGAGCACCAGGACGGGTTCATTCTCTCCGCGGACGGAAGCACCCGCGCCTACGACAGCGGCGCGAGCGGCTATGTCGAAAGTGACGGCGTCGGCGCGTTCGTCCTGCGCAGGCTGGACGACGCCCTCGCCCGCAACGACAACATCCACGCGGTGATCAAGGGAAGTGCCGCCAACAACGACGGCCGCGCCAAGGCCGGATTCTCCGCCCCCAGCGTGGAGGGCCAAGCCCGCGTCATTCGCGCCGCTCTCGAAGCCTCCGGAGTGTCGGCCGAGTCCATCGGCATGGTAGAGGGGCACGGCACCGGCACCCAGGTGGGTGACCCGATCGAGGTCCGCGGGCTGACCCGTGCCTACCAGTCGTTCACCCGGAAGACCGGGTACTGCGTACTCGGGTCGGTGAAGGCGAACATCGGACATCTGTGTTTCGCTTCCGGTGTCGCGGGACTCCTCAAGGCCATCCTGTGCCTCAAACACGGCGAACTGCCGCCCATGGCCGTTCTCAAGGAGATCAATCCAGAGATCGATTTCTCGGCCACGCCGTTCTATATCAACCGCGAACTGAAGCTGTGGCCGGACGAGCCCCGCCGGGCCGGTGTCAGCTCCTTCGGCATGGGCGGCACCAATGTCCACTTCATCCTCGAACAGGCGCCAGAGGTACCGGAGGTGCCGACAGCGACGGGCGCCGACTCCGATACCGCGCTGCCCGTCGTGCTCTCCGGCCGTACCGAACAAGCGCTGCGCGCGGTGAAGCAGCGGCTGCACGCGTTCCTCGGCGCCCATCCCGACGTGAACCTGGCCGACCTCGCGTACACGCTCGCGACCGGTCGCCGTCCCTTGGATCTCCGCTGGGCCGCCGCCGTCGACTCCACCGAAGAACTCCGCCGTGCGCTGGAGGGCACGGCCGACACGCCCGTGTTCGACTCGGCCGGCCAGGGTGGCAGCGAGGCCGAAGCCGCCCTCGGACAGGATGACTCCCAAGGATCTCCTGCCGCCGTGCTTGCCCGTGAGTGGGCGGGCGGCAAGGACATCGAGTGGGCTGAGTACTTCGGCGATGCTGGGCGGCGGCGGATCTCGCTGCCGCTGTATCCCTGGCAGGGCGAGCAGCTCTGGGTGGAGGCCGCCCCGTGCGAGGACCCGGCGAAGGACGGCGTGCTCCTGGAGGCGGAGCATCAGGCTCCGGTCGACGAATGGCTCTACCGGCCGACCTGGGAACGTACGTCCTTGCCCCGGCCGTACCACATCGGTGATCTCTCCGGAACGGACGGCGCGTGCCTGGTACTCGGCGGCGACGGGGAGCTGACCCGCTCGCTGGCCGAGGAGTTCACCAAGGCCGGCCTGACGACCGTGCGGGTGGTGACGGGTGAGCGGTTCGAGGCGCGAGGGGACCGGCTGGCGGCGGTCCGGCCGGGGAACGCGGACGACATGGCGAGCCTGGTCGAGTGGGCCACCGCAGAGGCCGGGCCCATCCGCAAGGTGGTGCACCTCTGGTCCTGTGAAGAGGCAGCGGACCAGGACAGCGGCATACGGCTGGGCACGCTCAGCATGCTGCATCTGGTGCAGGCCCTGACTGCGGCCCGGCAGAGCTCCGATCTGTGGATCGTGACCGAGAATGCCCAGAGTGCGCAGGACAACAACCGGACACTGCGCCTGGAGGCATCCGCGTTGCTCGGACTGGCCCGGGTGATTCCGCAGGAGCATCCCGAACTGCGCTGCCACTGTGTCGACTTCGCGCAGGGAACCGGCCACTTGGACGTGGTGCCCCGCCTACTCGCGGAGATGGCCTCCCCGCCCGACGAACTGGAAGTCGTCTACCGAGGTGCCGACCGGCTCGCCCTGACGGTCGAACCCGTGCCGGCGAAGCAAGGGACACCGGTAGCCCCGCGGCCGGGCGGCGTGTATCTCATCACGGGAGGCCTGGGCCGCATCGGTCTGACGATCGCGGAGCACCTGGCCAGGGCCGCCCCGGTCCGACTCGCACTGATCTCGCGCCGGGCATCCGCGGACGCCGCCGAGGTCCAGCGGCTGACAACGCTCGGGGCCGAAGTGCTGGTCTTGGCCGCGGATGTCGCCGATGAATCCGGCATGCGCCGGGCCGTTGCGGAGATCCACGCGCGCTGGGGCGCCATCAACGGCGTTGTGCACTCGGCCGGTATCGAGGAGAGCCGCAACTTCTCCTTCATTTCGGAAACCACGACGGAGCGGGCCCTCGAGGCGCTGCGGCCCAAGGTGCCGGGAATCGCGGTTCTCGATGCGGTCACCCGCGCCGAGCCCCTGGACTTCTGTCTGGTCTGCTCCAGCCTTGACACGCTGCTCGGTGGCATCGCTTTCGGAATCTACTCGACGGCGAACCGCTATCTCGACAGCTATGCCCACTGGCGCCGCGCGCACGGCGCGCCCTGGGTGAGCGTCGACTGGGACTCGTGGCGCTTCGGTGAGGAAGGCGCTGCCCGTATCGGAGCCGCCGCGGCGCGCACCGCGATCCGGCCGGAACAGGCGGGCGACATCCTGAGCAGCGTTCTCGCCGCACAGGAGCCGCAGTGTGTGGTCTCCACCGTGCCGCTGACGGAGCGCATCGAGCGTATCCGCCGCTCCTTCAGCCGACGGCAGGAGGAGGACAGGGCCCGGGCCGGCGGGCGGGGCGAGCACACGCGCGAATCGGTGGGCGAGACCGTACGCACGGCCGTCGGCGAGATCACCGACACGTCCGGGCTCAGGGACACCGACGAACTGCTGGCGGTCGGCTGCGACTCGCTGGCCCTGCTCGAAGTGGTGGTCCGGCTGGAGAGCGCCTTGCAGCTGAAGCTGCCGGTCGCCGACCTGTGGGGCTGTACCACGATCGGAGACCTCGCCGAGGTCTGCTGGGGCATCACCAGTGCGCAGCGGTCGGGGGACGGCGACGCCGCCGAGGAGGCTCTGCGGTACCTCGCCGGCTAGTGCTCGGCATCCGACAAAAGACAAGCGTTTGTAACAGGACGCTGGGCGAATAGGGTCCCGATGGAATTCGATCTCGTAAAGGCTCGTGCTGATACGCCGGGCGTGGCTCATGTAGTGCATTTAAACAATGCGGGTGCGAGTCTCACACCGCGGGTGGTGACCGAGGCGATGACCCAGCACCTGGAGATGGAAAGCAAAATCGGCGCGTACGAGGCCGCCGAACGGTCTCAGCACACCATCGATCACGCATACGATGCGATCGCGACGCTGATCAACGCCGAACGCCAGGAAATCGCCATTCTCGACAGCGCGACCCGGGCGTGGGGCATGGCCGTGGCCAGCATTCAGCTCAAGGCGGGCGACCGCATTCTGGCCTCGCCGGTCGAATACGGCAGTAACCACATCCTGATGGTGCACCTCGCCGAACGCCTCGGGGTCTCAGTGGAGTTCTTACCGGTCGACGCGAACGGGCTGGTGGACGTCGCGGAACTGGAGAACCGGCTCGACGACCGCGTCAAGCTCATCGCGATGGCGCACGTCCCGATGCACGACGGGCTCGTCAACCCGGTGGCCGAGATCGGCGCGCTGGCCCGCAGGTCCGGTGCCCTGTTCCTGGTGGACGCGTGCCAGTCGGCCGGGCACCTGCCGGTGGATGTCCAGCGCATCGGGTGCGATCTACTGGTCGGCTGCGGACGCAAGTTCCTGCGCGGACCGCGCGGCACCGGCTTCCTGTACGTCCGTCAGGCGATCGCGAACCGGCTCACCCCGGCCGTGTTCGGTCTCGACGGAGTGCGATGGAACTCCGGCACCTATCATCTCGCCCCCGGTGCCACGCGGTTCGAGACGTGGGAGGTCAACGCCGCCGCCAGGATCGGCCTCGGTGTGGCGGTCGACTACGCACTCCAGTGGGGGGTGGACCGCACGTGGCAGCGCATCCAACACCTCGCGGCCAATCTCCGCGAGCGCCTCGCCGAGGTGCCAGGGGTACGGATGGAGGACCGGGGGGTGGAGCAGTGCGGCAATGTCGCCGTCACCTTCCGGGACCTCGACCCCTTCCACGTCAGGTCCGAGCTGCTGCGGTGCGGCATCAACACCTGGGTGTGTCTGGACAACGCCGCATGCCACGACATGCAGCTCAGGGGACTGTCCAAACTGCTCCGGATCTCAGTGCACTACTACAACACGGAGGACGAGGTGCGACGCCTCTGCTCGGCGCTCGAAGTGCTGACCGCCGGTAGGACGACGGGGGTGTTCGCATGAGCGCCGCCTCGTGGATCAAACGCCCGCGTCCGCGACCCGATGCTCGCGCCCGGCTGTTCTGCGTGCCGCATGCGGGCGCAGGGCCGTCGTACTTCGCTCGCTGGGTGGCGGAGGCTCCACCGGACATCGAGGTCTGCCTGGTGCATCTCCCGGGCCGGGAAGCCCGGCTGTCCGAACTGCCGCTGGACGATCTGACGGCGATCGCCGGACGGGTGGCGGAGGAGGCCGGACCGCTGCTCGACCTGCCGTTCGCGTTCCTGGGCCACAGCATGGGTGCGGTCATCGCCTACGAGGCCGTGTACCGGCTTCCGGCCGAGCCGCGACGCCTGTTCGCCTCCGCGTCCCCGCCGCCGCATCGCCTGATCGAAGAGCCGGCCATCTCCCACCTGCCGGACGCCGACTTCCTGGCGGAGGTACGCCGCGCGTACGAGGGCATTCCGGACGCCATCTGGAACGACGCACAGATGATGCGAGTCATGCTGCCGTCGATGCGGGCGGACTTCGCCGCGTACGAGACCTACACATGGACCGAACGGCCGCCGCTGAACTGCCCGATCACCGCCCTGGGCGGTTCGGACGACGCTCTGGTGCCGGCCGACTCGATCGCACGGTGGGCCGAACTCACCAGCGGCGACTGTGAGACCCGCATCTTCGACGGCGGACACTTCTATCTGACGGCCGAGCGGGATGTGGTACAGCGACTGGTAGCAGCGGCGCTGAGGCCCACGCCGGAAGCCCGGCAGGCGCTGAGTACCGGCATGGAGAGGTGACTATGACCGTGTGGACGGCGGACAGCGTAACGGAGGCGCGTCGGCTCGGTTGGGACACCGTCCTTCCCCCTGACGATCTGTTCCGCTCCCCGGGCTGGCTCTCCCTCGAAGGCGAACAGACCAACATCGAACCCCGCTATTACCTCGCCGGGGACGAAACCGGTGAGGCCGAGGCGGCCATGTCCTGCTACCCCCTCGACGCCACGTCCGAGCCCTGGCCCTTCATGCGTGTCGACCGCACCATACGGATGCTGGCGGACCGTTACGGCCTGGACGTGGGGCGGCAGGCGGACGCCGCGCTCGACGCACTGCTGCCCACCTACCTCTGCGGCGGCCGCCGCGTCCCCAACACCGCGGTGCTCACTGCCCCTGAGCTCGGCCAGGAACAGCGTCGGCGACGGCTGGACGAACTCGTCGGCGCCGCGGAGGACGACGCCCTCGCCCATGGTGTCGCGAGCGTTTCCTTCCTCTTCGTGCGTGAGTCCGACCACGATCTGCGTGACGTTCTGAAGCAGGGCGGCTATGTCGAATTCCCGACAGCCCGCTACTCGACCCTGCACCTTGACGGAACTGACTTCAAGACCTACCTGGAGTCGCTGCCGAGCGATCGCCGGCGCAAGGTCCGTTACGAACGGCGCCAGCTGGAGGCGGCCGAAGTCCGCTTCGCCGACGAGCCGTTGTCACCGGGGATCACAAAGGAACTCGTGCCGCTCCTGCTCCAGCACGGCCACAAATACGGGCACACGTACACGCCGGAAGCGATGGCCCGCAACCTTGCGCTGCACGCCAAGCACTGTGGCCCCGACGCGCGTGTCATCACCGCCCGTTCGGCCGACGGTGTGGTGCGCGGCTTCTCCCTCGTCGTACGCCGGGGCTCGCGCCTGTACATCAGGCAGACCGGATATGACTACGAGTGGCAGGGCAAGCTTCCCGTCTACTTCGCCCTGTGCTTCTACGAACCGATCGAGTACGCGAACCGGATCGGGGCGACGGTGCTCGACTATGCGGTCGAGTCCGAAAAGACCAAGCGCTCCCGCGGCTGTGTGCTGGAGCAGCGTTTCGGTTATCTCAAGGCGTTCGACGAAAGCACGCACGCCGCGGCCGGCCGTCTCGTGGAACTTATCCGCCAGGCACAGCAGAGTCAGTGATCCGACAACCCGTCCACGCGACGTGCTGGGAGCGACCGATGTCCCGCCGCCTGTTCACCTCGGAGTCCGTGACCGAGGGCCACCCCGACAAGATCGCAGACCAGATCAGCGACACGATTCTTGACGCGCTTCTGCGCGAGGACCCCACGTCCCGGGTCGCCGTCGAGACGCTGATCACCACCGGACTGGTGCATGTGGCCGGCGAGGTCACCACCAAGGCGAACGTGGACATCCCTGCCCTGGTCCGCGCCAGGATCATGGACATCGGGTACGACTCATCCTCGAAGGGCTTCGACGGTGCGTCCTGCGGTGTGTCGTTGTCCATCGGCACCCAGTCGCCCGATATCGCGCTCGGCGTGGACACCGTGCACAAGGACGGCAACGAGTTGGACCGGCAGGGCGCCGGCGACCAGGGCCTGATGTTCGGCTACGCCAGCGACGAGACGCCGACGCTGATGCCGCTGCCGATCCACCTCGCGCACTGCCTGTCGCGCCGTCTGGCCGACGTCCGCAAGAACGGGACCATCCCTTACCTGCGCCCCGACGGCAAGACTCAGGTCACCATCGAGTACGACGGCGACATGGCCGTCCGCCTGGACACCATCGTGGTCTCCTCCCAGCACGCGTCCGACATCGACCTGGACTCTCTCCTCGCCCCCGATGTCCGCGAGTTCGTGGTGGAGCCCGAGCTGAAGGCCCTGCTGGACGACGGTATCAAGCTGGACACCGAGGGCTACCGGCTGCTGGTCAACCCCACCGGCCGGTTCGAGGTCGGCGGCCCGATGGGCGACGCGGGCCTGACCGGCCGCAAGGTCATCATCGACACGTACGGCGGCGTGGCCCGTCACGGCGGCGGTGCGTTCTCCGGCAAGGACCCGTCCAAGGTGGACCGCTCCGCCGCATACGCCATGCGCTGGGTCGCCAAGAACGTCGTGGCCGCGGGCCTGGCCGCCCGCTGCGAGGTCCAGGTCGCCTACGCCATCGGCAAGGCCGATCCGGTCGGCCTGTTCGTGGAGACCTTCGGCACCGCCACCGTCGACGTTGAGAAGGTCGAGCACGCCATCGGCGAGGTCTTCGACCTCCGCCCGGCCGCGATCATCCGCGATCTCGACCTGCTGCGCCCCATCTACGCCGAGACGGCCGCCTACGGCCACTTCGGCCGGGAGCTGGAGAACTTCACATGGGAGCGCACCGACCGGGTGGACGCACTCCGCAAGGCCGCGGGCGCGTAACCGTAGGACATGCCGGTACATCAGCACGGCAGAGAGGAAGCACCACAGCCATGACCGAGGCGACACGTCCCACGGCATCCATCGGTGTCATCGGAGGGAGCGGCTTTTACAAACTGCTCGCCGACGCGGAGGAGTTCACCCTCAGCACTCCCTATGGCGCACCCTCCGACACCATCGCGATCGGCACGGTCGCCGGCCGCACAGTGGCCTTCCTGCCACGCCACGGACGGCATCACGAGTACCCGCCGCACAAGATCAACTACCGGGCGAACATCTGGGCGCTGCGCTCACTCGGCGTCCGCCAGGTGCTCGCGCCCTGCGCCGTGGGTTCGCTGCGGCCGGAGCTCGGCCCCGGCTCCTTGGTCGTGCCGGACCAGCTGGTGGACCGCACCAGCGGGCGGGCGCAGACCTTCTTCGACCAGGGCGCGCTGCATGTGCCGTTCGCCGATCCGTACTGCCAGGAAGGGCGCGCCAGTGTGCTGAAGGCCGCCGCGGCGGTCGGCGTCGAGCCGAACGACGGCGGTACGACGGTCGTCGTGGAGGGCCCCCGCTTCTCCACCCGTGCCGAATCGCAGTGGTTCGCCGCATGTGGCTGGGCGCTGGTCAACATGACCGGTCACCCCGAGGCCGTGCTCGCCCGGGAACTGGCACTGTGCTACACATCGATAGCCCTCGTCACCGATCTCGACGCCGGGATCGACGCGGACGAGAGCGTCACGCAGGAGGACGTCTTCAAGGTGTTCGCGGAGAACACCGAGCGGATGCGCAACGTGGTCCTGGAGACCATCAGGCATCTGCCGGAGCGCCGTACCTGCCGGTGCTCCGCGGCTCTTGCCGGTATGGATCTGCCCTTCGAACTGCCGTGACCGCCCGGACGATGGCCCACGGGGCGGGGCGGCCGTTCCTGAACCGTCGGCTGGCCGAGTTCGGAACGACCGTCTTCGCCGAGATGACCGAGCTGGCCGTGCGTACCGGGTCGATCAACCTGGGTCAGGGTTTTCCCGATACGGATGGGCCCGTGGAGATCCGGGAGGCCGCGGTCCGCGCGCTGCGGGAGGGCCGGGGCAACCAGTACCCGCCGGGCCCCGGCATCCCCGAGTTGCGCACCGCGGTGGCGGATCACCAGCGGGTCCGCTACGGCCTGGAATACGATCCCGAAACGGAGGTGCTGGTCACCGCTGGTGCCACCGAGGCCATTGCCGCGTCGCTGATGGCGCTGCTGGAGCCCGGCGACGAGGTCATCGCGCTGGAGCCTTACTACGACTCTTACGCCGCGTGCATCGCCATGGCGGGTGCCACCCGAGTCCCGGTCACCCTGCGCCCGCACGACGGTGCCTACAGGCTCGATGTCGACGAGCTTCGTGACGCTGTCACCGCCCGGACCCGCCTCATCCTCCTCAACACCCCGCACAACCCCACGGGCACCGTGCTGACCCGCACCGAACTCGCCGCCGTCGCTGACCTCGCCCTCGACCGGGACCTGCTTGTCGTCACCGACGAGGTCTACGAACACCTGGTCTACGACGGCAGTGAGCACATCCCGCTGGCCACCCTCCCCGGCATGCGCGAACGCACGGTCTCCATCGGCTCGGCGGGCAAGACGTTCTCCTTCACCGGCTGGAAGGTCGGCTGGGTGACCGCCTCGCCCGCTCTCACCGCCGCGGTACGCAGCGCAAAGCAGTTCCTCACGTACGTCTCGGCCGGCCCCTTCCAGCATGCCGTCGCGGAGGCCCTTCGTCTGCCTCCCTCGTACTTCGACGCCCTGCGTGAAGACCTGTGCGCCAAACGCGATCTGCTTGGTTCGGGCCTCCAGGCCGCCGGCTTCGAGGTCTACCGCCCGGCCGGCACCTACTTCGTCACCGCCGACATCCGCCGCCTGGGCGAGACCGACGGCTACCGGTTCTGCCGTGATCTCCCCGGACGCTGTGGAGTTGTCGCCATCCCCAATGCCGTCTTCTACGACCACCGTGAAGAAGGCGCCTCCTTCGTCCGGTTCGCCTTCTGCAAGCAGCGATCCGTCCTCGAAGAAGCCGTCCGGCGCCTGAAGAACCTCGCCGTCGCGTGAGGGAGGGAGCGGGCCAGGCAGGAGTGCTCGGGTGGGGCGCGCGGAGGAGCGCGCCCCACCGGGTTTCAGGCGAAATACTTCTGAGCCGCCCGTACCCCGCGAGCGAGAGATTCGACCTCTTCCGGGGTGTTATAGACGTAGAAGCTCGCCCGAGTGGTCGCCGGGATTCCGTACCGTTGCACGATGGGGCGGGCGCAGTGGTGTCCCACGCGGACGGCCACGCCCTGCTCGTCCAGTACCTGTCCGACGTCGTGCGGGTGAATGCCGTCGACCGTGAAGGCCACCGTGGCCCCACGGTCGTCCGCGGCGGTCGGACCGACGATGGTGACCCCTGGAATCTCCGAGAGCAGGCCCAGCGCCTGTGTCATCAGCTCGTTCTCGTGCAGCATCACGCGTTCCATGCCGAGCGCGGTGAGGTAGTCCACGGCCGCACCCAGCCCGACGGCCTGCGCGGTCATCGGCACACCCGCCTCGAAGCGCTGTGGAGGGGGCAGGTAGGTCGAACGCTCCATCGTGACGATTTCGATCATCGAACCGCCGGTCAGGAAGGGGGGCAGTTCCTCAAGGAGTTCCCGGCGGCCCCACAGGACGCCGACCCCGCTGGGCCCGAGCATCTTGTGGCCGGAGAAAACCAGGAAGTCCGCACCCAACTGCGACACATCGACCGGCCGGTGCGGCACCGATTGCGCCCCGTCCAGAAGGACCACTGCGCCCACCCGGTGGGCGCGTTCCGCAATCAACTCGACCGGGTTGACCGTGCCCAGCACGTTCGACTGGTGCGTGACGGCGACGACTGCGGTGTTCTCGGTGATGAGCTCATCGATCCCCTCCAGATCCAGCCGTCCGTCGTCCGTCAGCGGAAACCACTCGAGCGTCGCTCCTGTCCGCTGTGCCAGTTCCTGCCAGGGCACCAGGTTCGCGTGGTGCTCCATCTCGCTCACCACGATCTTGTCGCCGGCTGTGATCTTCTTGCCATTGCCCATCGCGTACGCCACGAGGTTGATGCCCTCGGTGGCGTTCTTGGTGAAGACGATCTCGTCCTCGCGCGCGCCGATGAAGCCGGCCACGGTCCCCCGAGCCGCCTCGTAAACATCGGTGGCTTCCTCGGCCAGCTGATGGGCTCCGCGGTGTACCGCGGCGTTGTGGTGCAGGTAGAAGTCACGCTCTGCGTCCAGTACGGAGAGCGGCTTCTGTGTGGTGGCGGCGGAATCGAGATAGATCAGTGGCGAGCCGCTGCGCAGTACCCGCTGCAGGAGGGGAAAGTCGGCCCGGATCCTCTCGGTGTCGAGCCATCCGGCGCTCGGTAAGGTGCTCACTCACGCGTCCCTTCGTACGACTCCTCCCATGAAATCAGGCGCTGTCCGCCTGTGGGCCGCGGGGCCGCCTGTGCGCGGTCCTGCTCGGGATCGAGCTGCTCGACCGTGACGATGGCCTCCGTCAGCCATTGGATCCAGAAGGACTCCACGCTGATTCTGGCCCGCAGTACGAGATGCCGCAGGGCCTCCGCTTCACCGGCGTGCTCTCCCTTGAAGTCCCGCTTCTCAAGTTCGGTGTACTCGGATAACTGCCGCTGATGCAACGCGAAGTGACGCCGCAGCTCATCGTCCAGTCCCCGGGCGCCGACCACTGCCGCCGCGCGCAGTCGCAGGAGCAACGAGTCTCGGACGGGTTGCGGATCCTGACGCTCGGACACCCAGTCGGCCAGCTCGGCACGTCCAGCTGGCAGGACCTCGTACTCCTTCTTCTGCCCGCGGGTGCTCCGGCGCCGGGGCAGGGCGTGGATGAGGCCGGCCTGCTCCAGCCTGCCCAGCTCGCGGTAGACCTGCTGGTGGGTGGCGGACCAGAAACCGTCGGCCGACCTATCCAACTTTCTCGTCAGTTCCAATCCTGACGAGGGACTTTCCAGCAGAGCGGTGAGGATCGCATGCGGCAAGGACATGGATGCATCCTAGTAGGCAGTCGGCCACGCAAGCTATCGTCACCAGGCGAAAGCATGAGCACGGTGTCCCAAAGGACAATTGACGCTCATGGCGTCGCTGGATAGCTTCGGTGTAGCGATGGAACGGTGAAATCCCTTTGTGGAAGCACCCAGGAACTTGGAACCACGCTACGGCTGCCCGGAACGGTCACTGACAAGGAGTGGCGGTAAGGTATGTCTGAACAGTTCACGGTGATCACCCTCTTTCCGGGTCAAGGCGCATTCGACGGTGCGGCACTCGTTGCGGCGCACCAGAAATATCCGCAGGTGAGGCGGGTATTCGAGGAGATCGACAAGGTCAGCCATGAATTCTTTTCCCGTAGTCTGACCGAGGTGCTCTTCGGTGACTCGACGCCGGAGATGGAGAAGCTGCTGGCGGACGATGCGTGGGTTTCCCAGCTTGCCATTTACGGCAGCAGCGCAGCCGCCTGGCAGATCCTGGTCGATAACGGCGTGCGTTCCGACGTACTGGTCGGGCACAGCCTCGGTGAGATAGCAGCCCTGGTCGCCGCCGGGGCGTTTTCCGTCGCGGACGGCGCGCGGATCGTCGCCCACCGGGTGCAGGTGATCGAGCAGCAGAACGTGGTTACCGGTCGCATGGCGGCGCTGTCCAGCGATGGTGAGCGGGTGCGGAAGATCATCGAACTCATCGATGATGAATTTCTGAGTGTCGCCACTGAGAACCATGATACGCAGACCGTCGTGAGCGGCACGCAGGGGGCGATGGAAAAGCTGCTGGGAATCGCGAAGCACCTTGGCATCCCGTCGGTGGGGATAGCCTCTCCGTTCCCCTTCCACACCCCGATCCTCGCGCCGGCCGTTCCGGTCTTCGCTGATCGGGTGCGGCGGCTTGAGCAACATCCCTTACAGAGGCCGGTCTACTCGCCGGTGCTCGGCCGTTACTACGAGCCCGGCGATGTGCTGGCCGACCTGCTGGCGGAGCATTTCATCAGGCCGGTGAAGTTCAACTCCGCGGTGCGGCACCTGGCGGACGGGCGCGCACTCCGCTTCGTCGAGGTGGGCGGGAAGGCGACGCTGGGCAAGCTCGTCGGGAAGGTGCTCAACGGGGAGACGCAGGTGTCCACGTGGTCCACGATGAGTGTCGACCGCGACGGACGACTGGCCCTGGAGAAGTGCCTGGACGCGCTGGGAACCGCCATCGCGCTTGATGCGGACAAGGCCGAGCTCTTTGCCCGGGTATTCGCCCCCGATGCCGAGCCGTCGGAGTTCTCCGAATTCTGGGCTGAGTTCGGCGCGCAGATCATTCGTGCGGGCGAGGAGCGGCTCAGGGAGTTCCGTGCGCTGCGCGTCGAGAATGGGACAGCAAAGGACGAGGCTGCCGCGCCGAAGAAGACCGTGGTCGAGCGTGGTGCGGTGGGTGAGACGATCCGCGCCATCTACGCCACTGCTCTGGAATATCCCGAGGAGGTCTTCACGGAGGATGTGCTGCTGGAGGCTGAGCTGGGTGTTGATTCGGTGAAGCAGGTCGAGTTGCTGACGCGGGTTTCGGAGCATTACGGATTGCCGCCGCGTGACAGCGGATTCCGGCTCGCCGAGATCGATACGATGGGGAAGGTCATCGACTTCTTCGCCACCCATCTCACGGACAGCGACGCACCGGATGTGGTCCGCGAAGCGCCGTCTGCGTCAGAGGTCGTCGAGCGTGGTGCGGTGGGTGAGACGATCCGCGCCATCTACGCCACTGCTCTGGAATATCCGGAGGAGGTCTTCACGGAGGATGTGCTGCTGGAGGCTGAGCTGGGTGTTGATTCGGTGAAGCAGGTCGAGTTGCTGACGCGGGTTTCGGAGCATTACGGATTGCCGCCGCGTGACAGCGGATTCCGGCTCGCCGAGATCGATACGATGGGGAAGGTCATCGACTTCTTCGCCGCCCATCTGGAAACCGGCGCCTCGGAAGTGGCTGTGGCGGCCTGACCGTCCAGGGACCCGAGACATTTCACCATCGGCCCAGGACGCTTCCCGGACCATCGTGCAACCCTGGCCGTGTAGCAGGGCGAGGAGTAACTTTCGTGCAGGATCTCAAGGGTAAAGTCGCATTGGTCACCGGCGGCGCCAGGAACGTTGGAAAAGGGATATCAAAGGCGCTGGCCAGCCGTGGCGCACATGTCATCATCAACTACTTCCATTCCGCCGAGGCTGCCCGGCAGACCAAGGCCGAGCTGGAGAGAGCTGGTGGGCAGGTGACGCTCATCCGTGCCTCCGTCGCTCGCCAGGAACAGGTCGACCGGATGTTCGCCGAGATCGATGAGCGCTTCGGCTATCTGGACATCCTGGTGAACAATGCGGCCAGTGGGGCCCTGGTGCCGGTCGGCGAGGTCACCGACGAGCACCTCGACAAGGCCATCGACACCAACTACAAGGGTTCTCTGCGGGTTTCACGGGCAGCGGCCCCCCTCATGGCACGGCGTGGCGGAGGCTCGATCGTCACGGTGTCCGCCCTGGGCGGTTCACAGATGGTGATGGCCAACTATCTGGCCTGCGCACCGGCGAAGGCAGCTGCAGAGGCGGTGACGCGCTACCTGGCCGTGGAGTTCGCGCCGCTCAATATTCGCGTGAACACTGCCTCCGCGGCCATGCTGGTCAGTGAGGTGGCCGACGCGTTCCCGCGCGCCGAGGAGATGCAGCAGGTCATCAGCGCCGCCACACCGCTGGGCAGGCTGGGCACGGCCGCGGAATTCGCCGATGTCGTCGCCTTTCTCGCGTCTGATGAGTCTCGTTGGATCACCGGACAGACCGTCCTCGCAGATGGTGGCCTCACCTTGGGCGCCCCGCTGCTCTCCCCGCCTCCCTCGGTAGACTCCGCCGCGCCGGCCGTCGATGTCCCCCGGGTCGGCGCGGCGGTCAGCCGGAGGGCCGACGAAACCAGTGACACGGTCGCTGCTGCCGCCCCGACCGAGCCGCCCTTCGACGACGCAGGCTCGGACGACATTGCCATCGTTGGCATGGGCATGGCCGTTGCTGGGGCGAACAGTCCATCGGAGTTCTGGCAGCTGCGCACCACTGGCGCCGAACTGTTCGTACCTGTACCGGAGGAGCGCTGGGAGCGCCCGCCCTTCTTTTCGTCCGACACCTCCGCCGAGGACAAGTCCTATCAAGACACGTGCGTATTCATCACGGATTTCGAGCCGGAGGGCGCCGCGCTGGAGGGCCTTGGCGACCCCAAGGACCATGAGCTGACCACGATGTGGCTGCGTCACTCCATGGTGCAGGCGTTGGACGGCGTGCGCCGTGGTGAAAGCGACCGGTACTCCTTCCTCGTCGGATACACGCCAGACGGCAGCCAGCACCTGGAGGAGGCCGGAGTCATCACCGGCATCAGCCAGCGCGCCGAGAAGATCATTCATGACCTGAACGCGACAGACTCCGAGCGAGAACAGCTGCTTGTCATGCTGAAGGACACTCTGCGCGAGCGGTATTGGCGCGGCGGAAGGGGCTCTTCCCGGTTTCTCCCGCACCGCGTGGGCCAGGTGGCGATGGACGGAATCCTGCCGGACGACACCGAGTTGCAGATGGTCGACACCGCCTGCTCGTCGTCCCTGTACGCCATCGACATCGGCATCAAGGGCCTGTTGATGGGCAAGCACGACATCGCGGTGTGCGGCGGAGCGTTCGCCCTGGCGCCCCGTGGCACGGTCCTGTTCTCCAAGCTGCAGGGGCTGTCCAAGCGTGGTGCCGTGCATTCGCTGGACGCTGAGGCAGACGGCGTGATCTTTGCCGATGGGGCCGGTGTGATCGTGCTCAAGCGGCTGCGCCAGGCACAGCGGGACGGCGACCGGGTACTGGCCGTCATCAAGGCGTTCGGCTCGTCTTCGGACGGTAAGGGCAAGGCGATCTACGCCCCCAACTCGGACGGCCAGGACCTCGCCGTGCAGCGAGCCCTGGACGCTGGTGTCTCGGGTCGTGACGTGGACTGGATCATCGCGCATGCCACTGGTACCCCCGCCGGCGATCTCGCGGAATTCACCACCCTGCGCAAGCACTTCGGCACCCAGCGGACCAGCTATGTGACGTCCAACAAATCCCTGATCGGCCACACTGGATGGGCGGCCGGCGTCGTCTCGGTCATCGAGGCGATCCTGGGCATGGAGCATGAGACGATTCCCCACCAGTACCGGTTCAACGCTCCGAACCCCGACTTCCAGCTGGAGAAGTCGGAATTGGAGATTCCGAAGAAGGCGGTTCCCTGGCCGGCTGAACCGGGACGGATACGCAGTGCGGCCGTATCCGGATTCGGCTTCGGCGGTACCAACGCACATCTGATTGTGCAGGAGTATCAGAAGGCCACGGAGCAGGATTCCGACCGGGAGCCGGTGCAGCTCGTCGCGCCCTCTGCAGCAGAACGGGTGGCCATCGTGGCCTGGTCCGCCCATGTCCCCGGAGTGGATTCGCGCGAAGAGGTGCGCAGCTGGCTCTCCCGTGGTGGGGCGCGACCGCAGAGCAGCTTCGGTGAATTCTATCCCGCGCCGTCGTTCAAAAAGGTCCGGCTCCCTCCCAAGACGGTGCGCGCCATCGACCGCTGCCAGCTGATGATCCTGGAGTGCGCTCACGACCTGCGCGATCAGTTCACCGAGTTCTGGGAGGAACACAGCCGTACGACGGGCGTCTTCGTCGGGAACATGGGGCCGACCCGAGCCGCCATGCTGTACGCCAATCGCTGCTACCTCGACGACATCGCCGAGGCACTGCGGCAGAAGACGAAGGGCGTCGCGCCGGGCTTGCTGGACGACGTGATCAGCCGACTCCGGGAGCAGGTACGCGACCAGATACCGCCCTCCAATGAGGACTCGTTCCCGGGCATGATGCCGAATGTCATCTCGGCCCGAGTGGCCAACTATTTCGACCTCCGGGGCCCCAACATCACACTGGACTCGGGCTTTTCCTCCGCGCTCACCGCGGTGGAGACAGCCTGCCGGTATCTGCAGAGCGGCGAACTGGACTTCGCGCTCGCGGGTGGCATCAACGGCAACAGCCTGCCGGAGTACCGCACCGTGCTGTCCGACCTGTTCGGCCCGTCCTTCGAGGACACCAGGGAACTCGCGGAGGGCGCCTTCCTGTTCGGCCTTGCGACCGAGACGACCGCACGCAAGGCCGGGCTGCCGATCCTCGGCTTCGTGGACGGCCTGACCGCGGACGGCGCAGTGGCCTCTGGTACCAGCGTCATCGAATGCGGCGCGGGCACCTACGAACGTGCCCGTTACCTGGGCGCTGCGGGCGGGCTCGCCCTGCTCGACGCGCTGCATCGGCCCGCCGGCCAGGTGACCGTCATCAGCGACGGCGGCCACGGCACCACCACCACGGAGTTGCACCTCACGGTGACGGGTGCGTACGCGGCCGAGCCGCCTTCCAGGGAAGCAGAGACGGAGACCACGCACCGGCCCGGCGCCCCCGAAGGGTCCTTGGTCCCAGAGAAATTCGCCGACAACGAGGAATTCGCTCCCGGCCGGCCTCTCCAGGTACGCCGCCGGGTACCGGTCCTCGACGAACTTCCGTCGATCGAGACGCGCGACCGCGTCGCGTTCCTGCCGCCGGGCGTGGTCGTCCTCACCGACCTGCCGGATCTCGGAGCCAGCCTGCGGCATCTGCCCGATGACGCCCTGGTGCTCTCCACCGCCAAGGTGGACGTGACCCGACCCGGTTGGCTGCATCTCCCCGAGGTGTCACCGGAAACGGTGCGTGCGGCTCTGGACACTCACGGCCACCCCGTACGGCACGTCCGTGTCGTCACGGACCTGACCCGCTCCGCTCCACTGCCGCGGTCCCTCGCCACCGGCAGCGACACCCTGACGGCTCTGCACGACGCGACGTTCCTGACCCTCCAGGCATGCTTCGACGATCTCGACACCGAGGACTCGTCGTTCATCGCCCTGATGCTGGGTGCCTTGCAGGGCGACGTGCCGCATGCCTTCACCGGCATGTTCTCCGGTCTGGTGAAGTGCGCTTTCCTGGAACTGCCGAAATGCCTGACCTTTGGGCTGTTCACCTCGGCGCAAAGGGCGCGTAAGGGGGCGCTGCTCGCCGAGCAGGAAAGCAGAATGGCCCGTACGTTCCCGATCGTGTTCGAGGACGAGGGCACCAGGAAGGGCTACCGCCTGGTTGACGAGGCAGTCGACCTCTCAGGAGACCACGCAGCACAGCTGAACCGCGATTCCGTGGTGCTGGCCTTCGGCGGAGCCCGCGGTATCACCGCCGAAGTGGTCAAGAGCGTGGCGGAGTGCTTTGCACCGCGGATCTATCTGGTGGGGAGCAACCCGCTGGACAGCTATCCAGCCGAGGTGTTCTCCGGCGACGACGACACCTTCGCGGCCACGCGGCCGACCCATATCCGCAGGAGTGTTGCGGCTGGCCGGACCGTGGCCCAGGCCAACCGCGAGTTCGACCGCATGGTGGACGCGCGCGCGGCGCGCCGCAACATCGCGGAGATGGAAGCACAGTGCGGCGCCGGCAGGGTCACCTACTTCGCCTGCGACGTGCAAGATCAGGCAGCGGTCAAGGATGTCGTGACCAAGGTCCTTGCCCAGGAGAAGAGCGTGGACCTACTCATCAACGCGGCAGGGCGCAACCGGTCCGCGTCGATCAGGGACAAGGACTTCGCCGAGTTCACCGCGATCCGGGACCTCAAGCTGCGCAGCTACCACAACCTGAAGCGGGCGTTCGGCGGGACCAGGCCCCGCATCTGGTGCAACTTCGGGTCTCTGCTGGGATATTTCGGTCAGGTGGGGGAGCCCGATTACGCCACGGGCAACGACTTCCTCGCCTCCGCGGCCACCTTCTGCGCAAAGGCGGCGCAGGAGGCGGAGTTCACCATCGGATGGACCCTGTGGGACGGCACCGGAATGGGCGCCAACGAGCTGACCAAGGCGTATTTCCAGCGCGCCGGTTCCTACAGCCACATGGCCGTGGCCGAGGGCACGCACCACTTCATACGGGAACTGCACGCGCCGAACCGGCAACCCTCCGTGGTGCACATCGGATCGGCCGAGGAAGCCACCGTCGAACGCTTCTACCCCGGGTACGGAACCGGTGGCGACGCCTCGGTGGCCGGCAGCGGCACGCACCGACCCCAGGGCTTCTACCTACGGCGCATGATCTCCCACGACGATGACGAAGCCACGTTCGAGTGCACCTTCGACCTGGAGACCGACGCGTACCTGCACCACCATCTGGTCCGGGACGCGCCCACGTTGCCGGGCACCTTCGTCACCGAGATCGCGGGCGAGGCAGCGCGGTTCCTGGAGCCGGACAAGCAGGTGGTCGCATACGAGGACCTGGAGTTCCAGCACTTTCTGCGCGCCCACGGCGCAGGCAGGAACACACCGAAGCGGATCACTGCGCGCGTGCTCGACCGTAGGCAGGACTTGACCACGGTCGAGGTGCGGATCACCACCGACGTCGTATCACCCAGCGGGGTGCTGCTGGTCAAGGACAGGACGCATTTCGTCGCCAAGGTGCTGCTGCGCGAGGACTTCCCGGCCCCACCGCGGTGGGAGCACTGGGACGACTCGGACGCGCAGCCGGTCCCTGACCCGTACCACGCCGAGGCATCCCCGGTGCGGCTGACCGGACCGTTCGTATCCACCACGGACACTCGTCTCACCGCCCAGGGCAAACGAGCCACCTACCGATTGGATCTCCCCGCCGACGATCCGGTGTGGTCCCGGTTCATCACACCTTCGATCCTTCTCGACGGGCTCGCCAGGACGGGTGTGCTGAACCTCGTCGACGGACACTTGGTACCGATCGCCGCGCCGCTGTCCATTCGCCGGATCGATCTCTACGAGCGAGGCAATGACAAGGAGCTCGTGGAGCGGTATGGCTCGTTGGAGCTGTTCTGCACGCCGGTGGAGTTCAACATGCCGGGAGACACCCCGGACAACCGCTTCGTGGCAGCCACTTCCGACGGACGTGTCATTGCGCAGATGAAGGACCTACGAGGGACGGTCATCGGCTACGTCGACCACCGGACCGGCCGTTTCTCCTTACCGAACGAAGAACGCCTCGACGATGATGCCGGCGGTTCCCCGACCTCTCGACCGAACGCGGCCGAGCTTGTGACGGCGGTGCGCTGATGGCAGCCAAGGAGAATTCCGTGCCCGAAGCCGGCCCGACCCGCAGCGCACCGGGACCCGATGGGGGAGTGCTGTTCGGCGCCCTGAGCAGTTTCAAGAAGGACACCCTGAAGCTGCTGATGGAGATGCAGAACCGGTACGGCGGGATCGTCCGGATGAAGATGGGGCCCTACCTCGTCCACCAGATCACGCGCCCTGAACACGTCAAGCACGTCCTGCAGGACAACTCGGCGAACTATGAGCGCGGAAAGTTCTACAGAGGGTTCAACCTGTTCTTCGGCCGCGGCATGCTCACCACCGACGGTGCGGAGTGGAAGACGCGCAGAGCGGTGAGCCAGCCGTTCTTCCATCGGGCCAAGTTGCGCGCCAACTCTCCGGTGATCACCACCACCGTCGACGAGTTGCTGGACAAGTGGGAGGACGTCGCCAAGTCGGGCAGGGAAACCGACGTCACGGACGACATGATGTGGCTGGCGATGGGGGTACTCGGCCGCCTGCTCTACGGCGTCGATCTCCGCGACTACGCAGAGCGCCTGATGCCCGCGGTCCGTTTCTCGCTCAAGGCGATGATCCTGACCGGCGAAGTCAAACAGATGATGCCGAAGTGGGTACCCACCAAGTATCAGCGTGACCTCAAGCGTCACCAGGGCGTGCTGAACGACGTCATGGACGAGATCATCGATCTGCACCGCCAGGGGCGGGGTAGCGCGGACAGCGTCGTCACGGCCCTGCTCAACGCCACGCATCAGGTCACGGGCAAGCCCTTCACCCAGCGGCAGATCAGGGCCGAGCTGAAAACCCTGTTCCTGGCCGGGCACGAGACGACGGGGTGCGCGCTGACCTGGACGCTCTACGCGATCGCCAAGTACCCGGACGTGCGCCGCAAGCTGGCAGCCGAACTGGAGTCGGTGCTCGGCGGCCGTGTGCCCAGCGCCGAGGACCTGCCCCAGCTGCCCTATCTGCGTCAGGTCGTGGACGAGTCGCTGCGGATGTACCCGCCGATCTGGGTCTTCCCCAGGGACGCGATCGCCGAGGACAACATCAACGGGTACCACATCCCGGCAGGCAGCACGATTCTGGTGCCCACGTACGCGGCCCACCACAACAAGGACAGCTGGGAGGACCCGGAGGCCTTCGACCCGGAGCGGTTCTGCCCGGTGAGTGGCAAGAGCGGCCGGGACCGGTACGACTACTTCCCCTTCGGTGGCGGGGCGCGCAAGTGCATCGGCATGGACCTGGCACTCCTGGAGATCCAGCTCGCGGTAGCGATGATCACCCAGCGCTTCCGCCTCAGCCTGGTTGCCGGCCACCCGGTGACGCCCGGGGCGCTGGTCTCGCTGCGCCCGCTCCCGCGCGTCCTGATGACGGTCAAGCCCAACGACCAGCAGGTGACCTCGGTATGACGGCCATGGCCGTGCCCCTGGCGCCGGCACTGCGGGAGACCGCGACGGCGGCGGGGAGTTCCCCGCCGCCCGTGGCCCCGGTGCGTCGGATGGTCTGGCAGCTCGTGCCCCAGCCCGGCCTGCCCGTAATGCCGTCCCCGCGGCTGCGCGGCGCCCGGATCGTGGTCCTGGGGGGCAGGCCGGTGCTTGCGGCGCGGGTCGCCGCCGAGCTGCGTTCCGCCGGGGCGCTCGTCGTTGTGGCCTCGGGTACTTCGGGACCGTGGACGGTCCAGGGCCAGGTACCTGACGGACTGGTGGATCTGACCCTGGGCGAGCCCTTCGTTCCCACGGAGCACCATGGCTACCGCGACCGCCTGCTGAGCTCGGTCGCCGCGATACGGGCCTGCTACCGCCAGTGGGCCGAGCAGGAAGCGACCGACCGGATCTTTTACGTCGCGGTGACCTACCTCAACGGCCGCATGGGATACGGCGACGAACCGTCGTCCCAGCCGCTCGGCGGCATCTGGGCCGGGCTGGCCAAGACCCTCCACAGGGAGATCCCCAACTGCAACACCCGGGTCCTGGATGTGGCCCCTGACGACGTCGACGAACTCCCGTCGGTGATCACCCGTGAGCTGTACCGGTGGGGCCTGTTCGAGATCGGCTATCGGGCGGGCCGGCGGTACAGCCTGCGGGCCCGGAGTGAGGCGCCGGCCCCCGCGGCCGTTCGTCTCGGAGCGGACGACGTGGTGCTCGTCTCGGGCGGCGGACGCGGCATCGGTTTCAGGCTCGCCACGTCCCTCGCCGAGGAGTTCGGGTGCCGCGTGGTGGTGACGGGCCGGCAGCGCCTGCCGAGCGGCACGGAGCCGTGGATGGGGCTGTCCGATACGGAATTCAAGGCGTACGAGCGCGACATGTGGGTCCGGCGTCCGGGTGGTGCCGGTCTGGCCGACGTGCGGACCGAACTCCACCGAATCCGGCAGCTCCGGGATCTCGCACGCAACATGGAGGAGGCGCGGGCCGCCGGTCTCCAGCTGTCCTACGAACGCTGTGACTTCACCGACGCGGAGCAGGTCGAAGACCTGGTAGCCCGGCTCGGCCGGCCGCTCAGCGGGGTGATCCACAACGCGGGCGTCGACAAGCCGGTCCGGCTTCCGAAGAAGACCGACGAGGACTTCCTCCATACCGTCGCGACCAAGGTCGACTCCTTTGTGACCTTGTTCGAGCAGGTGCGCCACCTGTCACTGAAGTTCTTCTGCAATGTCGGCTCGCTCACCGGCCGTCTGGGGGGCATGACAGGACAGCTGGACTACAGCGCCGCGAACGAGGGACTGGCTCGGCTCGGACTGTGGGCCGACCGCCAGGTCCCTTTCCCGGTGATGACGTTGTGCTGGCCGACCTGGAACCAGCTCGGCATGATCGCCAACTTCGAGGCGACCCTGCGGTACATGGCGGCACTCGACATCGACGAAGGACTGCGGTTGTGGAAGACCGAACTGACCAGCGGCACGTCGGGGGAGACCACCTTCGTCGGCCCGCTCGGCCGCGCCCTGGGCCCCATCCAGGCACGCGGCTATCCCCCCACACCCGACCTCCCCGGCTTCGCTGACCTCCTGCCCCGCCTCTTTCACCTGGGGGAGCCCCGCACTCATCGGCCCTCGCGGTCCCAGACAGCCGTCGTCACCTTCGACCGCACCGCCGCTCCGGTGCTCGGTGATTTCCTCGTCGAGAACTCCGAAGCCGTGCCCGTGGCCCTCCTTCTGGAGAACGCCGTACAAGCAGCCGGCTGGCTGGAGCCGGACAGCCCGGCCGCGACACACCTGACGGGTATCGAAGACCTGGCCGTACGCATGAGGGACCTCCGAGCGGCGGGGCTCGGCTACACCGTCCGGCGCGACATGACGGGACGTTACGAAGACAGCCGCTGGGTCGTCGATGTGCGCTACCACCGCGACCAGGACGCGGAAACCGTGGCCCGGCTCCGACTGGTGTACGAGCCGGAGGGGAAGACGGTCACCCATCCCGCTCCCGCCCTCCGCCCGATCACGGGCGGTCGCGGCCGGCATCTGTCCGAGACCGCCGGACTACTGCGCTGGCGGGGCCTGCTGCTGCCACTGGCGCATTGGCGGACCGATCAGAACGGCGGCCATTTCGCCGAAATCCGGGAGAGCGCGGCCAGCGACCTGTGGACCGTGGCCCACCCCCCTGCTGCCGGACTCCCGCTGGCTGCGCTGGAGAACATCTGGTGGCACACCGCGCACCGCGCCGTGGCCCCGGAGCTGCTGACCGTCAGACGTATCACGTTCCTCCCGACGGGGAGGCCGAGGCCCGTCCGGGTGGGGCTGCACGGCAGTCCCACGGGCCAGGACTGGACAGTGATCGATGCCCGGACCCACGGGGCCGTACTCGAAGTCGCCGGACTGGCTTGGTCCGCGGACTCCATCATCCCGCCGTCACGGATCGAATGAAGCCCTTGCCAAGGCCGCGCCCGACCACGCATGGAGACAGGAGCCATATGAGCACCGACACCGGATCGGATCTGCCGGTCCTCCCGCAGAAGATGACGATTCCGGCCGGCCCCTCGCCGCTGCCGAAGGAGTTTCCCGGTTATCAGAGCCTGGATCAAGAGGTCAGCATCGACCGCCTTCCCATCACCGGACGTATACCGGACTGGCTGACCGGAACCTTGATTCGTAACGGCCCGGCCAAGTTCGACCTCGGGGACCGTCGCCTGACGCACTGGTTCAATGGGCTGGGCATGCTCCACTCCTACTCGTTCAGCAATGGCCAGGTCTCCTACGTCAACAGGTTCCTGCGCACCACGGCATACGACCTCTGGGAGAACAAGCAGCAGTTCTACGGCAAGCAATATGGGCTCGACATCGATCCCTGTGAGAAGCTCTTCGGCCGTCACTTCGCCGCCTACTCGCCCAACATCAGCGATAACCCCAGCGTCAATATCACCAAGATCGCCGAAAAGTTCTTCGCCTTCAACGAGCAGCCGATGTGGATGGAGTTCGACCCACTGAAACTGGAGGCACACGGCGAGTTCACCTTCGAGAACCAACTGCTCGGCGAGACCTCCACGCCGCACCCGCACTTCGACTTCCATCAGCGGGTACTGATCAACTACACCACGAAGATGAAGGATGGTAACGCCTACCAGGTGTTCTACATCCCGGAGAAGGAAGCGGTGCAAAAGCCGCTGGCCATCGTCGACGTCGACGAGCCGTGCTACATGCACAGCTTCGCCGTGACTGAGAACTACGTGGTACTCGTGGAGTTCCCCGTGGTGATCGACACGGAGAAGTTCAAGCAGCCCGGCTACCCGTTCGTGGCCTGCTTCAGCTGGCAGCCCGAGCGCCCGGCCCGATTCCTGGTGGTCGACAAGCGAGCCGGCAAGGTCACCCGGACCTTCGAGAGCGAAGCGTTCTTCGCCTTCCACCATGTCAACGCCGTCGAGGTCGGCAATGACATCCTCGTGGACATCGCCGCCACCCACACCCCGTACGAGTCCGTGCTCGGGTTGCCGCCCACCCAGGGGCAGTTCGACCTCGATGCGTACGGTTACGCGCTGCGCCGCTATACCCTGCCGATGGCCGACTCCCGCAGCACGATCGGATGGGAACAGCTCGCCGACCGGGGCATTGAGATGCCGACCATCAACTACCGTGGCCACAACGGACGGCGTTACCGCTACGCCTACGGGATCAGCTCCTCGCCGCGTAGCCTCATGGCGATGAACCGGCTCTCCAAGCTGGACATCGTCGAAGGCACGAGCAAGACGTGGTACGAGAAGGGCTGTTTCCCCAGCGAAGGAGTCTTCGTCCAGCGTCCCGGAGCCACCGGGGAGGACGACGGCGTCCTGCTGTCGGGCGTGCTCGACGCCAAGGTCGGCCGGTCCTTCATGCTCGTCCTTGACGCGCGGTCGTTCGAGGAGCTGGGGCGAGCCCATGTGCCGCACCACATTCCCAACGACTTTCACGGTCAGTTCCACACCGGGCTGGTGCGCTGACCGGGACCGAGCCCACGCCCGCCGCCGGGATCGACCCACGGCGTGGCTGCCGCCCCTCGGGGCGGCAGCCGGCTACCGCGCTCACGGCCCGGCGCCGGGACCGGTCACCTGGCCCATGCCTGGCGCAGGAACTTCATCGTTCCCAGGCCGATCCCGCCATCGGCATAGAGGACCTGGCCGGTGATGTAGCGCGCCTCGTCCGAAGCGAGAAACGCGATCACACCGGCTATGTCCTCGGGCTCGCCGACCCTGCCGAGCGGGAGGAAACTCCCTCGCCTGGCGCGCTCCTCCGGCGTCGTGCCGTACATGGTTCCCGCACCCTCGGTCTGGATCATTCCCGGGCCGACCGCATTCACGCGTATGCCTGCCTCCGCGTATTCGGCGGCGGCCTGCCGGGTGAGTGCATTGATGGCCGCTTTGGCAGCCGGATAGATTCCGGATTCCGCCCGGGTGGTCTCGGCGAGAAACGAGGTGACATTGATGATCGAGCCACCACCGCTGCGTGCCATGACCGGTGCCAGGGCCTGCGTGCACAGTAAGTTCCCCAGCACATTGACGTCCATGACGTGCCTATAACGATCGATGGTCGTCTCGGCGAGCGGGATGAATTCCCAGACCCCGGCATTGTTGACCAGCACGTCGAGCCGGTCGAGGCCATGGGCGAGCTGCTGTACCGCCTGGGGGTCGGTGACGTCACACCGTACGGAACGTCCTCCCGCGAGTTCGGCGACCTCGTCCACGGCTTCATCCCGGTCCGCGGCCACCACGAAATAGCCTGCCCTGGCCAAGTGCAGAGCGGTTTGCCGGCCGATACCGTGGGCCGCGCCGGTGACCACGGAAATTGGTTTCACTGACACTGGGGGTCCTTTTCGGATTCGAGGAAGCGGCTAAGTGCCGCATCGCGAACAACATATCGGAGATAATTCCCGTTGAGAAGTCCAGGTCCTGAACGGCAGTCTGGACGGCAGAATTCAAATCGCCTGAGCAGGCCGCAACGGCAGCATAATGAGAGGCAGGTCAGAATGACGAACGACCAGAAGTCGCGCAAGATGCTCATCGGTGGTCAGTGGGTCGAGGCGCTCGACGGCGCCACCTTCGATACGGCCGACCCGGCCACCGAGGAGGTGCTGGCCACGGTCCCTGCGGCGGGCAGCAAGGATGTGGACCGCGCGGTGAACGCGGCCCGGGAAGCCTTTGAGCCGGGTTCGGCGTGGCGGGGGCTGCCGCCTGCGGCGCGAGGTCGGATCATCCACCGGATCGGCGATCTGATCCTTGAGCACGCCGAGGAACTGGCGCTGCTGGAGTCGCGGGACAACGGCAAACCCGTGTTCATCGCCAGCCTCGCTGACATCCCCATGGCGGCGGACACCTTCCACTACATGTCCGGCTGGGCGACGAAGATCGAAGGCAACACCATCCCCATGTCGTCTGCGGCGCCGGGCCGCTTCCTGTCCTTCACCCAGCGTGAGCCCGTCGGCGTGGTGGGCCAGATCGTGCCCTGGAACTACCCACTGCTGATGGCGGCTTGGAAGCTGGCTCCCGCCCTGGCGGCGGGATGCACCATCGTCCTCAAGCCCGCCGAGCAGACGCCCCTGACAGCGCTGCGGCTGGGCGAACTCATTCAGGAGGCCGGGGTCCCTGACGGAGTGGTCAACATCATCACCGGCGACGGTGCGACAGGCGCGGCACTGGTGGCGCACCCGGGTGTCGACAAGATCGCGTTCACGGGGTCGACCGAGGTCGGCAAGGAGATCATCCGGGCTTCGGCGGACAACGTGAAGAAGGTGACGCTGGAGCTGGGCGGCAAGTCTCCGAACGTCATCTACGCCGACGCCGATCTGGAACGGGCGATCGCCAAGTCCGCCGAGGCGATCTTCTTCAACCAGGGCGAGACCTGCTTCGCGGGATCCCGGCTGTACGTGGAGCGTCCGGTGCACGACGAGGTGGTTGCGGGCCTCAAGGCCGCAGCGGAGCAGCTCACGGTGGGCAAGGGCACCGAGCCGACCACCATGATGGGCCCGCTGGTCTCCGCGGAGCAGCTCGACCGCGTCATGGGCTACGTCACGTCGGGTGTGGCGGAAGGGGCGACCCTGGTGACTGGCGGTGAACGCCTCGGCGACGAAGGCCACTTCATGGCCCCCACCATCTTCACCGATACCAAGCCGAGCATGAGGATCGTCGCCGAGGAGATTTTCGGTCCGGTCCTCGTGGTTCTGCCCTTCGACACGCTGGACGAGATCGTGGCGATCGAGAAGGACAACCCGTACGGGCTGGCGGCCGGCGTGTTCACCCGGGACATCGACAAGGCGTTCCGCACCGCCTCGGCGATCCGAGCGGGCACGGTGTTCGTCAACACATGGAACGCGGTCGACTCGGCGCTGCCGTTCGGCGGATACAAGCAGTCCGGATGGGGACGCGAGCTGGGGCACGCCGTACTGGACAACTACCTGGAGACCAAGAGCATCATCACCGAGTTCTCCTGAACCGGTCCGAACGTGCGGAGTGGCCATGTCCTGCACCCAGGACATGGCCACTCCGCATTCCCTCAGCGACAAGCCCGTCAGCTCGTCAACTCGGCCATCGTGCGCAGGACGTGAGGGTCTTCGTCCCGAATGAGCATGGTGGTGGCCAGGCTCTCGTCCCAGGCGGCTAGATCGTCCCGGATCTTTGCCTTGCTGCCGACGAGGGCCAGGTCCTGGATCAGGGCGGCGGGCACGGCAGCGATCGCTTCCCGTTTGTGCCCGGACAGATAAAGCTCCTGGATCTTGGCCACATCACCCTCGTATCCCATGCGGGCCACCACGTCCGCATGGAAGTTGGCGTTCTTCGCCCCCATTCCTCCGACGTACAGCGCGATCAGGGGGCGGACCTTGTCCATGGCCCGTTCGAGATCGTCGTCGATCGCTATGGGCGCACTGACAATGACTTCGAATGCCTCCTTCGGGGAGCGTGCATCGAGGCGCCGGGCGAAGCCCTCCTCCAGCCGCTCCTTGTAGTACGCGTTGCTGCGCGGGGAGAACAGGAAGGGCAGCCAGCCGTCCGCGATCTCGGCGGCCAGCGCCACATTCTTGGGCCCTTCCGCGGCGAGGTGAATCGGGATCTCCCGGCGCAGCGGGTGAAGAGTGGACTTGAGCGGCTTTCCGAGGCCCGTACCGCCGGGGTAGGGCAACTGGTAGTGCTTGCCGTCGTACCGTACCGGCTGCTCGCGGGCGATGACCGCGCGCACCACGTCGATGTATTCACGCATCCGGGCCAGCGGCTTGGGGTATGGCAGGCCGTACCAGCCTTCCACAACTTGGGGCCCAGAAGCCCCCAGTCCCAGAACGAACCGGCCGCCCGTCAAATGGTCGAGGGTGAGCGCCGTCATGGCCGTCGCGGTGGGCGTGCGCGCGGACGTTTGCATAATGCCCGTGCCGAGCCTGAGGGCCGTCGTCTTCGCGCCCCACCAGGCGAGGGGGGCCACGGCGTCCGACCCGTACGCCTCGGCGGTCCACAGGGAATCGAATCCGAGCCGTTCGGCCTCCGCGACGAGGCCCTCCACCCCCACCGGAGGTTTCGCGGACCAGTAACCGGCGTGGTACCCAAACTTCATGCTGTCTCCTGATGTTCCGTCGACCCGAGCCGGGCAAGGACTCGGTGGGAGTGCGGGCAGGACCGTCTGGGCCCTGGGGCAGGGGACCAGCGGTGCCATGAGGGCGGGGCCGTGATCGCCGCGCGCTCGCGGCGTCCGCGGCCGGCGCGGCGGTCGGTCACGCTGGGGTGACCGCCGTCTGCACCGGATGAGGCAGGGCGGCCCCCGCTTGGACAACCTCCGGCCCGGTGACGGGCATCTGGGATGTCCCGCACCTCTTGCTGCTCATGCGTACGTCCTCACTCCGCCTTCGATGAACGTCGGGGGTGCGAAGGGAGAATCTCCGAAGGAGCAAGGTACCCGGGTGTGCCATCGACCATGGAAGCGTAGGATCCGGCCACCGCGCCATGTATCAAAAGTCCAATTTACGGGTGAATGCGCACAACGGTACGGTGCTAATTGCCCGGGCCTGCGTTGCGCGTGCTCGGAAAGCGTACATGGAAATGCTTGCCTAGTTTTCTGAGTAAGGGAGAGCTTTTCGTGGTCGACGATCCAGTGGATCTGGAGGAAATTGGTGCATGCTTTACCGAGAATCCTCACGCGGTCTACCGGGAACTGCGTCGGAGAGGCCCTGTCCACCGGGTGAGGCTGCCGGGCGGGCTCACGGCGTGGCTGATCGTCCGCTACGAGGAGGCGCGCGTCGCACTGAGCGACCCCCGGTTCCGGAAGGACTGGTCATTCGCCGCCCCCGAGCTGCGCAAGTTGCGCACCGGCGATGAGCGGAACACCACTCAGCTGTTCGGCCGGAGCATGCTCAGCGCGGACCCCCCGGACCACAGCCGGCTACGGAAGCTGGTGTCGAAGGCATTCACACCGCGCCGGATCGAGGCGCTGCGGCCGCGCATCGAGGAGATGACAGACGGGCTGATCGGTGCCATGGCGGGAGGGGAACGGTGTGACCTCATGGAGGCGTTGGCCTATCCGCTGCCCATCTCGGTGATCTGCGAGATCCTCGGTGTGCCGTCCCTCGACCGGAACCGTTTCCAGGACGCGTCCAACAAGCTCATCTCTTCCGATGCTCCCACGTCCGACTACTTCGACAGCGCGAAGCGGCTCAACGATTACCTGGACGAGTTGGTAGCGGAGAAGCGACGTGCTCCAGGAGATGACGTCCTCAGCACGCTCACCCAAGTCACTGATGAGGACGGCAGTCGGCTCAGTGACGAGGAGCTGCGGGGTACCGCATTCGTTTTGCTCTTCGCCGGCCATGAGACCACGGTCAATCTGATAGGTAATGCGACGCTCGCCCTGCTTACCCACCCGGATCAGTTGGCCGCGGTGCGCGACGACTGGTCGCTACTTGACGCGGCTATTGAGGAGACGTTGCGGTGGGACGGGCCTGTGGAGGCGACAACATGGAGGTTTGCTGCCGAGGACGTAACAGTGGGCGACACTCTGATTCCGGGTGATGGCAGTCTCGTCCTGGTATCGCTTGTCTCAGCCAACCGGGACCATGGGCACTGCAGCGACCCCGACAGCTTCGACATCAGTCGAAGCGCCAGTGGCCACCTGGCCTTCGGGCATGGAATTCACTTCTGCCTCGGAGCGGCGCTGGCCCGGATGGAGAGCCGCATCGCGCTCCGTTCACTCTTCGAGACCTTCCCTGGCCTCGCGCTCGACACGCCCGCCGATCAGTTGCAGTGGCGCCCCGGGCTGCCGATGCGCGGGCTGATCAAGCTACCGGTAGTCCTCGGTCGGCATCCCGAGCCCGCGACGCACCTGGGTGGAGAGCTCTCGTCGGAGGCAGGCCTCGGCTGAACCGCCTGGCCTGCGGCAAGGGGGATTCCCGCACGACGTGCGGGAATCCCCCTTGCCGCGTCGGCGCCCGCGAATGAGGGGGCGTCATCCTGTCTGCAGTGCCGCGTCCGGTGTCGTGGCCGCGTCCTTGCTTCGCTTGATGAGCCTGGTCGCGATGCCGGAGGAGATCAGGCCGAGCACGATGAAAATGAGTCCGAAGAGGCTGAGGTTGTGTACTCCGACCAAGCTGATGCCCGCGGCGCCCGTAAGGCCGGAAGCCGACACTGCCAGGTACGTCGCCGCCGCGTTCAGACCGATGGTCAGGGTCGCGTGCGTCGGGTTGATCGTGATGAGCCGGTGTTGAAGGGGGACCAGTGACGCCCAACCGCACACGCCCCAGACGAAGATGGCGACGACGGCGGTCCCAAGGTGCTGATTCGTCAGCGGCATGAGCGCGAAGTCGATGCCGGCCACGATCACCGCGACGCTGATGATCCACCGGGTCGGAACCTTGTCAGTGAGGCGGCCCGCGCCGAGATTGCCGACCGTCGCTCCGAGGCCCCATATGAAGAGCAGCGCGGCCAGGGTGGTTCCGTTGCCGTCCGTTGCGCGGTCATAGGACTCCGCTACAAAGCTGTAGTTGGTGTAGAGGCCGGTGAAGACGAGCACGGTGGTGAGCAGAGTGAAGCCGATACGCGCGTCTTTGAGCGGCTCCATGCGCTTGCGCAGGCTGACCGCGGGCGCAGAGGGCACGGCGGGCAGGAGGATGCCGATACCGATGGCCCCGAGGACCGCCAGGACGGCGACGAACCACAAGGTGGCTTGCCAGTTGACCTCGCTGCCGATGACCGTACCGATCGGGGCGCCCAGCGCGGTGGCGCCACTGAGCCCGGCCATCACGATCGCGAGGGCTCGTCCGCGTCGCTCGGGCGGTACCAGGGACGCCGCAGTCGTGCTCGCGGTCGGGGTGAACATGGCCGCACCCAGACCGGCGATCGCACGGCTGGCCAGTATCAGGCCGTAAGTGGGTAGTACGGCGGTGAGGATGTTTCCGACAGCAAGGACGATGAGACCACCCAGCAGAAGCCGCTTACGCGGCCAATGGGCTGTGGTCGCGGCGACGATGGGTGACAGGATCGCATAGGAAAAGGCGAAGACGGTGATGAGCATACCGGTCGCGGAAATGCTCACGCCGAGTGAATCCGAGATTTCGGGGAGGATCCCTGCGATAACGAAGCTGTCCGTACCGACAGAGAATGTCCCTAACGTAAGGATGAGCAGGCGACTGTACATGTCCCCTCATTCGCTATTCACTGTTTGATGAGTGTCATACTAAGGGGGTGGGTGTCGCGCCGTCAAGGAACTGTTTGATCTGCATGCAACGGTTAGGATCCGGGTAGTCAAGAGGGGGAGGAGGTCCCGTGGCTCGCTACCTCGCGGAACCGGACGGGAGCGACATCGCGTTCACAGACGTCCTGCGGGCGCTTGCGGACCCGGTGCGGTTGCGCATGCTCACCGTGCTGGCCGACGGTGAGTACCACCCCTGCTGGCCGGAGGAGTTCCTCGTAGGCGTGCACAAGTCCACGCTGTCGCACCACTTCCGGGTGCTCCGTGAGGCGGGGATCACCAGGACTCGCCTGGAAGGGCGGAACTACTTCGTCCAGTTGCGCAGGGAAGACCTGAACTCTCGCTTCCCCGGGCTCCTGGATGCAGTGCTCAACGGTGCTCATGAGTCGGACCTGGCCGAGCAGGTTCCTGGCGAGACTGTGCGGGAGGCTTGAGCCTTGGCCGTCCCGCCCGTGCCGCGACCGCGGCTCACGTGGGGCGATGCCTGTGTCATCTCACTCCCTGCCGCCGCCGGCGCGATCTCCGGACTCCAGGGCTCCACGCAGGTTGCAACCTCGAGACCCGTCAGGTGCCTCCCCGGTCGCCGGCAACAACACCGAGAGGGGTGCCTCGTACCGCCGCGGCCGGCCAGGGCGGGGCTGCTTCGAACGCGGATGGCGCCACGGCGGCGCAGTTCGTGATCATTGACGTTTTCGCGTGGATACCGGCCGCTTCTCCGCCACCGAAGTCGCCGCCCGCGCACCTCGCCGCACCTGTGTGACGCGTGTCACCGTGCCCTCATGATTACGGCCCCACGCAACTGCAAATAGGGAAGAGTGTATTTTCCTTGCCGCCTTGATCGCCGAGCGGCTACGGGGAGGGGCTATACCGAGTGTTACCTGATGCCTGGTCAAGGATTCCCTGTGTAAATGTACAGAGTGTCCGCGTCTGCCCTCGACCCTCCGCGATGCTCCCGAGCGATGACGTTTCACATCATTACTCCTGAGAGAGGTCGCCAGATGTCCAAATCGGCTCAAACTACACCAACCAGAAGTGCGTCCAGCAGGGGCAGAGGTGAGGCTGTCGCACGCTCTGGAGGGACGAGTCACGCGGAACGCGTTTTCCGTGTCCAGAAGGCATTCACGCAGCTCGGAGGTGAATCACAGGGGCTGGCCGATCTGGCCCGAGCATCGGGGCTGGACGATTCGGCAGTCCATCGAATACTTCGATCCGGCGTCGTCCACGGGACGTTCTTGCAAGTGGGGCGCGGCCGCTACCGATTAGGCCCCCCAGCAGCTCAGATCGGCGTCCAGGCGCTTGCGCACGTCACGGACAGCAACTCACTTATCGGCTGCCTGGACCGGTTGCGCAGGGCTACCGACAGCGGACTCACCTTCCTGTACGGGGTGAGCTACTTGGGGCATATCCAGCGTCACTGCGTCGAGATGGCGGTGGGGGATTCCGACCTGTCCGAGCTGGGCCTTACGCACCGCGAGATGGTGACAATCACCCGTTCCCTGCGCGTCGGGGCGTCGGGCCGGTCGATCCTTGCCCACCTGCCCGAGCCCCTGCGGCGGCAGGTACTGTCCGAACCACTCCCCAAGGGCGTCGGCCCGGGAGCTTACCGCGACCGCGATAAGCTACTCGCCTCGCTTGCGGATATCCAGAAAAAAGGATACGCCATCGGCTATCAGGAATTTGCGCGGGGCTGGGACTCCTACGCCGCGCCAGTAATCTGGGGTGACGCCATCCTCGGCTCCGTGCTGCTCCTGAAGCCCTCGTCCACGACGCCCGCTCCGCGCGACCGGTATGTCATGGCCGTCAAGGTGGCGGCCGCCGAAGTCTGTCAGGTGTTTGGGAACGCTGGGTCAGAGGGGGACGCAACGGCAGAGAGCACATAGAGCGAGAACGAACTGCTCGCACCGTGCGTGGCTGACGAGCCGACATCGTGGCCGACCTCCGCCGGTGCAGGCGGCTTGACGGACGACCACGTCGCTGATCCGGCGAACATGCAGATCAGAAGGGGCCGGGCTCTCACGAGCCCGGCCCCTTCGTCGTTCCCGTGCCGGATCTGTGCCGGATCACATCCTGGACGACGCCGCGCGGAGCCCCGCGTGCGGCAGGGGTGAGATTCAGCCGCTGTACCGGCCCTGTGCGGCCCGCCCGTCACGGGTCCCACGAGGACATCGTGGACGCATGCCGGGTTTTCCAAGATTTGCTAATGGCCGGAAACCGCCTTCTTTTCGCATTGCGCCGATAGAGATCATGGCAACGAATGGCATCAGATGCTTTCAATGCCCACCTTGCATTTTCCTGTTTCCGGCGGCGCGAGGGATCATCGTGATGAATGACGGCGCTGAACCCGCCGGGAAAAATCCAGCGGCAGACAGCTTCGAACGGCATTCCATGGCCACGCCGGAGCGGAGTGCGATTCTGTATCAGGGGGCCGTGACCGGCTACGGGGAGCTGAATCGGCGGGCCGGGGAGATCGCCGCGCGTCTGGCGGCCGCGGGCGCCGGGCCCTCGACACTGGTGGCGGTGGTCCTGCCGCGCGATCCCGACCTCGTCGCCACCTTGTGCGCGCTGCTCAAACTGGGTGCCGCCTGTCTGCCCATCGACCCTGGAGCCCCGGCCGGACGGCTGCGCGAGATCCTCGCCGATGCGGCCCCCGATGTCCTTGTCACCACCCGTGCCGCCGCTCCGGAATTCAACGGCGATTGTCCTGTCTGTTTCCTGGACGGCGTGTCGACGACATCTTCTCTCGTCTCGCCGGAGCGCGGCGTGCGGAGGGTGCCCGGAATCGCCTACCTGCTTTATGTGGAATCCTCGGACGGCAGGCTGGAGAATTCGGTTGTCTCCTACGCCGATTTGGCGCGCCATATCGACGATCCAGGCGTCGGGATTCCCGAGGGGGCGGGGGTTCTCCGCCTGATCGCGCCGCTCCTGTCGGGCAATCGTCTGGTGCTCGACGCCGATGAGGTCCCCCATCGGTCGGCCACCCGCGTGGCGCCACGTGATGTGGTGGAGGAGGCCGTGGCGCAGGTCTGGTGCGCCGTGCTCGGCGTCGACCGGGTCGGCGTGCGGGACCGCTTCTTCGACCTGGGCGGCAAGTCGCTGCTGGCACTCCAGGTGGTGGCGCGCCTGCGGAAGCTGCTCGGTGTCGAACTGCCACTGCGGGCCCTGTTCGACGCGCCGACGGTCGAGGAGCTGGCCACCTGGGTGCGGGCCGAACGCGCCGGCGGCCAGGGCGGCCGTGAGGAGGCGGCGCTCCGGCCGGTGGAGCGCGGCGGGCCGCTGCCGCTGTCGTTCGCACAGCAACGCCTGTGGTTCCTGGACCAGCTGGTGCCTGACAGCGCGTTCTACACGATGTGTGACGCCTTCCGCGTACGGGGCCGCCTCGACGTGGACGCGCTGCGGCGGGCGCTGCGGATGCTGGTCGCCCGGCATGAGACGCTGCGGACGGCGTTCGTCGAGCGGGACGGTGTGCCGTACCAGGTCATTGATGCCGCTGACGGTCCGGGCGCACGGCGTGCGGCCGCCCTCACCCGGGTCGACCTGACACCACTGGAGCCCGCCGAGCGGGAGGAGTCGGCGCGCAGGCTGGTGGCGGCGGAGGCGCAGACCCCCTTCCGGCTGGCGGACGGCGCGCTGATGCGTGTGGTGGCGGCCCGGCTGGCCGACGACGAGCATGTGCTGGTGGTGACCACGCACCACATCGTCTCCGACGCCTGGTCCGTGGGTGTGCTGGTGGACGAACTGGGCCGGCTGTACCGGGAGTGCGTCACCGGCGACGCGGCCGGACTGTCCCCGCTGGACGTGCAGTACGCCGACTTCGCCGTCCGGCAGCGGGACTGGATGACCGGCCCGGTGCAGGAGCGGCAACTCGCCTACTGGAAACGGGCCTTGGACGGGGCGCCCTCGGTGCTGCGGCTGCCCACCGACCATCCGCGACCCGCCGTCCAGTCCGAGCGGGGCGAGACGGTCGAGTTCACCCTGCCCGATGCGGTGGTCACCGCTCTGGAGGAGCTGGGCCGGGAGCAGAGCGTCACCCTGTTCATGACACTGCTCGGCGCCTTCCAGGTACTGCTCGCGCGTCATGCCGGGCACGAGGACATCGTGGTCGGCGTGCCGACGGCCGGGCGGACCCGCACCGAGACGGAACCCCTGGTCGGCTTCTTCGTCAACACGCTTCCCCTGCGCGTGACCTGCGCCCCCGACCTGTCCTTCCGGGACCTCCTGGAGCGGGTGCGTGAGGCCGCACTCGGCGCCTTCGCCCATCAGGACCTGCCCTTCGAGGCCCTGGTCGAGGCACTCGCACCGGAGCGCGACCTCGGCCACAACCCCCTCGTCCAGATCACCTTCCAGCTCCTGAGCACGCCGGCGGCGCGGCCGGTCCTGCCCGGGGCGGAGGTGGAGCGGTACCCCGTCGGGGAGGCCGTCTCGCAGTTCGACCTGTCCTTGGACATCAAGCGGGCCGACGACGGGTCGTACCGGGGGATCCTGAACTACTGCCCCGATCTGTTCGACCGGCCCCGCATGGACGTGCTGGCCGCCCAGTATCTGACGCTGCTCGACGCCGCTGCCGCGGACCCGGGTCGCCGGATCGGCGATCTGCCGCTGTCCGACGAGGCCGAACGGCGTCTGATCCTTGACGCGTTCGGGCAACGGGGCGCGGAGCCGACCGGGCCGGGCGGCGGCGTCCCGGAGCGGTCTGCGGAGGTGGTGCGCGGACCGGGCGGCGTCCCGCAGCGGTTCGCGGAGGTGGTGCGGGCGGCGCCGGACGCGCGGGCGGTGACGTGCGGCGGGGAGACGCTCACGTTCGCCGAGCTGGATGCTCGAGTGGCTGCGCTGACACAGGCGTTGCTCGGGTCCGGGATCACCCCCGAGACGCCGGTCGCGGTGTGCCTGCCGCGCTCCACCGACAGCGTCGTCGCCCTGCTGGCCGTGATGCGGGCGGGCGGCGTCTACGTCCCCCTGGACCCGGAGTGGCCCGCCGACCGCACGGCCTACGTCCTGGACGACACCGCGGCCCCCGTCGTCATTACCCGCGACCTGCCCGCGGGCCCCGGCCGCGTCCACCTCGACCCGCGGCAGCGCCCGGCCGACGGTTCGGTGACCGCGCCGCACATCCGCCCCGACCAGGCCGCCTACGTCATCTACACGTCCGGTTCGACGGGCGCGCCGAAGGGCGTCGCCGTCCAGCACCGTTCCCTGAACCACCTCACCAGCAGCCTGCAGGCGACCTTCCTCGGCCACGACCCCCACCTCGCCGGGGACGAGAGCGTGCCGCCCGGGGACAGGAAGCTGCGCGTGACGCTCACCGCGCCCTTCACGTTCGACGCGTCCATGGAGCAGCTGAGCTGGATGCTGGCCGGTCACGAGCTGTTCATCGTGCCGGAGGACGTGCGCCGCGACCCCTCGGCCCTGGTCCGGTTCGTCGAGGAGCACCGGATCGACGTCATCGACACGACGTCGTCGCAGCTCGAACTCCTCACGGACGCCGGGCTGCTGGAGGGAGCGTGGGCGCCGTCCATGGTCATGGTGGGCGGTGAGGCGGTCTCGCCGTCGCTGTGGCAGGCACTGCGCGGCCAGCGGCGTACGCGCTGTTTCAACCTGTACGGGCCTACGGAAGCGACCGTCGACGCGACCTGCCACGATCTGTCCGGCCCTGTCGACATTCCCGTGATCGGCGTGCCGCTGCCGGGAGTCCGCGTCCGTCTCCTCGACGAGCGGCTGCGGCCGGTGCCCGTCGGTGTTGCCGGCGAGATCTACCTCGGCGGTCCCGGGCTGGCCCGGGGCTACGTCAACCGCCCTGCTCTCACCGCGCAGCGCTTCGTCGCCGACCCGTACGGTGACATCCCCGGCAGCCGCCTGTACCGCACCGGCGACCGTGCCCGCTGGCGGCCCGACGGCACCCTGGAATACCTCGGACGCACCGACCACCAGATCAAACTGCGCGGCTTCCGCATCGAACCGGGCGAGATCGAAGCCGTCCTCACCCACCACCCGGCCGTCAAGGAAGCCGCCGTCGTCGACGACGAGCACGCGCGGCTGATCGCGTACGTCACACCCGCGGGTGCCGACGAGGCCGGCCCCGTCGACATCCGCCGGTTCGCGCGGGGCCGGCTGCCCGCGTACATGGTGCCGTCGGCGGTGGTGGTCCTGGACGCGCTGCCACTGACGTCGAACGGGAAGCTGGACCGCGGGCGCCTGCCGGTGCCCGAGTCGGGCAGGCCGGAGCTGGACGTGCGCTTCGTGGCGCCGCGTGACGCGGTGGAGGAGGCCGTGGCGCAGGTCTGGTGCGCCGTGCTCGGCGTCGACCGGGTCGGTGTGCACGACGACTTCTTCGAGTTGGGCGGGCACTCGCTGCTGGTGATCCAGGTGATGGCCCGGATCCGCAAGCTGCTCGGCGTCGAGGTGCCGCTGCGGGTGCTGTTCGACGCCGCGACGGTCGAGGAACTGGCTGCCCGCGTCCGTGCCGAACAGGGCAAGGGCCTCGGCCAGGGGGCTCCGGCCCTCGAGCCGGTGGACCGGAGCGGGCCGCTGCCGCTGTCGTTCGCGCAGCAACGCCTCTGGTACCTCGACCAGTTGACGCCCGGCAGCGACTTCTACACCATGTGCGACGCCTACCGGGTCCGCGGCCCCCTCGACCTGGACGCGCTGCAGCGGGCCCTGCGGAAGCTGGTCGAGCGACACGAGACGCTGCGGACGGCGTTCGTCGAACGGGACGGCGTGCCCTACCAGGTCGTCTCGCCCCCTGACGCGCCGGTCGCGCGGCGCGCGGCGCAGGTCGTGCGGATCGAGCCGGCCGAGCGGACCGAGGAGGGCGTGCGGGATCTGGTGGCGGCTCAGGCGCGCATCCCGTTCCGGCTGGCGGACGGCGCGTTGATGCGTGTGGCCGTGGCCGGGCCGGCGGACGACGAGCACGTGCTGGTCGTGACCATGCACCACATCGTCTCCGACGGCTGGTCGGTCGAGGTCCTGGTGGACGAACTCGGCCGCCTGTACCGGGAATGCGTCACCGGCACGCCCGCCGCGCTCCCTCGACTGGACATCCAGTACGCCGACTTCGCCGTCTGGCAGCGAGCCTGGATGACCGGCCCGGTGCAGCAGGAGCAACTCGCCTACTGGAAGCGGGCCCTGGACGGCGCGCCCTCGGTGCTGCGGCTGCCTGCGGACCATCCACGCCCCACCGTCCAGTCCCACCGGGGCGAAACCGTCGAGTTTTCGCTGCCCGCACCGCTGGTCACGCGGCTGGAAGCACTCGGCCGGGAGCAGGGTGTCACCCTGTTCATGACGCTGTTCGGCGCCTTCCAGGTACTCCTCGCGCGTTACAGCGGCCAGGACGACGTGGTCGTGGGTGTGCCGGCGGCGAACCGCACCCGCGCCGAGACCGAACCCCTGGTCGGCTTCTTCGTCAACACCCTTCCCGTGCGGGTCCGCTGTCCGTCGGAGCTGTCGTTCCGCGAGCTGCTCGACCGGGTCCGCGAGGCCGCGCTGGGCGCCTTCGCCCATCAGGACCTGCCCTTCGAGACGCTGGTCGAGACGCTCGCGCCCGAGCGCGACCTCGGCCACAACCCACTCGTGCAGGTCACCTTCCAGCTCCTCGACGCTCCCGACGAGAAGCTGGTCCTGCACGGCACGGACTGCGTCTCGCTCGGCTTCGGCGGCGTGACCAGCCGATTCGACCTGTCCCTCGACGTCATTTCGGGCCGGGACGGGAAGCGGTGCGTGCTGACGTACTGTCCCGACCTGTTCGACCGGCCCCGCATGAACGTGCTGGTCCGCCATTACCTGACCCTGCTCGGCGCGGCGGCGGACGACCCCGGCCTGCGGGTGGGCGACCTGCCGCTGAGCGACCATGCCGAACGTCTGCGCCTGCTGGCCGGGTCCGGGCCGCAGCACACGTCCGAAACCGATCCTGGAACGCATACGGAGACTGGGCCGGATACCGATACCGATACGGAGCCGGATACGGAGACGGTTCCGGACGCCTTCGCCGCCCAGGTGCGGGCGACACCGGACGCGCCGGCGCTGGCAGACGGGGACACGACGCTCACGTTCGCCGAGCTCGACAGCCACGTCTCCGCCCTGGCCGGTCAGTTGCTGCGCTGCGGTGTGGTCGCCGAGACGCCGGTCGCGGTGTGCCTGCCGCGCTCCGCCGACAGCGTCGTGGCCCTCCTGGCCGTGCTGCGGTCAGGCGGCGTCTACGTGCCACTGGACCCGGAGTGGCCCGCCGGCCGCATCGCGCATGTCCTCGACGAGGTCGCGGCCCCCGTCGTCATCACCCGCGACCTGCCCGCCGACCCCGGCCGCGTCCATCTCGACCCGCGACAGGCCCCGGCCGGCGGCCCGGCGCCCACGCCCCGCCTCCACCCCGACCAGGCCGCGTACATCATCTACACCTCAGGGTCCACCGGCGCCCCCAAGGGCGTCACCGTCCAGCATCGCTCCCTGCACCACCTTCTGAGCCATGTGCGGCACATGGCACAGGGCGGGCCCCGGCGGAACGTCGCGCACACCACCGCGATGACCTTCGACCCGTCACTGGAACAGTTCCTGTGGCTGGTCGCCGGACACACCCTGCACATCGCGCCCGACGACGTGCGCCGCGATCCGGAGGCGCTGGTGGGTCTGGTGCGGCGGGCCGCGATCGACGTCCTCAACGTCACCCCGTCCCATCTGGCCATGCTGATCGAGGCCGGGCTGCTGGAGGGCGACCGGGTGCCGGGAACGCTCCTGGTGGGCGGCGAGGCGGTGTCCGCGACGCTGTGGCGGACACTGCGCGAACAGGGCGCCGCCACCCGCGCCTTCAACCTCTACGGCCCCACGGAAGCGACCGTCGACGCGACCTGCCACGATCTGTCCGGCCCCGTCGACATTCCCGTGATCGGCGTGCCGCTGCCGGGCGTCCGCGTCCGCCTGCTCGACGAGCGGCTGCGGCCGGTGCCCATCGGTGTCGCCGGCGAGATCTACCTCGGCGGTCCCGGGCTGGCCCGGGGCTACGTCAACCGCCCTGCCCTCACCGCGCAGCGCTTCGTCGCCGACCCCTACGGCGACATCCCCGGCAGCCGCCTGTACCGCACCGGCGACCGTGCCCGCTGGCGGCCCGACGGCACCCTGGAATACCTCGGACGCACCGACCACCAGATCAAACTGCGCGGCTTCCGCATCGAACCGGGCGAGATCGAAGCCGTCCTCACCCACCACCCGGCCGTCAAGGAAGCCGCCGTCACCGTGGCCGACGACGACGGCACCGCCCGGCTGATCGCCCTCGTCGCCCTCGACTCCCTTGCGCAGCACGGCGGTTCGGCCGACGGTGACCAGGGCGCCCAGGTCGAGGACTGGAACGCCGTCTTCGAGACCACCCACGTCGACGCCGCCGACGGCGAACTCACCTTCAACATCAAGGGCTGGAACGACAGCCTCACCGGTGCGCCGATCCCCGCCGAGCACATGCGGGAGTGGGTCGACACCACCGTCGTCCGGCTCCTGGACGGGCCGGCCAAGCGCGTCCTGGAGATCGGCTGCGGCACCGGGCTGCTCATGTGGCGGCTGCTGCCGCACGTCGCCGAGTACACCGGCACCGACTTCTCGCGGCCCGCCGTGGAATGGCTCCGGGAAGGACTGCGCCGGCGCCCCGCGCGCCATGCCCGGCTGCACCACCGTGAGGCGACCGACTTCACCGGCGTCGACGCCGCGTCCACCGACCTCGTCGTCATCAACTCGGTCGTCCAGTACTTCCCCGACCGTGACTACCTCGACGCCGTCCTGGACCGCGCCCTCGACGCCACGGCCGACCAGGGGCGCGTCTTCGTAGGAGACGTCCGCAACCTCGCCCTCGCCCCGCAGTTCTACGCCCGCCAGGCCCTCGCGCACGCCGATCCCGGCGCATCGGCGCAGGACGTGGCCCGCGCCGCCGGGGAACTCGCCGCGCTGGACAGCGAGTTGCTGATCTCCCCCGAGTACTTCACCGCGCTCGCCGCCCGCTCGCCCCGCGTCACCGGAGTCGAGATCCTGCCCCGCCGGGGACGGCACCGCAACGAGATGAGCCTGTACCGCTACGACGTGGTGCTGCACGTGGGTGACCGCCCGGCCGCTCCCGAGCCGGAGGCGGTCACCTGGGGCGAACACGTCCACGACCTGGCGTCGCTGTCCGCCCTCCTCGACCACAGGGGCCCGGACGCCCTGCTCGTGCGCGGCGTCGCCAACGACCGCCTGACCCGCGACAACGAGCTGCTCGACGTGCCCGTACCTACGACGGCCGTCGACCCCGAGGACCTGTGGACGTTGGAGAACTCCACCCCCTACCGGGTGAGCGTCAGCTGGGCCGCCGCGGATCCGCACGGCGCGATGGACGTCCTGCTGGTCCGGCAGGGCCTCCACGACGACCGCCCGCTGCTCGTCCCCCACCCCGCGCCCGAACCGTCGGCCCGGCTGACGAACGCGCCGACCCGGCATCGGCGTACGACCGAAGAGAGCCCGGCCGCCGACGGGCTGCGTGCCTGGCTCGCCGAACGACTGCCCGCCCAACTGCTGCCCGCGCGGATCGTCGAGGTGGACGCGCTGCCCCGCACCGGCACCGGCAAGCTCGACCGGGGAGCACTCGGCGGGCTCGTCACCGCAGGCCGCACCGCCCGGCAGAGCGACAGCGCCGCCACCGCGCCCCGTACCGGCCTCGAACGGACCCTGGCCGACGCGTGGGCGCAGGTGCTCGGCCTGGCCGAGGTCGGCGTGCACGACAACTTCTTCGCCCTGGGCGGGGACTCCCTCCTCGCCATCCGGGCCGTCGCCCGGTGCCGTCGGGCCGGAGTCCGGCTGACCGTCCGGCAGTTGCTGAGCGAGCAGACCGTCACCGCGCTGGCGGCAGCCCTCGATGAGGAGAACCATGACTGACCTTCAGCTGCGCACCCTCGCGCTCACCGACGAGGAGAACACCGAGGTCGACGCCCTGTTGCACACCCTGCCCGACGTACCTGTCGACTCCACCGTGGCGCTGCTGCACCGCACCCGGCTCGCCGCACAGGAACTGCCGCTGCGCATCCGCACCGAACTGACCGGGATGCGGCTCTACGACAGCCCGCGCGCCCTCGTCGTCACGGGCTTCCGCATCGACGACGACCGGATCGGACCGACTCCCGTGACCCGCCCCACCCCGGCTCCCGAGCGGACCCGCAACCAGGAACTGCTGCTCCTGCTGCACGCGGCCCTGCTCGGCGAGGCCTTCGGCTGGGCCACCCAGCAGAACGGCCGGCTCGTCCACGACGTGCTGCCCATCCCCGGCGAGGAGACCGAGCAGATGGGCTCCAGCAGCAAGGCCGAACTGCTGTGGCACACCGAGGACGCGTTCCACCCGCTCCGCTGCGACTACGTGGGCCTGCTGTGCCTGCGCAACCACCAGCGCGCCGTCACCACCCTGGGCTGGCCCGACCTGTCCCGGCTCGCCCCCGAGGACCGGGCCACGCTCCTCGAACCGCGCTACCTGATCCGCCCCGATACATCGCACACGCCCGAGCAGAACGCGGCGGGCGCGCAGTCCCCCGAACGGTTCTCGGCGATCGCCGAGATGGACGACGCCCCGGAGCGCGTCGCCGTCCTGTTCGGCGACCCCGACGACCCGTACCTGCGGATCGACCCGGCCTACATGAGCCCGGCCCCCGGGGACGCGGCCGCCCGGCGGGCGTACGACGCCATCGCCGCGCTCATCGAGGACGCGCTGCAGCACGTCGCCCTGGAGGCGGGCTCGATGCTGTTCGTCGACAACTACCAGGCCGTACACGGCCGCAAGCCCTTCGCCGCCGCCTACGACGGCCGCGACCGCTGGCTCAAGCGGGTCAACATCACCCGCGATCTGCGCCGCTCCCGGTCCGCCCGGCAGTCGGCCACCTCGCTGCTGGTGTGAGGGACGACCGCCATGGACTTCCCGCTCATCCGCCTCAACCCCTGGTACAGCGGCGGCTGCGACGGCCCACCCCGGGTACGGCTCTGCGCGCTGCCGTACGCGGGCGGCACCGCGGCCGTCTTCAAGGACTGGCCCGCCGCGCTGCCCTCCGGAGTGGAGCTGCTCACCGCGCATCTGCCGGGCCGCGGCGACCGGTTCGCCGAACCGCCCCTGGCCACCCTGGAGGAGACCGCCGAGCAGCTGTGCGCGGCCCTTCCGCCCAGCGACCTGCCCACGGTCGTCCTCGGGCACAGCATGGGCGCCCTGCTGGGGTACGAACTGGCGGCGCGGCTCGCGGCGCGGGACCGCGCCCCGAGCCTGCTCATCGCCGCGGCCTGCCGTCCCCCGCACGTCCCACCGGACGGCTCGGGTCCCGCGACCGAACAGGAGCTGGCCGCCACCCTCCGGGACGAACGGCCCTGGGACGACGCCCTGCTGGACGAGGAACTCATGGAAGCGGTGCTGCCCGCCCTGGTCGCCGACATCGCCGCCGGTGACCGCTACCACCGCCCCCGGCCCCGCGCGCTCGACCTGCCGCTGAAGGTCTACATCGGCGCCGGCGACGACGGGACCGACTGGCGGACCACCCTGGACTGGCGCGCGTGCACCGCGCGGGACTGCGAGGTCGTCGTCCTGCCCGGCGGGCACTACTTCGTGGAGACCGACCGCACGGCCCTCCTCGCGCGCGTCGCCGCGGACCTCGCCGAGGTGGTGGCATGACCACGCACGTCGACGCCAGACCCGCCTACCTCGCGGTACTGGCCGTGCGCGAGGCCCGCTCGCCGTTCCTCGGCAGCTGCCTGGCACGCATGTCCTTCGCCGTGCTGCCGCTGTCGCTGCTGCTGTCGGTCCGCGACGCGACAGGGTCCTTCGCCGTCGCCGGACTGACCTCCGGCGCGCTGTCGGCCACCCTCACCCTGTTCGCGCCCGCCCGCGCCCGGCTGATCGACCGCAAGGGCTCACGGACCGGACTGATCTGGCTGACCGTCCCCTACCTGCTGGGGCTCGCCGCGCTGATCACCCTGGCCGAAGCGGGGGCGCCCACGGCGGCGCTGCTCGTCGCCGCCGCGGTCGCGGGCGTGTTCGCGCCGCCGCTCGGGCCGACCATGCGCGTCCTGTGGGCGAAGATCCTGCACGCCCGCCAGCCCCTGCTGCACACCGCCTACGCCCTCGACTCGGTCACCGAGGAAGTGGTGTTCACCGTGGGCCCGTTGCTGGCGGGCGGTCTGATCGCGGTCGCCGCGCCGCTCGCGTCGATGATCACGGTCATGGTGCTCATCGCGGCCGGCACCGTGTGCTTCGTGCTGTCCGCCGCGACCGCCGCTGCCCCCGCCTCGGACGAACCCGACGCGGACCGGCCACGCGGCCGGCCGATGGCCCTGCCCGGCATGCGCACGATCGTGCTGTCCTTCGGCGGGGTCGGCCTGGTCGTCGGGGTGCTGCAGGTCGTGCTGCCCTTCATCGCCGACGAAGCGGGCTCAGCCGGCGCGGGCGGCGTCCTGCTGGCCCTGCTGTCGGCGGGCAGCGCGGTGGGCGGACTCACCTACGGGCGGATCGGCTGGCGCTCCACACCGGTGCGGCGGTTCGCGGTGCTCGTCACCGGGTTCACCCTGACGGTGCTGCCGCTGTGCCTGACCGAGAGCCCCGTACCGGCCGGGGCGTTCGCCTTCCTCGTCGGACTGTGTCTCGCCCCGCTGTTCACCACGGCCTACCTGCTGGTCAACGAACTGGTGACGGCGTCGCGGACCGCCCCGACCGAGGCCAACACCTGGGTGTCCACGGCCAACAACGGCGGGTTCGCCGCGGGCAGCGCCGCAGCCGGTGTGCTGCTCGACTCCCAGGGCCCCGCCCGGACCGTCGCCCTCGCGTTCGCCGTGGCCGCCGCGACCGCCGTCATGACCGTCCTGCGCCGGCGGACCCTGGCACTCGACGCCCCGAACAGCGAGCCGGCCGCCGCCGCGCCCGTCGACCGCACCGCACCCGTCGAAGCCGAACCCGAGGAGTGAACCGATCGTGCCCGAGAACGCGGCGAACTGGTCGCGCATCCGCGCAGGGAACACACCCGGCGTCGTACTCGCCGTCGACTTCTACGGAACGGGCCGCCAGGAGGCCACCTTCCGCCACTTGTGCGAGCTGCTCCCCGACCCGGTCGAGGTCTGGCACGCGGTCCCGCCCACCCCGGACGGCGACTGGTCCGCCGCGACCGGCGCCGGCCATCTGCGCCGGTGGACCGAGGGACTCGGCACCGACCTCACGGGACGGCCGGTGCGTGCCCTCGTCGGCTACTGCGCGGGCAGCGTCTTCGCCTCGGCCCTCGCCGACACACTCGGCGAACGGGAGGGCCACCGGCCGCAGGTCGTGCTGTTCAACCCGGGCGTACCCGACGTCGCCACGCTCACCCGCGACTTCCGCGGCCTCATCGACGGCATGGACGTCCTCACGGACGAGGAGCGCGCCGGTCTGCTGGCCGAGATGACCGCGATCCAGCAGGCACACTCTCCCGACGCGCTGGTCCCGGTCGCCGAGCAGTACGCCGCCCTGTACCGCAAAGGCTGCGACCTGCTGTGCGAACGGCTCGGCGTGGACGCCTCGCTCGGCGCCGAGCTGGTCACCGTACTCCACTCCTACCTGGCCTACCTGACGGCGGCGCGCGACGTGCCGCCCGCCCCGCACTGGCGCACCGCCGCCTCGCTCACCTCCCGGGAGCACCGGGGCGCCGACTTCACCGACACCGAGCACGGCTTCGACGTCGCCCGGGCCGATCTGCTGAAATCCCCGCAGGTCGCCGCCGCGCTGGCCGCCCTCCTCCGCGAACAGGAGGCGAGCCGATGATGCCCCTCGCCCTGCGGGACGCCTTCCTCGACCAGGCCGGGCGGCGGCCCGACGCCGCCGCCGTCGTGCACGGCGACCGCGTCTGGACGTACCGCGAACTGGAGCTGCGCGCCGGGCGTATCGCACGGACGCTGGCCGCGCGCGGCGCGGGCCCGGGAACGCTGGTGGCCGTACGACTGGCGCGCGGCCCCGAACTGATCGCCGCACTCCTCGCGGTGGTGCTGACGGGGGCGGGCTACGTACCGCTCGCCGACGACGACCCGCCGGAGCGGAACCGGCACATCCTCGATGACTGCGGCGCGGCGCTGCTGCTGGCCGAGCATCCCTCGGACGACGGGCGCACCCTCACCCCGGACGACGCGCCGGCGCCCGCCCGTCCGTTCGACCCGGCCCCGGTGCGGGCCGGTGATCCGGCCTACGTCATCTACACCTCCGGCTCCAGCGGCAGGCCCAAGGGCGTGCTCGTCGAGCAGGGCGCGCTCGGCGCCTACCTGGCGGAGGCCCGCGCCCGCTACGACGGGCTGGCCGGGCGGACGGTGCTGCACTCCTCGGTGTCGTTCGACATGGCCGTGACCAGCCTGTGGGGCCCGCTCGTGAGCGGCGGCGCGATCCACGTCCTCGACCTGAAGGCGATCGCCGCCGGCGAACAGCCGCCGCCCCCCGCCACGGCACGCCCCACCTTCCTCAAGGTCACCCCGTCGCATCTGCCCCTGCTGGGCCTGCTCCCGGACTCCTGCCTGCCCACCGGGCAGCTCGTGATCGGCGGTGAGGCGCTCACCGGCTCCGCGCTCGGGCACTGGCGCACCGCGCACCCCGACGTCACGGTCGTCAACGAGTACGGGCCCACCGAGGCGACCGTCGGCTGCTGCGCGTACGTCGTCCACCCCGGCGACGCCGTGGACCCGGGGCCCGTCCCCATCGGGCGGGCGTTCGCCGGCACGCGCCTGTACGTGCTCGACGCGGAGGGCAAACCGGTCGCCGCGGGCGCCGTGGGCGAACTCCACATCGCGGGACGGCAGGTGGCGCGCGGCTACCTCGGGCGCGCGGAGCTGACCGGCGAACGCTTCGTTCCGGACTCGTTCGCCGCCGACGGCTCCCGGATGTACCGCACGGGCGACCTGGTACGCGAACGCCAGGACGGCGACCTCGAGTACGTCGGGCGCGCGGACGGGCAGCTGAAGGTCTCCGGGTACCGGATCGAGCCGGGTGAGATCGAGGCCGTGCTCCGCGGCCACGCGGGCGTGCGGGACTGCGCGGTCGTCGCCGTCGGCGCGACGGATGCCCGTCGGCTCGTCGCCTACGTGACCCCGGGCCCCGGCTCCGCGCCCGACGCCGCCGCCCTGGCGCGACACGCGGCCGGGGCACTGCCGCCGTACATGGTGCCGGTGGCGTTCGTCACCCTGCCCGAACTGCCGCTCACCCCCAATGGAAAGCTCGACCGGGCCGCGCTGCCCGAACCCCCCGCCGAGGGCGACGAGCCGGGCGACCGCAGCCGGGCCGAGACGCTGCTGTGCGCGCTGCTGGCGCAGGCCCTGGGGGTCCCCGAGATCGGTGCCGACGCCGACTTCCTGGCGTCCGGCGGCAGCAGCATCACCGCGCTGAAGCTGGTCGCCGGTGCCCGCAGGGCCGGGATCCGCCTCGAACTCACCACCGTCCTGCGCGAACGCACGGTGCGCCGCATCCTCGCGGCTCAGCCGGACGCCGCCCCGCCCATCGCCGAAGGAGCACCGAAGTGACCGGGTCCGTAACGCTCACCCCCCTCGGCGGGATCACCCCCAGGCCCCGCGGCGAAGGGCTCACCTCCGGCGCCGAGTACGACCTGGAATCACTCGGCGACGCGGGCCCCGACTGGGTGCGGTCCCACGGCCCGCACCTGCGCGCGCGCCTCGCCACCGACGGGCTGATTCTGCTGCACGGCCTGTCCACCGACGGCGACGGCGTCGCCGGCTTCCACGACGTCGTCCGGTCCGTCGGCGGCGACCTGCTGCGCTACACCGAGCGGTCCACCCCGCGCAGCGTGGTCACCGGGAACATCTACACCTCGACCGAGTATCCCGCCGACCAGCCCATCCCGATGCACAACGAGAGCTCGTACGCGGTCAGCTGGCCGTCCGCGGTGCACTTCTTCTGCCACACCGCGCCCGGCAGCGGCGGGGCCACGCCGATCGCCGACAGCCGCGCCGTCCTCGACCTGATCCCGGCCGAGGTCAGGGAGCGGTTCGCCAAGGGGGTCGTCTACACCCGCACGTTCCGCGCCGACATGGGGCTGAGCTGGCAAGAGGCGTTCCAGACCGAGGACCGCGCCGACGTCGAGCGCCACTGCCGCACGCACGGCCAGGAGTTCTCCTGGGACGGCGACGTCCTGCACACCCGCCACCACCGCCCGGCCACCGCCGTCGACCCCGGCACGGGGGCCGAGGTGTGGTTCAACCAGGCGCACCTGTTCCACCTCTCCAGCCTGGAGCCGGACCTGCGCGAAGTGCTCCTGGAGACGTACGGCGAGGAGGGCCTGCCGCGCAACGCCCTGCTGGGCGACGGCAGTCCCATCCCCGACGCCGACCTGGCAGCGATCCGCGCCGCCTACGACCGTGCCTCACTCGCACTGCCCTGGAGGCAGGGCGACATCATGCTCGTCGGCAACATGCGGATGGCACACGGCCGCGAGCCCTTCACCGGCGAGCGCCGCGTCCTCGTCGCGATGACCTGACCCGACCATCCCTGGAGGACCCATGGGCAACCCCTTCGACGACGAGGACGGCACCTTCCTCGTGCTGCGCAACGACGAGGGCCAGTACTCGCTGTGGCCGGAGGGCTTCGCTCTGCCCGCCGGGTGGAGCATCGTGCACGGTCCGGCCGGTCGCGCCTCCTGCCTGGACCACATCGAGCGGACCTGGACGGACATGCGCCCCCGGAGCCTGGCCGCGGCCCACCCGTGACGACAGCCCCGTCCGAGAGGCGCTCGAGAAGCGATCGAGGGCCCGTGGCCGGTGTCCGGAACTCGTTGCGGTGGGCGGGTTTGTCGCGCATGCTCTAAGCGCGTCCGTCAGTGCCGCCGGAAGCTGTTCCTCCGCCAACTCCTCCTGGGATCAAGCCCGTTGGGGAGATCAGAGGCGATACTCAAATTTAAGTGCCCGGTGGTACGGTGTGGCTTCCGACGGACGGAGTGAGTGCATGGACGAACAGGACGAGGTGCTCGACAGCCCGACCGGCTGGGTGGCTACGCATGTGCGTCGGTACGTGGCCAGCGAGGGCGCCAGCGGGCACATCTGGTACGGCAAGCCGACGCTGCTGCTGACCACGCGGGGGCGCAAGTCCGGGGCGCTGCGGCGAACCGGGCTGATCTACGGGGAGGACGGGGGGAACTACGTCATCGTCGGGTCCAACGGCGGATCCGACCACCATCCCCACTGGTACCTGAACCTGCTGGCGGAGCCGCGGGTGCGGGTGCAGGTGGCCGCGGAGACGTTCGAGGCGGTCGCCAGGGAGGCGGAAGAGGGGGAACGGGCGCGCCTGTGGGAGGCGATGACCGTGATTTTTCCGCAGTACAAGAGCTACCAGAAGAAGACCGACCGGAAGATCCCCGTCGTCGTGCTGGAGCCTCAGGGGCCCGCACAGGAGTGACGGGTGTCCCACGCCTCCGGTGAGGGGGCGGCGACGGCGATGCTCGGGGGAGTGCGCGTCGGTCGGGGGCCCGGTTCCGCCGGGCCCCGCGCGCGGACGGCAGGGGGCCGTGCCGTGAGGGGGGACGCGTCACAGCGCCGTTCCACCCATTCGTTTCTCATCGAAGGGTTGGGGATGTGTCATGGGCGGATTCAGTCGTCGCGGATTTCTGAGAACGACGGGGGCCGGTGCCGCCGCGGTCGCCACGGCGGGGGCCGCGGCGGCACCGGCCGAGGCCGCCAAGGCCAAGGCCGCCGTGTGCGTGCCGGAGTCGCCCGCCACCACGGTCGGCGCCGCCGATCCCCGGTACGCGGAACTGGTCAGCAGGGGATTCAACAGCCGCTTCGTCGGCAAGCCGGACCTCGTGCACGTGGTGCACACGCCCCGGCAGATCGAGCAGGCCGTCACGGACGCCGTGGCGGCCGGCAAGCAGATCGCGGTCCGCAGCGGCGGGCACTGCTTCGAGAACTTCGCCGATCACCGCGACGTCCGCGTGCTGATCGACACCTCGCCCATGCGCGCGGTCTACTTCGACAAGGAGCACCGGGCGTTCGCGGTGCAGCCCGCCGCCACGCTGGGCGAGGTCTACCGCACGCTGTTCTACGACTGGGGTGTGACGCTGCCCGCCGGAGTCTGCCCCCAGGTCGGTGCGGGCGGGCATGTCGCCGGCGGCGGCTACGGGCCGCTGACGCGGCGTGACGGCACCGTCGTCGACCACCTCCACGGCGTCGAGGTCGTGGTCGTGGACGCAGCGGGCAAGGCCCGTACCGTCACCGCGACCCGGGAGCCGGACGACCCCAACCACGACCTGTGGTGGGCGCACACCGGGGGCGGCGGCGGCAACTTCGGCATCGTCACGCGCTATCTGTTCCGTACGCCCGGGGCCCCGGGCGCCAACCCCTCGGCCCTGCTGCCCAAGCCGCCCACCCGGCTCCGCTCCACCTTCGTGACCTGGTCCTGGGCCGACCTCGACCTGGCCCGGTTCACCCGGCTCGTCACCAACTTCAGCCGGTGGTACGAGGCCCACCACGCCGATCCCCGGTACGGCAGCCTCTACAGCACCCTGCACCTCAACACCCATGCGGTCGGCTCCGTGTCACTGGAGGCCCGCTTCGACGGCGGCCGCGCCGACGCCGCCGAACTGATCGAGCGCTACGTCGCCGCCGTCAACGCGGGGACCGGCCTCGAACCGGCCATCGAGCACCAGGACGACCTCTGGCTCCAGGCCACCCTCGGCGCGCGCTTCGACACGGGCGGGTACGACCGGCACAAGTCCAAGAGCGCCTACCTCAGGCGAAGCTGGACGCCCGAGCGCATCGCGACCGTCCACAAGCACCTGACCGACCCCGCGTTCGACGGCTGGGGCGCCGTCGACCTCTACTCCTACGGGGGGAAGGTCAACACCGTGGCGCCCGATGCCACCGCCGTGCCCCAGCGGGACTCGATCCTCAAGGCCTGGTTCTCGGCCACGTGGATGGATCCGGCCCTCGACGACCAGCACCTGACCTGGATCCGCGAACTGTACCGGGACGTCTTCCGCGACACCGGCGGCGTCCCCGTGCCCAACGACGAGCACGACGGCTGCTACATCAACTATCCCGACACCGATCTGGCCGACGCGCGCTGGAACACCTCCGGTGTGCCCTGGCACACCCTCTACTACAAGGACGGATACCGCCGCCTCCAGCAGGTCAAGGCGAAGTGGGACCCGCGCGGCGTCTTCCGCCACCCGCTCTCCGTCCGGCTCCCCTGATCCCCGGCTGAAAGGAAACCGTCACCGTGCGACCCGGCCGAGCCGTCGGTACACACATCACCCTGGGAGGCGACCTCACCGTGGGCCGGCTCGGCTTCGGTGCGCTCCGGCTCACCGGGCCCCACCACTGGGGCCCACCGACCCGGCCGGACAAGGCCGCCGAGGTGGCGCGGTGCGCGGTCGAACTCGGCGTGACGTTCATCGACACCGCCGACGTCTACGGACTCGGGGCCAACGAGGAACTGCTCGCCACGGCCCTCCACCCCTATCCGCCGGGCCTGGTCGTCTCCACCAAGGCGGGCGAGGTCCGGCCGAGCCCGCACCAGTGGCGGGTGCTCGGCCGGCCCGACTACCTGCGGCAGCAGGCCGAACTCAGCCTGCGCCGGCTGCGGCTGGAGCGGATCGAACTCTTCCAGCTGCACCGGGTCGACCCCCAGGTGCCGCTGGAGGACCAGGTCGGAGCGCTCAAACAGCTCCAGGACGAGGGCAAGATCCGCCACATCGGCCTCTCCGAGGTGACGGTGGAGCAGATCGAGCAGGCCCGCGGTGTGGCCCGCATCGCGAGCGTGCAGAACAAGTACAACCTCTACGACCGGCGCTACGAGAAGGAGTTGGCGCACTGCGAGCGGGAAGGCATCGCCTTCATCGCCTGGAAGCCGCTCGCCGGCACCGCCCGGCCGGCCCCGGACAGCGCCCTCGCCCGGGTCGCCGCGCAGGCCGGGGCGACGACGACGCAGGTGGCGCTCGCCTGGCTGCTGCACCGCTCGCCGGTCGTGATGCCGATCCCGGGCACCGCCTCTCTGTCCCACCTGCGGGCGAACATGGCGGCGGCGGACATCGCCCTCGACGACGAGCAGCTGACCCTGCTCGACCAGGGGTGAGCGACCCGAGGACGGCCGGGCCGGAGGCGACCGCCCCCGGCCCGGCCGAACGCGCGCCGGGTCAGGCGCTCATCTCGTTCGCCACGGCCATGACGTACTCGCCGTACCCCGAGCGTGAGAGTTTCGCCCCGAGCCGGTGGCAGGCGTCGGCGTCGATGAAGCCCATGCGCAGCGCGACCTCCTCCAGGCAGGCGATCCGTACGCCCTGCCGGTCCTCCAGGGTCTGCACGTACTGGCCGGCCTGGAGCAGCGACTGCGGGGTGCCGGCGTCGAGCCAGGCGAATCCGCGGCCGAACGTGACGAGTTTGGCCCGATCCTGTTCCAGGTAGATCCGGTTGACGTCGGTGATTTCCAGTTCGCCGCGGGCGGACGGGCGTATTCGGCGCGCGATCTCCACGACGTCGTTGTCATAGAGGTAAAGCCCGGTGATGGCGAGGTTCGACCTGGGTTTCTCCGGCTTCTCCTCCAGGGAGAGGAGCCGGCCTGATTCGTCCACCTCGCCCACACCGTAGCGCTCGGGATCGGTGACCGGATATCCGAAGAGGACACACCCGTCGATGTCCCGGGAGTGTGCCGCGAGAAGATCGTAGAAACCGTTTCCGTGAAAGATGTTGTCGCCGAGGACGAGGGCGACCGAGTCGTCGCCGATGTGCTCGGCTCCGGTGAGGAAGGCCTGTGCCAGTCCGTTGGGTACGGGCTGTTCGGCGTAGGTCAGGGAGATCCCCAGGTGGCTGCCGTCCCCCAGCAGCCTGCGCAACTGGGGGATGTCGCCGGGCAGGGCGATGATGAGGATGTCCCGGACGTCGGCCAGCATCAGGGCCGAGAGGGGGTAGTAGATCAGTGGCTTGTCGTTGACGGGGAGCAACTGCTTCGAAACAGCCAGGGTGATCGGGTGTAAACGGCTTCCATAGCCGCCCGCCAGGACAATTCCTTTCACTGGCTCCTCCTTTGTCTGGGCATTCTCTGTGACAGTAGGCCGGACACCTCCCGGCGGACAACAATCGTCCTTCCGGTATTGACCGTGCTGCGAGGTGAGGGGGCTGCGATCACCTTCTGATCGAGCTCGCTCGATCGGTTCTCGAGTCTGCCCCTTCCGAATCTGCATAGGGTGCACTTCATGGCCGTTGCCGACCGAGGTGATGCGACATCAGCTCGGTAAGCGAAGCAGGCGGCCGGCACCGCAGGAACGAGAGGTAACGACCGCAAGGGGAGGAAGAACTGTCGTGGCGGCACTGACGAGCGAGAGACTTTTTGCCATCCTGCGCGAGTGTGCGGGGGAAGAGGAGTCCGTAACGGGGGCGGAAAACGCAGTTGACCTGGAATTCACAGACCTCGGGTACGACTCGCTGGCGCTCCTGGAGACCGCTGCCCGGGTCTCGCGCGAGTACGACGTGGAGATCCCGGAGGAGGACCTCTCCGAGGTGACGACCCCCGCGGGATTCCTGACCGTCGTCAATGCGCTGCTGAAAGTGGCTTGAATCGTTCGGTGGCACTCGTCCCACCCGGGCCAGTTTGTTGATTGTGCAACCTGTTAGTTGTCTCTGCAACGAACTTCGGTACCGGCAGCGCTTTCTGTATCGGGCGGAAATCGGGTTTCTCTGTGGGGAACCCGTGAAGAGCCTGAGGCGTTGATGCTCGGTAGACCAGTAGCTTTCTGCGATCTATGGGGGAACGTCGTGAAGCTGGGTGTTCTAGGCCCACTTTCCGTGCAGGTCGAAGGCGACCTGCACACTCCGAGCGCACCGAAGATGAGAAGCGTTCTGGCCACACTGCTGGTGCACGCCGACCAGGTGGTACCGGTGTCGTCACTGATACGCGAACTGTGGGACGAGGAGCCTCCGGTCAGCTGCTTGACCACGCTGCAGACCTACATCCTCAACCTGCGCAAGCTGCTGGCGTCCGCGACGGGAATGACCGCCCGTCAGGTCGCCGCAGAGATCCTCGTGACCCGGTCCGGGGGGTACCTGTTCCGGACCACCCAGGGGGACCTGGACGTCCACCGGTTCCACCAGCTCGTCGCTGACGGACGCAGGGCGCTGTCGTCGGGGGACGACCACGCCGCGCTGTCCACGCTCTCCAGCGCGTTGCAACTGTGGCGCGGACCCGCGCTCGTCGACGTCGTCGCCGGGCGGATCCTCGAAGGGCGCCGGCAGCAGTTCGAGGAGTCCCGGCTGGTCGTCCTGGAGTACCTCGTCGACACCCAGCTCCGGCTCGGCATGTACCGGGAGGTGCTCACCGAGCTCGCGGCGCTGACGGCCGACAACCCGTACCACGAGGGGCTGCACGCCCAGTACATGCGGGCGCTGTACCTCAACGGGCGGCGGGCGCAGGCCCTGGAGCTCTTCCAGCGCCTGCGGGTCAATCTGGTGAACCACCTCGGTCTCGAACCCGGACCGATCGCCCAGGAACTCCATCGCTCCATCCTCAACGCGGAGTCGATCGACGCCCAGGGCAACCTCCGCAGGCCGACCGGGGACATCGTGCGTATGTCGTCCTCCGGCGCGGTGCGGGTCTACTGACCCGGAGGAGCCCGGTCCGGCCGGCGGCGGACCGGGCTCCACGCGACCGGCTCAGTCCGCGATCGAGGCGTGGACGAACCTGACCGGGGTGGGCAGGTGCAGGGGGCCGTCGCCGCGCAGCCGGTCCAGTTCGGTGGTCAGGCGGTGGCGCAGCTGCCGGTTCTCGTACTCCGGCAGGTGCTGCCACAGCAAGCGCATGCCCTGGGTGTGGGACCAGTCGACCCAGGTCTTCCCGTCCGGCGCGCGCAGATCGATGTGCTCGTCGGCGATCTCCACGTCGTCGAATCCGGCGCGCACCATCGTCCGGGTCAGGTCGTCGGTGTCCTGCAGCCAGCTGTTGAACCGCCGCTTCAACGCGTCCGGGCGCCAGTCCGCCGGCAGGTTGCGCAGCAGCCGCTCCGGGATGAGGTCCGTGAACACGGGCGGCAGGAAGGGGAACGTGTCCTCCGTGAAGACCGGGCTGGTGAAGGCGATCCGGCCACCCGGCCGCAGCAGGGCCGCGTACCGGGGGAGCGCGGCCGGCGCGTCGGGCAGGAAGATCAGGCTGTAGCTGCCGGTCACCACGTCGAACGAGGCGGGCGGAAGGTCGGGGTGCTCGCCGTCCATCACCCGGACCTCGACGTGCCGGGCGCCGAGCGCGCCGGCCTGCCGGCGGGCCTCCTCCACCATCGCCGGGGCGATGTCGATGCCGAGCACATGGCCGGACGGGCCCACCCGCTCCGCCGCCACGAACAGGGACGCGCCCCGCCCGCACCCGACGTCGAGAACACGTTGCCCGGGCTGCGGATCGGCCCTTTCCACGAGTCGCCGGCCCATCGGTGTGAAGAACTCGACGCCCAACTGGTCGTAAGTCGCCGCGGCATTGTTGAACGCCTCGGTGACCGTCGATTTGTACATCGTCTTGTCCATGGGACCTCCAGGTGGCGAAAGCCGACCCGACCACCCTGGCCGGTCCGTCTGAAATGTGGGTCGGAATGCGCTCGGTGGCCGCTCGAAACCGGCTTGTCAACGGGTCGAGCCGGTGCCGAAACGGATTGTTGCGAAGAGCTGTGGAAGTCAGGATGAACTCATCGACGACCGACAGGGAGTGCCGACCGTGAGTGATCACATCGACATTGTTCGACGCATGGTGAACAGCTACAACACCGGAAAAACAGAGGACGTGGCCGAGTTCATTCATGAGGAGTACCTCAATCCCGGTGCCCTGGAACACATGCCGGAACTGCGCGGCCCCGAAGCGTTCGCACTCGCGGTGAAGTGGCTGAAGCTCACGTTCTCCGAGGACGCGTATCTGGAGGAGATCAGCTACGAGGAGAAAGGTAGCTGGGTGCGGGCGAAACTCGCCCTGTACGGCCGCCAGGTGGGCGAACTCGTGGGGATGCCCGCCACCGGCCGCCGCTTCTCCGGTGAGCAGATCCACCTCATCCGCATCGTCGACGGCAAGATCCGCGACCACCGCGACTGGCCGGACTACCTCGGCACCTACCGCCAGCTCGGCGAGCCCTGGCCCAAGGAGGAGGGCTGGCGGCCCTGAGCAGCGCGTCCGGCCCACCCACGCCCAAGGGAAGGAACACGGTGAGCTCTTCCTCACCCGGGGAACACCTGGAACCGACCGACCAGGACCTCGACGTACTCCTCAAGAACCTCGGCAACCTGGTGACCCCGATGGCCGTCCGGGTCGCCGCGACGCTCCGCCTGGTCGACCACCTGCTGGCCGGAGCCGGCACCGTCGCCGACCTCGCCGCCCGCACGGACACCCACCCCCAGGCGCTCGCCCGCCTGGTCCGCCACCTGACCGTGGTCGGCGTCCTGGAGGGCGGGGAACCGGACCGGCCGCTGCGCCCCACCCGGCTCGGGCTGCTCCTGGCCGACGGCCATCCGGCGCAGCAGCGGGCCTGGCTGGACCTCGACGGGGCCGTCTCCCACGCCGACCTGGCCTTCACCGGTCTGCTGGACGTGGTCCGCACCGGCCGCCCCGCCTATTCCGGGCGGTACGGGCGGCCCTTCTGGGAGGACCTCTCCGCGGACCGGGAGCTGGCCGACTCGTTCGACGCGCTCATGTCGTGCGACGAGCAGCTGGCCTACGAGGCCCCGGCCGACGCGTACGACTGGTCGGCGGTGCGGCACGTCCTCGACGTGGGCGGCGGCAACGGCGGCCTGCTCGCGGCGATCGCCCAGCGGGCACCGCACGTCCGGGGCACCCTGGTCGAGCTGGCGGGCCCGGCCGAGCGCGCCCGGCGCAGGTTCGAGGACGCCGGGATCGACGACCGGGTCACCGTGGCGGAGGGCGACTTCTTCAAACCGCTGCCCGTCACCGCCGACCTCGTCCTGCTCTCCTTCGTCCTGCTCAACTGGTCCGACGAGGACGCGCTGACGATCCTGCGCCGCTGCGTCCAGGCGCTCGAACCGGGCGGCAGGATCCTCGTCCTCGACCGCGCCGACGTCGAGGGCGACGGCGCCGACCGGTTCTTCAGCACCCTGCTCGACCTGCGGATGCTGACGTTCATGGGCGGGCGGGTGCGCACCCGGGACGAGGTCGTGGCCCTGGCCGGGGCGGCCGGACTCGCCCTGGCCTCGGAGCGCACCAGCGGCTCCGCCACCCTCCCGTTCGACTTCTCGATCCTCGAGTTCACCGCCGCCCCCGAAGGGGCCGCACCCGTCCTCCCAGCACAGGAGTAGACCCATGTCCGAACGCATCGTGCCCAGTGGGGACGTCGAGCTGTGGAGCGACGACTTCGGTGACCCGGCGGACCCGGCGCTGCTGCTCGTCATGGGCGGCAACCTCTCCGCCCTGGGCTGGCCCGACGAGTTCGCCCGGCGGCTCGCCGACGGCGGCCTCCACGTCATCCGCTACGACCACCGCGACACCGGCCGCTCCACCACCCGCGACTTCGCCGAACACCCCTACGGCTTCGGCGAACTGGCCGCCGACGCGGTCGCCGTCCTCGACGGCTGGGGCGTCGACCGCGCCCATGTCGTCGGCCTGTCGATGGGGGCGACCATCGCGCAGGTCATCGCCCTCGACCACCACGAACGGCTGAGCAGCCTGACCATGATGCTGGGCGGCGGGCTCGACATCGACTTCGACGCCAACATCGAGCGCGTGATGCGCGGCGAACCCACGGCGGACGGCCTGCCCGGGCCGCAGCAGCCGTTCCTCGACGCGCTCGCCCTGATGCAGCAGCCGGCCGAGGGGCGCGCCGCCGAAGTGGCCAAGCGGGTGAGCAAGTGGCGCATCCTCTCCGGGACGGGCGTGCCGTTCGACGACGCCGAGTACGCGCGGTGGGAGGAACGGGCGATCGACCACGCGGGCGGTGTCCTCACCGAGCCGTACGCCCACTACTCCCTGACCCTGCCGCCGCCGGAGCGGGCCGCCGAACTGCGTGACGTCACCGTGCCGGCCCTGGTCATCCAGGCCGAGCACGACCCCATCGCGCCCGCACCGCACGGCAAGCACCTGGCCGGGCTCATCCCCACCGCCCGCCTGGTGGAGATCCCCGGCATGGGGCACGCCCTGCCGTCCTCGGTCCACGGGCCCGTGGCCGAGGCCATCCTCGCCCACACCCGGGCGGCGTCATGACCGTGGCGGACGAACAGCGGGCGGGAGAGACGATGTACGGGGCGGACCTCGCCCGGGTCTACGACCTCGTGCACCGGGAGCGCGGCAAGGACTACCGCGCCGAGACCGAGGCGGTCGCCGCCGCGGCCCGGCAGCGCCGGCCCGGCGCCGGGCGGCTGCTCGACATCGCCTGCGGCACCGGCGGCCATCTGCGGCACTTCACCGAACTCTTCGCGCACGTGGAGGGGGTGGAGCTGTCCGCGCCGATGGCCGAGGCGGCGCGTGCCGCGCTGCCCGGGGTGACCGTGCACCGCGGCGACATGCGCGACTTCCGCCTGGACACCACCTTCGACGTGGTGACCTGCATGTTCGGATCCATCGGCTATATGACGTCGGTGGCCGAGCTGGGCCGGGCGCTCACCGTGTTCGCCCGGCACCTGGAGCCCGGCGGGGTGGCCGTCGTCGACCCGTGGTGGTTCTACGAGACGTTCGCCGACGGCCATGTCTCGGCCGACGTCGTGACCGTCGACGGCATCACCGTCTCCCGGGTCTCGCACTCCGCGCGCCGCGGCCGCACCTCGCACATGGACGTGCACTTCGTGGTCGCCGAACCCGGCGTCGGCGCCCGTCACTTCGTCGACACGCACATCATCTCGCTGTTCAGCCGCGCCGAGTACGAACAGGCGTTCCGGGAGGCCGGCTTCGCGGTCGAGTACCTGCCCGAGGCGCCGTCGGGCCGCGGCCTGTTCGTCGGCGTCCGGGTGTGAAGCGGCGACGGGAACCCGCAAGCAACGACGAGAGAGGAACGACATGAACGACCACGAGGTCGACGTTCTGGTGGTGGGTGCGGGCCTCGGTGGCCTGTCGACGGCGATGTTCCTCGCCCGGCAGGGGGTGCGCGTGCTCGTGGTGGAGCGCAGGTCCGGCCTCTCGCCGTATCCGCGGGCCGCGGGGCAGAACCCGCGGACCATGGAGCTGCTGCGCATCGGGGGCGTCGCCGACGAGGTGACCCGGGCCAACGACATCCGCGGCGCCCAGGGCGACTTCGTCATCCGGCTCGCCCAGAGCGTGCGGGGCGAGGTCCTGCGGACCGTCGCGGAGAGCTTCGACGACATGGTGGCCGCCACCCAGCCGTGCACACCGGCCGGCTGGGCGATGCTGTCCCAGGACAAGCTGGAGCCGATCCTGCTCGGGCAGGCGCAGCGGCACGGCGGCGCCATCCGCTTCGACACCCGGCTGGTGTCGTTCGACCAGGACGCGGACGGCGTCACGGCCCGGCTCCAGGGGCCCGGGGGCGAGTACGACCTGCGCGCCGGCTACCTCGTGGGCGCCGACGGCAACCGCAGCCTGGTGCGCGAGTCGCTGGGGATCGGGCGGTACGGGCACGGCACGCTGACCCACATGGTCGGGGTCATCTTCGACGCGGACCTCTCCGGCATCATGGAGCCGGGGACGACGGGCTGGTACTACCTGCACCACCCGCAGTTCACCGGCACGTTCGGGCCGACGGACCGGCCCGACCGGCACACCCTCTTCGTCGAGTACGACCCCGACGAGGGCGAGCGCCCCGAGGACTTCACACCGGAGCGCTGCGTCGAGCTGATCGGCCTCGCCCTGGACGCTCCCGAGGTGCGGCCCGAGCTCGTCGACATCCAGGGCTGGGAGATGGCGGCCCGTATCGCCGAACGCTGGCGCGAGGGGCGGGTGTTCCTGGTCGGGGACGCGGCGAAGGTGACGCCGCCGACCGGGGGCATGAGCGGCAACGCGGCCGTCGCCGACGGGTTCGACCTGGCGTGGAAGCTGGCGGCGGTGCTGCACGGGCAGGCCGGGCCGGGACTCCTCGGCACGTACGAGGACGAGCGCAAGGTCGCGGCGGAGCTGGTCGTGGCGGAGGCGCTGGCGATCTACGCGCAGCGGATGGCGCCGCACATGGCGGATGTGTGGGACAAGTCGGTGGGGTACGCCGAGACACTGCTGGGCTTCCGCTACCGCTCCTCGGCGGTGCTGGCCACGGACGACGATCCGGCGCGGGTGGAGAACCCGCTGAACCCGAGCGGCCGCCCCGGCTTCCGGGGGCCGCACGTCCCGGTGACCCGGCACGGGGAACGGATCTCCACGGTCGACCTGTTCGGCGACGGCTGGACCCTGCTCGCCGGTGAGCTGGGGGCGGACTGGATGGCGGCGGCGGAGACGGTCTCGGCGGAACTGGGGGTGCCCGTCAGGGCGTACCGGATCGGTGCCGGCCTCACGGATCCCGAGGCGGCGGTGGCCGACCGGTACGGCATCGGCAAGGCGGGCGCGAGCCTGGTCCGCCCCGACGGCATCGTCGCCTGGCGCACGGACGAACAGCCGTCGGACGCCGCGGAGGCCCTGGGCGGAGCCCTGCGCAAGCTCCTCTCCCGCTGACCCCGCCCGCGGGGGCAGCACGCCGCCCCGCACCCCCCTGGTCAGACCGGCGGGGTGCGGGGCGGTCCCGGGCGGGGCGCGGGGTGGATGCCGGGCGGCGGGCGCGCGGCGGCGGCGCCTCCGACCGGCGGCGCGGGTGCTCGCGCGCGGTGCCGCGCCGCGGACCAACGGCCGGGGGCACCACGCGGGGCGGGCACGGCGACGGACCAGACCGCACCACGCGCGCCGCGTGCGGGCCCGATCCCTGCCGCACCACGCGCGCCGCGCGCAGGGCGCGGCGGGGCCGGCGCGGGGCCGGGCTCATGTCGTACGCCGGGTCAGGCCAAGTCGGCTGCCAAGGCGTCGCCCGGGCGGGTCTTCGGGTCGCCGACCAGGGTTGCCGCGCGGCGGACGCGGTCGACCAGGAGGGCCTGGCGGTGGATCACGGACGTGTCGGTGAGGGGGCCCGCGCCCGTCAGGGCCGCGCGGACGAAGGCGTCCATCGCGTTGAAGACCTGGTTGTCCTCGGGCAGCGACCGCTCCGTCACCACGTCCTGCTGCTCGATCCGGACCACCGGCTTCAGTTGCTCCGGCGGCGTGAAGGCCCGCCGGACGCTCACCCGGCCCCGGTTGCCCCACAGCGCGTAGGTCGACCGGTAGGAGTGCTCGAAGCCGAAGTCCAGCTGGGCCGTCACCCCCCGGTCGTCGCTCAGCAGCACGCTGCCCGCCACGTCCACCCCGGTCGCCTCGTCCACCCGCAGACAGGCCCCGAGCACCTCCAGCTCCCCGGCCAGGTACAGCTGGGCCGCGCGCAGCGGATACACCCCGACGTCGAGCAGCGCGCCCCCGCCCAGCGCCGGCTGGTACCGGAACGACTCCGGGGCCAGCGGCGGCACCGCGAACGACCCCGAGAACAGCCGCAGTTCCCCCACGGCCTCGTCGAGCATCGCGCGTACCGCGGCGTGCTGGGAATGGTGCAGGAACATGAAGTTCTCGGCCAGCACGAGCCCGAGTTCCGACGCGGTCGACATCAGCTCGAGCGTCTTCTCGTACGTGTCCGACATCGGTTTCTCGACCAGCACGTGCTTTCCCGAACGCAAAGCCCGCAGTGCCCACTCGTGATGCATGGCGGGCGGCAGCGGAATATAGATGGCGTCCAGGTCGTCCCGCTCGACGAGTTCCGCGTAATCCCCCACGCCATGACAGCCGAACGCGGCTCCCACCCGTTCGGCCCTCCCTTTGTCCCGGCTGGCCACCGCGACGAGGTCCACATGGTCGTGCGCGGCGAGAACGGGCATGATCCGGCGCATCGCGATGTTCGCCGTACCGATCACGCCCATTCGGAGCGCCCGTTGCTGACGGTGCTCTGGCATAGGGATCCTCATCACCTCGCGGGAGTCCAGTGGCTTCCCCACCGTAGGACCGGGAGATCAAGCACTGCTTGAGGAACGGTGGATGCGGAAAAAGGCAGTTCGAGTGTTCTTCTAATACGGCCCCGTACCTTGCCGAGGGAATCGGATGACGGAGGTGGCGGGGTGACGGCGGCGACGCATGCCCTGGGGCGCGAACTGCAACTCGTCCACGCGGCGCAATGGCTCTACGCGATCAACGGCGAGCCGTTCGTGCCGGGGGAGGGCGACCCGTACGCGCGGCTGGTACGGGGATTCGACAGCGACGAGGACGGCACGGACGACGCGGGCGGAATCCTCGCGTCGGTCGCGGAGCGAGGGCCGGTGTGGCGCAGCCGGCTCGACACCTGGGTCGTCACCGGCCCCACGGCGCTCCGGGAACTGTCCGGCAGCCGGGAACTGGCGGTGTCCGCCGCCGTGCCGCAGGCGGAGGCGTGGCTGCCCGACCCGGCGCGCCAGCGCTCCACGGCGCTCGTCCGGGACCTGGCACGGCGGGGCGGGACGAGGGCCGTGCGCGGGCACGCCGGGACGCTGCGGGAACAGGCCACCCAGGCGGCGGCCCTGCTCGGGCCGGGCCCCGTCGACCTGATGGCCGACTTCGCCGAGCCGCTGACCGCGGCGGTGTACGCCGTACTCCTGGACGTCCCGCAGGAGCGGCACGCGGCGTTCGCCGCCGCCGTCGCCGCCACGGCACCGGCCGTGGACGCGCTGCTCTGCCCGCAGACGCTGGAGGTGACGCGGCGCCTGGCGGCCGGCGTGCGAGAACTGCGGGAGCTCTTCGCCGGCCGCGACCGGGCGGAGGCGGACCTGCTGCTCGCCGTGGCCGGGGCCCGGGCCGCGGCGGACCTGCTCGGCAACGCCCTGCACACGCTCCTCGGCCGGCCGCGGGAGTGGGCGCAGTTGCGCTCGGACCCCGGGCACGCGGCCCGGGTGGTCGAGGAGGCCCAGCGCGACCGGCCGCTGTGGCGGGCGCACCCCCTGGTGGCCCTCGCCCCGGCCGAGGCGGCCGGCACCCGCATCGAGACCGGCGACACCGTCACGGTCGTGACCACCGGGACCGGCGGCGGCCCGGCCCCGCTGCCGGTGCGCGCCTGCGCCGCCCTGCTCCCGGCCGCACGGGCGCAGGCCGAGCAGGCGCTGCCGGCGCTGGCCGCGCGGTTCCCGCTGCTGCGGCCGGACGGCGATCCGGTGCGCCTGCGCCGGGCGCCCCTGACCCGGCGCCTGGTCCGGCTGCCGGCCCGACTCGGCGAGGAGGAGACGCGATGAGGGTTCTGTTCACCTCACTGGCCCACCACACCCACTACTACCCACTCGTGCCGCTGGCGTGGGCGCTGCGCACCGCGGGCCACGAGGTGCGGATCGCCAGCCAGCCCGAGCTGACCGACGTCATCACGGGCACGGGGCTGACCGCCGTGCCCGTCGAGTGGTCGCTCGGCGCCCTGGAGGACCTCGGCCTGCTCGGCAAGCTCCACGACGAGGCCTCGGCCCACGTGCAGGGCTTCGACTACGCCGCCCGGGGCGAACACCCCTGGACGTACGAGCAGTTGCTGGCCCTGGAGAACGTCATGGTGCCGACGCTCTACGGCGCCCTCAACAACGACACCATGGTCGACGCCCTGGTGGACTTCGCCCGCTCCTGGCAGCCCGACCTCGTCGTCTGGGAGACCTTCACCCTCGCCGGGGCCATCACGGCGCGCGTGACGGGCGCGGCCCACTGCCGGCTGGTCTCCGGCCCCGACATCAGCGTGCGGGCCCGCAAGGAGTTCCTGCGGCTGGCCGCCGAGCAGGAGCCCGAGCACCGCGAGGACCCCACCGCCGAGTGGCTGGAGCGCACGCTGCGGCGGCTGGGCTGTGACGCCGGCTTCGACGAGGACATGGTCACCGGCCAGTGGACCGTCAACACCACGCCGCCCAGCACCCAGCTCACCCTGGACCTGCCGACCGTCCAGGTGCGGCACGTGCCGTACAACGGTCCCGCGGTGGTGCCGGACTGGCTGCGGACCCACCTCGGGCGCAGCCGCGTCTGCGTGACGCTCGGCTCCTCGGCCTCGGACGTCGGCGTCGACATGGCCGAACTCCTGGCGCATCTCGCGGAGCTGGACGCGGAGATCGTCGCCACCGTCGACGAGGCGACCCGCGAGGCGGCGAAGGACCTGCCGGACAACGTACGCCTGGTCGACTTCGTCCCGCTCAACGACCTGCTGCCCACCTGCGACGCGGTCGTGCACCACGGGGGCGTCGGCACCAAGGCGACGGCCGAACTGCACGCCGTGCCCCAGCTGATCCTGGCCTTCGGCTGGGACACCGAGGTCATGGGCCGCGGGCTGGAGGACATCGGCGCCGGCCTGTGCGTGCCGAGCGAGGGCCTGCTCCCGGACGTGCTGCGCAAGCAGGTCCAGCGACTGATCACCGAGCCGTCGTTCGCCCGCGGGGCCCGGCGGCTCCAGGAGGAACTGCTCGCCGTGCCCAGCCCCAACGAGGTCGTTCCGGTGCTGGAGCGGCTGGTCGCCGAACACCGCCGCGACCCGGGGGCCTCAGGGGCGGCGCACGACACGAACGGGTTAGGCCACCACCGAGGATGAGGGGTTCAGAGGTGACGGACACCAAGGCGCTGGTGCTGGAACTGGCGCGCAAGTACCACAAGGAACAGGAAACGCGCGCGTTCGAACCGGGAGTCACGCCGATCCTGTCCTCGGGCGCGGTCCTCGACGAGGAGGACCGGCACGCCTTGGTCGAGGCCGCACTGGAGATGCGGATCGCCGCCGGCGTGCGCACCCGGAAGTTCGAGAGCGAGTTCGCCCGCTACTTCCGGCTGCGCAAGGCGCACATGGTGAACTCGGGATCGTCGGCCAACCTGCTGGCGGTCAGCGCGCTCACCTCGCCGAAGCTGAAGGACCTGCGGCTGCGCCCCGGCGACGAGGCCATCACGGTGGGCGCCGGCTTCCCGACCACGATCAACCCGCTCGTCCAGAACGGACTGACACCGGTCTTCGTCGACGTCGAACTGGGCACCTACAACGCCTCGCTGGCCCAGATCGAGGCGGCGATCTCCCCGCGCACCCGGCTCATCATGATCGCGCACGCCCTCGGCAACCCGTTCCCCGTCGCCGAGGTCGCCGAACTCGCCTCCCGGCACGACCTGTTCCTCATCGAGGACAACTGCGACGCCGTCGGCTCCACCTACGGGGGCAAACTCACCGGCACCTTCGGCGACCTGTCGACGGTCAGCTTCTACCCGGCCCACCACATCACCGCGGGCGAGGGCGGCTGCGTCCTCACGGCGAGCCTGGAACTGGCCCGGATCGTGGAGTCGATGCGCGACTGGGGCCGCGACTGCTGGTGCGAACCGGGCACCGACAACACCTGCCTGAAGCGGTTCGACTACCAGCTCGGCACCCTCCCGGCCGGCTACGACCACAAGTACATCTTCTCCCACGTCGGCTACAACCTGAAGGCCACCGACCTCCAAGGGGCCCTCGCGCTCAGCCAGTTGCAGAAGGTCGACGACTTCGTCGCGGCCCGCCGGCGCAACTGGCAGCGGCTGCACGACGGGCTGGCCGGAGTGCCCGGACTGCTGCTGCCCCGGGCCACTCCGAACAGCGAACCCAGCTGGTTCGGCTTCGCCCTGACCGTGCTGCCCGACGCGGGCTTCACCCGCAGGGACCTCGTCGACTTCCTGGAGGGCCGGAAGATCGGCACCCGCCGGCTGTTCGGCGGCAACATCACCCGCCACCCCGCCTACCAGGACGTGCGCTACCGGATCGTGGACGAGCTGACGAACTGCGACACCGTCACCGAGGACACCTTCTGGATCGGCGTCTACCCGGGGCTCACCGGCGAAATGCTCGACTACGTCATCGAGACCATTACCGAGTTCTGCACGCGAAAGGGCTGATCAGACCATGTCCGCAGAACCCAGCCGGGTCGCCGTCGTCACCGGCGCCACCAGTGGGATCGGCCTCTCGGTCGCCCGGTCGCTGGCCGCCGCCGGCCACCGTGTGTACCTGTGCGCCCGGGACGCCGACCGGGTCGCGCTCACCGTCAAGGAACTGCGCGCGGAGGGCCACGAGGTGGACGGCGCCGCCTGCGACGTGCGCGAGGTCGCGCAGATCGAGGCCCTGATGTCCGCAGCCGTGGAGCGCTACGGGCCCGTCGAGGTGCTCGTCAACAACGCCGGCCGCAGCGGCGGCGGGCCGACCCACACGATCACCGACGAGCTGTGGGACGACGTGATGGCCACCAACCTCGACAGCGTCTTCCGCGTCACCCGGGCCGCCCTGACCACCGGCCGCATGCGCGAGGGCGGCTGGGGCCGGATCGTGAACATCGCCTCCACCGGCGGCAAGCAGGGCGTGGTGCTCGGCGCCCCCTACTCGGCCTCCAAGCACGGCGTCGTCGGCTTCACCAAGGCCCTGGGCCTGGAACTGGCCAAGACCGGCATCACGGTCAACGCGGTGTGCCCCGGCTATGTGGAGACGCCCATGGCGGAGCGGGTCCGGCAGGGCTACGCCGCCGCCTGGGACACCACGGAGGAGGAGGTCCTCGACCGGTTCCAGGCCAAGATCCCGCTCGGCCGCTACACCACGCCCGACGAGGTGGCGGGCATGGTCGGCTACCTGCTGACCGACGCGGCCGCATCCGTCACCGCGCAGGCGATCAACGTCTGCGGCGGGCTGGGCAACTACTGAGGAGAGCCATGCCGGACGAGACCGCGCACCACACCGTCCACGAGATCGACGTGCGAGCGCCCGCCGAGGCGGTGTTCGACCTCATCGCCGAGGCTTCCCGCTGGCCGGCGCACTTCCCGCCGAGCGTCCACGTCGAGCGACTGGAGGGCGACGACCGCCAGGAGCGGCTGCGGATCTGGGCCACGGCCAACGGCGAGGTCAAGAGCTGGACCTCGCGGCGTGAACTGGACCGGGCCGGACTGCGCGTGGCGTTCCGCCAGGAGGAGTCCCGGGCGCCCGTGCGGAGCATGAGCGGGGAGTGGCGGCTTCAGCCGCTCGGCCCGGAGCGGACCCGGGTGCGCTTCACCCACACGTTCACCGCCGTCGACGACGCCCCGGAACACATCGAGTGGATCAACCGGGCCATCGACACCAACACCGCCTCGGAGCTGGAGGCGCTGCGCCGGGGCGCGGAGGAGGCGGACGCCGGCCTCACCTTCACCTTCGACGACAGTGTCCGCGTCGACGGCTCGGCGAAGGACGCCTACGAGTTCATCCGCGCCGCGGACCGCTGGACGGAGCGGCTGCCGCACGTCGCCCGGGTCGTCCTCACCGAGGACACCCCGAACGAGCAGATCCTGGAGATGGACACCCTCACCGCCGACGGCGAGACCCACACCACCCGTTCGGTGCGGGTCTGCTTCCCCGCCGAGCGGATCGTCTACAAGCAGATCCGGACCCCGGCGCTGATGGCCGCGCACACCGGGGAGTGGATCTTCGAGGAGGACGAGGAGGGCTGCACGGTCACCTCCCGGCACACCGTGCGGATCGAACCGGACGCCGTGACCACCGTCCTCGGCCCGCAGGCCGACGTGGCCGCCGCCCGCACCATGATCCGGGAGGCCCTCGGCCGCAACAGCCTGGCCACGCTGCGGCACGCGGCGGAGCACGCCAAGCGGCTGAGCGGCACCGAGCAGGTCTCCGCGCAGACGTACGTCGCCGTGCAGCAGTTCTACGCCCGGCAGATGCGGCTGCTGGACGAGCGGCGGGCCGAGGAGTGGGCGCGGACCTTCACCGAGGACGGCGTCTTCGCGCAGAACACCGCCCCCGAGCCCCTCCGCGGCCGGGCGGCCGTCGCCGCCGCCGTACGCCGGAACCTGGCGCGGACGGCGGACACCCCGGAGCAGCGGCGCCATGTGTTCTCCATGCTCACCGTGGTGCCCGGACCCGGCGGCTCCCTGCACACCCGCTGCTACGCGCAGGTCCTGGCGACCCCGGCCGGGGGGCAGAGCAGGCTGCACCTGAGCGCCGTGTGCGAGGACGAACTGGTGCCGGACGGCGACGGCTGGCTGGTCCGCCACCGCAGGGTCGAGCACGACGGCGTCTGAGCAGCGACCTCGGCGGGCCCGCACGTCGGCGGGCCCGCACGTCGGCGGGCCCACACGCCGGCGGGCCGCACCGGTGGACGGTGCGGCCCGCAGGCGTGCGCGGCCGGGGCCGCCGGTGCGCTCAGGTGAGGGAGAGACCGCCGTCCACCGGGACGACCGCGCCCGTCATGTAGCGGCCCCCCGGATCGGCCAGAGTCGTGACCCACCAGGCCACGTCCTCGGGCGTGGCGACCCGCCCGAGCGGGATGCGCTCGGAGATCTGCCCGAGGAACCCCTGGTACTCCTCGGCGGACATGCCGACGCGCTCGCCGATGCCGGTGTCCGTCACGCCCGGGGCCACCGACACCACGCGGATGCCGCGCGGCGCGAGCTCCACGGCCCAGGTGCGGGTGAAGTGGTTCAGCGCCGCCTTCGTGGCCCAGTACACCGAGTTGTCGGGGAACCCCTGGATGCCCAGCGAGCCGGCGGAGCTGACGTTGACGATGGTGCCGCCGGTCGCCTCCAGGGCGTCCAGGGCGGCCTGCGCCACGAAGGCCGGCGCCATCAGGTTGACCGCGAGCTGGTGCTCGGTGGCGGCCCGGTCGAGTTTGGCGAGCGGCGCGAACGTGCCGGTCCCGGCGTTGTTGACCAGCACGTCGACGCGCCCGAAGGCCCGCAGCGCGGCCTCCACCACCGTCTCGCCGGCCCCCGGCTCGGTGACGTCGGCCACCAGGGTGCGGATGCCGTCGTGGCCCTCGGCCGTCTCGTCGAGGGCGGCCGCGGTGCGGCCGACGACGAGCACACGGTCCCCCTGCCCGGCGAAGCGGCGGGCCGTCGCACGGCCGATTCCGGTGCCGCCACCGGTGATGATCACAGTCCTAGGAGTCATGCCGGGACGCTACTGACGACCGCTCGAAGCGCGGTCGACCCATCCGCCCGGCCGGTCGTCCCGGGTGATGCGCCGCTCCGCCACCAGCAGTTCGCCGTCCTGCCGGACCAGCCGGTCGCGCATCACGCACGACAGGTGCACCCGTGGCGCGCCGCCCCGCGGGGTCGCCAGGATCTGCACGTACGAGACGGTCTCGATCCCGTCGCCGGTGCTCCGGGCGGTCGTCATGGTGACCCAGTGGCGGTGCACCTCCCCGGCGGCCGCGCGCCCCTCGGCCGCCGCCCGCGCACCGGCGGCGATGCCGTCCCGGCCCCGGACGGGCTCCGTCATCGACGGGGACGCGAACGTGGCGTCGGGCGTGAACGTGGCGGCCCACGCCCCGGCCTCACCGCCGTCGAGCAGTTGCATGTGGCGGGCGTAGAACTGCTGGATGTCGGTGCTGTCCGTGCTGTCCATGAACGGCCTCCCCTACGACGGTCTGCACGCCCGACCCTGACGCACCCGTGTCGAATCCCGCTCGAGACGGCGGCGCGGTCGTCGAGCGGGATTCCAATGCCTTCCGAGCGGCTGCGGCCAGGCTGGCGTGGTCGTCCAGGAGGTGGCCGTGCGCATCATTGACCTGTCCTCGCCGGTGGACTCCGGCTCGTTCGAACCGGACCCGGTGGTCCACGAGGTGATGTCCCCGCGTGAGGGCGCGCTGCACATGCGCGACGAGATGCGGAAGCACTTCGGCATCGAGTTCGACCCCGACGACCTGCCCGACGGCGAGTTCCTCTCGTTGGACCGGCTGAGTCTGACCACGCACACCGGTACGCACGTCGACGCGCCCTCGCACTACGGCTCGAAGACGACGTACGGCACCGGCGTGCCCCGGCACATCGACGCGATGCCGCTGGAGTGGTTCCTCGCCCCCGGCGTGGTCCTGGACGTCCGGGGCCGCGAGGCGGGCACGGTCGACGCGGCCGACCTGCGCAAGGAACTCGACCGGATCGGGTACGCGCTCGCCCCGTCCGACATCGTGATCCTGCACACCGGCGCCGCCGCGTGGTCGGGCACCAGCCGGTACTTCACCGACTTCGTCGGTCTCGACGCGAGCGCCATCGCCTTCCTGCTCGACGCGGGCATCCGGGTGGTCGGCACCGACGCGTTCAGCCTGGACGCGCCGTTCGGCACGATCATCGCCGAGTACCGGCGGACCGGGGACCCCGCCGTGCTCTGGCCGGCCCACGTCGCCGGACGCCACCGGGAGTACTGCCAGATCGAGCGGCTCTCGGGACTGGAGAACCTGCCCGCGCCGTACGGCTTCCAGGTGTCGTGCTTCCCGGTGAAGATCGCCGGCGCCGGGGCCGGCTGGGCGCGGGCGGTCGCCCTCGTCGACGACTAGGAGGGCCTCCCGGAGGAGGGCCCCGACCCACCGCCCACTGCCGCACAGGACAGCAGCCGACCCGAGGAGAAACCATGTACAGCACGGACCTCGCCGAGGTCTACGAGACGGTGTACCGCAGCCGGGGCAAGGACTGGGCGGCGGAGGCCGAGGACATCGCGGCCCTGGCCCGCCGGCACACCCCGGGCGCCGACACGCTGCTCGACGTGGCGTGCGGCACCGCCGCCCATCTCGGCCCCTTCAGCAAGCTCTTCGCCACGGCGGAGGGCCTGGAGATCGCGGCGCCGATGCGCGACCTGGCGCTGGAGCGGTGGCCCGGCCTGACCATCCACGAGGGCGACATGCGCGACTTCGACCTCGGCCGCCGGTACTCCGTCGTCACCTGCATGTTCTGCGCCATCGGCTATCTGGGCAGCGTCGAGGAGATGCGCTCCGCCGTGGCCTCGATGGCCCGCCACCTCGACCCGGGGGGCGCGCTGATCATCGAACCCTGGTGGTTCCCCGAGCAGTTCAAGGAGGGGTTCGTGGCCGGGGACCTGGCCCGCGAGGGCGACCGGACCGTGGCCCGGATCTCCCACTCCACCCTCCAGGGGCGCGCCACCCGGATGGAGGTCCGCTTCCTCGTCGGGGAGCCGTCGGGCATCCGGACCTTCACCGAGATCGACGTACTGACCCTCTTCACGCGTGACGAGTACGAGCAGGCGTTCCGGGACGCCGGATGCTCCGTCACGTACCGGCCGGGCCCGCCGACGGGCCGCGGTCTCTTCGTCGGAGTCAAGGAGCGGGAGGTGTCCGGGCGATGACCACCTACGTCTGGGACTATCTGCGGGAGTACGCCGAGGAGCGCGAGGAACTCCTCGACGCCGTCGACACGGTGTTCCAGTCCGGTCAGCTCGTCCTCGGCGAGAGCGTCTCCCGCTTCGAGCAGGAGTTCGCCGCCTACCACGGGCAGCCGCACTGCGTGGGCGTGGACAACGGCACCAACGCGCTCGTCCTCGGCCTGCAGGCGCTCGGGGTGAAACCCGGCGACGAGGTGATCACGGTGTCCAACACGGCCGCCCCCACCGTGCTGGCCATCGACGCCGTCGGAGCCCGGCCGGTCTTCGTCGACGTGCGCGAGGAGGACTACCTCATGCGCACCGACCAGCTCGCCGACGCGCTCACCGAGCGCACCGCGGCCATCGTGCCGGTGCACCTGTACGGGCAGTGCGTCGACATGGCCGCCGTGACCGCCTTCGCCGAGCGCCACGGACTGAAGGTCCTGGAGGACTGCGCCCAGGCCCACGGCGCCCGGCATTACGGCCGGCTGGCCGGGACCATGGGCGACGCGGCGGCCTTCTCCTTCTACCCGACGAAGGTGCTCGGCGCGTACGGCGACGGCGGCGCCGTGGTCACCCGCGACGACGCCACGGACGCCGGCCTGCGCCGGCTGCGCTACTACGGCATGGAGGACAGGTACTACGTTGTCCAGACGCCCGGGCACAACAGCCGCCTCGACGAGGTCCAGGCCGAGATCCTCCGCCGCAAGCTACGGCGCCTCGACGCCTACATCGAGGGCCGGCGGCGCGTGGCGCGACGCTATGCGGAGGGGCTGGGGGACACCGGCCTCGTCCTTCCCTCGAACGCGGTGGGCAATGATCACGTCCACTACGTCCACGTGGTCCGCCACCCCGAGCGGGACCGCATCATCGAGCGGCTCAGGGCGTACGACATCGAGCTGAACATCAGCTATCCCTGGCCGGTGCACACGATGAGCGGCTTCGCCCACCTCGGCTACCGCGAGGGCGACCTGCCGGTGACCGAGCGGCTGGCGAAGGAGATCTTCTCCCTGCCGATGTACCCCTCGCTGCCGCAGCACGTCCAGGAGAAGGTGATCGAGGCGCTCCGCGAGGTGATCGCCGGGCTCTGACGCCCGCGCGGGTGCGCGAAACGCCGTGTCCCGGTGAGGCCGACCGCCTCACCGGGACACGGC
>NZ_JBEXTS010000018.1:61317-164831 GCF_040628815.1 Streptomyces sp. NPDC006140 | reverse complement strand
GGGGTGTCCGTCCTCGGAACGGCGCGATCGACTTGCGAACCGACTAACCGTTCGTTGACGCGCCAACCGCTGCGGGCGGACACCCCCCGACACGGCCCCTTGCGCCGTACGGCGGGTGCGGGTGCGTCGTGGCTCCCGCCTGCTGGCTGCCTTAGCTGCGGGCATGCGTGCCGCTGAGGGCGGCACGGGTGGGCGTGGGGGTCCCCCCTGCTCGAGCGAAGCCGAGAGCTTGGGGGAGGTACCCCGCTACGCCGGGCTGCGGACCCACCCCGCCTCAGTGCAGCGCGCCGAGTCGTGGAACCCCGCTTGACCTCAAGTTCGGTCGAGGTTGAAGGGTGAGGGGTGTCGCAATCGGCGTACACGACTGGAGTGTTCCATGGCCCGGCGGACCGAACAGCATCCCGATCTCACCGACCCTCGCATCGGTGCTCCCTTCTTCAGTACCTGGCGGGTCGGGACCCCGGAGCGGCAGCGGCAGGCCGTGGACGCGATCGCGCGGGCCTGGGAGCGACGGCCCTGGCCGACCGGAGACCTGCTGGGGTACCACGTGTACGCCGGGCACGACGGGGACACCTTGCTGCACTACTCGCAGTGGCGGAGCGAGCCGGCGTACGAGGCGTTCGTGAAGAGCCATCGGCAGGAGCGCGTCGACGAGATCGACACCGCCGTGCCCGGGATCGAGCGGGTGGAACTCGTGCGGTACCGGCACTACCGCAGCGGCGCGCGTGAGGGCGCGGCGCCCGTTCCGGGGTGTGTGGTGATCGTCGACGTCCGGTTCGACGGGCCCGACCCGGACCGGCAGCGCGCCTGGGTCGACGCGGTGTTCGAGGCGCTGGAGAGCGAGCCGGAACCGCATCCCGGCGGTATCTCCGCCCACTTCCACCTCAGTACGGACGGCACCCGGGTGCTCAACTACGCCGAGTGGGAGAGCGCCCAGGCGCACATCGACGCCCTGGCCGCGCCGGGCGACGGTGTCGGCTCGGCGACCGAGCTGTGGAAGCGGGTGCAGAACTGGCCCGGGCTGCTGGAGAACGGTTCGGTCAGGCGGTACGACCACGTGCTCGGGCTGGTGCCCTGAGGGGTGGGCCGGCCGGACGCGGTGTCCGGCCGGCCCTCGTCGTGCTACGGGCGGAACCGCAGGACCTGCGGGTCGTGGTCGCTGATCTGGTCGTTGAACTCCGCGTTGACGTGCACGCTGTCGTACTCGAAGTCGCAGTCGCGGCGGATCGACGGGCTGATCAGGATCTGGTCGAGGACCTGGCTGTTGCCCTGGTAGACGTACGAGTAACGCTCGTTGCGGGGCAGCGACTTGATCGCGGACCACAGTTCGCCCCGGCCTTCGAGGAGTTTCGTGGTCTGGGAGAACTCGAAGTCGTTGATGTCGCCGAGCGTGATGACGTCCGCGTTCTTCTGGGTGTCCAGGATGTCCTTGACGAAGGCGTTCACCAGCGTGGCCTGCTGGTGGCGCTGGGTCTCGGAGCTGCGGGACGGCGGCTGGTACTGGGAAGTCAGGCCCTGGTCGCCGCCCTTGGAGTTGAAGTGGTTGGCGATCACGAAGACCGAGCGGCCGCGGAAGACGAACTCGCCGGCCAGGGGCTTGCGGCTGTTCTTCCAGGCCTCGTCGGCGGGGGCGATGCGGCCGGGGCTGAGCGTCAGGTGCGCCTTGCCGTGGATCTTCGTCACGCCGGTGGCCGTCGTGGCGTCGCCGCCCGGGCTGTCCTTGAAGGAGACGCGCTCCGGGTTGAAGAGGAACGCCTGGCGGATGTTGCCGCCCGGCTCGCCGCCGTCGGTGTTGTTCGCGGGGTCGATCGAGCGCCAGTCGTAGCGCGGGCCTCCGGCCGCGACGATCGCGTCGATCAGCTTGGTGAGGGTCTGGTCGGCGGCGACCGTGCCGTCGTTCTTCGCGCCGTTGTTGTCCTGGATCTCCTCCAGGGACACGATGTCCGGCGACCGCAGGTTGTTCACGATCGCGGCGGCGTGGGCGGCGAACGTGTCGTCCGTCGGGTCCAGGTTCTCGACGTTGTAGGTCGCGACGGCCAGTTCGGCGGAGCGCTGCTTGCGGGTGGTCTCGCGCTGCAGGCCGGCGCTCTTCAGCGTGCCGAGTTCGCCGGCGACCAGGGTGTAGCCGCCGAACTGGTTGTAGTCCAGGGGGCCTGCGGTGGTGCCCGTGAGGGTGTCGCCGACGTTCGCCTTCGGGAAGTCCGCCGTCGGGCCGAGGGACTGGATCTGGAGGCGGCCCGTGTTCTGGGCGTCGTAGGAGCCGTAGACCGTGCCGCCGCGGCGGTTGCGGTTCTCGTGCGGCTTCACCGTCACCCAGAGTTCGGTGTACGGATCGGTGGCGCCGACCACGCGGGTGTCGGCGACCCGGACGGTCATGCCCTCCAGGGACTCGTAGTGGTCCAGGGCGTACTGCGCGGGCTGGAGGGGGAGGGCGTTGACCGAGCCGTTCGCGGCGGTGTCGCCGGCCGGGGCGTAGGCGGCGGGGACCGACTTCGCGTCGATCGTCGTGGCGGCGGGGAGCTGGTTGCCGCTGGAGAGGACCGTGGTCGTCGGCTTGGTGATCTCCGTCAGGGACTGGTTGCCGGAGGTGGTGCCGCCGGGGACGTACTCCGAGACCGTGCCGCTGACCTTGACGGAGTCACCGACGGCCACGCCCTTCGGGGTGGAGCTGGTGAAGACGAAGACGCCCTCGCTGGTCGCCGGGTCGGCGTCCGGGTTCGGGTCCTGGATCCAGAAGCCGCGGGACGAGCCGTAGGTGCGGACGCCGGTGACGATTCCGGTCACGTCCGTGACCTGCCGGCCGGCGTACGGGGATATCCGGGTGCTGCCCTGGATGTCGTGGACGCGGACCGATTCCGCGTGCGCGGGGGTGGTGAGGACGATCGTGGATGCCGCGGAGCACGCGGCGGCGACGGTGAGCGCGGCGAGGCGCGCGGACGACTTGCTCGGCAACGGGATTCCCTCCGGGGACGTGACAGGGCGCCGGGACGAGGGTGGTGCTCGGACTGTCTGCCGCTACCTGTGGGGCGGGCGGTGTGACGCGCGTAGACGGCTGCGGACGGGCCACGTGGTGGGGCAGGCCCGGTGAACAAGTGTCCGCCGACTTCTACGCGCGTCAATCTCCAGCCTGCTCACCTCACTTGTCAAGGTTTCGGCCATGTACGGCGGCTGACGGGGAGATGAAGTGGGCGGCATGGGTGGAAATCCGTCTAGGCTGAGCGGCTGAGTCGTATGAGGCGCCGCTAGGAGAAACAGCCGATGTCAGACAGCTCCCCCTTGCCGCCGGTGCGGTTGCACCCCGAAGCGGAGCTGGCGCGCGACGCGCTGTCCACGCCGTTGCTGTCCCGGGCCGCCCGGCTCGCCCGCTGGGCCGGGCCGGACACCCGGGTCGACGCCGGGGGCGGGCTCGTCGACGAGCAGTTGCCCGCCGCCGCCGAGGTGCTCGGGCTGAGCGGGGACGACGCCGCCGCCGACGCCAGCGAGGCGTGGCGGGTGGCCGTGGACACCGGGCTCGTCGAGGTCGTCGACGAGGAGGAGGGCACCGTCCGCGCGGGCGAGGACCTCGCGCTGCTCACCGGCGGCTCCCCGCAGGACGTGCTCGCCGTGTGGCTCGCGGCCCTGGAGACCGTGCTCGCCGACGCGAGCGTGCCCGACCTGGACGGCCTCGTCGACGAGGACGGCGAGGTCGACCTCTCCGCCCTCGACTGGGACCCCGAGGCCGAGGCCGAGTTCCTCGACGGCGTGCTCGGCAACCTCTACCTGCTGACCGCCGGCGAGGACACACCCGGCGACGCCCCCGTGCCGCTGCCGGCGCTCGCCGCCTCGGTGATCGTGCCCAGCGACATGGGCGAGCCCACCAACGACGTCCTGGAGCAGGTCTCCGACGCGATGATGCGGCTGGACGACCAGTTCCGGATGCTGGAGCCGGTGGGGCTCGTGGCCTACCGGCCCGTCGACGAGGCGCTCATGGCCGATGCCGACGAGGAGCCCGCGGCGCCCGTCGACGACACCGACGTCTCCCGCTACGGCATGGTCCGGCTCACCCCGCTCGGCCTGTACGGGATGCGCGCCCGGCTGCTGGAGGCCGGATTCGAGGCGCCGGCCGTCGGCGACCTCGCGGACAAGGGGGCCGACGCACTGCTCGACGGCACGGCCGCGTTCCCGCCGGCGGCTGCGCAGGCCGAGACCGAGCAGTGGCTCCAGCGGCGGGAATCGCTGACCGCGGCGCGGGAGTTGCTGGCGGCGGCCCGGGGCTCCGACGCCGGGGCTCCGCTGCGGCGGCTGCGGTGCCAGCAGGCCCTGTCGCTGGTGGGCGCCTCGGCCGAGCCGGCGTTGCGGGAGGTGCTCGACGACGCCGAGCTGGGGGGCCTCGCCCGTGTCTGGCTCACCGAGCACGGTGCGGTGGACGTGCCTGCGCCGTCGGAGGCGATGGTCTACTGGCTGACCATCGACACGGTGGCCGCGCAACTGGCGGCGGAGGGCAATTCCGAGGAGCTGCGGGCCTTGGTCGAGGGGCTTGCGCGGCAGCACGGCGGGTTCTTCGAGGCTGTCTGGCGGGTCGACCATCCCGCGACCGCCGATGTGCTGGAGGCGATGGGGCGGTTGCATCCGGACAAGAAGGTGGCGAAGGAAGCGCGGAAGGCGGCGTTCAAGGCGCGGTCCCAACAGGGTGGTTGATCCCGTCCGACGGGCGCGGGTTCGTCGTGGCTTGTCGCGCAGTTCCCCGCGCCCCTGAGGGGTTGTTCAACCGGTGTTCACATGTGAGCGGGACGGTGTCGCCGAACGAGGTCCGCCACCCTCCACGGCATCCCCCGTCACAGGAGACATCCATGTCGCTCACCCGCAGGGACTTCGCCAGAACCTCCGCGATCACCGGTGCCGGTGTCGCGCTGGCGGGCAGTGTCGGTGCCCTCGCCACCGCACCGAACGCCCTCGCGTCCTACGACACCGACAGCGCGGAGGGCGCGGCGGACGCCGGGCACGGGGTCGGCTACGGGCCGCTCGTCCCGGACCCCGCGGGGATCCTGGCCCTGCCCGCCGGGTTCACGTACAAGATCCTCACCTACAGCGGCCGGACCAGGCTGGAGTCGGGCGAGTTCACGCCGTCCAACCACGACGGCACCGCCGCCTTCGACGGCCCACGCGGTACCACCCTGCTCGTCAACAACCACGAGCTGAAGGGCCCCCGCGCCAACTGGAAGCACCCGGTGCCGCTCACCGAGGGCCTCGTCTACGACCCGGCCGCGTCCGGCGGCTGCACGGTCGTCGAGGTGCGCCCCGACGGGCGCGTCGCCGAGTGGGTCGGCATCGCCGGCACCTCCACCAACTGCGCGGGCGGCGCCACTCCGTGGGGCACCTGGCTCACCTGCGAGGAGAACTCCGACCGGGCCGGCACCAACGGCATGACCAAGGACCACGGCTACGTCTTCGAGGTCGACCCCGTCGACCGGCGCGCCAACCGCCACCCCAAGCCGCTGAAGTTCTTCGGCCGCTACGACCACGAGGCCGTCGTCATCGACCCCAGGCGCGGCCACGCCTACCTCACCGAGGACGACGACGAGCCCAACGGCCTCTTCTATCGCTGGACCCCGCCCAAGGGCTTTGCGTACGGCCCCGGGAAGTTCCGCGAACTCGCCGACGACGCCGGAGTCCTCCAGGCGCCCAAGTGCTACGACTCCGGCGGCCGGTTCGTCGACGACCTGTCCCGCGCCACGAAGACCGGCACCGTCTACGGCGTCGACTGGGTGGACGTGCCCGACCGCGACGCCCGGACGACCCCGGTGCGCAAGCAGTTCGGCGACGGCGAGGTCACCCGCGCCCGCAAGCTGGAGGGCATGTGGTGGGGCGACGGCGGCGCCTACATCGTCTCCTCGTACGCCCGTGAGGAGAGCCCCGTACAGCACGACGGCCAGGTCTGGTTCTACGACCCCAGGCGCCGGACGCTGACCCTGAAGGTGCTGCTCGGCGTGAACCCCGACCCGTCGAAGGACGGCGCGTTCGACGGCCCCGACAACATCACCGTCTCCCCGTACGGCGGCATCGTCCTCGCCGAGGACGGCGAGGGCGTCTCCCACCTCTTCGGCGCCACCGACAGCGGCCGCACCTACCCGATCGCCCGCAACGACCTGAACATCGGTACCGAGGAGGAGCCGGAATACAGCGAGTTCGCCGGCGTCACCTTCTCGCCCGACGGCAGGACCCTTTACGCCAACATCCAGGACCCGGGCATCCTGGTGGCCATCACCGGCCCCTGGAAGCGGCAACGCCGGTAAGGGGTCCAGTCACCCGAACGAGTGGCTATTGATCGGTTTTCCCAGCAAGCCGCAGAGCTACACCCGGGTGACCCCGCTCGTGGCCGCCGACGTCCGGGACGCCGCCGCCGTGGTCGGCGCCATGCACGAACTCGCCACGCGGGTCGCCGTGCCCCGGCTGTCCGCCGCGGACATCGCGGCGATGCGCGCCGCGAACGAGCGGTTGGCCGCGGCCGTGGGAGCCGGGGACGTGGACACGGCCCTGCGCGCGGACGACGAACTGCACGACGTCCTCGTCCGGGTGAGCGGCAACCGGGCGGCCGCCGCGACCGTCGCCCGCTACACCCCGCTCATCCGCCGCCTGGAGCGCCGGCGCTTCGGCGAGGGCGGCAGCTGCCGCTCGGCCGGCCTGCACGAGCGGCTGATCGAGGCCTGCGCCGGGGGTGACGCGGCCGAGGCGGTCCGCGTCACGGCGGAGATCTGGCGGGGGCTCGAAGCGCTTGCCGACTGAGACGAACGCAGGGTCCGGCGAACTCCAGGTCCGGCGAATCCCAGGACCAGTGAACCCCGGCCCGGCGAGTCCCGGCCCGGCGAACCCCGGGGCCTGCGAGTCCCCGGACCAGCGAACCCCCGAGCCCCAGGGAGGACCCATGTCCCTTTCCTCGTATGCGCGTTACCCGCTGCTCTTCGGGCCCTCGCCCGTCCACCCCCTGGAACGGCTGACCGCGCACCTCGGCGGCGCCTCCCTCTGGGCCAAGCGCGAGGACTGCAACTCCGGTGTCGCCTACGGCGGGAACAAGACGCGCAAGCTGGAGTACCTGGTCGCCGACGCGCTCGCCCAGGGCTGTGACACGCTCGTGTCGATCGGCGGGGTGCAGTCCAACCACACCCGCCAGGTCGCGGCGGTCGCCGCCCGGGCCGGGCTCAAGTGCGTGCTCGTGCAGGAGAGTTGGGTGGACTGGCCCGACGCCGTGTACGACAAGGTCGGCAACATCCTGATCAGCCGGCTCGCCGGGGCCGACGTACGGCTGGTGCGCGCCGGGTTCGGGATCGGGTTCAAGGAGAGCTGGGAGCAGGCGCTCCGGGAGGTCGAGGAGGCGGGCGGGAAGCCCTACGCCATCCCGGCCGGGGCCTCCGACCATCCGCTCGGCGGCCTCGGCTTCGCCGGGTGGGCGTACGAGGTGGCCGAGCAGGAGCGGGAGCTGGGCGTCTTCTTCGACACCGTCGTCGTGTGCTCGGTGACCGGGTCGACCCAGGCCGGCACGGTCGCCGGGTTCGCCGCGCTGGAGCAGGCCGGCGGGCGGCCCCGGCGCGTCCTCGGCATCGACGCCTCCGCGAAACCGGCCGCCACCCGGGCCCAGATCGCCCGGATCGCGCACGGCACCGGGCGGCTCATCGGCGTCGAACGCGAGCTGACCGAGGCCGACGTCGAACTGGACGAGCGGTACCACGCGGGCGTGTACGGCATCCCCGACGAGACCACCCTGGCGGCGATGCGGCTCGCGGCCCGCACGGAGGGGATGGTCACCGACCCCGTGTACGAGGGGAAGTCCATGGCCGGGCTGATCGACCTGGTGTCCCGGGGCGAGATCGGCCCCGACGCGACGGTGCTCTACGCCCACTTGGGCGGACAGCCCGCCCTGAACGCGTACAGCGCGCTGTTCCAGGCCGCGTCGGCGACACGGCCGGTGCGGACCACGGCCCCCGGCTGACGCCGCGCCCGCCTCAGGCTGCCCCGGCCTCGCGGACCCGGCCCGGCGGCACTTCCGGCCTCAGTAGTACCCCTTCGTTCCGTCCAGCAGCTCCCGCACGATGTCCGCGTGCCCGGCGTGCCGGCCGGTCTCCTCGATGAGGTGGATGAGCATCCAGCGCAGGTTGGCCTTGCCGGAGCGGTAGCCGGGGTGGCGGCCGACGTCGTCCAGGGAGGCCGCGGCCACGATCTCGTTGCTGCGGGCGCACTGGGCCTCGTAGTCCGCGAGCACCTGCCGCAGAGTGACGGAGTCGGTGCGCCAGTTGGCGTCCTCGTCCGTCTCGTCGAAGGACGGGTTGCCCCTCTCGTCGCCCCCGAGGAACAACACCTCGAGCCAGGTGTGCTCGACCCAGCGCATGTGGCTGATCAGCCCGGCCATCGTCATCGCCGGCGACGTCGGGATGACGGAGCGGTGCGCGTCCGCCTCGCTGAGGCCCTCGCACTTCCAGCGCAGGATCTGCCGTTGCAGGTCCAGCCATCCGATGAGCGCGGTGCGTTCGTCTGCCTGAAAGGGGGGACGTTCGAGTGAAGGGGCCATGCCGGCGGACGGTAGCGTGCCCGGCCTCGGGCTGTCTCCGGATTTTCGGCCGCCCACCGCACCGGACCGGCCGGACGGGAATCAACCGGTCGGTCGGTGGGTTGTGTGCGGTTACCCGAGGCCCGGAGGAGCCGTCATGTCCGATGAACCAGCCGTTCGTGAACTCCGTCTGGTGGTGACGGCGGACGACTACGACGCCGCGCTGCACTTCTACCGGGACGTGCTCGGACTGGCCGAGCGGGGTGCGTTCGCCTCCGAGGGCGGGCGGGTGACGATCCTCGAGGCGGGGCGGGCCACGCTGGAGCTGACCGACCCGAATCACGCCGCGTTCATCGACGAGGTCGAGGTGGGGCGGCGGGTGGCCGGGCACGTCCGGGTCGCCTTCCAGGTGGACGACTCCGCCGCCACGACGGCGAGGCTGGCCGCCGCCGGAGCCGAGGTGATCGCCGAGCCCACCCGCACCCCCTGGAACTCCCTGAACTCCCGGCTCGACGCCCCCGGGGCCCTGCAGCTGACGCTGTTCACCGAGCTGGACGGCTGAAGGGCCGCCCGGCTGCCCCTGCCGGACGGCCTCCGCTGCCGGATACAGTGCTCAGCGTGTGGACGGACAATCAGCGCGCGGAGCCGGGTGCCGAGCGGCCCGACGGTGCGCGGCGCCGGGCCACGATCCATGACGTCGCCCGGCTGGCCGGGGTGTCACGTCAGACGGTCTCCCGCGCGGTCAACGACAAGGGTGAGATCGACCCGGCCACCAAGGAGCGGGTCCTGGAGGCGGCGCGGCTCCTGGACTACCGGCCGAGCCGGTTCGCGCGCGGACTCGTCCAGAAGGGGGCGGTGACGGCGGGTCTGGTCATCCCGGACCTGCGCAACCCGTTCTTCCCCGAGGTGGCCGCCGGGGTGCTGGAGGCGGCCGAGCAGCGCGGCTGGCAGGTCGTGGTGTGGGACTCCCGCATCGACGAGGGCAGGGAGCGGCAGGCCCTCGACGTGCTCTCCCACCAGGCGGACGCGGTCGTCGGCTACTTCAAGGACCCCGACGACGTGCTCACCCGGCACCTCGGGGGCGTGCCGCTGGTGCTGCTGGAGCGTGGTCCGCAGCAGACCCGGTTCGCGGCCGTCGGCATCGACGCCGCCACCGGTGTCGAGCAGGGCATGAACCACTTGTACCGCGCGGGGCATCGCAGGATCGGCATGCTGGACGGCGTGCACGGCCCCGGTCCCCGCAGGCTGGCCTTCCTGGAGCAGGTGCGGCGGCTCGGGCTGCCGGTCGACGAGGACTGGGTCGTGGTGTGCCCCGAGCACAGCGTGGCGGGCGGCGAGGCCGGCATGGAACGGCTGCTTCGGGCGCGGCCCGGCATCACCGCGGTCTTCGGCTTCAACGACCTGATCGCCGTCGGGGCGATGCGCACCGCCCGCCGCCACGGCCGGCGCGTCCCGGACGACCTGGCCGTTCTGGGCTTCGACGGCCTCTCCCTGGGCGAACTGGTCGAGCCCGCCCTGACCACCCTGCACATCGACAAGCGGCGCCTGGGGTGGTTGGCCGTGGAGCAGGTGGCCCGGCTGCGCGCGGGTGAGGAGCCGCTGCGGGGCGCGGACGCGTGGGTGACGCCCGAGCTGGTGATCCGCGAGTCCGCCTGACCCCCGTGGATCAGGGCCCGTAGATCGGCCGCGCACGTCCCTTGACACCGGTTTTCGGGCGCCCCGATACTCGACGGCAACGCTCACGTGAACGTTCACGGCCCCCACGCCAACCCCCTCGCGCGACCGTCGGCACGACCACAGAGCCCGCCGACATCGTTGTCTTCACTTCCTCATCCCGGAAGCGTCCCCCCATCCCCGTGTGAACGGGCCCGCGGCACAGCTGTGCCCGGCCGCGGCCTGCCCGGAAAGCGAGTGCGCGCCCATGGAACACCGAACGATGTCCCGCAGACGCTTTCTGGGGGCCTCCCTGGGCGGCGCGGGCGCCGGCCTGCTGGCGCTGACGGGATGCGGCGCCGAGCAGGGGTCGGCCTCCGCCGGCACCGACCACCTCAGCCTCTGGTACTGGAAGGGCTCGCTGAGCGACAAACTGCTCGCCACCGCCGCACGCGGCGTGCCGGGCCTGCCGGGCGTGCGGGTGAAGGGCGCCCAGGTCCCGGACGGCGACATCGACTCCAAGGTGCGCACCAGCCTCGCCGCCCGCGCCTACGTCCCCGACCTGACGGTCGTCAACAACGACAACCTCGCCACGTTCTTCCCCGACGAGGACGAGTTCCTCGACCTGCGCACGCTCGGCGCGGAATCCGTCCGCGACCAGTACCTCGACTGGAAGTGGAAGGCCTGCTTCACCCCGACGGGCCGGATGATCGGCTTCCCCCTCGACGCCGGCCCCACCGCCCTCTACTACCGCCGGGACCTCTTCGAGAAGGCCGGACTGCCCCATGAACCCGAAGACGTCGCCGCCGGGCTGCCCACCTGGGAGAAGTTCATCGCCGCCGGACGGGCACTGCGAGCGAAGGGCCCCGGCAGGCCCTACCTCGTCAGCAACATCGGCAACGTCTTCCAGCAGGTCCTGCTCCAGAGCCCCCGTCAGTTCGTGGACGCCGACAACCGCTTCATCGGCGACCAGCAGCACGTCCGGCGCGCCTGGGACCTGTCCGTGGACCTCCTCCGCCAGGGACTCAGCGCCCGGATCACCGATGGCACACCCGACTTCAACGCGGCCATGAGCGGGGGCCGGGTCGCCACCATGACCACGGCGGTGTGGGCCATCAACGGCCTGAAGGACACCGCGCCGAAGACCTCCGGCTCCTGGCGGCTGACCACCCTGCCCGACGGCCCCTGCAACTACGGCGGCTCCTACGTGACCCTGACCCGCTACTGCCGGGACCCGGAAGCCGCCTTCGCCTTCCTGAAGTGGCTGCTCAGCCCGGCCAACCAGCTCAAGAGCTACCAGGAGATGGCCCTGTTCCCCACCACTCCGGCCGCCTACGCCGACCCGGCGATGCACACGCCCGACCCCTTCTTCGGCGGTCAGCAGCCCATCGACGTCTTCGGCCCGGCCGCCGAGAAGGCCCCGGTCGTCTACTTCAGCCCCTACGAGGAGACCGCCAACACCCCGTTCTTCCAGGAGCTGACCAACGTGGAGATGCTCGGCAAGAACCCCGACCGGGCCTGGCGGGACGCCGTGCACACCGCCGAGACCACGCTGTCCCGGCTGGGGGTGAGCTGACATGGCCACGGTTCTCGATCCGGCCGGTGCGCCGGCGGCGGACGAACGGCGCCCTGACCGCCGTACCGGATCCACCCCGCCCGGCGGACGCCGACGGTACCTCCCGCCGCTCCTCGCCATCTCCCCGTTCTACGTGCTGTTCGCCGTCTTCGGCGCCTTCCCCGTCGTCTTCTCCATGTACCTGTCCTTCCAGGACTGGGACGGCATCGGGGACATGCGCTTCGTCGGGCTCAAGCAGTACGGCTGGCTGCTCCAGGACTCGGTGTTCTGGCACGCCGTGCTCAACACCTTCGAGATCTGGTTCCTGTCGACGGTGCCGATGCTGTTCCTGGCGCTCGTGCTGGCGTTCCTGCTGCACTCGCAGGTCCGCTTCGCCGGCGCCTACCGGGTGGCGTACTTCATCCCCAACGTGACCTCGATGGTCGCCATGACCATCGTCTTCGGCTCGGTCTTCGCCCAGGCGGGCCTGGCCAACGCGGTGCTCAGGGCCGTCGGGCTCGACGGCATCGGCTGGCTCTCCTCCGAGTGGGGCATCAAGTCGTCCGTCTCCCTCATGATCATCTGGCGGTGGGTCGGCTACAACGCCCTGATCTTCCTGGCGGGCCTCCAGGCCATCCCCACCGAGCACTTCGAGGCCGCCCGCGTCGACGGCGCGAACAGCCGGCAGACCCTCTTCCGGGTCGTGGTGCCGCAGCTGCGGCCGGTGATCCTGTTCGCCGCCATCACCTCCACCATCAACGGCCTGCAGATCTTCACCGAGTCCCAGGTGCTCTTCCAGTCGACCGACGTCGGAACCACGGGCGGGCCCGGTCAGGAAGGGATGACCATCGTGCTCTACCTGTGGCAGAAGGCCTTCAAAGAGCACCAGTTCGGCTACGGCGCCGCGATGGGCTGGCTGCTCTTCGCCATCATCGCCGTGTTCACGATCATCAACTGGCGGCTGGTGTCCGGCTCCGACGACGACCGCCGGCCCGGTGTCACCGCACTGCTGCGCCGCAAGGGGGCTCGCGATGGCCGCTGACAGGACGACCGGGAACGCGGGGCTCGCGATCGGCTCCGGCAGCAGGATCTCCCGGATCTGTGTCCGGGCGGCGCTGCTGGCCGGGGTGCTGGTCTCGCTGTTCCCCTTCTACTGGCTGGTGGTCATGGCCTCCGGCACGAGCGAGGACATCTACCGCTACCCGCCCAAGCTGGTGCCCGGGCCGCATCTGCTGGACAACATGGGCCGGGTGCTCGACACCATCGACTTCTTCGGCTCGCTGTTCAACACGGTCGTGGTCGCCGTGGCCGGCACCGCGCTCGTGCTGTTCTTCGACTCGCTGGCCGCGTTCGCCTTCGCCAAGTACGCGTTCCCGGGGAAGAAGTTCCTCTTCGGGACGCTGCTGGTCACGTACATGATTCCGGCCCAGCTCTCCCTGGTGCCGCAGTTCGTCACCATCGCGGAGTTCGGCTGGGCGGGCTCGCTGAAGGCGCTGATCATCCCCGGCGCGGCAAACGCCTTCGGCATCTTCTGGATGCGGCAGTACGCCCAGAACTCCCTGCCGGACGAACTGCTGGACGCCGGGCGCATCGACGGTGCCGGCTTCTTCCGCCTGTACTGGACGGTCGCCCTGCCGCTGTTCCGCCCGGCCCTGGCCTTCCTCGGCATCTTCACGTTCATCGGCCTCTGGAACGACTACATCTGGCCCCTGGTCGTGATGATCGACCCCGAGAAGGTCACGCTCCAGGTGGCCCTGGCGAACCTGAACGTCCTCTACAACGCCGACTACGCGCTGGTGATGGCCGGTGCGCTGATGAGCGTCATCCCGCTGATCGTGGTGTTCCTGATCGGGGCGCGGCACTTCCTGCGGGACCTCGCGGCCGGGGCCATGAAGATGTGAGGGCGGGCTTCAGGGGCTCCGTGTCGGTAAGGTGCGGAGAGGGTCCCCGGCTTATGAGGAGTGGCTGCGTGGCGCAGGTCAGGCCCATGCGGGCGGATGCTCGGCGCAACCACGAGCGGTTGCTGAAGGTGGCCGTGGAGGCGTTCGCCGAGCACGGGGAGAGCGCGTCGCTCGACGACATCGCCAAGCGTGCGGGGGTGGGCTCGGGCACGCTGTACCGGCACTTCCCGACGCGGCAGGCGCTGCTGGAGGCGGCCTACCTCGACCGGATCGAGGCGCTCGTGGCGCGGGCCGACACGCTGGCGGCCGAACGGCCGCCGGGTGAGGCGCTGGGGGAGTGGCTGTACGAACTCGGCGTCGGCATGATCCGGATGCGCGGCCTGAAGGCGCTCCTCGGCCCGGCCGTCACCGAGGGCGACTCGGCCGTGGCCACGGCCTGCGGCGACTCGGTGCGGAGCGCGGCCGGGCGGCTGGTCCGTGCGGCCCAGGAGGAGGGCACGCTGCGGCGGGACGTGGAGCCGATCGACGTCCTGCGACTGACCCACGGCGTGGCGACGGCGTCGGAGCTGGCGGACGGGGAGGGCCGGCACATCCGCCGGTATCTCGGCCTGCTGCTGGAGGGGTTGGAGCCGAGGGCTCGCGCTCACTGACCCGCCGGGCGGGGGGAAGGCGACGGGAGGGGCGGTGGGGTGCCACCCGGCGGGCGGGCAGCACGGTGCTTCCGGGAGGCGGGTCGGACGGTGCGTCTGGCAGGTGGGTGGCGGGGTGCTTCCGGGAGGTGGGCGGGACGGTCTGTCTGGCAGGTGGGAGGCAGGGCATCCCCCGGGAGGCGGGCGGCGGGGTGCCCGGCAGGTGGGCGATACGGTGCCCCCGGCAGGCGAGCGGCACGGTGTCTCCGATACAGGCGCGGGCGCGGGGTGCCCCCGGCAGGTGGGCGCGGCGGGCGCGGACCTGGGCCGGGGGCGTTCCCTGGGGCGTGCGGGTGCGGTCAGAGTGCCTGGGCTGCCGGCTTGACCATGCCCCTCACCGTGCGGGACTTCACGAAGTCGCCCAGGGCCGTCATGTCCCACTCGCCGGAGAACTGGCGGATCAGCTTCGCCATCATCACGCCGGTCTGCGCCTCGGCGCTGGTGAGGTCGAAGCGGACCAGTTCCTCACCGGTCGTGCCGTCCAGGAGGCGGCAGTACGCCTTGGCGACCTCCGTGAACTTCTGGCCGGAGAAGGAGTTCACCGTGAAGACCAGGCCGGTGACCTCCTGGGGGAGGCGGCCGAGGTCGACCGTGATGACCTCGTCGTCACCGCCGCCCTCGCCCGTGAGGTTGTCGCCGGAGTGCCGGATCGCGCCGCCGATGATCTGCAGCTTGCCGAAGTAGCAGCTGTCGATGTGGTTGCGCTGCGGCCCGTAGGCGATGACCGAGGCGTCCAGGTCGATGTCCTTGCCGCGGTACGCCGGCTCCCAGCCGAGGCCCATCTTGACCTGGGAGAGCAGGGGCCGGCCGCCCTTGATGAGCGACACGGTCTGGTTCTTCTGGAGGCTGACGCGGCCCTTGTCGAGGTTGATCTTCCCGGCGCCGGGCGCGGGCGGCGGGGGCGTGGCCGGGGCGGCAGGGGGTGCGGCGGGCGTGGCGACGGGCGGGGCCGGCGGCTGCACGGGAGCGACGGGCGGCTGCACCGGGGCCGGCGGCGGGCTCATCGGCTGGGCCGGGGCGGCGGCCGGTTCCTCCACCGTCACACCGAAGTCCGTGGCGATGCCGGCGAGGCCGTTGGCGTAGCCCTGGCCGACGGCGCGGGCCTTCCACTGGCCGTTGCGCAGGTAGATCTCCACGATCACCAGGGCCGTCTCGCTGCCGAGCTGCGGGGGCGTGAACGTGGCCAGGACGGAGCTGTCGTCCGCGTTGCGGATCGTGGCCGTCGGCTCGATGCCCTGGAAGGTCTGGCCCGCGGCGTCCGGGCTGGCCGTGACGACGATCTTCTCGATGCCCGGGGGGAGCGCGGCCGTGTCGACCGTGATCGCGTCGGGTGCGGAGCCGCCGCCCGAGCGGTACGCCACGCCGGGGCCCGACGGCTGGTTGTAGAAGATGAAGTCGTCGTCGGAGCGCACCTTGCCGTCGGCGGTGAGCAGCAGGCCCGATACGTCGAGCCGCACGGGCGCGGCGACGTCCACCGTCACGCGGGCGGCGGAGAGGGGGATGTTCGAGCCGGGGGTCATAGCTGTCATGCCAGGTGAACGACCGGCACCGCTTTACCGTTCCCTTACCGCACCGCCAATCGGGCGGCCGTCGCCGGAGAGGAACGGACGGCACCTGTCTTGCGCCGCCATCGTCGCCTCGTGCAGGCTGAACCAGCACAGCCCTGGCCTGAACCGAATATCAGGGGGAATCGGTGGCCTTACCGGAGCGGCATGCCTCACGCAGAGCACGAATTGCCCATGCGTACAACACCCTGAACGAACAGGGTTACTTCACGGACAGGATCGGCGGTAACGACGCCTATCTCGGGTCGTTGATGGCCCACTACGTTCCCCGGGACGCGTCCAGCATCCTGGAAGTCGGGGCGGCCACCGGACTGTGGATGCGGCGGGTGCTGCACAAGCGGCCCGCCCTGCGCGAAGTGACCGTCGTGGAGATATCCGACGCGGCCGAGGAGTGCCGCCGCCGGCTCGCCCCGCTGCTGGATCGAAGGCCCGGCGCGCGCCTCGATGTCGTGCAGGACGACTTTCTCGAAGCGGCTGCCCGGCTGCGGCCCGCACAGGTGGTCGCCAGTAGCTTCGTGGCCGATTACATGGGGAATCCGTCCGACTACCTCAGGCGCCTGCACGACCTCGCCGAACCCGGCGGGCGAGTCATCGCCGTGGAAGTGCTGACCAGTAGCCGGGCCCCCGTGGGCAGCGTCTCTCCCGGAATGCTCGCCGGGAGTTTCCTGCGTCTGTGCCTGGCCCACGCGAAGGTGCGCAAGCTTCCCCCGGTCCGGGGCGTCGTACGGTCCATGGGCCTGTACCGGCTGCCCGAGGAGCCGGCGTTCAAGGATCTCCAGCGCTATACCGCGGACTACACGTTTCCGCGCGGCCTGTGGCGGGCGCAAGCGCGAAAATATCCGGGTGCCGTGTTCCACGACCTGGGAATGGTCGGCATGCTCGTTCTGCCGAAATTGTGAGCATGGTCAGCACGATCATCTGCCGCTGGGAAATCACGGTGATGATCGTTCTTCAGGCGCTGGCGCTGTACCTCTTCGGTGAATGGGCCGTCGACGCGTCGCCGGCGGTGTCCGACGTGATCGCGGTCGGGCTCTTCGGCCTGTTCGCCCAGGGCTTCTGCAGCGTTCTGAACGACATCAACGACGTGGAGGCGGACCGGATCAACCACCCGGAGCGGCCGTTCCCCTCCGGCAGGGTCTCGATCGCCCAGGGGTGGGCCGTGGTCGCGAGCTGCTTCGCGGGCTCCGTGCTGTGCGCGCTCGCGCTCGCCCCGCCCGCGTTCGGCGCCGTCATGTTCGCCCTGCACCTGCTGTTCTCCCTGCTGTACTCCTTCCCCGGCGTGCGGTTCGGACGGCAGTGGCTGCTCGGGCCGCTGACCCTCGTCACCTCGACGGTGTGCGGTGTGCTGGCCGTGCTGAGCTGCACGTCGCTCTACGCATCGGCCGGCGCGGGCAAGGGCGTGATCCTGCTCGTGGGCCTGGTCTGCTTCCTCCACCACCTGTTCGTGATCCCGCTCAAGGACATCAAGGACCTGGCGGGCGACGCGCACGTCGGCGGCAGTTCGCTCGCCATGAAGATCCCGACGCGGGGGGTGCACGCCATCGGCGTGGCCGGCTACACGGTGCCGTGGATCGTGCTGTACGCGGGGGTGGGCCTGCTGGACGGCGGGGGAGACATTCCCGGTCTCGGGACGCCGCTGCGGACCCTGGCCGTCCTCTGCCTCGGCATCGGAGCCGTCATGTCCTGGCTCGTCGCCTTCCGGCCCGTGCTGCTGGTACGCAGCCAGCGGTTCTGCTGGTTCGCCGAACTCGGCCTGCTCTTCCTGTTCCAGCTGTTCCTGCCCGTCGTCGTTCGCGTGGTGAGGGGATGACGCCCGTGGATCCCACGTCCGTGTCCTCGGTCCGGTCCGGCCTGCTCGCCGCGGTCGAGGAACGCCTGGCAGGAGTCCTCAAGGAGGAGCTGAACCGCTGGTCGGCGCACGGGGAGCGCGCCGTGGTGCCCGTCGGCGAGGTGGCCTCCCTCATCAGAGCGGGCGGAAAACGCCTGAGGCCCCTGTTCTGCGTGAGCGGCTACCTCGCGGCGGGCGGCACCCCCGACGCCCCGGAGATCGTCGACGCCGCCGCGGCCCTGGAGTTCCTGCACACCTGCGCCCTGCTCCACGACGACGTCGCCGACGGCGCCCGGCTCCGCCGCGGTCTCCCGACGGCTCACGCACGCCATGCCGAGGAGCACCGGGCGCAGGGCTGGAACGGCGAACCCCGGCGCTTCGGCGAGAGTGTCGCCGTACTCGCCGGAGATCTGGCGCTCGCCTACGCCGACCGCCTCATGGCGGGTCTGCCGCCGGAGGTGAAACCCATCTGGGACGAACTGCGCATAGAGCTGATCGTCGGTGAATACCTGGATGTGGACACGGCGGTCAGAGGCGAGGTGACCCCGGAACTCGCCCGCTGGATCGCCGTGTGGAAGTCCGGGAGCTATACCGTTCGCCGCCCCCTCGAAATAGGCGCGGCCGTGGCCGGCCGGTCCGATCTCGCCCCGGCTTTCGAGACGTACGGTGAGAAACTGGGTGAGGCATTCCAACTGCGCGACGACCTCATCGGCGTGGCCGACGACAGCGAACGCACTGGGAAGAGCGCCGGGCACGGCTGGGACGCCGCGGCGCTGCGCGGACGCATGGCGGCGAACGGCGGGGCGGCGGAAGTGGAGCGGCGGATCGAGCGGTTGACCGAGGAAGCCTGCGCGGCGGTCCGGGCATCCTCACTGGCCCCGGTCTGGCAGCGGGAATTCGCCGCCATGGCGTTGCGCGCGGCCTATCGCGACCGCTGACCCATCCATGACTCGCCGAGGAGGGGAACACGGCACATGACGGCCACCGCACTGTCCCTTGTCGCCGGAATCGCCTGGACGACCGCCTATGTCGCCATCATTTTGCGGGGATTCAGGGACCGGACCTACGGAATGCCTTTCGTGGCCCTGGCGCTGAACATCACCTGGGAGTTCACCTACGCCTTTGTGGAACCCAGCCCGTACGCGCTCCAGATCGCGATCAACATCGTCTGGTTCCTCTTCGACATCGCGATCCTGGTCGCGTACTTCAAGTACGGGCGACCGGAGTTCTCACTCCGGTACGACGAGAGGTACTTCGTTCCCTGGAGTGTCGCCTTCCTCGCGGGCTGCCTCGTGGTGAACTACCTGGTCGCGCGGGAATTCGACGGCCATCCGGTCGACGCCTACTCCGCGCTCTTCAGCAACGTGGTCATGTCGCTGGCCTTTCTCGGCATGCTCGGGCAGCGGGGGAACGCGGCGGGCCAGTCCCTGACGATCGCTGTGTCGAAGGGGATCGGTACGGCCGCCGCGACCATCGTCGTCGTGGAGGACACCAGGAGCGTGCTCGCGCTGGCGCTGGGGGTGTGCGCCGCCGTTCTGGACACGGCCTACGCCCTGCTGCTCCGGCGGCACACCCGGGTCGCTACGGCTGCGGCACCACCACGATCTTCCTCCCCACCCCCGCCGCGAACTGCTCCAGCGCCTGCGGATACCGCTCCAGAGGAATCCGGTCGCTGATGAAGACCCCGGGGTCCAGGACGCCGTTCGCGAAGAGCTCCGCCGCCCGCTCGAAGCTGTGCAGCACCGCCATCGAGCCGGTGATGGTGATCTCCTGGTTGTAGATGCGGTACGGGTCGATCGTCACGCGGGTCGCGTAGTCGGCGACGCCGAACTGCAAAAAGGTGCCCGCCTTCGCCACGCGGTCCAGGCCGTCCTGGATCGCCGCCGCGTTGCCGGTGGCGTCGACGACCAGGTCCCAGCCCTGCGGGCGGTCCAGCTCGTCCGGGTTGGCGGCCGACCCCGAGACGCCGAGGCGGCGGGCCGTCTCCAGGCGGGCCGGGTTCACGTCGACGACGTCCACGCTCGCCGCGCCCGTGCGCTTGGCCAGCTCCAGCATCATCAGGCCCATCGTGCCGGAGCCGTAGATCAGCACGTGCGCGCCGAGGCGGGAGCGGAGCACGTCGTAGCCGCGCACCGCGCAGGACAGCGGCTCCACGAGCGCCGCGTCCTGCGTGCGGACGTGGTCGGGGAGCTTCACGCAGTTCGCCACCGGGGCGAGGGCGTACTGCGCCGCGCCCCCGGCCGTCGTCACGCCGATCGCCGCCCAGCGTTCGCAGAGGTTGTTGTGGCCCGTACGGCAGTAGCGGCACTCGTAGCAGTACAGGGACGGGTCGACGGCGACCCGGTCGCCGACCGACACCTCCGTGACCTGGGTGCCGACGCCGACGACCTCGCCCGCGAACTCGTGCCCCGGCACGATCGGCAGCTTCGGGGCGAACTCGCCCTGGAGGATGTGGAGATCGGTTCCGCACAGGCCGCAGGCCGCGACCTCGACGACGACCTCGCGCGGGCCTGGCGTCGGGTCCGGGACCTCGGCGACGACGGCCCTGCCCACGGACTCGATGACGGCGGCCTTCATTTCACGGCTCCCAACGACAGGCCCTGGACCAGCTTGTCCTGGGCGGCGAACCCCGCGGCGAGCACCGGCAGGGAGATGACGAGCGACGCGGCGCACACCTTCGCCAGGAACAGGCCCTGGCTGGTGATGAAGCCGGTCAGGAAGACGGGGGCGGTCTCGGCGACCACGCCCGTCAGCACCCGGGCGAAGAGCAGTTCGTTCCAGCTGAAGATGAAGCAGATCAACGCCGTGGCGGCGATGCCCGGCAGGGCGATCGGGGCCACCACCCGTGCCAGGACCGTCGGCAACCGGGCCCCGTCCACCCGGGCCGCCTCGATGACGGCGACCGGGATCTCGGCGAGGAAGGACTGCATCATCCACACCGCGATCGGCAGGTTCATGGAGGTGTAGAGGATGACCAGCAGCCAGATGTTGTCGAGCATCCCGGCGTTCTTGGCGAAGAGGTAGATCGGGAGGAGACCCGCCACGGCCGGCAGCATCTTCGTGGAGAGGAAGAAGAACAGCACGTCCGTCCACTTGCGGACGCGGTTGATGGACAGCGCGTAGGCCGCGGGGAAGGCGAGCAGCAGGACCAGCAGGGTCGACGCCACGGACGCGACCGTGGAGTTGATCAGCGCCGGCCAGGGGCTCGCGCCGCCGCCGGCGCCGAAGAACTCGCGATAGCCGTCCAGGGTCAGGGCGGCCGCGAAGGACGGCGGGTTGGTCGCCGCGTCCGTCTCCGAGTGGAAGGACGTCAGCGCCATCCACGCGATGGGCAGGAAGAACACGATCCCGGCCAGCCAGGCCAGCAGGACCGGACCGTTACGGCGTACGACGCTCATGCGCGGGACACCTCCTCGCGGAACAGGGACGACACCACGCGCAGGGCGAAGGTCGCGATGACGATCGAGCCGATGACGACCAGGACGCCCGCGGCCGAGGCGAGGCCGTTCTCGTGGGCCTGGTAGAAGCTCTGGTAGACGGTGTAGGGGAGGTTGGCGGTGCCGAGGCCGCCGGACGTGATCGTGAAGACCGCGTCGAAGTTCTGCACGATGTAGATCGAGCCCAGCAGGGCGCCGAGTTCGAGGTAGCGGCGCAGGTGCGGGAGCGTGAGATGGACGAAGATCTGCCAGTCGCTCGCGCCGTCGACCCGGGCCGCCTCGATCTGCTCGTGGTCGCGGCTCTGCAGGCCGGCGAGCAGGATCAGCATCATGAACGGCGTCCACTGCCAGACGAGCGAGGCCTCGATGGCCAGCAGCGGGGTGTTCGAGATCCAGTCGGGCTGTGGGCCGCCCACATAGTGCAACAACCCATTGAACAAGCCGTATTCAGGGTTGTAGAGCACATGCTTCCAGAGCAGGGCCGCCGCGACCGGCACCACCAGGAAGGGCGCGATCAGCAGCGTCCGTACGATGCCCCGGCCGCGGAACCTGCGGTCCAGCAGCAGGGCGAGCACAAGCCCCAGCACCAGGCTGGCCAGGACCACCGCCACCGTCAGCAGGACGGTCGTCCACACCGAGTGGCGCAGGTCGGCGTCGGTGAGGACCTCCTGATAGTTGGCGAGGCCCGCGAACCGCCGGGCGTCGGGGTAGAGGCTGTTCCAGTCGAAGAAGGAGATCACCAGCGTGGCCACGAACGGCAGCTGGGTGACGACGATCATGAAGATCAGGGCGGGGAGCAGCGGGGCGCGGGTCGCCCAGGCGCGCAGCCGGGCGGAGGGGCGGCGGACCGGGGCGCGCGTCTCGGGAGCGGCCACGGGGGCCGTGGTCGTGGCGGTCATCGTCCCTCGTACTCCTCGGAGATCTTCTCGGCGAGCGCTTGCGACTTCCTCAGGGCCGACTCGACGGACTGGCGTCCGGCGATGGCCGCGCTGATCTCCTGGGAGACCTTGGTGCCGAGGTCGGTGAACTCGGGGATGCCGACGAACTGGATGCCGGGCGCGGGCCGCGGCTGCACCCCGGGGTCGTCCGGCCGGGCCTGCTCGATGGCCTCCCTGGTCATCTCCTGGAAGGCGGCGGCCTCCTTGCGGTAGGCGGGGTTGGCGTAGGTCGAGGCCCGCTTGCCGGCCGGGACGTTGGACCAGCCGACCTCGTCGCCGACCAGCTGCTCGTACTCCTTGCCGGACGCCCAGGAGACGAACTTCCAGGCGTTGTCGGGGTTGCGGGAGGCCTGCTGGATGCCCCAGGCCCAGGTGTAGAGCCAGCCGGAGGACTCCGTCTTCTCCACCGGGGCGGGGGCGTAGCCGACCTTGCCCTTGACGGGGGAGTTCGCCGCCTCCAGGGATCCGGCCGCAGAGGTGGCGTCGTACCACATGGCGACCTTGCCCTGGGTCATGTTGTTCAGGCACTCGGCGAAACCGGACTGGGCCGCGCCGGACTCGCCGTGCTCGCGCACCAGGTCGACGTAGAACTTCGTCGCCTTCACGAAGGCGGGGGAGTCGAGCCGCGCCTTCCAGTTCTTGTCGAACCAGGTGCCGCCGAAGGTGTTCACGACGGTGGTCAGGGGGGCCATCACCTCGCCCCAGCCGGGCAGGCCGCGCAGGCAGATGCCCTTCATGCCGGGCTCGGCGCCGTCCGCCTTCGCCGCGAGGTCCGCCACCTGCTGCCAGGTGGGGCGGGCGGGCATCGTCAGGCCCTGCTTCTCGAACACGTCCTTGCGGTACATCAGGAACGACGACTCGCCGTAGAAGGGCTGGCCGTAGAGCTTGCCGTCCGCCCCGGTGAGGGACTGGCGCATCGGCTTGAGCACGTCCTGCTCGTCGTAGCCCGGGTCCTTGGCCACGTAGGTGTTCATCTCGTGCAGCCAGCCGTTGCGGGCGTAGATCGGTATCTCGTAGTTGGACAGCGTGGCGACGTCGTACTGGCCGGCCTGGTTGGCGAAGTCCTGGCTGATCTTGTCGCGGACGTCGTTCTCCGGCAGGACGGTGAAGTTGACCTTGATGCCCGTCTCCTTGGTGAAGTGGGCGCGGGTCAGTTTCTGCAACTCGACCATCTGCGGGTTGTTGACCATCAGGACGTTGACGGCGTCGCCGCCGGATCCGGCCCCGCCCGCCCCGACCCAGCAGCCGGAGAGCAGCGGGGCGAGCAGCGTCCCTGCGGCGGCCAGGGCGAGCGGGGCTCGCGGAGGCCGTCGTCGGCTCTGGGTTCGCATGGATCGCTCCTGGATGTATGGGGACATAAGGGGCATGGCAGGGCATGGAGGTGCCCGGTGGGGGACGAAGGGGGGTGGGTCAGACGCGGATGACCTGCGGTCCGAGCAGCGAGTAGCGGTGGGCTTCGGCCGTCGGCAGCAGGGTGCTCGTCACGATCGTCTCCAGCGTGCCGATCTCGGCGAACCGGCAGAAGCTGACCGCTCCGAACTTGGTGTGCACGCCCGCGAACACCGTGCGGCGGGCGGCCCGGATCGCCTGGGCCTTGACCTCGCTGACGGCCGGGTCGGGGGTGGTGAGGCCGTGCTCGCGGGAGATGCCGTTGGCGCCGATGTACGCCAGGTCGACGATGAAGCCGGCCAGCATCTTCGTCGTCCAGTGGTCGACGGTGGCGAGGGTGCCGGAGCGGACCCGTCCGCCCAGCAGCAGGACGGAGACGGTGTCGGTCCCGGCGAGGGCGCCCGCGACCGGCAGGGACGCGGTGACCACGGTCAGCGGCCGGTCCCGGGGGAGTGCCTCGGCGATGAGCTGCGGGGTGTAGCCCTCGTCGACGAAGACGGTTTCGGCGTCCCCGAGCAGCTCGGCCGCGGCGGCGGCGATCCGGCGCTTCTCGGGGACGTGGCTGGTGGCGCGGAAGGCGAGCGTCGTCTCGAACCCGGCGCTCTCCACGGGGTAGGCGCCGCCGTGGGTGCGGCGGAGCAGGCCGTGGTCCTCCAGGACGCGCAGGTCCCGCCGTACCGTTTCCTTGGCCACGCCCAGTGCGGCGGCGAGGGCGGTGACGTCGACCGATCCGTCGCGCCGGGCGGCCAGCACGATCTCGCGCTGGCGTTCTTCCGCGGTTCTGTTCATGGCCGTCACCCGCCTTCCTGCCGTGCTGCCCGTTCGGGCCCTCGGTCGGGCCATGGAGGAAGTTCTACAGCGGGTGTATCGCGGTGGCCAGGTCTGTTGCGGGCGCGATCCTGCCCGGGTGGGCCCGTTCGGTCTTGAGCGTGTGCGGGCCGTCGCGGGGAGGTCGTGGCTGTCTGCGGGCGCGTCGCGGCTGGTCGCGCGGTTCCCCACGCCTCTGAGGGCGTTGCCCGAATGCCCGGGCGGGCAGGCCCGTTTCGTGCCCGCCCGCCCGTGTGCGCCGTCTCTTTCCGGTCAGTACGGCCAGATCGGCGGGTCCGTCACGAAGTGGCCGCCGAGGTAGGCGTGCGCCTCGTTCCCCGGGTCCAGGTCGCCCTGCTCGGCGATGAGCTTCTCGGCCCAGGGCTCGGAGTCGTCCTGCGGCTCGTAGCCGAGCGCCCGGGCCGTGCCGAGGTCCCACCACAGGCGGGTGTTGGCGGAGGAGCCGTGGACGACGGTGTGGCCGACGTGCTCGGCGGTCAGGGCCGCGTGGAAGAGCCGGGCGCCGTCGGCGGGGCTCATCCACACCGAGAGCATGCGCACGCTGGTCGGCTCGGGGAAGCAGGAGCCGATCCGCACCGAGACCGTCTCCAGGCCGTGCTTGTCCCAGTAGAGCTGCGCCAGGTCCTCGCCGAAGCACTTGGACAGGCCGTAGAAGGTGTCCGGGCGGCGCGGGGTGTCGATCGGGATCAGCGGGTCGTCGCCCTGGGGGCGCGGGGTGTAGCCGACGGCGTGGTTGGAGGAGGCGAAGACGATCCGGCCGACGCCCTCCTCGCGGGCGGCCTCGTACAGGTGGTAGGTGCCCTCGATGTTCGCCTTGAGGATCTTCTCGAAGGGGGCTTCCAGGGAGATGCCCGCGAGGTGGATGATCGCGTCGACGCCCCGGACCGCCTCGCGCACGGCGTCCTTGTCCCCGAGGTCCGCGATGATCGCGTCCGGCGCGCCCTCGACGGGGCGCAGGTCGAGCAGGCGCAGTTCGTAGCCGTATTCGGGCAGCAGGTCCCGCATCAGGGTGCCGAGGCCGCCGGCGGCGCCGGTGAGCAGGACGGTGCGGGGAGCGGGCATCCTCGGATCTCCTTGATCGCCAACCGTGCACATGAGCGCACGGCATTCATATGCGTGGACACGCTAAGGAGATGAGGCGGAACCGTCAAGTGTGCTGCGGAAGGGATGAATCCGCTGGTGTGACGCGGGTGCGCGCGCTTGACCGGTCCCAAGGCGGCACCTTAGCGTGGAGATGTTCAGAAATGTAGACGCCAATCATGAATATGGAACCGGGAGAGCTTGTGACGTCAGCCCCTCTCGCCGCTCGACTCAACGTCCCCAGCGGGCCGCTGTTCTTCCCGGTCACCGCCTACGGACCCGACGGCTCCGTGGACCTCGACGCCTACCGCACGCATGTCCGACGCGGGGTGGAGGCCGGAGCCGCCGCCGTGTTCGCCTGCTGCGGCACCGGCGAGTTCCACGCGCTGACCCCCGAGGAGTTCGAGGCCTGCGTACGCGTCGCCGTCGAGGCGGCCGAGGGGCGCGTGCCGGTCGTCGCCGGCGCCGGGTACGGCACCGCGCTCGCGGTGCGCTACGCCCGTATCGCGGAGGCGGCCGGGGCGGACGGGCTGCTCGCCATGCCGCCCTACCTCGTGGTCGCCGGGCAGGAGGGGCTGCTGCGGCACTACCGGGAGGTCGCCGCCGCGACCGCCCTGCCGGTCATCGTCTACCAGCGCGACAACGCCGTCTTCACCCCGGAGACGGTCGTCGGACTGGCCCGCACCGACGGCGTCATCGGCCTCAAGGACGGGCTCGGCGACCTCGACCTCATGCAGCGGATCGTCAGCGCCGTCCGCACCGAGGTGCCGGGCGACTTCCTCTACTTCAACGGCCTGCCGACGGCCGAGCAGACCCAGCTCGCCTACCGCGCCCTCGGCGTCACGCTCTACTCGTCCGCCGTGTTCTGCTTCGCGCCCGAGCTCGCCCTCGCCTTCCACCAGGCCCTCCGGACCGGCGACGACGCCACCGTGGACAGGCTGCTGGACGGCTTCTTCCGCCCGTTCGTCGAGCTGCGCGCCCAGGGCCGCGGCTACGCCGTCGCCCTGGTCAAGGCCGGCGTACGGCTGCGCGGACTGGACGTGGGGGAGGTCCGGCCCCCGCTGCACGAGCCGACGGAGGATCATGTCAAGCAGCTCGCCGAACTGATCGAACGCGGCTACGCGCTGCTGGAGGAGGCCAAGTGAAGGCGTCGGCATTCGTCTACCCCTGGGACGTCAACGGGGACCCCGAGGCGCCCGCCCGGATCGCCGCGCTCGGCGTGGCGCAGGTGACGCTCGCCGCCGCCTACCACTCCACCCGCGCGCTCACGCCCCGCCACCCGCGCCACCGCATCGTCACCGCCGAACACGCCGCCGTGCTGTACCCGGCGGACGACCGCTGGAACGGGCGGGAGCTGCGCCCCTACGCGGCCGGCGACTGGGCCCCCGGGGACGCCTTCGGCGAGGCCGCCGGCGCGCTGGCGGAGGCCGGCCTGGAGGTGCACACCTGGGTCGTCCTCGCCCACAACTCCCGCCTGGGCGCCGAGCACCCGGACACCTCGGTCGTCAACGCCTACGGCGACCGCTACCCCTGGGCGCCCTGCATCGCGCAGCCCGCCACGCGCGCGTACCTGACCGACCTGGCGGCCGAGGCCGCCGTACGGCCCGGGGCACGCGGCACCGAGCTGGAGTCCCTCGGCTGGTACGGCCTGCAGCATCTGCACGCCCACGACAAGACCGGCGGCGTCGGCCTCGGGGACGCCGGGCAGTACCTGATGGCGCTCTGCTTCTGCCCGTCCTGCCGGGAGGGCTACGGCCGGCACGGCCTGGACGCGGACCGGCTGGCCGCGGCCGTACGGACCGCGCTGGAGCCGGTCTGGCAGGGGGCGCCGTCCGACGGGGGCTGGCCGGGCATCGAGAAGCTCCTCGGGGAGACGCTCGCGAACACCACGCGCGCGTACCGCGACGAAACCGCCCGCACGCTCCAGGAGGAGGCCGTCGCGGCGGTCCGGTCGGCCGCACCCGAGGGGTTCCAGGTGCTGCTGCACGCGGACCCGGTCTCCTACCACGTGGGCGCCAACCCCGGGGTGGACCCCGCGCACATCCTGTCCGTCGCGGACGGCGTGGTCGTCCCCTGCGCGGGCGGCACCGGCACGCTGGCGCCGTTCGCGCAGCAGCGCCGGGAGGGCGCCGTCATCGCCGCCAACTTCACCGTCGTCTCGGGCATGGGCGGCAGCCCCGGCACCCTCGCCGCCGACGCCGCCGGGGCGCGGCGCCTCGGCGCCACCGAGCTGCGGCTGTATCACGCCGGGCTGGCGTCCGACGGCGATCTGGAGACGGTCCGCTCCGCCCTCGCCCGGCTCTGAGACAGCCGGGCCGCGGTCACCAGCAGGCCCATGCCCAGGGCCACCAGCACCAGCCGGTGGCCCACCGCCTCGACCAGGACCGCCCCGGCGGCCAGCCCGACCACGTTCGGCGCGTAGACGAGGGTGTGGGCCGTGGCGGTGACACGGCCCAGCAGCGGGCCCGGCGTCTCGCGCTGCACGGACGTCAGCGCGGCGATCAGCACCGCGGGCAACCCCGCCCCGATCGCCGCGCTGCACCCGAGTGCCACCGGGTCGGACGGCACCGCGCGCAGGGCCACCGCGAGCGCCAGCAGCGCGATGCCGAGCGCCGCGAAGCGCAGCGCCCCCAGGCGGCGCAAGGCGGTGCCGGAGAGCAGGCCGACGGCGACCGAACCGGCGCCCTGCACGGCGTACAGCACACCGGCGTACGCGGGGGAGTGCCCGAGGTCGTCGACGACGGCGTACACCATCGCCCCGTTCAGGCCGGCGAACAGCATGGTGGCGCCGCCCGCCAGGACCAGGGGGCGCAGCACGGGGTGCGCCCACAGGTGGCGGGCGCCCTCGGCGGTCCGCTGCCGGCTGCTCCGGATGGGCGGCGGAGGCTTCTCCTCCCGGGCGCGCAGCAGGGCGTACAAGCCCGTAGCCAGCACGAACGTCGCCGCGTCCAGGAGTACGACGCCCGCGCCGCCGTACGCCGCGTACAGGCCCGCGCCCGCCAGCGGGGCCAGGAGCTTCATGCCCTCGGTGGCGGTCATGCGCAGGCCGTTGAAGTCGCCGAGCAGGGACGGGCCGACGGCGGTCGCGACGAGGGCCGACTCGGCCGCGTCATGGACGACACCCGCCGCCCCGTACACGAACAGCACCGCGTACAGCAGCCACAGGTCGCCCGGGGCGTCGACGCTCACGAGGGTGAGCAGCAGGGCACCCAGGAGCACGTTCAAGCCGATCAGCAGGGGCTTGCGGCGGCCCCGGTCGGCGAGGGCGCCCAGCAGCGGCCCGGCCAGGGTCGGCAGCCACATGGCGAGCAGGCACAGCGCGGCCAGGCCGTCCGAGCCGGTGAGGTCCTTCACCCACACGCCGGACGCCAGCCACAGGGCCGAGGTCCCGAAGCCGGAGACCACCACCGCGGAGAGGCAGAGCGCGGAGTCACGGTCGCGCAGGACCCGCACCAGGGGCCAGGTCGTTCTCGTCGTCATGCCTGCCCAGCGTGGCGCTAAGGCCCTGGGGAGGGGATCGGGCAGGTTCCTTAGAACGGCATCTCTGCGACAGCGGGGGAGGGCGCGGGTGAGACCGGCGAAGGCTCCGAAGCGACTGGCCTTGCGCTCATGGCCAGGTGTACATGGTCCGCTCGGTGCCATCGGCTCGCGTCGTCACAAGCTCCCTCTCCGTTCGGAGGCTCGCCCACGTCGGCTGCCTCTTTCACACCTGACCGGACCGACAATCGTGATCTTTGCGTATCGATCTTGTGTGTGACCGAGGTGGCCCATGAGGCTAGGGGGAAGCGTTGGTGCGTCATGTGCAAAGGTTGCGTTGTGACAGATTTGGGGGGTGGCACGGAGACGCCGATACGGCGTTCCCGACTCGCCGAGTACGCGGAGATGACCCAACGGCCCGAGTCACCCGTGGCTCCCGGTCGGCAGCCGGTTTCCGACAAGTCCGGTTCTGGCGAGACGACTCGACCGGCTGATCCGGATTGTGCCCCGAGGCCACTTGAGGCGTCCACGGTCGCTGAGGTGCCGTCGCTTTCGCGCTGAAGACGGGGCTCGCGGCCGGGACGTACTACGAAACCGACCAGTACGTCGCAGGAGCGATGAAGGTCGGCGTCAACTCGGTGATCGGCAATCCGCACGCCTCGGAGGACGAGATCACCGGCAAGGACTGGGGCGAGGTCTGGTCGAACAACCCGGTCACCCAGACCAGGGACGCCGACTACAGCAAGGAGTCCTTCGACCGGGCCTGGGAGACCAGCGCCCAGGGCTGGCGGGACGCGGGCCGGGACGTCATGACGTCCGAGAACCTGGTCGGCATGGGGATGGCGCCCGAGAGCATTCGCGAGCGTGCCGGGGTCTCGGATGCGACGTGGGAGCGGGTGCTGGACGAGCAGTTCGGCCCCTCGCCGGAGGAGCGCGCCCGGATGCAGGGCGGCGGGGGTGCGGGCTGATGGGCGTCCTCGACGACATCGGCGGCGGCCTGGGCAGGCTGAAGGACGGCGTCAACCACGGACTGAATGTTCTCGAGGACGGCGTCGACGCCGGTAAGAAGGTCGTCGGCGAGGGCGTCGACTGGGGTACCGACCGGCTCGGTGACGGCCTGGACCGGGTCGGTTTGGAGGGTGCCGCGGACGCGGTGGAGGACTGGGGCGACGAGGTCGCGTCCGACCTCGGAGCCACACCGGGCGAGCAGCAGCTCGGCCAGACCGAGGAGGCCAACGAGCTGGTCCACGGCAACCCCGAGAAGATCCGGAGCAGTGCCAAGCACCTGCGGGACTTCTCCGCCGCCTTCGACAAGGTCGGCTCGGGGATGAAGAAGGTCGACTCCTCCGCCTGGCGCGGCGAAGCCGGGGACGCCTTCCGTGAGAAGTTCGGCGTTCACCCCTCGAAGTGGCTCCGGGCCGCCGACGCATGCGAAACCGCCGCCACAGCCCTGGACGCGTACGCGGGCACGGTGAAGTGGGCGCAGCAGCAGGCGCAGGAGGCCATCGAGCTGTACGCACGAGGCAAGAGCGCGTCCGAGAAGGCCATCGGGGAGTACAACCAGAAGGTCGACGCCTACAACGCCAAGGTGCGGGCGGACCAGGACCCCGGCCCCACTCCCGGGCCGTTCCACGACCCCGGCAGGGAGACCATCCGGCAGGCCCGGGAGAAGCTGGCCCGGGCCCGTGCTCAGCGGAACACCGCCGCCGGTGACGCCGAGGCGGACATCAGGAAGGCACTCGCCCACGCCCCGGCGGAGCCGCCGCCGCTGGACCGCCTGACCGGCAACGTGGTCGACGGCCTCGTGGCGACCGGCGTCGAGCTCAACCACGTCGTGGGCGGTGTCGTCAAAGGCACCGCGGGCCTGGTCAGTTTCGCCCGCGGCCTGAACCCGGTCGACCCCTACAACCTGACCCACACCGCGGAGTACCTCCAGAACATCTCCCTGACGCTCTCCGGCCTGGTCTCGACCGCGGCCCACCCCGAGCGCGCGCTGAACGCCGCCGTGGACGGCTTCAAGAAGGACCCGTCCGAGTTCATCGGCCGCCTGGTGCCCGAGCTCATCGGTACGAAGGGCGCGGGGCTGGCGCGGGGCGGTCTGCGCGCTGCGGTGAGGGAGGGGATGGAGACGGGAGCGGGAGCCGCGAAGGCCGTACCCAACGGTGCGAAGGTCGCGGACGAGGCCGCCGACGTGGCGCCCAAGGACTGGAGCGACCTCGCACGGTCCACGGACCACGTCAAGGAAAAAGCCATCCATTACGACTCCGTGGACCCACAGAAGGCCCAGGAGTTTCTGGACAGCGAATATCCGTGGTTGAAGGACGTCAACAATACCGATACTCCTGGCTATCGAGACAACTGCAGCCATAACGTCGTCTCCGTGGACCGCAGGCTGGACGGGGTCGAGGTGAGTGCGGCGCCCAAGCTGCAGCCGGATCACATTCCCCCGGAGCAACTCGGCCTCAAGGACAGGGCCAAGGGCCAATACGACATGGTCAAGAGCTACGATGACATCATCCGAGACCTCCAGGCGCGCGGAGAGGGTTCGAGAAGCGCCGTGTACGTGAGCCGACCCGACGGCAGCGCCCACGTCTTCAATGCCGTGAATACCAAGCACGGGGTCGTTTTCCTCGACGGGCAGTCAGGAACCCTCGGAATACTGGAGAAAAATGTGTCATCGATCGGACACATTCCTTACCGCGATGGGAGCTCCTAAGTGCTGAGTCGTGACGAGGCCGTGGCGGCGGCCGCCGAATACCTGAAAACCAAGGCTTTCCCTGAGAAGCCCGATTCTGTAGTAATGCTGCCGGAAACAGCGATCCGGTTCCCTTACGGCTGGACCGTGCGCTTCGATTTCAAGGAACACATCGACACGGGCGACCCCACGCAGGCTCCGTTCACGTCGCTCATCGTGGTACCGCACGACGGCACCGATCCGCACTTCTCCCCGACCTACCTTCCGGCGGACAAGTACATGGAACTCCGCGCGACGGGTGAATGGCCCCATGGATGGCCGCCGAAGAGGGGGCACTGAGGGATGTCGAGTCCCGACCAGAGGGCAACCGCCTGGCTGAACGCCACCTACGGTGGACTCGTGCGGCTGGCCGTCGGGCACCCCGTGCACGAAACGACGGCCGCATGGCTGATGGCCTGCCGACCGCTGCCGCAGCCGGGGTTTCCGGAGACGCCGATGTTGGCCGCGTCGGTCGTCGTCCCCAAGGACGGCGGGACCCCGTTCCACCCGGCGCCCAGTGCCCCACTCGCGGACCTGGAACCCGTGGCACCGGAAGACGCGGCTCGCCGGGTCGAGACGCAGCCCCGTCGGATCAACATCCGCGGATGTGTCGTGACTCTGCACTCCACGATCAACGGCGCCCCCTCCACGCCCCTGCCCTGGCAGCCGTCGGACGAGGCGCCCGGCTGGTGGGAACGGCTGACGCGTCGCTATTTCCCCGAGTTCACGCGCGTCGGGGCCGGGGGGTGGGACGACGTGATCCGGGCGGTCACGGAGACCGGGCCGGACACCCGTGGCCTGGTCTGGGTCCGCCGGGAGATCGGTGGCCACGAGGCGACCGGCAACCTGCTCTACGCGCACAACCACAAGGGACAAGTGGTTCTCCTCGACGCGCTGACCTCCTCCCTCGCCCGCCTCGACCCGTCCATGGTCCGTGAACTCGTGCTGCTCCGCGCGCTGCCCGGCGCGTTCACGCCGCGCCTCGACCCGTGGGAGCACGCGGCACCCGACTTCGCCTCCGCGGTCGACAAAGCACGCCGCTGGCTTCAGGACGCCTACCACGGCGAAGTGGAACTGCACGCCCCGACCGCGCAGGACGAGACCACGCGCGGCTGGGTCTTCTCCTGCAACACGAGCCGTTTCCTGCGCGAAGGTCACTGGCAGGACTGCATGCTCGACGCGACGGTCGTGGTCCCGAAGGACGAGACCGCGCCCTTCGGCCTGCCCAACACCGACCCGTGGGGCTGGCTCGCCCGCTGGGACGCGGGCGGCACACCCGGCACGGCGGACCTCCCGAAGCCGCCGCCTCCCGCCCGCGCCGCGTGGTTCGAGTCGACGCTCGCCGACCTCGGCGCCGTGCTGTCCGTGTCCGAGCACCAGGACTGGGCGGCGGCGGTCGAGGCGGCTTCCGCACTGCCCGTCGCGGCCCGCGCCCTGATCTGGGCTCGCCGTACGGACGGCCGGGGCCGCGAGGCCGTCGGCCAGCTGGTGAACGCGCTCCGCCTGGAGGACGGCGTCGTCCTGGTCGACGGCGCGTCGGGCGAGCCGGCCGTCCTGGACCCGACGGGAGTCCACCGGTTGCACGTCGTCCGGTACCGCTGAGGGACGTCCGGGCAGGCAGCGCCGACGAGCACCCGGCCTCCGATGGCCGGGGCGACGCACGTCTCGCCCGGGCCGTCGGGGGGCGTCATCCCGGCCGGTGGGCCGTCGCGGCACGCCCGTCGCACCGGCCGGCCCGTGCGACGCGGGGCCGTAGACGGAGAGCAGGGAAACGCCGAGTGGGCGATGAGTTCTGCGGTCGGTGGCGGTCTACCTTCCGGATGACACACGGAGGAGCAGCCCCATGACCGACAGCACTCCAGGCACGACCGGCCCGACCCTCGACCTCGGACCCCAGACGGAGGCCCTGGCGCAGCTGGTGGCCGGTGTCGGCGACGAGCAGCTGGCCGGGACGACTCCCTGCCCCGAGTACGCGGTGCGCCACCTGCTCGGCCACCTGGCCGGGCTGACCATCGCCTTCCGCGACGCCGGCCGCAAGGACCTCGGCGCCACGACCGACACCAGCCCGGGCTCCACGCTCCCGGACATCGGGCCGGGCTGGCGCGCGGAACTGCCCAAGATCCTCGCCGAACTGGCCGACGCCTGGCGCGACCCGGCCGCGTGGACCGGCATGACCCGGGCCGGGGGCGTCGACCTGCCGGGCGAGGTCGCCGGGCTCGTCGCCACCGACGAGCTGGTGATCCACGGCTGGGACCTGGCCCGCGCGACCGGCCAGGAGTACACCCCCGACCCGGTGGCGCTCCAGGTCTGCCACGACTTCCTCGCCGCGAGCGTCGACGACCCGAGCCGGGGAGAGATCTTCGGGCCTGTGGTCCCGGTGGGTCCCGATGCGCCGCTGCTGGACCGGGCGGTGGGGCTGAGCGGCCGGGATCCGGGGTGGAAGCCCAGGTCGTAGAAAGCGATTGCTGCTTATTGCGTCAGAAGCATTGACGAAACAAACGCGCCCTCCTACCGTCATCGCGTCGTACTTCGTACGTCATATATGAGACGCGATACGCGAGATCCGATACGCGATCCACCGAGATCGCGAGATCCGAGAGGCGCGCATGACCTCTGTGCCCACGCCGATCCCCTCCCGCACGCAGTACGTGCTGGAGGGGATCAAACACCGCATCCTCACCGGGCAGCTGACCCCCGGGCAGGCGCTGGTCGAGACCGAGCTCGCCGCGCAGTTCGGGGTGTCGAAGACCCCGGTGCGCGAGGCGCTCAAGACCCTCGCCGGGACCGGGCTGGTCGTGATGAGCCAGTACAAGGGCGTCACGGTGCGCATGGTGGACGCGGACATGGCGCGCGAGGTCTACGACGTGCGACTGCTGCTGGAGCCCGAGGCCCTGAAGCGGGCCGTGCAGCGCGGCGCCTCCCTGGACGCCGCGCGGGACGCGCTGACCCGGGCCGACGTCGCCACCGACACCGCCGAACGCTCCCTCGCCAACCGGGAGTTCCACCGCGCCCTGTACCTGCCCTGCGGCAACCCGCTGCTCGGCCGGATGCTCGACGAGGTCCGCGACCAGGCCGCCCTGGTCTCCGCCGTCGCGTGGGCCGCCTCGCCCTCCTGGGAGCGGGAGGCCGGCGAGCACCGGGAGATCCTCCGGCTCGCCCTCGACGGCGACGCCGACGGCGCGGCCCGCGCGCTCCACGCCCACATCGCGTCGTTCGTGCAGCGCGCTTTCCCCCAGGCAGCACTGGAACAGGAAGGTCAGGAATGAGCAGCGTGGCGTTCGAGACCCAGCGGGCGGCCCTGGCCGACGTGGTGGCGATCCCGGTGACCCCGTTCGCCGAGGACGGCTCCGTCGAGCAGGACACCTACCGGGCCCTGCTGCGCCGTCTGCTCGACGGCGGCATCACCACCCTCACCCCGAACGGCAACACCGGCGAGTTCTACGCCCTCACCCCCGAGGAGCGCCGTCTCGTCACCGAGTTGACGATCGACGAAGCGGGGGAGCGGGCCACGATCCTCGTGGGCGTCGGGCACGACATCCCGACCGCCGTCGCCTCCGCCCGGCACGCCCGTGAGCTGGGCGCCCAGATGGTGATGGTCCACCAGCCCGTCCACCCCTACGTCTCCCAGGCCGGCTGGGTCGACTACCACCGCGCCGTCGCCGAGGCCGTGCCCGAGCTGGGCGTCGTGCCGTACATCCGCAACCAGCAGCTCACCGGGGCCCGCCTCGCCGAACTCGCCGACGCCTGCCCGAACGTCATCGGCGTGAAGTACGCCGTGCCGGACGCCGCCAGGTTCGCCGCGTTCGCCCGGGACGCCGGCCTGGAGCGGTTCGTGTGGGTCGCCGGGCTCGCCGAGCCCTACGCCCCCTCCTACTTCTCCGCGGGCGCCACCGGCTTCACGTCCGGGCTGGTGAACGTCGCCCCGGCCGTCTCCCTGAACATGATCGAGGCGCTGCGCTCCGGCGACTACCCGGCCGCCATGAAGGTCTGGGAGCAGATCCGCCGCTTCGAGGAACTGCGCGCGGCCAACGGCTCCGCCGACAACGTCACCGTCGTCAAGGAGGCCCTCGCCTCCCTCGGCCTGTGCCGCCGCGAGGTCCGCCCGCCGAGCCGGACGCTCCGCGAGGACGAGCGCGCCGAGGTCGCCGCGATCGCCGCGGGGTGGTCGATATGACCGGCCGGCTGCGCCCCGAGGAGCTCCGGAGCCACCAGTGGTACGGCGTCGAGGGCCAGCTGCGCACCTGGTCGCACAACGCCCGGATGCGGCAGCTCGGTTACGAGGCGGAGGAGTACCAGGGCCGCCCGGTGATCGCCGTGCTGAACACCTGGTCCGACATCAACCCCTGCCACGTCCATCTGCGCGAGCGCGCCGAGGCGGTCAAGCGGGGCGTGTGGCAGGCCGGCGGCTTCCCGCTGGAGTTCCCGGTCGCCACGCTCTCCGAGACCTACCAGAAGCCGACCCCCATGCTCTACCGCAACCTCCTCTCCATGGAGACGGAGGAGCTGCTGCGGTCGTACCCGGTCGACGCGGCCGTGCTGCTCGGCGGCTGCGACAAGTCGACGCCCGCGCTGCTCATGGGCGCGGCCTCGGCCGACGTGCCGGCGCTGTTCGTGCCCGCGGGGCCGATGCTGCCGGGCCACTGGCGCGGTGAGACCCTCGGCTCCGGCACCGACATGTGGAAGTACTGGGACGAGCACCGCGCGGGCAACCTGACCGACTGCGAACTGCGCGAGCTGCAGGGCGGGTTGGCCCGGTCGCCCGGTCACTGCATGACCATGGGGACCGCGTCGACCATGACCGCGGCGGCGGAGGCCCTCGGCATGACGCTGCCGGGCGCCTCCTCGATCCCGGCCGTCGACTCCGGGCACGAGCGCATGGCCGCCGCCTCCGGGCGCCGTGCCGTGGAACTCGCCTGGACCGCGCTCAAGCCGTCCCGCATCCTCACCCGCGAGGCCTTCGAGGACGCCGTCACCACGGTGCTCGGGCTCGGCGGCTCCACCAACGCGGTCATCCACCTGATCGCGATGGCCGGGCGCTGCCGGGTCGATCTCACGCTCGACGACTTCGACCGCATCGCCCGCACCGTGCCGGTCCTCGCCAACGTCCGGCCCGGCGGACAGACGTACCTCATGGAGGACTTCTATTTCGCCGGGGGTCTGCCCGCGTTCCTCTCGCGGATCACCGACCTGCTGCACCTGGACCGGCCGACCGTCAACGGCACGCTGCGGGAGCAGATCGAGGGCGCCGTCGTCCACAACGACGACGTGATCCGCACCCGCGAGCATCCGGTCGCCGACGAGGGCGGGGTCGCCGTGCTGCGCGGCAACCTCTGCCCCGACGGCGCCGTCATCAAGCACATCGCCGCCGAGCAGCACCTGCTCAAGCACACCGGTCCCGCGGTCGTCTTCGACGACTACAAGACCATGCAGCGCACGATCAACGACCCCGGGCTGGACATCACCGCCGACAGCGTGCTGGTGCTGCGCAACGCCGGGCCCAAGGGCGGGCCGGGCATGCCCGAGTACGGCATGCTGCCGATCCCCGACCGCCTGCTGAAGCAGGGCGTACGGGACATGGTCCGGATCTCCGACGCCCGGATGAGCGGCACCAGCTACGGCGCGTGCGCGCTGCACATCGCGCCCGAGTCGTACGTCGGCGGGCCGCTCGCCCTGGTCCGCACCGGTGACTCGATCACCCTCGACGTCGAGGCCAGGCTCCTCCAAATCAACGTGACAGAAGAGGAGTTGGAGCGCCGGAGGGCGGAGTGGACACCGCCGCCCGCCCGGTACGAGCGCGGCTACGGCGCGCTCTACAACGAGCAGATCACGCAGGCCGACACCGGCTGCGACTTCGAGTTCCTCGCCCGCCCGGGCCGGGTCACCGACCCGTACGCGAGCTGAACCGGCACGACTCGCGCGCCACCGCACGACCTACGCGCCACCGCACCACCCACGCACCTCAGCACGACCCGGCACGACCCTGCCCAGGGAGAAAGCGCTTCCCGCGCACGCACCGACGCACGACGTACCACGACGTACTGAGAACGGAGAACAGTCATGGCCCAAGCCGCAGCCGTGGCGAAACCGCCCGCGCCACCCCGGCGGCGCCGTGCCTCCGCCACCCCGCGCAGGCTCCCCTACCTGCTGATCGCCCCGGCCGCCCTGCTCATGCTGGGCTTCATCGCCTACCCGGTCATCAGCGTCTTCTACTACAGCCTGCAGAACTACAACCCCACCAAGCCCTGGCGGAACGGATTCGCGGGCTTCGACAACTTCGTCCACGCCTTCACCGAGGACCCCGTCTTCTGGGACACCCTGGTCTTCAGCGCCAAGTGGGTCTTCGTCGAGGTCGGACTCCAGCTGCTGTTCGGTCTGGCGCTGGCCCTCATCGTCAACCAGACCTTCGTGGGCCGGGGCCTGGGCCGCGCCCTGGTCTTCTCCCCGTGGGCCGTCTCCGGCGTGCTCACCTCCGCGATCTGGGTGCTGCTCTACAACTCCCAGACGGGCATCACCCGTTACCTCGCGGACATCGGCATCGGCTCCTACGGCACCAGCTGGCTCTCGGACACCTCCACCGTCTTCCCGGCGGCGATCGTGGCCGACCTGTGGCGCGGCGTGCCGTTCTTCGCGATCCTCATCCTCGCCGACCTCCAGTCCGTCTCCAAGGACCTCTACGAGGCCGCCGAGGTCGACGGCGCCAGCCGCATCAAGCAGTTCTGGCACATCACGCTGCCGCACCTGAAGGACGCCATCATCCTGTCCACGCTGCTGCGCGCGGTGTGGGAGTTCAACAACGTCGACCTGCTCTACACCCTGACCGGCGGCGGCCCCGCGGGCGAGACGACCACACTGCCGCTGTACATCGCCAACACATCCGTCGACGCCCACAACTTCGGCTACGCGTCGGCCCTGACCACGGTGGCGTTCGTGATCCTGCTCTTCTGCTCGATGGTCTACCTGCGGCTGAGCAAGTTCGGAGGCGAGAGCAAGTGAGCGTCAAGGAAGCCACCAAGACGGTGCCCGCACCCGTGGACGCCGTCCCCGAACCGCCGCGTCCGGCGAAGCGCAACCGGGCCTGGGACGAGGCGCCCCGCTGGCAGATCTACCTGCCCCTGGGGATCTACCTGGTCTTCACCCTCATCCCCTTCTACTGGATCCTGCTGTTCGCCCTGCGCCCGGCCGGCTCGACGTCGCTGGTGCCCTGGCCGATGACCTTCGACCACTTCGAGAAGGTGTGGACGGAGCGCAGCTTCGGCACCTACTTCACCAACAGCGTGCTCGTCGGCGTCGCCACCCTGGTCATGACGACCCTCGTCGCCCTGGCCGGCGGCTACGCCCTGGCCCGGTTCGACTTCAAGATCAAGCGGGCGTTCATGCTCGGGCTGCTGTGCTCCCAGTTCGTGCCGGGCGCGCTGCTGCTGGTCCCGCTGTTCGAGATCTTCGCCGAACTCCAGATGATCAACAGCCTCGGCAGTGTCATCCTCGCCGAGACGGTCTTCCAGCTGCCGCTGTCGATGATCCTCATCAGCAACTTCATCAAGAACGTGCCGTACTCCCTGGAGGAGGCGGCCTGGGTGGATGGCTGCAACCGTATGACGGCCTTCCGGATCGTCGTGCTGCCGCTGCTGCGGCCCGGCCTGATCGCCGTCGGCTCCTTCGCCTTCGTCCACTCCTGGAACCACTTCCTGTTCGCCCTGATGTTCCTCAACAACCAGGACAAGCAGACCATCCCGGTCGGCCTGAACACCCTGATGAGCGCGGACAGCGTCGACCTGGGCGCCCTCGCGGCGGGCGGCATCATCGCGGCCGTGCCGGTCGTGATCGTCTTCGCCTTCATCCAGAAGTGGCTGATCACCGGGTTCAGCGCGGGGGCGGTGAAGGGATGAGGATCAGACAACTCGCCGTCGCCGTCGGGTTGTTGGGGGTGCTCTGCGTCCCGGCGCACGCCGAGACCCGCGACCTCGGCCGCGACACCCTCCCCGCGAACGACGGCTGGGCGGCCGAGGGCGAGGGCACGACCGGGGGAGCGGCCGCCGACGCCGGCCACGTGTACACCGTGACCGACCGCGCCGGGCTCGTCCGCGCCCTGGACGGCGGCAGCGACACCCCGAAGATCATCAGGATCGCCGGGACCATCGACGCCAACACCGACGACGACGGCGACCGCCTGGACTGCGCCGACTACGCCACCGGCGGCTACAGCCTGAAGAAGTACCTCGCCGCCTACGACCCCCGCACCTGGGGCGCCGCCAAGCCCAGCGGCCCCCAGGAGGAGGCCCGCCAGGCCTCCGCCGCCAAGCAGGCCGAGCGGATCGTGCTGCCCGTCGGCTCCAACACCACGATCGTCGGCCTCGGCGACAAGGCGGTCCTCAAGGGCGCCAGCCTCCAGGTGCGCAACGCGGACAACGTGATCATCCGCAACCTCGAACTGCGCGACGCCTACGACTGCTTCCCCGTCTGGCAGCCCAACACCGGCGGCCTCGGCGACTGGAAGGCCGCCTACGACAACCTCTGGCTGGCCGGCGCCACCCATGTGTGGGTCGACCACATCACCGCCTCCGACCGGGGTCACCCCGACGCGAAGGAACCCACCTACTTCGCCCGCAACTACCTCCGCCACGACGGCCTGCTCGACATCACCAACGGCTCCGACCTGGTGACCGTCTCCTGGAGCCGGTTCGCCGACCACGACAAGGCGATGCTGATCGGCAACAGCGACACCGCCACCGGCGATCGCGGCAAACTCCGCGTCACCCTGCACCACAACGCGTTCGAGTCCGTCGTCCAGCGGGCCCCGCGCGTCCGCTTCGGTCAGGTGCACGTCTACAACAACCGCTACGACATCACCGGCGACGACTACCGCTACTCCCTCGGCGTCTCCACCGAGTCGAGGATCCACGCCGAGAACAACGCCTTCCACGCGCCCGGCCACGTGGAGGTCGCCGACCTGGTCAAGAGCTGGAACGGCAGCGCCCTGCACCAGAGCGGCACGCTCTTCAACGGCTTTCCGGTTGACCTGCTCATGATCTACAACGCCTACAACTCCGGCAGCGAGCGCGATCTGACGGACGACGTCGGCTGGACGCCCGTCCTGCACGGCCCGGTCGACAGCGCCGCCGCGGCCGACCGGGCGGTGGCCCGCGGCGCGGGAGCGGGGAGGATCCCATGACCGGCCGCATGATCGACGCCATGAACACACCTGTGCCTGTCGTCCTCGCCGGCGCCCGCGGTCACGGCCGCTGGCACATGGAGAACATCCGCCGGCTCCAGCAGCAGGGCCTCGTCCGGCTGGCCGGCGTCTGCGAGCTGACACCGCTGACCGCCGACGAACTCGGCGACCTCGGCACCCCCGAGCAGTCCGCCGACTTCGGCGCCCTGCTGGACTCCACCGGGGCCCGGATCGCCGTGATCTGCACTCCCATCCCCACCCACACCGACCTCGCCCTCACGGCCGCCGAACGGGGCGTGCACCTCCTCCTGGAGAAGCCGCCCGCCCCCTCCTACGCGGAGTTCCGCCGGATGGCCGACGGGGTCGCCGCGGCCGGGGTCGTCTGCCAGATCGGCTTCCAGTCGCTGGGTTCGCACGCCCTGCCCGCCATCCGCGAGCTGGTCGGCCAGGGCGCGATCGGGCAGCTGGTCGGGCTCGGCGGAGCCGGTGCCTGGGTGCGGGACGAGGACTACTTCCGCCGGGCGCCCTGGGCGGGCAAACGGCGGATGAACGGCGTCGACGTGATCGACGGGGCGCTGACCAACCCCCTCGCGCACGCCGTCGCCACCGCGCTCGCCCTCGGCGGCAGCACCCGCGCCGAGGACGTCACCGCCATCGAGACCGAGCTGCTGCGTGCCAACGCCATCGAGTCCGACGACACCTCCTGCGTACGGATCACCACCGCGCAGGGCCCCCCGGTCACCGTCGCCGCGACCCTGTGCGCCGAGCAGGCGGACGAGCCGTACGTCCTGGTGCACGGCAGCAGCGGCCGTATCACCTTCTGGTACAAGCAGGACCGCGTGCTGCTCCAGCGCGCGGGGCACGGCCCGGAGGAGTTCGAGCACGGCCGCACCGACCTGCTGGAGAACCTCGTCGACCACCTCACCACCGGTGCGGACCTCCTCGTCCCGCCGGACGAGACGGGCGCCTTCATGAAGGTCGTGGAGGCCATCCGGAAGGCTCCCGACCCGGCTCCGCTGCCGGACACCGCCTGGCACCGGATCCCCGGCGAGAACCGCCGGGTGGTGCCCGGCATCGACGGGCTCGTCGCGGCCGCCGCCGACACCCTCTCCCTCTACTCCGAGCTGGGCGCCCCCTGGGCCCTGGCCGCGGAGCACCTGTCGAAAGAGGTGAGCACCAGATGACCAGCAGCAACGACACCGCGGTGCTGCGTGTCGCGGGCCGGCCGGTCGGCCGGTACGTCACCCGGCCCGAGCTGCCCGCCCGGCTCTCCCCGCGGCCCTACCTGCACCCCGTCACCACCCTGGCCGGCACGGCGGTCACCGAGCTGGCCCCCGCCGACCACGCACACCACCTCGGCGTCGGTGTCGCCGTTCCCGACGTCGAGGGGTTCAACTTCTGGGGCGGGCGCACCTACGTCCGCGACCAGGGCCCGACCGAGCTGGACAACCACGGCTCCCAGCGGCACATCGCCTTCCAGCTGCGCGACCCCGACGGCTTCGTCGAGGAGCTGCGCTGGGTCGCCGCGGGCGGTGAGCTGCTGCGCGAGCGCCGCACGGTCGCGGCCACCGAACTCACCGACCAGGCCTGGGCGCTGGACCTCACCTTCTCCCTCACCAACGTCACGCAGAGCCCGCTGTCGATCGGCAGCCCCGCGACCAACGGCCGCCCGGGCGCGGCCTACGGCGGCTTCTTCTGGCGGGCCCGCAAGGAGGCCGCCGCGCCGGAGGTCTTCACGGCCGACACCGAGGGCGAGGCCGGGGCGCACGGCAGGCGCGCCGACTGGCTCGCCCTCGCCGGGGACGGCTGGACGCTGGTCTTCGCCGGCGCCACCGAACAGACCCGGCGCGACCCCTGGTTCGTGCGGACCGAGGAGTACCCCGGGGTCGGTTCCTCGCTGGCGTACGACGAGCGGCTGCCGATCCCGCCGGGCGAGACCGCCGTCCGCCGGGTCGTCACCGTCGTCGCCGACGGCCGCCTCGACCGGGACGCCGCCGCGGCCCTCGTCCGCAAGGCGGTGAGCCCGTGACCTCCTCAACGCCCCTGACCGCCGGGACCTACACCAACCCCGTCCTCGACGCCGACTGGTCCGACCCGGACGTCGTCCGCGTCGGCGACGACTTCTACCTGACCGCCTCCAGCTTCGGCCGCGCCCCCGGCCTGCCGCTGCTGCACTCCCGCGACCTGGTCAACTGGACCCTCGTCGGCCACGCCCTCGAACGCCTCGAACCGGCTGCCGCGTTCGCCGCGCCCCGGCACGACTGCGGAGTGTGGGCCCCGTCCCTGCGCCACCACGACGACCGCTTCTGGATCTTCTGGGGCGATCCCGACCAGGGCATCTTCCAGGTCAACGCCCCGCAGATCAGGGGACCCTGGACCCGGCCGCACCTGCTGAAGGCGGGCAAGGGCCTGATCGACCCCTGCCCCCTGTGGGACGAGGAGACGGGCGAGGCCTACCTGGTCCACGCCTGGGCCAAGTCCCGCTCCGGCGTCAAGAACCGGCTCACCGGCCACCGGATGCGCCCCGACGGCACCGAACTCCTCGACGACGGCAAGGTGATCGTCGACGGCGACCGCATACCCGGCTGGTTCACCCTCGAAGGACCCAAGCTGTACCGGCACGACGGCTGGTTCTGGATCTTCGCCCCGGCCGGGGGAGTGGAGACCGGCTGGCAGGGAGCCTTCCGCTCGCGCGGCTTCTTCGGGCCGTACGAGGAGCGCATCGTCCTGGAGCAGAAGGACACCGACGTCAACGGCCCCCACCAGGGCGGCTGGGTGCGCACACCGTCCGGCGAGGACTGGTTCCTGCACTTCCAGCAGCGCGGCCCCTACGGCCGGGTCGTGCACCTCCAGCCGATGTCGTGGGGGCAGGACGGCTGGCCGGTGCTCGGCGACGACGGCGCCCCCGTCACCGGACACCGCCGCCCCGCCCTGCCGCCGCAGCCGCCCGCCGCGCCCGCCACCGACGACGACTTCCCCGGCGGACGGTTCGGCCGCCAGTGGCAGTGGACGGCCAACCCCGGCGACGGCTGGGCCACCCAGCACTCCGGGGACGGACTGCGGCTGACCTGCGTCCGCTCGGCCGACGCCCATGACCTGCGCAAACTCCCGAGCGTGCTCACCCAGCGGCTGCCCGGCAAGCCCTGCGCGGTCGAGGTGGAGCTGCGGCTCGACAGCGACGAGCCGGGCGCGCGGGCGGGACTCGTAGTGCTCGGGGACGCGTTCTCCTGGATCGGGCTCCAGCGGGGCGCCGACGGGGCCGTGCACCTCGTGCACCGCTTCGCCGAGGGCGTCGCCGACCGGGAGCGGGACGCCGACCACGCCCGGCTCGCCCCCGACGGCCGGGCCCGGCTGCGGATCGAGGCCGGCGCGGGAGCGCGCTGCCGCTTCTCGGCCGACACCGGCGACGGCTTCCGGCCGTCCGGCCCGGTCTTCGCCGCGACCTCCTGGCGCTGGGTCGGCGCCCTGCTCGGCCTGTTCGCCCTCGCGCCCGCCGGAGGCGGGCACGCCGGAGCCGCGACCTTCACGCGGTTCAGAGTCACGCCCTCATAAGTCACCCCAGTACGCCTGTTGGGAGCCGCAATGACGCACCTCCGTAGCAAGCGCTTGTCCAGACCGGGGCAGCCCGGCACGGTCGTGGCCGCCGTGCTCGGCCTCGTCGCCGCGCTGGGGCTCGGGGCGATCGGTGACGCCCAGGCAGCCCCGACGGATCGGGCCGCGCCCGCCGCCGACCGCTGGACCGACCGGCCGCACGGCTTCGCCTCCCTCGCCGGCGGCACCACCGGCGGGGCGGGCGGCAAGGTCGTCACCGTCACCGACCAGGCCGCGCTGGCGAAGTACGCGGCGGCCGAGGAGCCGTACGTCATCCGCGTCAAGGGATCCCTGGACATGGACCCCTTCGGCACGGAGATACCCGTCGCCTCGGACAAGACCATCATCGGCGTGAGCGACACCGCCGAGATCGTCCACGGCGGGTTCACCCTCGACGCCGGCACGCACAACGTGATCATCCGCAACCTCACCATCCGCGACACCGCCGTCGAGGGCAACTGGGACTGCAAGGACACCGACTACGACGGCATCCGCCTCGACACGGCCCACCACGTGTGGATCGACCACATACGGTTCTCGCGGATCTGCGACGGTCAGCTCGACATCCGCAAGGACAGCGAGTACGTCACCGTCTCCTACAACCAGTTCACGAACAACAACAAGACCTTCGGCATCGGCTGGACCCCGAACGTCAAGACGCAGATCACCGTCGACCACAACTGGTTCCGCGGCACCAAGCAGCGCAACCCGTCCGCCGACAACTGCGCCTACGCGCACCTCTACAACAACTACCTGTCCTCGCAGCTCGCCGACGGCGACCCCGTGTGGACGTACGGCAACTGGTCGCGCGGCCGGACGAAGATGGTCATCGAGAACAGCTTCTACGACGGCGTCCAGCACCCCTACCAGGCCGACGCCACCGCCGAGCTGGTGCAGCGCGGGTCGGTCCTGAAGAACACCACGGGCCGGCACGACGCGTGGGGCACGGCGTTCGACCCGCGGGAGTTCTACCCCTACCGGCTCGACCCGGCCGCGGCCGTGCCCGCGCTGGTGAAGCGGTTCTCCGGACCGCAGAAGCGGATCGGCGGACCGGTCACGCTGCACGTCCCGGGCGACCACCCGACCGTCCAGGCGGCCGTGGACGCCGTGCCCGAGGGCAACGACGTGCCGGTGACGATCGCCGTCGCGCCGGGCACCTACCGCGAGAAGGTGGTCATCCCGGCGGGCAAGCCGCACATCGAGTTGCGCGGCACCGGACGGCACCGCTCCGACACCGTCATCGTCTTCGACACGCCCGCCGAGTACGGCGGCTCGACGGGGAGCGCCACCGTCCGGATCGCCGCGAACGACGTCACGGCACGCCACCTCACCTTCAGCAACGACTTCGACGAGGCAGCGCACGAGCTGAAGGGCGAGCAGGCGCTGGCGATGAAGACGACCGGCGACCGGATCGTCTTCGACGACACGGCGTTCCTGGGCAACCAGGACACGCTGATGACCGACAGCCCCAAGCTGACCACCGTCAGCCGGGTCTACGTACGCGACTCCTACATCGAGGGCGACGTCGACTTCGTCTACGGCCGGGCCACCACGGTGATCGAGCGGTCGGTGATCCGGGCGCTGAGCCGGGGCTCGGACACCAACAACGGCTACATCACCGCGGCTTCGACCTGGAAGGGCAACCCGTACGGGTTCCTGATCACCCGGTCGAGGATCGTCAGCGACGCCCCGGCCGGGTCGTTCCACCTCGGCAGGCCCTGGCACCCGGGCGGTGAACCGGACGCGATCGGCCAGGTGCTCATCCGGGACACCGAACTGCCCGCCGCGATCAAGACGTCTCCGTGGACCGACATGGGCGGGTTCTCGTGGAAGGACGCGAGGTTCGCCGAGTACCGCAATCACGGAGCGGGCGCGACGGTCACCGCCGACCGTCCGCAGCTGAGCCACCAGGAGGCGCGGTCCCACACCGTCGCCGCCTACCTGAAGGGCACGGACGACTGGGCGCCCCACACCCGCCACTGACCCCCCACACCTTCAAGTTCCGCTGGATCCAGAAGAAGAGAGCCGACCAATGAAGATCAGCAATCGCAGAAGCAGGCGCGCCGCCACGGCCGTCGCCCTGGGGGCCGTGCTCGCGCTGACCGTCACCGCCTGCGGCGACGACGGCAGCGGGGCGGGCGGTGACAAGGGCGCCGACGGAAGCGGCAAGGGCAAGATCGTCTTCTGGGACAACAACGGCGGTGTCCGCACCGAGGCATGGAAGGGGATCATCGCCGACTTCGAGAAGGCGCACCCCGACATCAAGGTCGAGTACGTCGGGATCGCCTCCACCGAGTACCAGTCCAAGGTCGACACCGCCCTCCAGGGCGGCGGCCTGCCGGACGTCGGCGGTGTGGGCGCGGCGATGCTCGCCGGGTTTGCCGCGCAGGGCGCGCTGGAGCCGCTCGACGACCGGCTCGCCAAGTCCTCGCTGAACGGCAAGCTCAACAAGGACATGATCGAGTCGCTGAAGGCGGCCGGCGGCGGTGACGACAAGCTGTACTCGATCCCGACCTCCGCGAACAACGGTGTGCTGTACTACCGCACCGACCTCTTCAAGAAGGCGGGGCTCCAGGAGCCGACGACGTGGGAGCGGTTCTTCACGGCCGCCGACAAGCTCACGAACAAGGACAAGAACGAGTTCGGCTACACCATCCGGGGCGGCGCGGGCTCCATCGCCCAGGCGCTCGACGCGATGTACGGGCAGTCCGGCATCACCTCGTTCTGGGACTCCAGTGGTGAGAAGACCACGGTCAACGACCCCAAGAACGTGGCCGCGCTGGAGAAGTACGCGAAGCTGTACAAGAAGGTCACCCCCGCGGCCGACCTCAACAACGACTTCACCAAGATGGTCGCGCAGTGGGACTCCGGCACGATCGGGATGCTGAACCACAACCTCGGGTCGTACCAGGACCACGTGAAGGCGCTCGGGGTCGACAAGTTCCGCGGCATTCCGCAGCCGACCGGGCCCGGCGGGAAGCGGGTACAGGTCTCCAACCCGGTCGACGGAATCGGGCTGTTCAAGAGCTCCAAGAACAAGGCCGCCGCCTGGAAGTTCATCGAGTTCGCCACGTCGAAGGCGGAGAACTCGAAGTTCAACGAGTCGGCCGGACAGGTGCCGTCGAACACGGACGCGGCGCAGGACGCGTGGATCTCGAAGGCCGAGCCCACGAAGCTGGCCGCTGACGCGTTGTCGGACGGGTCGACGACGATCGTGCAGCTGCCGTACTACCTGCCGGACTGGAACACGATCTCCAAGGCCGACAATGAGCCGAACTTCCAGAAGGTGCTGCTCGGGAAGATGAGCGCGAAGGAATTCCTGGACACGTTGGCCGAGCAGTTGAACACCGCGCAGGAGGAGTGGAACCAGCAGAACGGGTGATTCTTGCTGGGTTTCGCCGTGGGGCGGCCTGTGGTCTGCAGAGTGCGGGCCGCCCCGTGGCTTGTCGCGCAGTTCCCCGCGCCCCTAAGGAGTTTCTCGCATGTCTCTCAGCCGTAGACAAGTCACTGCCGCAGCCGTCTCCATGCCTCTCGCTCTGTCCGTAGCCGGTACCGCTCAAGCCGGCGGTCACCGAAACCCCCGCACCCTCTACATCGCCGGTGACTCCACCGCCGCCCAGAAATACTCCGATGCCGCGCCCGAGACCGGGTGGGGAATGGCGCTGCCGTTCTTTCTCCGCAAGGATCTGGCGGTCGCCAATCACGCGGTGAACGGACGGAGTTCGAAGAGCTTCATCGACGAAGGGCGGCTCGACGCCGTTCTCTCCGCGATCCGGCCCGGGGATTTCCTCCTCATCCAGTTCGGGCACAACGACGCGAAGAAGGAGGACCCGGCGCGCTACACCGAGCCCTGGACGACGTACCGGGAGCATCTGCGGAGGTACGTCGACGGGGCCCGGGCCCGTGGGGCGCGGCCGGTGCTGGCCACGTCCGTGGAGCGGCGGCGGTTCGACACCGCCGGGAAGGCCCTGCCCACGCACGGGGAGTACCCGGCGGCCATGCGGGCGCTCGCAGTCGAGGAGGGTGTCGCGCTGCTCGACATCCAGGCGCTGTCGATCGCCCGGTGGCAGGAGCTCGGGGTCGAGGAGACGAAGAAGTACTTCAACTGGACCGCCACCGAGCAGGACAACACGCACTTCAATCCGCCGGGAGCCATCGAGGTGGCCCGGCTCGTGGCGAAGGAACTGCTCCGGACCCGGGTGCTCGGGCCGCGCGATGTGCGCCGGCTGGACGAGCGGATCCCCGAGTCGTGGATCACCTGGCCGCAGGCCGCCGTGTAACACCCCCCGACGCAGCAGGAAGAGAGCCGCACCATGAACGTTCGGAAGTGTCATGATCATGCCATGAGGGCCGTCGTGCTGGCCGGCTGCACCGCGCTCGTGCTGTCCCTGACCGGCACCGGCGCCCAGGCCCAGCCGCGGGACGCGGCCCGCCAGACCCTCGGCGCGGGCGACGGCTGGGGCGCGTACGGCACCGGGACCAAGGGCGGCGCCCAGGCCGACGCCGAGCACGTCTACACCGTCACCACCTGGGAGCAGTTCAGAGCCGCCCTGAAGAACGGCGGTTCCGCGCCCAAGATCATCAAGGTGAAGGGGATGATCGACGCCGTCTCCGAGGGCTGCGACGCGTTCGCGGCCGAGGGGTACGACTTCCAGAAGTACCTCGCCGCCTACGACCCCGCCGTCTGGGGCCACGACAAGCCGGTCAGCGGTGAGCAGGAGGAACTGCGGGCCGCGTCCGCCGCCGGCCAGGACAAGGCCATCAAGGCGACCGTGCCCGCCAACACCACGATCATCGGCGTGGGCAAGAACTCGGGCATCCTCGGCGGCAGCCTGCAGATCAAGGGTGTCGACAACGTCATCGTCCGCAACCTCACCATCGAGGCGCCGGTCGACTGCTTCCCGCAGTGGGACCCGACCGACGACAACAAGACCGGCGCCTGGAACTCCGAGTACGACGGTGTCGTGGTGTACGGCTCCACCCATGTGTGGATCGACCACAACACCCTCACCGACGGCCGCCACCCGGACAGCTCCCTGCCCTCCTACTTCGGGAAGGTCTTCCAGCGGCACGACGGGCTCCTCGACGTCGTGCGCGGCTCCAACTACGTGACCGTGTCCTGGAACTCCTTCAACGACCACGACAAGACCATGCTGATCGGCAACAGCGACAGCGCCACCGCCGACGACACGGGCAAACTGAAGGTCACGCTGCACCACAACCGCTTCGAGGGCATCGTCGAGCGGGCCCCGCGGGTGCGGTTCGGGCAGGTCGACTCGTACAACAACCACTTCGTGGTCACCAAGGGCCAGAAGTGGGGCTACGTCTACGGCATCGGCAAGGAGTCCCGGCTCGTCGCCGAGCACAACGCGTTCACGCTGGCGCAGGGCATCAGCCCGGCGAAGATCCTCAAGAAGTGGAACGAGGCGCCGGTCACCGCCAACGGCAACGTCGTCAACGGCAAGGCCGTCGACCTGATCGCCGTGCACAACGCGGAGATCCCCGGGGAGACGCTCCAGTCGGGTGCCGGCTGGACCCCGGCCCTGCGGGCGGGCGTCGACCCCGCGAAGGCCGTCCCCGGCATCGTCGGCGCCCGGGCGGGCGCCGGACGCGTCTGCTGACCCGACCCGCTCCCGGAACAGGCCGGGGCGGCCCGCACCGCACCCCCGCCCCGGCCCTTCCCCACCCCGCACGCACCAGCCGCACCGCGAAGGAGCAGCCGCATGCTCTCGCAGCACCGTCGTTCCCTCTCCCGCCGCGGGTTCCTCACCGCGAGCGCCGCCGCCGGGGCCGCCCTCGGCCTCGCCTCCGGCCCCGCGCGGGCCGCCGCCCGCCCGCGCCCGTTCGGCCGGTACGGCTCACCGGCCGCCCGCACGGATCCCAAAGCCCTGTACGTGCACCCCGGCGGTGCCGGTGACTTCACCACCGTCCGGGACGCGGTGGCCGCCGCGAACGGCAGCGGGTACACCCTGGTCATCGCCCCGGGCGTCTACCGGCAGACCGTCGCCGTCGACCCGGCCCGCACGGAGATGACCTGGATCGGGGCGAGCGAGAATCCCCGGGACGTCGTGATCGTCTACGACAACGCGGCCGGGACCCCCAAGCCCGGCGGCGGCACCTACGGCACCAGCGGCTCCGCCACCGCCACCGTGCAGGCCGACGGCTTCACCGCCCGCTGGATCACCTTCGCCAACGACTGGCTGCGCGCCGACCACCCCGGGTTCTCCGGCACCCAGGCCGTCGCCCTGAAGGTCCAGGGCGACCGGTCCGCCTTCCACCACTGCCGGTTCCTCGGCCACCAGGACACCCTTTACGCCGACTCGATGGCGCTGGGCACCTTCGCCCGCCAGTACTTCGCCCACTGCTACGCCGAGGGCGACGTCGACTTCGTCTTCGGGCGGGCGACGGCCGTGTTCGAGCACTGCCATTTCCGGACCCTGTCCAGGACCGACCTGCCCGGCGCCCCGTACGGCTTCGTCTTCGCGCCGTCGACCGCCGGTGCCAACCCGCTCGGCTACCTGGTGACCAGGAGCCGCGTCAGCAGCGAGGCGCCCGACGGCTTCTACAAGCTGGCCCGGCCCTGGGTGCCCAGCTCCGACACCACCGCCCGCCCCATGCTCACCGTCCGGAACACCTGGCTCGGCCCGGGCATCGACGCGGCGGCCCCCTACACCGACATGCGGGACGCCCATCCCTGGCAGTCCATGCGGTTCGCCGAGTACCGGAACGCGGGCCCCGGCGCCCGGATCACGATCCCCGAGAACCGGCCGCAACTCACCCGCGACCAGGCCCGCTCGCACACCAAGGAGACCTACCTCGGTGACTGGCGGCCCCATGCGTAGGGCCGCCGCTCTCCTCCTGGGCGTGTGCCTGCTCTGGCCTGCCCCGCCGGTCTCCGCCGCCGAACGCGGGCCCGTCGGCTGGGCCTCGGCCGGCCCCGGCACCACCGGCGGGGCGGGCGGCAGGACCTGGACCGTGGACACGCGCGCCGAGCTGAAGGAGGCGCTCGCCAACGGCGGGGAGCCCACCGCGCCCAAGGTGATCCGGGTCGTCGGGGACATCAACGGCCACGAGAGCGACGACGGCTCCCTGCTCGGCGAGCAGGACTACGCGCCCGGATACGGCCTCGGCACGTACATGTCCTGCTTCGGGGAGGACGGCTCCGCCTGGTCCGACACCCGCTTCGACCACTGCAAGCGGCAGCGGCAGCTGCGCCAGACGGGGTCGAACATGGAGAAGGCGCAGATCCAGCTGACCGTGCCGAGCAACACCACGCTCGTCGGCGCCGGCCGCGACGCCCGGCTGCTCGGGGTGTTCCTGACCGTCAACACCGGCCGGAACATCATCGTGCGCGGCCTGCACCTGGAGGCACCCGTGGACCACTTCACCGGCTGGTCCCCGGACGACGGCACGCACGGCAGCTGGAACGCCCGCTTCGACGCGCTCACCGTCATCACCGGCCGGAACATCTGGATCGACCACTGCACCTTCACCGACGGCCGGTTCCCCGACCGCGAGGCGCCCCCCGGCTTCCACGGCGAGCGCGTCCAGCGCCACGACGGGCTGCTGGACATCGAGGACGGCTCCGACTTCGTCACCGTCTCCGACAGCCGGTTCGAGGACCACGACAAGGCGATCCTGATCGGCTCGGGCGACGGGCGCGGCGACCGGGACCGGGGGCATCTCAAGGTGACCTTCGCCCGCAACCTCTTCGACGGCATCGGGCAGCGCGCCCCGCGCGTCCGCTTCGGGCAGGTGCACGCCGTCAACAACGTCCACCGGGGACGGCCCCCGCTCTACGCCCTGGGCGTCGGCGTGGAGTCCGCGATCTTCTCCGAGCGCAACGTCTTCCGGTATCCGGGAGCGGCACCGTCCGTCGCTCTCGCCGCGTACGGGGGCGAGCGGTTCCACGACACCGGCTCCTGGTTCAACGGCCGGCCCGCCCGGCTGAACGCCGTGGCGAGCGGGCTCGGCCTCGGGAGTGACGTCGGCTGGGATCCCGCCGACGTCTACGACTACCGCCCCCTGACGTCCCCGTCGGCCGTCGAGCGGTACGTGCTGCGGCACGCCGGAGCGGGGAGGCCGGATGGGCGCCCATGAGCATCTGGGGCGGCGGAGGTTCGTGGTCGGGGCCGGTACGGCGCTGCTGGGCGGGGGAGCGGTGAGCGGGGCGGAGGCGGCGGTCGTCGACGGTCCGCTGCCCGAGTTCCATCCGGCGCTGAAGGACGCCCTGACCTTCCCGCTCGCCTGGGGACGGTCCCCGGTCCGGGACTTCCGGGCCTGGCGGCGTGCCGCCCGGGCCACCGTCGAGGAGCACCTCCTCGTCGAGCGGCAGGACAGCACGCCGTACGCGCCGGAGTTCGGCGACCGCTCCCCGGGAGACGGCTTCACACGGGAGTCGGTGACCGTCTCCCTCACCCGCTACGAACGCGTACGGGGCGTCCTGCTCACCCCGCACGGCCGCGGCCCCTTCCCGGCCGTGCTGCTGCTGCACGACCACGGCGCCCGGTTCGACATCGGCAAGGAGAAACTCGTCCGGCCCTGGTACGACGAAACCCGCCTCGCCTCGGCCCGCACCTGGGCGGACAAGTACTTCAGCGGGCGGTTCGTCGGCGACGAACTGGCCCGGCGCGGCTATGTGGTGCTGTGCCTGGACGCGCTCGGCTGGGGCGACCGCGGGCCCCTCGCATACGAGCAGCAGCAGGCCCTGGCGTCCAACTTCTACAACCTCGGCTCCTCACTGGCCGGCCTCATGGCCCGGGAGGACCAGCGGGCCGCCGCCTTCCTGGCCGGACTCGACCGGGTGGACGCCCGGCGGGTCGCGGCCGTCGGCTTCTCCATGGGCGCCTACCGGGCCTGGCAGACCGCCGCCCTCAGCGACCACATCGCGGCCGCCGCGAGCGTCTGCTGGATGACCGGCCTGAAGGAGATGATGGTGCCCGGCAACAACACGCTGCGCGGGCAGTCGGCGTACTACATGCTCCACCCCGGGCTCGCCCGGCACCTCGACATCCCCGACGTGGCGAGCATCGCGGCCCCCCGGCCGATGCTGTTCTTCCACGGCGGGCTGGACACGCTCTTCCCGGCCGAGGGCGTGCGGGTCGCGTACGACAAACTGCGTGCCGTCTGGCGTGCGCGGAACGCCGAGGAGCGGATACGAGTGAAGACGTGGCCGGAACTCGGCCACGTCTTCACCGATCAGATGCAGGACGAGGTCTTCAGCTGGCTCGACGACGTCCTGTGAGGCTCACCGCCGTACCGGCTTGATCCCCTCCAGCGTCGGTACCACCGGCTTGATGCTGCCGTCGGCCGCGAACTCCATGCGGTCGATGGTCGTCTCGCGGTGCATGCCGTCGCCGCCCGGGCGGCCGGGGCCGTTGAGGGCGAAGCGGTGGTAGACGGCGTACCAGTCGTCGGTGCCGGGGACGTTCACCACCGAGTGGTGACCGGTGCCGAGGATGCCGTACTCGGGCCGCTTCTGAAGGATCGTCCCGCGCTTGGTCCACGGGCCGAGCGGGGACGGTCCCGTCGCGTACGCCACGTGGTAGTTCTCGCTGCGCGTGTCGTCCTCCGACCACATGAAGTAGTACGTGCCCTTCCGCTTGATCACGAAGGAGCCCTCGCGGAAGTTCGCCGGGGTGATGTCCTTCACCTGCGACGCGTCGTACGACACCATGTCGTCGTTCAGCGGGACGACGTACCCGTGGCCGTTGCCCCAGTACAGGTACGCCTGGCCGTCGTCGTCCGTGAAGACCGACGGGTCGATCATCTGGCCCTTCAGCGCACCGCCCTTGGCGACCAGCGGCTTGCCCAGGGCGTCCTTGAAGGGGCCGGCGGGGGAGTCGGCCACCGCCACGCCGATCTGCTGCTCGGCGCAGAAGTAGAAGTAGTACTTGCCGTTCCGCTCGGCGATCGCGGGCGCCCAGGCGTACTTGTCGGCCCAGGCCACGTCCGGCCCGAGGTCGAGGATGACGCCGTGGTCCTTCCAGTGGACCAGGTCCTTCGACGAGTACGCCTTGAACTTCGTGCCGCTCCAGCCCTGGAAGCCGTCCGTCGTCGGGTAGATCCAGTAACGGCCGTTCAGGTAGTGCACGTCGGGGTCGGCGTTCAGGCCCGGCAGCATGGGGCTGCGGGTGCGGACCGCCTCGACCGTCCAGGTGCGCTTGGTGCCGTCGGCCGCCGTCACCGTGTACGTCTGCGGCTTGCGGAAGTCGCGGCGGGTGCCGGACTTCGGGCTGAGCGTGGCGCCCTCACCGACCCACAGCTTCGGGGCGAGGCGCCGCAGGTCGGCGTCGGGCTCCATCGGCAGGACGACCTTCGAGGCGCTGTCCGTGACGATCGAGTAGCCCTTCTGGTGCTTCGCCGTCGCGTCCACCACCGAGGTGGGCGTCGACGGGTACGCGGCCAGCAGGCGGTCGTACTCCTTCTGCGTCACCGGCAGGACGGTGCCGTGCCGGGGGCTCGCCGGGAGCTGGTAGTCCGTCGACGGGGTCCACTTGCCGGAGGCGAGGTCGGTGGTCTCGAACGGGACGTAGCCGCGGCCGCCGTACTCGTCGATGAACAGGTACCACTTCTTCTCGGTATTCGACTTGAACACCGTCGGGCCCTCACCGCGGTCCATCGCGCCCTTGCCGATGCAGTCGGCCACGAAGTCGTACTTCGTCGACGTCAGGGAGGTCGACTTCTCCCCGGTGATGAACTTCGAGCAGGGGCTGGAGGAGCTGGGGTCCCGCTCGTCCTTGGTGTAGCGGTAGTACTCGTCCTTGTACTTCACGACCGTGGAGTCGATCACCGAGTAGCCCGGGTCGTTCCAGACCTTCGGCTCGCTGAAGGTGCGGAAGTCCTTCGTGGTCGCGTACAGCATCTTGTTGTACGTGTTGCCCTTGTGGTCCGGGTCGTCGTCGGCGTACAGCTTCGACGCCCAGAAGACGACGTACTGACCCAGCTCGTCGTCCCAGTAGGCCTCCGGGGCCCAGGTGTTGCCCGCGTTGTCCGGGGAGACCTTCACCAGGCGCTGGTCGGTCCAGTTGACCAGGTCGGTGGACTCCCAGACCATGATCGACTTGCTGCCGTGCCGCTGGACCTGGTCCCAGCTGCCGCTGGAGTTCTTGTACATCCGCAGGTCGGTGGCGATCAGGAAGAACTTGTCGCCCTTGGGGGAGCGGATGACGAACGGGTCGCGCAGGCCCTTCTCGCCGATCGTCGAGGTCAGCACCGGCTTGCCGGCGTTCAGTTCACGCCAGTGCAGCGGGTCGTTGCCGCGGCTGAGGGCGTAGCGGATCTGCTCGCCGTCCGCGGTGCCCTCGCCCGTGAAGTAGGCGAAGAGATAGCCGGCGTACTTGGAGTGCTTCACGGGTGGTGCTCCGGGATCGGCGGTGCTCGGCGGTGCCGTGAGGAGGGTCAGGAGGAGGCCGGTGAGGGCCAGGAACGGAAGCAGTAGCGTGCGGGGGCGCATGAAACTTCCTGTCGGAGTCTGGGGGGTTCTGTTGGATGGCGGCCCTCGGAGTGTCACCGGAGGGAAGCAGGGCGTCAACGGGTGTGCATGAGGCGGTTGGTTCCGAAACTTTCGGAACATCGAGGCCCCGGCGGCAACCCTTTCCCGCACGGCGGCGACTGGTGGTCGGACAACGCGCCGGAGCGGGCCCCTCCGAGCCGTTTCCGTCCCCGATTCCCTAGGAAAGGATCGCTCCGTGCTGCTCAGCCCCGGACGCCACCGCAGGACCCGTACGCTCTCCATCGCCGCCGCGGTGGCCTGTGCCGCGGGGGCGGGCGGCGTCTACCTCGGGCTGACGACCGGCGGTGCGCGGGCCGCCGCCACGACCGTCACCGTCTCCACCACGGCCCAGCTCGAAGCGGCCGTGAAGAACGCCGGCGCCGGCACCACCATCCAGGTCCGCGGCGGCACCTACCATCCGACCGCGACCCTCAAGTCCACCGCGAACGGCACGAGTTCCGCACGCATCACCCTGCGGGCCCACCAGGGCGAGAAGGTGCGGATCGACGGCTCCGGACTGCCCGCCGGCTCCTGGCTGGTCGCCCTGCACGGCGACTACTGGACCGTCCAGGACCTCACCTTCGCCGACTCCCCGGCCCAGGGCTTCGTCGCCACCTCCTCGGTCGGCGGGATCTTCAGGAACCTCGTCACCACCGGCAACGGCGACTCCGGCTTCACCCTGCGCGGCGACGGCACCATCGGCAACCTCGTGCAGAACCTGGACAGCCACGGCAACCACGACCCGGCCGGCCACGGTCAGAACGCCGACGGCATCGCCGTGAAGTTCGGCTCCGGCACGGGCAACCGCATCACCGGCGCCCGGCTGTACCACAACTCCGACGACGGCCTCGACCTGTGGCAGTTCTCCTCGCCGGTCACCATCGAGCACTCCTGGGCCTTCGGCAACGGCGAGAACCGCTGGAACGACACGGCCTTCGAAGGCAACGGCAACGGCTTCGAACTCGGCGGCGGGGGCGCCTCCGTCGCCCATGTCGTCCACGACAACGCGGCCTGGGACAACACACTCCACGGCTTCACCGAGAACTCCAACACCGGCGCCATCGCCCTGAACCGCAACACCGCGTACGCCAACGCGCGGAGCGGCTTTTCCTTCGCCACCGGCACGGCCCGCCTCGGCAGGAACCTCGCCGTCAGCGACAAGGGCGGCCACGCCGAGCTGGGTTCCTCGACCGTCTCGGCCGGCAACAACTGGGACAGCGGTGTCGCCACCCCGCCCTTCCGGTCGACGGACGCCAAAAGCGCGTACGGGGCACGCGAGGCGGACGGCTCCCTCCCCGCGACCACGTTCCTGACGACCGGCTCCACCACCATCGGCTCGACGATGGACTAGGTACGCCATCATGATCGGAATGAACTCTCGTTTCCTTGGCATCCCTGAGCTGGACGAAGCCCCGTCCGTGGCGGTCGTAGTCGACGTCATGCGTGCTTTCACCGTGGCTGCCTGGGCCTTTGCCCAGGGGGCGGAAAAGATCGTTCTTGCTGAGTCGCTGGACGAAGCCCTGGCACTCAAGGCTCGCCACCAGGATTGGGTGGCGCTCAAAGACGGTCCGCCCGCGCCAGGATTCGACACCGTCAACTCGCCGGGCCTGCTGCGGTCCATTGACCTTGGCGGACGGACCGTTGTGCAGAAGACCACGGCAGGGACGGTCGGTGCCCTCGCGGTCAAGGAGGCGTCGCTGGTGCTGTGCGCCAGCTTCGTGGTGGCGGAGGCAACGGCTCGGCTCTTGCGGACACGCAAGAGTGAGAGTGTCACGTTCGTGGTCACTGGCGAGGATGGGCAGGCCGATGAAGATCTGGCGTGCGCTCAATACATCGCTCGGAGGGCCACCGAGGTCGGGACGGATGCTGCTGAGTTCGTCCGCCGCGCTGCCGAGTCGCGCGCCGCCGCCGAGCTGGCGGAGGGTGTGCGTCAAGGAGTCCATCCTGATGACGTCGCACTCTGTCTTGAGCTCGACCGGTTCCCCTTTGCCATGGTGGCGACCTCGGAAGACTCGCTCATGGTCCTCCGTCCGTGCGCCGTACTCTGATTGCCGGCCGGGGTGGCGGCGGGCGGCCGACCCGAGTGGTGCCGGCGGCGACAGCGAGCCGGGCCAGGGCATGGGCCGCGGACCTGATCCTCAGCGGCGCCTGGTGCAGGATGCAGAAGAACTGCTGGGGTTCCTCCGTGAACGCAGGTTCGGAGCGGCCGACGCTCTCCGGCATGCCCGAATTCTGGTGCAGGCGGCCGACTTGGTGACGCGAGCCAGGCAGCACACGGACCCGGAGCAGACCGTCTTCGCCGTACGCGACCGGTACATGGCCGAGGCCGTCGGGGGAATCCTCAACGATCCATCCACCAAGGTCTCCCTCTGGGCTCACAACGGGCACATCACCAAGAGCCGTCACGGTGGCTCGGTACCAGCGACGGGGTAGCACCTGCGTACACGGTACGGCGACGCCTACTACGCACTCGGCCTGCTGTTCGGCAGTGGCTCCTTCCGCGCCCGTCGGATGTGGCCCGGCCCGTGGCCTGGTCCCCGAGCCGGCGCCCTCGTCACCAACCGGATCTCTGCGCAGCGCAGCCAACGCGCCGACGGCAGTGAGGGAATGGCTCGACGGCCGGCATCGCATGCGAAGCTTCGGCGCCACGGTGCCGCGCTGGAGCTATCGCTTCAACCTGATCCCTGCCTCCCTGGCCGAAGAGTTCGACGGACTGGCCTACGTCGCAGTGTCGACCGGTTCCCAGCCTCTCCCGACCTCCTGGACGCCCCCCGTTACCCAGGATTCGCCCACAGTGTCGAGCGAACCGGCGGGGGCGTCCTGCCGACCGGCCGAGGGGGGCTCGGCCAGGGCTGCTCGACCCTCCGGAGGGGGGCTCCGGAGGGTCGGGGGTGCCGAGGGTCCGGCTGGGGGCCCGGACATCCGGCATCCGGCCGTACCGAGGGGGTTTCGGTCCGGCCGGAGCTCACAGGTGCCGCGGTGTCACTGGTAGCTGATGTCCGAGGCCTTGAACTTGCAGGTCTTGCCGTCCGGGCCGGGCGGGGTCAGCTCCTTGGGCTCCTTGCCCGTGTTGTTGCCCTCGAAGCGCACACACGTCTTGATCTTCTTCTTGCTGTCGCCGTGGATGCGGATCTTCGACAGCGTGGCCGTGTCGCCGTAGTTGGCGTTCACGCCGACGATCGAGTTCATCGGCGCCGTGACGTCGATGTCGCTGAGCACGATCGTGCGCTTGTACTGCGTCTTGCAGTTGCCGCAGGAGCGGACCAGCTTGCCGGCGTTCTGCACCTGGAAGCCCGACACGTTCAGCGTGCCGGCGCCGTTGAACTGCAGCACCTTGTCGTCGGCGTTCTTCGCGCCGCCGCCGATGACCTTGTAGACCGCCGAGGACGACTTGCCCTTGAAGCTGGCCGCGTCCTCGCCGACGTCCATCCACCACACGTTCTGCAGGGTGCAGCTGCCCTTGCAGTGCACACCGTCGGCGGCCGGGGTGCCGATGATGACGTTCTTCAGCACCGCGCCGTCGGCCAGCTCGAAGAGCGGGTCCTGGCCCTCGTCCTGGCCGCCGCCGCCGAGCGCGCCGGTGCCGTAGAACATCTTCATCCCGCCGTCGCGGACACCGGAGACCGGGATGGTCTTCGACACGGGCGTCTTGCCCTTGTCGGTGGGCCAGGAGGACGCGGCGCCCGCCGTCGACAGCATCGACGTCGTGATGATCGCCGCACCCGTGATGCCGAACGCCGACACCCCGGCGATCACCGCCCGCCGCTTGGTGACGCTGCGGCGGTGGCGGACGCGCTGTTCTGCTGGTGCAGTCATGTACCGATTCCTCAACTGGGTGGTGACTCTTGCGCCTGGTGGTCGCCACTGGTGAGGAAAGGGTTGCCGCGCCTTCAGGAATTTTTCACGAGTCGTCCCCGCCGCCGTCTCCGTCGTCGTCCACGGCGGCGAAACCGCCGCCTACGGACAGCCGTTCCGCGCCGGCGGCGGCCGTCACCGTGTAGCGGTCCGCGCCGGCGTCGCGGCCGCCGCGGTCGTGGTCGAACTGCCCCGCGAACACCCACTCGCCCGCCGGGACCGTGCGGCCCTCCTTGAGGGTCCAGGTGTAGACGAGGAAGCCGTCCTGCTCCGCGACGGTGAGGGTGAAGTCGTGCTCGGGCAGGGAGCGCCAGGCGCCCGTGTCGGAGACCCCGCCGGTCTGGGCGACCCGCAATTGCACGGTCAGGTCGGTCAGTTGCTCGCGGGTCTTGAGGGTGATGTTGCTCTGCGCCCAGAAGTCGTTGCTGTGCGGGTCGACCGAGCCGTCCGACCACAGCGGCCCGTCCTGCGTGGCCGCGGGCGGCCGCTCGGCGGCGGGCGGGCTCGGCGTCCTCGAGGGCGGCGGGCCGGACTCCCGCCGCTCCGGCGGGCTGCTCGGCGTCGGGTCCACCGGCGGCGCGGGCGGCCGGCTCGTCGCCTCCGGTGACGGCGTGGGCGTCGGCGGCGTCGCCACCTCCTGCTGCCGCGGGGCCGTCTCCTCCTTCACCGCGGACGCGACCGCGTAACCGCCCACCGCCAGCACGCTCGCCACCGCGGCCGTCGCACCGGCCACCCGCATCCAGCCGAACACCGGCGGACGCGTCGCCCGGTGGCCGGATGTGGCCGGACCGGCCATGCCGCGCTCGACCCGCGCCAGGATGCGCTCCCGGTCGGGCTCGTGGCCCCCGGCCGCCGCGTGCAGCCGGGAGCGCAGCTCCTCGTGCACGTCCCGCCGCATGGTCATCGGTCCCTCCCTCCGCCCTCACCGGTGCGCACGCCTTCCACGGCGGGTGCGCAGCGGGGTGCGCCCACCGCCGCGTGCATCCGCTGCGGCACACCCTGTGTCCCCAGCAACCGCTGGAGTTCGGCCATTCCCTTCGAGGTCTGGCTCTTCACCGTACCCACCGACACGCCGAGGGCGAGCGCGGTGTCCTTCTCCGACAGGTCGAACGCGTGCCGCAGCACCACACAGGCGCGCTTGCGGAACGGCAGCCTGCGCAGGGCCTCCTGGACGTCGACCACGCCCGCGACGTCCGGGTTCTCGGTGTTCTCCTCGCGCTGCGACCAGAACAGGGCGATGCGCCGCCGTTCCCGCACGGCGCTGCGGATCCGGGTACGGGCCAGGTTGGCGACCACACCGCGGGCGTAGGCGGCCGGATGGTCGGCAGCGCGCACCCGGTCCCAGCGGTGCCACAGCGCCAGTAACGCGTCCGCCGCCAGGTCGTCGGCGGTGTCCGACTCGCCCGTCAACAGGTAGGCGAGACGGGACAGTTCGGCGTAGTGGCGCTCGAAGAAGGCGTGGAACTCCACGGAGGCGGCGTCGTCGACGACTGTGCCCACGGGCGACCTCTCCTCGCAGCGGCTTCGGGCACTCCCCGGCCGGGGGGTGCCGGTGAGTGTCATGTAGATGACATGTGATCATCCGGGGGAGGTCCGGACGAGATCGGGAAGCGTAGCAGCGTTCTCAGGATGGTTCGTACGGAGCTTCGAACGGCGTTGGGCAGGCCGGACTCCGATTCCGTAACACGGAGAAAACCTGAACGGGGTTCAACGCGGGAACAATCCAGCCAGCATCCGCACACCGATCACCCAGGCACCAAGGAGCACGCGCCATGTCCGAACCGCAGCAGACGGCCGACCGGCCGACCGCCGCGCCACCCCCGGTGAACAGCGTCGACCGGTTCTTCCGGATCTCCGAGCGGGGATCCACCTTCGGCCGTGAGATACGCGGCGGCTTCGCCACCTTCTTCACGATGGCCTACATCCTTGTCCTGAATCCCATCATCCTGGGCAGCGCCAAGGACAAGTTCGGGCACCAGCTGGACGCCGTCCAGCTCACCACCGCGACCGCCCTGGTGGCCGCCGTGATGACGATCATCATGGGCGTCGCCGGCAACCTGCCGCTCGCCCTCGCCGCCGGACTCGGCCTGAACGCCGTGGTCGCCTTCCAGATCGCCCCGCTGATGAGCTGGGACGACGCGATGGGCCTGATCGTGCTGGAGGGCCTGCTGATCTGCGTGCTGGTGGTCACCGGCCTGCGCGAGGCCGTCATGCACGCCATACCCCAGCCGCTCAAGCAGGCGATCAGCGTCGGCATCGGCCTGTTCATCGCCTTCATCGGCTTCGTCGACGCCGGGTTCGTCAGCCGCATCCCGGACGCCGCGAACACCACCGTGCCCGTTCAGCTGGGCGGCACCGGAACCCTCGCCGGCTGGCCGATGCTCGTCTTCTGCCTCGGCGTGCTGCTGACGATCGGCCTGCTCGCCCGCAAGGTCAAGGGCGCCATCCTGATCAGCATCGTCACCATGACCGTGCTGGCCGTAGTGATCAACTCCATGGCCGACATCAAGAGCTGGGGCCTGACCACACCCTCCTGGCCCGACAAGCTCGTCGACGCCCCCGACTTCGGACTCCTCGGCGACTTCGACCTGTTCGGTGCCTTCAGCGCCCCCGGTGTCGGTGTCATCACCGTCGTCCTGCTGGTCTTCACGCTGATCCTGTCCGACTTCTTCGACACCATGGGCACGGTCGTCGGCGTCAGCGCCGAGGCGGGCCTGCTGGACGAGGAGGGCAAGGTCCCGAACCTCGGCCGGGTCCTGCTCATCGACGGTGCCGCGGCGGTCGCCGGCGGCGCGGCCTCGGCCTCCTCCGCGACCTCCTACATCGAGTCGGCGGCCGGCGTCGGCGAGGGCTCGCGCACCGGCTTCTCCAACCTCGTCACCGGCGGCCTGTTCGCCCTCGCGCTGTTCCTGACCCCGCTGCTCACCATCGTCCCGCTCCAGGCGGCCGCCCCCGCCCTGGTCGCCGTCGGCTTCCTGATGATGACCCAGGTCAAGCACATCGACTGGGACCGCTACGACATCGCCATCCCCGCGTTCCTCACCATCGCCGTGATGCCGTTCACCTACTCCATCACCAACGGCATCGGCGCCGGCTTCCTCGCCTACGTCGTCATCAAGGCCGTGCTCGGCCGGGCCAAGGAGGTGCACTGGCTGCTGTGGGCCACCTCGGCCCTGTTCCTGGTGTACTTCGCGATCGACCCCGTCGAGCAGCTCCTCGGGGCCAAGTAACGCCGAAGGGCCGCCCCCGGGGGGATGGGGGCGGCCCATCTGTACAGACGTCTCATGGACGTCCGAGGTTCAGTCCTTCAGCGCCGCTTCCATCATCGCCTTGGCGACCGGCGCCGCCAGGCCGTTGCCGCTGACCTCCGAGCGGGCCGCGTTCGACTGCTCGACGACGACCGCCACGGCGACCTCCTTGCCCGACGAGTCGGACTTGCCGTACGAGGTGAACCAGGCGTACGGCACCTGGCTGTTGTTCTCGCCGTGCTGGGCCGTGCCCGTCTTGCCGCCCACCGTCGCGCCCGGCACCTGGGCGTTGGTGCCCGTGCCCTTCTCCACGACCGTCTGCATCGCCGACTCGAGCTGCTCGGCGGTCGAGGAGGAGACGATCTCCTTCGTGCCCGCCTCGTCGTCGTAGCTCTGCAGCACGTCGCCGCCGCTGTTGGTGATCTGCGACACCATATGCGGCGAGACCAGCTTGCCGCCGTTGGCTATGGCCGCCGACACCATGGCCATCTGCAGCGGGGTAGCGGTGACATCGAACTGGCCGATGCCCGTCAGCGCCGTCTCCGACGGGTACATGTCCGACGGGTACACGCTGGTGTAGGCCCGGACCGGCACGTCCAGCTTGTCGTCGTTGAAGCCGAACTTGTCGGCCATCGCCTTGACCTTGTCCTGGCCCAGGTCGACGGCCATCTTCCCGAAGACGTTGTTGCAGGAGTACTGCAACGCCACCCGGATCGAGGCGTTCGCGCACGGCGCGCTCGCGTTCTCGTTGTCCAGTGTCCGGCTCGTGCCCGGCAGCGGGTACGGGTTCGGGCTGTCGGTCTTCTCGTCCACCGACGAGTACAGCCCGTCCTCCAGCGCGGCCGCGGCGACGACCAGCTTGAACGTCGAGCCGGGCGGCAGCGGCTGGCGCAGCGCACGGTTGGTCAGCGGCTTGTCCGGGTCGGCGTTGAGCCGCTTCCAGGCCACCCCGGCCGTGTTGGCGTCCGTCAGCGACGACGGGTCGTACGACGGCGTCGACACGACGGCCAGGATCCTCCCGGTCTTCGGGTCGATGGCGACGGCACCGCCCTTCTTGTCGCCGAGCGCGTCGTACGCGGCCTTCTGCACGTCCGGGTCGATCGTCGTGACCACGTTGCCCGGTGCGGCGCGCTGGTTGGTGAGGGTGTCCATCACGGACTTCAGCCGGTTGTCCGTGCCGTTGAGGAGGTCGGTGTAGATGCCCTCCAGCTGGGTCGGCGCGTACGCCTGCGACGCGTATCCCGTCACCGCCGCGTACAGCTTGCCGTCCGTGTACGTGCGCTTGTACTTCAGGTCGCTGTTCTTGGTCGGCGCCGAGCCGGTGATCGACCGGCCGGCCACGATGATGTTCCCGAGCGGCGCCGAGTACGTCTCTATGGCGTTCCGCCGGTTGTCCTTGTCGTCTGCGAGCGCCTGGCCCTCGTAGAACTGCACCCAGGTCGCCCTGCCCAGCAGGGCCAACACCAGCAGCAGCGTGAAGACCGATGCGCGCCTGATCGTCTTGTTCATTCCGAACAGGAGGACGAGTGAGGTCGGGCGGATCGTTCCCTCCCGTCCGGTTTTCTCATCCGCCGTTCAGAAAGCGCGCTTCGTACGCCGCGATGACCGCCTGCGTGCGGTCCCGGGTCCCCGTCTTGGCCAGCACCGCCGCCACGTGCGACTTCACCGTGGCCGGGCCGACCGCCATCCGGCGCGCGATCTCCGCGTTGGTCAGCCCCCGCGCCATGTGCCGCAGCACCTCCCCCTCGCGTGCCGTGAGCTTCGCCACCCAGGCGGGCGGCGCCGGGTGCGCGCGGGCGTGCTCGGCCGCGAGCGTGCGCACGGCCGCCGGAAACAGCAGGCTGTCGCTGCGCGCCACCAGCCGGACCGCCTGCACCAGCGCGTCCGCGTCCGCCCGCTTCAGCAGGAACCCGGCGGCTCCCGCGCGCAGCGCGTCGTACACGTAGGAGTCGTTCTCGAACGTCGTCACGACGACGATCCGGGGCGGCTCGTCCAGGGTGGCGAGGATCTGCTCGGTGGCGCGGATGCCGTCGGTCTCCGGCATCCGGACGTCCATGAGGACGACGTCCGGCCGCACCTCCCGGACGACGGACACGGCCTCGGCGCCGGTCGCGGCCTCGCCCACCACCTCCAGATCCGGCTCGGCGGAGAGTATGGCGCGCAGCGCGGTGCGCACCATGCGCTCGTCGTCGGCGAGGACGACACGGATCGGCGTCGGGCTGGTCATGCGGGTCCTTTCATCGGCAGGCGTACGTGCAGACGCCAGAGGTCTCCGGCCGGCCCGGCGGTGCCCGCCGTCGTGGTGCCGCCCAGCAGCCGCGCCCGGTCGGCGATGCCGCGCAGCCCGTGGCCGCCGCCGGGGCGGGAGGGCGCGGTGCCGGTCACCGGGTTCTCCACGGTGATCTCCAGGTCCCCGCCCGCCACCGCGATCCGCACCTCCACGGCGACCCGCCCACCGGCGTGCCTGAGGGCGTTGCTCAGCCCCTCCTGCACGATGCGGTAGGCCTCGCGCGACAGCAGCGGGGGCAGCGCCCCGGGGTCGGCGTCGACCGTGGCGGACACGCGCGCGCCGCCCGCCCGGGTCCGGGACAGCAGGCCGTCGAGGTCGGCGGCCAGGGTGGGCGCCGGGGCCGTGCCGGGGGCGTCGCCCTCGCGCAGCACGCCCAGGACGGCGTCGAGTTCGCCGACGGTACGCCGGGTCGTGTCCTCGATGGCGGCCAGGGCCTCGCGGACGAACTCCGGGTCGGAGTCGAGGACGCGGCGCGCCGCGCTCGCCTGGAGGGTGACCGCGCTCAGGGCGTGGCCCACGGAGTCGTGCAGCTCCCGGGCCAGCCGGTTGCGTACGGCCAGGTCGGCGGCGCGTGCCTCGGCGGCGGCGAGCCGGTCCTCGGGCGACGGGCCGAGCAGGGCGGGCGCCCAGCGGGCCAGCAGCGCGCCGCAGCCGGCCGCGCAGCCGGCGAGGGCGACGAGCGACGCCACGCCCACGACCGGGGCGAGCGCCAGTGCCCAGGCGTGGTCGAAGACCTCGGGCAGCCCGAGCCGGGTACCGCGCAGCCCCGCGAAGACCGGCAGCACGATGAGCACGGCGGCGAACGGCGGCAGGGCCAGCGACATCCCCGCGATGATCCCGCCCACCCCGAGATGCAGCGTGAACCAGGCCGCCGTGCGGGCCTTCTCGTCCCGGGTCCGGGCCGGTCCGAGGGCGAGCCGGTCCGCGTCGACGCCGCACAGCCAGCGGACGGCGGCGGACTCCAGCGGCCGGGTCAGCGGGAACAGGGAGGTGACGGCGGCGATCGGCAGGCCCACGCCGAACGAGGCGAGCTGGAGGGGGAAGGACCCGAAGAGGTCCGTGGAGCCGGTGACCGGGCCGAGGATCACCGAGCCGACCAGGAAGTACGGCATGGCGAGCGCGCCGCCGAGGATCAGGTGGATCCAGCGCTGCCGGGCCCGCCGCCCGAGCAGGAACCGGGCGAAACCCCTCACGCCGCCGCCCGCTCGGCCCGGGCCGAGCGCTCCGCGAAGGAGTAGGCGCCGATGGCGGCGACGAGGAGGCCGACGAGCATCTGCCCAGCGTAGGCGAGGCTCATCAGCGGCGTGGGGCGGTCGGCGATGTTCCCGGCACCGCCGAGCGAGGCGAGCGACAGCCAGCCGCCCCAGCAGGCCACCGCGCCGGAGCCGACCCAGGCGAGACCGAGCGGCACCGACACGGGCAGGGCCCGCCCGCGCCGGAAGGCCTGCAGGACGCCGCCGGCGACGGCCGCGACGAGGAACACCACGAAGACGGCTTCCAGGACGTAGAAGTCACCGCCCCGGTCCGCCGCGCGTCCCTCGCTGAGCCCCGCGGTGACGCCGCAGGCCCACAGCGCGTGCAGGGTGAGGGGCAGCAGGGCGAGCACGGCCGCCGCGACGGCGAGGGCCCGGTGCGCCGGCCCGAGGACCCCGACGGGCAGGTCCCCCACCCGGCCGCGCCACAGATACCCCCAGCGGTCGCGGGCGTAGAGCACGAAGAGACCGCCGAGCGCGAGCCCCTGGGCGATGAACCCCCCGTACACGACGGCGAACACCCACTCGTCCAGGAAGGGCTCCTTCCCCGGGGACTCACCCGCGCCGAACGCCCGCACGACCAGCTGCGCCGGGAACCCGGCCATGATCGGCGCGAGCAGCCCGGTCGCCACCCACACGGGGAACGCCAGCAGCCACGCGGGCACCCGCAGCCCCCACGGCCGGGTCAGCACCAGCGCCAGCACGATCACCGCGCTGTCCAGCAGGACGGAGACGCCGTTGATCACGGCCATGGCGAGGCGGTCGTCGAGCAGCGGGCTGCCCTCGGGGATGCCGACGCGGCTCCCGGCGATCCAGGCGGCCTTGAGACCGAGGTACGGCACGCAGGAGAGGACGGCGACGGCACGCAGGACGCGCCGGGGGCGGCTGGGACGGACGGCGGGTCCGTCGACGGAGGCGGGAGCGAGTGACTGCGTCATGCGCTCAGGCTCCCGCGCGGCGGGCCGGCGGCACCTCCTGCGCGGCGACGATCCGCCTCCGCCGGACGGGGGAGGGCGGGCTCAACCTTCCAGGACCGGACGGGGGAGGGCGGCTCAGCCCTCCAGGATCAGCACCGTCTCGTCGATCTCGGCGCCCCGGGCCTGCGCGTAGCCCCGGGCCGTGGCCGAGGCGCGGAACCCGCACTTCTCCAGGACGCGCAGCGACCCCGCGTTGTCCGAAGCCGCCCGGGCGTACAGGGGACGCTCGGGCACCTCGGTCAGCAGCGCCCGCAGGGCCGCCGTGGCGATGCCCTTCCCCCAGTAGGCGCGGTCGACCCAGTACGTCACCTCGCGTTCGCCCGGCTCCCCGTACACCGCCGCGTGGCCGACCACGTCGCCGTCGGCCAGGACGGTCCGCGCCACGTCGGACGAGGACCGGATCTTCGCCCAGTGGGCGTCGAAGGCGGCCCGGTCGGCGGGGTCCTTGGCGGTGAAGGCCGCCAGGTGCAGGGACTCGGGGTCGTTCATCTGCCGGAAGAACACCGGCAGGTCGCTGTCGTGGACGGGTCGGAGTGCGACCTCCATGGATTCAGAGCCTCCGCGTCGCGAGGGTCAGCCGGTCCCGCGCGTCGAACAGCGCGTCCTTCACCAACTGCTCGTGCGCCGGCGTCAGCCGGGCCACCGGAACCGAGCAGCTGATCGCGTCCCGCGCCGGGGTGCGGTACGGGATCGCCACGCCGAAGCAGCGCAGCCCCAGCGTGTTCTCCTCCCGGTCCACGGCGAAGCCCTGCTCGCGGACCTGGTGCAGCTCCTCGATGAGCTTCTCCCGGTCGGTGATCGTGTTCTCCGTCAGCGCCGGCAGCGTCTCCGGGAGCATCTTGCGGACCTGCTCGTCCGAGTACGTGCTCAGCAGCGCCTTGCCGAGGGACGTGGAGTGCGCGGGCAGCCGGCGGCCGACCCGGGTGAACGGGCGCAGGTAGTGCTGCGACTGGCGGGTGGCGAGGTAGACGACGTTCGTGCCGTCCAGACGGGCCAGGTGGATCGTCTCCGTCGTGTCGTCCGAGAGCCGGTCCAGCGTCGGCCGGGCCGCCGCCACGACCTCGTCGCCGTCGATGTACGACGTGCCGACCAGCAGGGCCCGCACCCCGATGCCGTACCGCGTGCCCGTCGCGTCCGTCTCCACCCAGCCCAGCTCGACCAGGGTGCGCAGCAGCATGTAGAGACTGGACTTCGGGTACCCGACGGCTTCCTGGACCGAGGCCAGGGAGTGCATACCGGGACGCCCGGCGAAGTATTCGAGCAGTTCAACCGTTCTCACCGCGGACTTGACCTGCGCCCCGCCGCCCGTCTCGCCAGCCGACATCGCCCTTGACCCCTTCGTTCGACGGGAAATAGTCTCCACAGCATATTCATCATCAGAGACAGCGTTCAGTATATCGAACGTCCCTGGTGGATGACCCAGTACTGCGGCAATACATGTGTGGAGGGACCCGCGGTGGCAGCAGCACCAGTCTGGAGTGTCGACCCCCGAACCGGGAAGCAGCGTGAACAGGTTGCGGTGGAGGCCACAGCCCAGGAGGTGGACGCCGCCGTCCGCGCCGCGCACGAGGTGCGCGGCGCCCTCGCCGACCGCACGGTCCGCGCGGCCTTCCTGCGCAGCGCCGCCGAGGAGCTTCAGGCGGCCAAGGACGGCCTCGTCGAGACCGCCGACGCCGAGACCGCGCTCGGCCCGGTCCGGCTGACCGGCGAGCTCGCCCGCACCTGCTACCAGCTGCGGGCCTTCGCCGACATCGTCGACGAGGGCGCCTTCCTCGACGTCGTCATCAACCACCCCGACGACACGGCCACCCCGCCGATCCCGGACCTGCGCCGCTACAAGGTGCCCCTCGGCGTCGTCGCCGTCTACTCGGCGTCGAACTTCCCCTTCGCCTTCTCGGTCGCCGGCGGCGACACCGCGAGCGCCCTCGCGGCCGGCTGCCCCGTCGTCGTCAAGGCCCACCCGGACCACCCGGGCCTGTCCGAGTACGTCGCCAAGGTGCTGCGCCGCGCCGCCGCCCGGCACGACATCCCCGAGGGCGTCGTCGGCCTGGTCCACGGCTTCGAGGCCGGTGTCGAGCTGATCAAGCACCCGCTGGTCGCGGCGGCCGGTTTCACCGGGTCGGTGCGCGGTGGACGCGCGCTGTTCGACGCGGCGGCCGCGCGTCCGGTGCCGATCCCCTTCCACGGCGAGCTGGGCTCCCTGAACCCGGTCGTCGTCACCGAGGCCGCCGCCGCCGAGCGCGCCGAGGCGATCGGCTCGGGCCTCGCCGGTTCCATGACGCTCGGCGTCGGCCAGTTCTGCGTGAAGCCGGGCCTGGTGCTCGCGCCGTCCGGCGCCGCCGGTGACGCCCTGCTGAAGTCCCTGACCGACGCCGTCAGCGACACCGACGCCGGGGTCCTGCTCGACCACCGCATGCGCGACAACTTCGTCGCGGGCGTCGCCGAGCGGGCCGAACTGCCCGACGTCGAATCCCCGGTCACGCCGGGCGCGGGCGGCGAGCACACCGTCAGCGCGGGCTTCCTCACCGTCCCGGCGAGCAGGCTGGCCCAGGAGGGCGAGCACGACCTGCTCCTCGAGGAGTGCTTCGGGCCGGTCACCGTGGTGGCCCGCTACGAGGACGATGCCGAGGTCAAGGCGGTGCTGTCGCGGCTGCCGGGCAACCTGACGGCGACGGTGCAGCTGTCCGAGGAGGAGGCGGCGGGTGAGGGCCGCGGCGCGGAGCTGCTGCAGGAGCTGACGCCGCTGGCCGGGCGTGTGCTGGTGAACGGGTGGCCGACGGGTGTCGCCGTCGCGCCGGCGCAGCATCACGGAGGGCCGTACCCGGCGACGACGTCGACGTCCACGTCGGTGGGTGGGACGGCGATCGAGCGGTGGCTGCGGCCCGTCGTCTACCAGAACGCTCCGGAGGCGCTGCTTCCGGCGGAGCTGCGGGACGAGAACCCGCTGGGCCTGCCTCGGCGGTTCAACGGGCGGCTGGAGCGATAAGCGCCGTAGGGGCGCGGGTGGATTGCGGGCTGTCGGCGCGTTGTGGTTGATCGCGCAGTTCCCCGCGCCCCTTGGGGGCGGAACTGGAAGGCTTGGTCGAATGGAACTGGAACTTCCCGAACTTCCTTTCCCTCTGCGCACGTACGGGCCCGAGGCGCAGTGGTCCTACGAGGGCGGCGTGCTCACCGGGTGGGCCGGGGCGCGGCAGGATCGGTTTGTGCCGCCCACCGGGGAGGGGCTGGACCCCGCCTCCGACGCGCCGCGGCTGCTGGGGGCGCCCGAAGGGGACTTCCAGCTGATCGCCAAGGTCACGGTCGGGTTCGGCGCGGCCTTCGACGCCGGGGTGCTCTACGTCCACGTGGGGGAGCGGGCCTGGGCGAAGCTCTGCCTGGAGTACTCCCCGGACGTCCCCACCGTCTGCACGGTCGTCACCCGGGGGCACTCGGACGACGCCAACTCCTTCACCGTCGACGGCAGTTCTGTCTGGCTCCGGGTGAGCCGCACGGGCCGCGCGTTCGCCTTCCACGCCTCCCGCGACGGCGAACGGTGGACCTTCGTCCGCCTCTTCACCCTCGGCGACGAGAAGGAGACGGGCGCGGCCCTGGTCGGTTTCATGGCCCAGTCGCCGATGGGGGAGGGCTGCGTGGTGACGTACGACCACATCGAGTTCCGGCCGGAGTGGCCGAAGGACCTGAGGGACGGCAGCTGAACGCCCGGCGCGGCCGGCTGGGAACCGCGCCGCAGGCGGGCACGTCCTCCGCGGCATGATCGAAGAGAGCCGAACCGTCGCACCCCTGGTCATCAGGACCGTTCTGCCCGCCGAGGCCGGGGAGGTCGCCGCGCTGCACCGGCGGGCCCGGGCCACGTACTACCCGGACGGCTTCCCGGACGACGGGGCCGACTGGCGGGCCCGCTGGCGGGAGGCGATCACGCGCCCCGGCGGGCGGGTGCTGTGCGCGGTGCACGACGGCGGCCTGGCCGGCCTCGCCTGCTTCCGCAGACCGGAGGGAGGTCCGCCGGGTGTCGTCAAGCTGTTGCAGTTCCACGTCGACCCGGACCGGTGGCGGTCCGGCATCGGGACGGCCCTGCACACCGCCTGCGTGGAGGAGTGGCGGGTCGACGGCGTACGCGCTGCCGTGCTCGACGTGCACACGGGCAACGAGCGGGCGCAGGGCTTCTACGCCCGCCAGGGCTGGGTCCCCGACCCGGAGCACCCGGCCGGCCCGGACGACCACCACCTCCGGCTGTGCTTCACGGTGCCCGGGGAATGAACCACGCTGCTTGAACGTTCATGCACCCGGCGGAGGGAGTCTCCGTACCCGTACGACCTGGAGAGAGCCGACACATGCGCGTCGAGATCTGGAGCGACATCGCCTGCCCCTGGTGCTACGTGGGCAAAGCCCGCTTCGAGAAGGCGCTGCGGGACTTCCCGCACCGCGACGACGTCGAGGTGGTGCACCGCTCCTTCGAGCTGGACCCGGGCCGTGCCAAGGACGACATCCAGCCCGTGATCACGATGCTCACCAGGAAGTACGGGATGAGCGCGGCCCAGGCCGAGGCGGGCGAGGACAACCTGGGCGCCCAGGCCGCCGCCGAGGGCCTCGACTACCGCACCCGCGGCCGCGACCACGGCAGCACCTTCGACATGCACCGCCTGCTCCACTTCGCCAAGGAGCAGGGCCGCCAGGAGCAGCTGCTCGACCTGCTGTACCGGGCCAACTTCGCCGAGGAGCGCTCGGTCTTCAACGACGACGAGCGGCTGGTGGAGCTGGCCGCGGCCGCCGGTCTCGACGCGGCGGGCGCCCGTGCGGTGCTCGCCGACCCGCAGGCGTACGCCGCCGAGGTGCGGGCCGACGAGAGCGAGGCCGCGCAGCTCGGCGCGAGCGGTGTGCCGTTCTTCGTGCTCGACCGCAAGTACGGCGTCTCCGGCGCCCAGCCCGCCGAGATCTTCGCCCAGGCCCTGACCCAGGCGTACGGCGAGCGCGCGCCGCTGAAGATCGTCGACGGCGGCGAGGCCGGCGGCGCCGACGCCTGCGGCCCGGACGGCTGCGCGGTGCCCCAGCGCTGAACGCGCAGCTCGGAGCGCATATATAAGCGTTCCTTAGCGACATCACGCAGAAATCGGCAATGGACGGGGAGATCCAGGGGCCGCACAGTGGTCCCATGGAGACCTTCGAGAACCTCGTCCGTGCCGAGTTCGCCCCGAAGCGCAGCTACCTCAACACCGCGAGCAACGGGCTCCTGCCCGCCCGTACCGTCACCGCCCTGCACGAGGCGGTGCGGATGCGCGCCGACGGCACGCCCATCGGTCCCCTGTACGAGAACGTGGAGATCGTCCGCGCCTGCTTCGCCCGGCTCGCCGGCGTGCCGGCCGAGCGCGTCGCGACCGGGGCCTCGATCGCCGAGTACGGCGGGCTGATCGCCGCCGCCCTGCCCGCCGGCGCCGAAGTCCTCACGGCGGAGGGCGACTTCGCCTCCCTGGTGCACCCGTTCCACGCGCGCGGCGACCTCAAGGTGCGGGCCGTCCCCCTGGAGCGGCTCGCCGAGTCCGTCCGGCCCGGCACCGCGCTCGTCGCGGTCAGCACCGTCCAGTCCGCCGACGGCCGCCTCGCCGACCTGCCCGCCGTGCGCGAGGCCGCCCGGGCGCACGGCGCCCGCACCTACGTCGACGCCTCCCAGTCCGCCGGCTGGCTGCCGATGGACGCCGACGCGGACGACTTCCTCGCCGCCGTCGGCTTCAAATGGCTCCTGGGGCCGCACGGGGCCGCGTTCTTCGTCGCCCCGCCGGACTTCGGCGGACTCACCCCGCTGCTCGCCGGATGGGTCGCCGGTGAGGTCCCCTGGGAGAGCTGCTACGGACCCGTCGAGCAACTCGCCGAGTCGGCACGGCGGTTCGACATCAGCCCGTCCCTCTTCAGCTACGCCGGGCTGCGCGCCTCCCTGGAACTGATCGAGGAGATCGGCGTCGACGCCGTCCACGCCCACGATGTCGCCCTCGCGGACCGCTTCCGCGCCGGGCTGGCCGAACTGGGCCACGCGCCGGTGCCCTCGCCCGGGTCGGCGATCGTGTCCGTGCCGGGGCTCGGCCACCGGCAGGGGGAGCTGAGCCGGGCGGGCATCGAGGTGTCGGACCGGGCGGGGAACCTGCGCGCCGGGTTCCACCTGTACAACACGGCGGCGGACGTCGACCGGCTCCTGGACGCCCTGAAGGCATGAAGGCATGAAGGCATGAGAAAACCGGGTGGGGCCTCCCGTCCCACACGAGGAGGCCCCACCCGGCAGCTGTGTCACACCGTCACGTCACCGCACCGGAGTGAAGTCCCGCGCCCCGATGAACTCCGGGCGGCGCACCGGTGCCGCGAACGGCTCCACCGCCGGGTTCTCCACGCTGTTGAACACGATGAACACGTTGCTGCGCGGGAACGGCGTGATGTTGTCGCCCGAGCCGTGCATGCAGTTGCAGTCGAACCAGGTCGCCGAACCGGCCTTGCCCGTGAACAACTTGATGCCGTGCTGCGAGGCCAGCTGGGTCAGCGCCTCGTCGGAGGGCGTCCCGGCGTCCTGCATCTGCAGCGACTTCTTGTAGTTGTCCTTCGGCGTGGCCCCCGCGCACCCGAGGAACGTCTTGTGCGACCCCGGCATGATCATGAGACCGCCGTTGGTGTCGTAGTTCTCGGTCAGCGCGATCGAGACCGACACCGTGCGCATCCGCGGCAGACCGTCCTCGGCGTGCCAGGTCTCGAAGTCCGAGTGCCAGTAGAAGCCACTCGCCCCGAAGCCCGGCTTGACGTTGATCCGCGACTGGTGGACGTAGACGTCCGAGCCGAGGATCTGCCGGGCCCGGCCGACGACCCGCTCGTCACGGACCAGGTCGGCGAAGACCTTGCTGATCTTGTGGACCTCGAAGACCGAGCGGATCTCCTTGGACTTCGGCTCGACGATCGACCGCTCGTCGGCACGGATGTCCGGGTCGTTCACCAGCCGGTTCAGCTCGTTGCGGTAGACGGCGACCTCGTCGTCCGTGATGAGCTGGTCGATGGCGAGGAAGCCGTCGCGCTCGTAGGACAGCAGGTCGGCCGGATCGATCGGGCCGGGCGCGTCCGGCGCGCCCCAGACGACCGGGTCCTGACGCGGGGTCAGCACCTCGGTGGCGCCGCGGCTGGGGTAGAGGTCCGGGATACCGGTGGTGGTGTCGGTGATGGTCGTCATGGAAACGTCACACCTCCTCGGTGAGCAGCGGGTATACGCCGTTCTCGTCGTGGTCCTCCCGTCCGGTCACGGGCGGGTTGAACACGCAGAGGCAGCGGAAGTCCTGCTTGACCCGCAGCGTGTGCCTCTCGTGCCCGTCCAGGAGGTACATGGTGCCGGGCGTGATGGTGTACGACTTCCCGGTCTCGTGGTCGGTCAGCTCGGCCTCGCCCTCCACGCAGACGACGGCCTCGATGTGGTTCGCGTACCACATCGACGTCTCCGTGCCCGCGTACAGGACCGTCTCGTGCAGGGAGAAGCCGACCTTCTCCTTGGCGAGGACGATGCGTTTGCTCTCCCACGTGCCGGACGCCGCCTTCACGTGCCGGTCGGTACCTTCGATCTCCTTGAACGAACGGACAATCACGGTGCTGCGATGCCTCCTAGGTGGGGTGGTGCCGGTTGGTTGGTCAGGCGGTCTCGCGGACGGCACGGGCCAGCGTCGTCAGGCCCTCGTCCAGTTCTTCGGGCGTGATGGTGAGGGCGGGAAGCAGCTTCACGACCTCGCTCTCCGGGCCGGACGTCTCGATCAGCAGCCCGAGTTCGAAGGCGCGCTTGGCAACCTTGCCGGCGCGGGCCTTGTCGTGGAACTCCATGCCCCACACCAGGCCGCGGCCCCGGTACTCCTTCACGTCGGCCAGGTTCTCCTCCGTGATGGAGATCAGCGCCTGCTCGACCTGCTCACCCCGCTTGCGGGTCTGCTTCTCCATCGCGGAGCCGTCCGCCCAGTACGTCTCCAGCGCGGCGGTGGCCGTGACGAAGGCGGGGTTGTTGCCGCGGAAGGTGCCGTTGTGCTCGCCGGGCTCCCAGACGTCGAGCTCGGGCTTGAACAGGCAGAGCGACATGGGCAGGCCGTAGCCGCTGATGGACTTGGAGACGGTGACGATGTCCGGCGTGATGCCGGCCTCCTCGAAGGAGAAGAACGCACCGGTACGGCCGCAGCCCATCTGGATGTCGTCGACGATGAGCAGCATGTCCTGCCGCTCGCACAGGTCGGCCAGCGCGCGCAGCCACTCGGGCCGCGCCACGTTGATGCCGCCCTCGCCCTGCACGGTCTCGACGATCACGGCGGCGGGCTTGTTCAGGCCGGAGCCCTGGTCCTCCAGGATCCGCTCGAACCACAGGAAGTCCGGGACCTGGCCGTCGAAGTAGTTGTCGAACGGCATCGGCGTGCCGTGCACCAGCGGGATGCCGGCGCCGGCCCGCTTGAAGGCGTTGCCGGTGACGGCCAGCGAGCCCAGCGACATGCCGTGGAAGGCGTTGGTGAACGACACGATCGACTCGCGCCCCTTCACCTTGCGCGCCAGCTTCAGCGCGGCCTCGACGGCGTTGGTGCCGGTGGGGCCGGGGAACATGACCTTGTACGGCAGGTCGCGCGGGCGCAGCAGCAGGTTCTGGAAGGCCTCCAGGAACGTGCGCTTGGCGGTGGTCGACATGTCGAGCCCGTGCGCGACGCCGTCCCGCTCCAGGTAGTCGATCAGCGCGCGTTTCAGGACCGGGTTGTTGTGCCCGTAGTTCAGCGACCCGGCTCCGGCGAAGAAGTCGAGGTACTCATGGCCGTCCTCGTCGTACATGCGGCTGCCCACCGCACGGTCGAAGACGGTGGGCCAGCCGCGGCAGTAGCTGCGTACCTCGGACTCGACGGTCTCGAAGACGCTCAGGTCGGGCTGGGTGATGGTCACGACGAATCGCTCCTCGGTGCGTGGGGGAAGTCTGCGAAGTCTGCGGGAGTCAGGGGGGAGTCTCGGTGGGGAAGTCTCAGTGGGGCAGCGGGCCGATGCGGTACAGGACCTCCGGGTCGTGCGGCCCGTCGGGGAACAGGCCCGTGTCGAACAGCACCTCGCGCTCCAGTCGCGCGCCGTGACGCTCGGCGAAGGACGTGAACAGGCGCTCCGAGGCGGTGTTGCCCGGGGTGATCGTGGTCTCCACCGTCGTCACCCCGCGCTCGGCCACGGTCCGCGCGACCAGACCGTCGAGCAGCGCGGCCGCCAGCCCGCGCCCGCGGTGGGCCTCGTCCACCGCCACCTGCCAGACCAGCAGGGTGCGCGGGCTGTCCGGCCGCACGTACCCGGTGATGAAGCCCATCGGCTCGCCGTGCTCGTCACGCGCGACGGCCGACGTGGCGGCGAAGTCACGGCACCACAGCAGATAGCTGTAGGACGAGTTCAGGTCGAGAACCTTCGAGTCCTTCGCCATCCGCCAGAGTGCGGCTCCGTCAGCCACCGTGGGGCGGTCGATTTGCGGATCTGCTTGTACGGCAGTCATGCGAATTGAACTTACCCAGCGAAATTCAAAATTGCATCGCCGGTGGGGGTTACGAATGAGGCTGGTCTGTGTTATCACGCGGGCGCGAGGACACGCAGGAGAGGGCGGAGTTATGCCCGATATTGTCCGGATAATACCGGGCAAAGCCGTCACAGTGTGTAACGCGTCACAGCCGTGTAACCGCCACGAGATCTCCCCGAATTGCCTCGCCGAGTATCCTCAAAATCTACGCGTTTACGACCGGGAAAAGCGGGCATAAGAATACGGGAAGCTGTTCTTGGAAGTATTCTTAATTGTGTGCCAGCTTACATGTGAGATGTTGCGGAAAGCACGTGTAATTCAGGCCCCGGTCACTCCGTCGATACGTTCCCGCAGGAGATCGGCGTGACCGTTGTGCCGCGCGTATTCCTCGATCATGTGCAGGAGCACCCAGCGCAGACCGACCTCCATCCCGGGCACCGGCCCCCCGGCCACCCGCCCGACGTGGTCCAGCGGCAGCCCGGCGCACAGCTCCCGCCCCCGCGCGATCTCCCGCCGCCAGATCCCGAGCGCCTCGTCGAGGCCCCGCGCGGGATTCAGCGCGTAGCCGGTCTCGTCCTCGAACACGGGCGGCACGTCGGCGCCGCCGGCCACCCGCTGGAACCAGTTCCGCTCGACCTCGGCGAGGTGCTGCACCAGCCCCAGCAGCGTCAGCTGCGACGGCGGCGCCGAGGGGATCCGCACCTGCGCGTCGTCCAGCCCGGCACACTTCAGCTCCAGCGTGGCCCGGTGAAAGTCGAGCCAGCTCTCGAGCATGGCCCGCTCGTCGCCGGTGAGCAGGGGGACGGGACGGCCGTCGGGGAGGGTGGCACCGGAAGGCGTGTCGGTGGTCATACGGGGAGCATGGCACGGGCCCCCGGCACCGCCGGGTGCCGCGTACCGCCGACCGCCATGATCCGGCCGGTCCGGCGTCCGCGGGCGACGCTGGCTGGGGGCCAGGGGCCGAGGGAGGAACCCCTGGTGGATCTCAGCCGACGGCGACCGCCGCGCCGTCTGGAGGTCAGCGGCTGTCGCCGCGCTGCCCTGGCGGCCGGCGGCCATCGCCAAGCCGCGTCAGCGGCCTGCAGTGCCCCCGCCACCGCCCCGGCGGCCCGCGGCCACTACCGCCACGCCGTCTCCGCCGCCCGCAGTGCCCCCTCCACGTCCACCGACAGCCCCTTCTCCGACAGGGCGGCCCCCAGTGCCGTCAGGCTTGCCCGTACCGCGCCGGGTGTCGCGTCCGCGCCGTAGTGGTTGACGCGGATCATCTCCTTGGCCAAGGCACCTCCGCCGGCGGCCACCGGCGCTGCCGGATCCGCCTCCAGGGCCCGGCCCACCAGCTCCGACGCCACCACCCCCGCCGGCGCCCGCAGCGTCGTCGCGACCGGTGCCGCGTCCCGCGCCTCGTACACGTACGGCTCCAGCCCGCCCCCGAGCGCGAGCGCCCCGGCCCGGGTGGCCGCCGCGGCCGACGCGTGCCGGGCCATCACCGTGTCCAGCCCGGCCGCCTCGATCCGCTCCACGCACGCCTGAAGCGCCAGCATCTCCAGCTGCGCCGGCGCGTGCAGCAGCGCCTTGCGGCCGCCGTCGATCCACCGCTCCTTCCAGTCGAGGAGCGACAGGTACGACCGTCGCGGCGCCTTCGGGTTCGCCGCCATCCGGGCCCAGGCCCGCTCGCTCACCGACACCGCCGACACCCCGGCCGGGCCGCCCATCGCCTTCTGCGCCCCGATCACGCACAGGTCCACGCCCCACGCGTCCGGCAGCACCGGCTCGGCCCCGATCGACGCCACCGCGTCCAGGTAGAACAGCGCCCCGTGCGCCCGCACCACCTCGCCGATCTCCGCGACCGGGTTGGTGTTGCCGGTCGCGGCCTCCGCGTGCACCAGGGACACGAAGTCGATCTCCGGGTGCTCGGAGAAAGCCTGCCGGATCTGCTCGGCCGTGACCGCCGTGTGGAAGGGCACCGCCAGGTCGACCACCGTCGCGCCGCAGTCCCGCAGCCAGTCGCCGAACGTCTGCCCGTACGGGCCCGTGATGACGTTCAGCGCCGTCGTGCCCGGCCCGGCCGCGGCGCGGATCGCGCCCTCCAGCGGCAGCAGCGCCTCACCCTGCATGATCACCACGTCCTGATCGGTGCTCAGCAGCCGCGCCACGCTGTCCTCGATCGCGGCGAAGCGGTCCGCGCCGAGCGGGGCCAGGTCCAGAAACGGATGCGTCACGGCAAAGCTCTCTTCACTCACAGGTTCGACCGCATCGAGGGTAACCGGCGGCCCCCGCGCCCTTTCGCGGCGGAGCCCCAGGCACCGGTCCCCCTCGAGGCGGAATCCCGCACACCGGGCCCCTTCAGGCCACGACCGGCGGCTCACTAAGGTGCCGTACATGAGCGATCACGCGGTGCTGCACGTGAAGGGACGGGTGCTCGTCGGGCCCGAGGACGTCCGGGACGAACTGTGGGTCGTCGACGGCCGCGTCTCCTACGACCGCCCCGCCGGCGCCCGCGACATCCACAGCGTCGAGGGCTGGGCCCTGCCCGGCCTCGTCGACGCCCACTGCCACGTCGGGCTCGACCGGCACGGCGCGGTCCCGCAGGACGTCGCCGAGAAGCAGGCGCTGACCGACCGGGACGCGGGCACCCTGCTGATCCGCGACGCCGGCTCGCCGTCCGACACCCGCTGGGTCGACGACCGCGAGGACCTGCCCAAGATCATCCGCGCGGGGCGGCACATCGCCCGCACCCGCCGCTACATCCGCAACTACGCCTGGGAGATCGAGCCCGAGGACCTGGTCGCCTACGTCGCCCAGGAGGCCCGGCGCGGCGACGGCTGGGTGAAGCTGGTCGGCGACTGGATCGACCGCGACCTCGGCGACCTGTCGGCCTGCTGGCCCCGCGGCGCGGTGGAGGCGGCGATCGCCGAGGCGCACCGCCTGGGCGCCCGGGTCACCGCGCACTGCTTCGCGGAGGACTCCCTGCGGGACCTCGTCGAGGCGGGCATCGACTGCATCGAGCACGCCACGGGACTCACCGAGGACCTCATCCCGCTGTTCGCCGATCGCGGCGTCGCCATCGTGCCGACCCTCGTCAACATCGCGACCTTCCCGCAGCTCGCCGACGGCGGCGAGGCCAAGTTCCCGCGCTGGTCGGACCATATGCGCCGGCTCCACGCCCGCCGCTACGACACCGTCCGCAACGCCTACGACGCCGGCATCCCCGTCTTCGTCGGCACCGACGCCGGCGGCGGCCTCGCCCACGGCCTCGCGGCGGCGGAGGTCGCCGAACTGGTCACCGCCGGCATCCCGCCCGTCGAGGCCCTGGCGGCGGGCACCTGGCGCGCCCGCACCTGGCTCGGCCGCCCCGGCCTCGACGAGGGCGCCCCCGCCGACCTGGTCGTCTACGACGAGGACCCGCGCACGGACGTACGGGTGCTGACGTCACCGCGGCGCGTGGTGCTGAACGGGCGCGTGGTCGGCTAGCCACCAGGGGTGACGGCGGGGAACGCCTGTGCCGAGGGATTCGAATACACCGTCGGTCTCGTCACGTTGGAGTGAAGCGGCGTCAGTTCGCTGACGCCGTTCCCCGGGCGGCGCGATTCTTTGCGGGTCCCGAGCCTGTCTCTCCTGGGAGTCCCCACCGTGAACAGCACTTCCTTCCGCATGCCCGCACGCCGGCTGGCGACCGTCGCCACGGCCACGGCCCTCGCCGCCGGGCCCGCGGCCCTGACCGGCGTGAGCCCGGCGCACGCCACCGGCGACCACGGCCGCGCGAGCGCCGCCGTCCTGCGCACCGGCCTGGACGTCTCGCTGCTGAACAAGTCGGTGAACGTCCCGCTCGCCGTCTCCCTCAACGAGGTCGCGGCCCCTCGGAGCGCCGAGAAGACCACGCTGACGGCCCGCCTGGACGCCGTGGACGGCGGCCGGCCCTTCAGCGTGCTGCGCGCGGAGGCGGCACGGGCGAGCGCCACGACGACCGCCGCGAAAGCCGAGGCGAGCACCACCCTGGCCCACGCCCGCCTGCACGTCCCCGGCCTGCCGCTGCTGTCCCTCATCGAGGTCGAGCAGATCACGTCCCGGGCCGTCTGCGAGGTCGGCCGCGAGCCGGTCGCCACGACCGACCTGCCCGGCTCGGTGACCGTCCTCGGCAAGCGCGTGACCCTGACCGCCGGGGGCCCGACGGACGTCCGGGTACCGGGCGTCGGCGAGGTGCGCCTGGACCTGTCCAGCACCCGGACGACGGCCCGTTCGGCCGCCGCCACCGCCCTCGAACTCAAGGTGTCCGTGAACCCGGGGAAGCTGAACGTCGCCGAGGTCACCGGCACGCTCACCCTGGCCGAGGCGAGCTGCCGGACACCCGCACCGCAAGCCGCGGCCCGGCCCCCGGCCGAACCCTCCGCCCCGCCCGCCGGCGTCAGGCCGCAGGGGGCACCCGCCGAGGAAGAGGACCTGGCCGAGACGGGCGGCGGCTCGACCACGCCGTACCTCGTGGGCGGCGCGCTCGCCCTGCTCGCCGCCGGCGGGGGAGCGGTCGTCCTGGCCCGCCGCCGGAGCTGATGTCCGGGCCCGCATGGCGGGCCACGCGGACCTCCGGCCCGCCGCCGGAGCTGACGCCCGGGCCCGCACGGCGGGCCACCCGGGCCTCCGGCCCGCCGCCGGAGCTGACGCCCGGGCCTGCACGGCGAACCACGCGGACGTCCCGCCCGCCGCCGGAGCCGACGCCCGGGCCCGCATGGCGGGCGACGACCGGCCCCGCATGGCGGGCCGCGCACACCTCTGCCAGCGTGGAAGGTGAGGGGGTGGACCCTGCCGGGCGGGAGGTCCTCATGCGTATCGCACCGCTGACCGGACTGGTGGCCGTCGTCCTGACCCTGGTCGGCTTCCTGCTCTTCGGCGATACCCCCGACTACGACGCCACCGGGTCCGAGGCCAGGGCGTTCTACGCCGACCACGAGGCCCAGACCGGAGCGGGCCTGTACCTGCTGGTGCTGGCGGCGGTCTTCTTCGTCTTCTTCGCCGCCCACCTGGCCCACGTCGTCCGGGACGTCCCGGCCGGCGGCGGCTGGCTGCACCGGGTGGTCCTGGGCGGCGGGCTGCTGCTCGCCCTCGGTTTCCTGACCGGGTCCGCGCTCACGCTGGCCCTGGTGGACCTCGCCGACGAACCGACGGCGTCCGGCCCGGCGCTCCAGGCCCTCAACGCCCTCAGCGAGAGTTTCTTCATCCCGTTCGTCGGCGGCCTGGGCGTGCTGCTGCTGGGCGCGGGCCTGGCCACCGTCCGCGCCGCGGTCAGCCCGCTGCCCCGCTGGCTGGCCTGGGCCGCCGTCGTGATCGGCGTGCTGGTCTTCGTCCCCTGGGCCGGGTTCTTCGCCTTCATGGCCGGCGGCCTGTGGATCGCCGTCACCAGCGTCCTGTTGTCCCGCCGCCCCCAGGACGGCGCCCCGGCCGGGACGGCCCCGCCCAAGGCGACAGGGATCTGAGCCGTCAGCCCTCCACGGCACGCTCCAGCGCCCGGAGGAAACCGTCACTCGTCCTCCGGTCCCGCACCGCCAGCCGCAGCCACTCCCCGCCGAGGCCCGGGAACGTGTCACCGCGGCGCACGGCGTAGCCGAGGTCGCGCAGGCGCCGGCGTACGGCGGACGCGTGCGGCAGACGGACCAGGAGGAAGGGGCCCTCCGCGGGCCCGGCCACCCGCAGTCCGGCCGGCGCGAACCGGGCGAGGCCCGCCAGGAGGTGGGCCCGGTCCGCCGCGATGCGGTGAGCGGCGTGCGCCGCCTCGGCCACCGCCCGCGGCCCCACGCACGCCTCGGCCGCCGCCAGCGCCGGCGTCGACACCGGCCACAGCGGCTGGGCCCGCTCCAGTTCCTCGACGGTCTCCGGCGCCGCCAGCACGTACCCGATGCGCAGCCCGGCCAGCCCCCAGGTCTTGGTCAGGCTGCGCAGCACCACGAGCCCGGGCACGTCGACCCGTCCGGCCAGGGACTCCCGCTCGCCCGGCACGGCGTCCATGAACGCCTCGTCCACCACCAGCATCCGCCCGGGCCGGGCGAGGGAGGCGATCGCGTCCGCCGGGTGCAGCACCGACGTCGGGTTCGTCGGGTTGCCGATCACGACAAGGTCCGCGTCCTCGGGGACGGCCGCCGGGTCGAGCCGGAAGCCGTGCTCCTCCCGCAGCAGCACCCGGTCGACCGTGTGCCCCGCGTCCCGCAGCGCCGCCTCCGGCTCGGTGAACTGGGGATGGACGACGACCGGCCGCCGCACCTTCAGCGCCCGCGCCAGCAGCACGAACGCCTCCGCCGCGCCCGCCGTCAGCAGCACCCCCTCCACCGGGAGCCCGTGCCGGGCCGCCACCGCCGCGCGCGCCGCCCGGCCGTCCGGGTAGGCCGCGAGCCCGCCCAGCGACCCGGCGATGCGCTCCCGCAGCCAGGCCGGCGGTGTGTCCGCGCGGACGTTCACGGCCAGGTCGATCAGCGAGCCGCCGTCGTCACGGACCTCCGCGTCCCCGTGGTGCCGCAGATCGGGCCCGTCGTCAGTGGGCATGCGAGTGCGCGCCGTGGTGGTGCCCGTGCCCGTGACCGTGGTGGTGGTCGTCGTCGTCCGGGTGGAAGTGCGGCTGCTGCGGCATCCCCACCTTGTCCTCGAAGCCCGGCAGCGCGATGCGGTACACGCACGAGTCGCAGTTCATCCGCAGATCACCCTTGAGAGCCTCCTCGTACCGCTCCCACACCAGGTCCAGCAGCTCCGGCTCGGGACCGATGACGTCGGCCGAGCGCACCTCCACCTCCGGGTGGGCGGCCGCCCAGCCCTCCGTCTGCTGCCGTACCCGGTCCGGCAGGATGCCCGTGAACAGGAAGTAGGGCAGGACCACGATCCGCTTCGCGCCCAGCCGCACGCACCGGTCGAGCCCGCTCGGCACGTCCGGCGCCGCCAGCGACACGAACGCCGTCTCCACGCCCGCGTAGCCGCGCCCCTCCCACAGCAGCCGCGCCGCCTTGTGCACCTCGGCGTTGGCGTCCGGGTCCGTCGACCCGCGCCCCACCAGCAGCACCGTCACGTCGGAGCGGTCCCCGGGCGTCCGCCCGGACCCGGCGCCCAGCGCCTCGTCCAGCCGCCGCTCCAGCACGCTCAGCAGCGCCGGGTGCGGGCCCAGCGGACGCCCGTACGTGTACGAGATGCCGGGGTGGCGCTCCTTCTCGCGGGCCAGCGCGGCCGGGATGTCGCCCTTGGCGTGCCCGGCCGACACCAGCATCAGCGGCACCGCGGCGAAGCGCCGCACGCCCTGCTCGACCAGCTCGGTGACGGCCTCGCCGAGCGGCGGCGGGGACAGTTCGATGAAGCCGCCCGCGACGGGCAGTTCGGGGTGGCGGGCCCCCAGCTCCCGTACGAAGTCGCGGAACGCCTCGGCTCCGGCGTCGTCCCGGGTGCCGTGGCCGGCGATGAGCAGGGCGGGCGGGGTGGTCACAGTTTCTCCTCGGCGGAAGTGGGGTGGTACAGCAGGGCGTTGAGCGCGGCGGCGGCGACCGCCGAACCGCCCTTCTCGGACACGTTGCTCACGGCGGGCAGCCCGCTCTCGCGCAGCGCGGCCTTCGATTCGACGGCGCCGACGAACCCGACGGGCAGGCCGATGACGAGCGCCGGGTCGGCGTCCAGGGTCAGCAGTTCCTCCAGCGCGGTGGGGGCGTTGCCGATCACCCACAGGGCGCCCGGGCCGACCTGCTCGTAGGCGAGCCGGATCGCGTGCGCGGACCGGGTCAGCCCGGGCCCGGCCTCGGCGTCCCGCAGACGGCAGACGGTCTCGCGGCGGGTGATGCCGGCCCCGACCATCTCCACGTCCACCACGACGGGCGCCCCCGCGTGCAGCGCGGCGTGCGCCTTCTCCAGGTCGGCCTCGGCCATCACGAGGTCGGTGGCGTAGTCGAGGTCGGCGGCGGAGTGGATGACCCGCTCCACGACCGCCCGGGTCAGCGGCGGGAAGTGGGAGGTGTCCAGCCGGGCACGCAGCCGACGGTAGGACTCCACCTCGATGGGATGCACGACGCGGTTCACTCGGCGCCCTCCCGCCCGCTCTGCCAGCGGTAGCCGCGCGGCGTCACCATGCGCCCCGCGATGTCCCGGGTCGCCGTGTTGCCCACGGTCACGACCGTCATCATGTCGACCGTCGCCGGGTCGAGAGCGCCCAGCGTGGTGAGCCGGCTGGACTCGTCCGGCCGCGAGGCGTTCCGCACGACACCGACCGGCGTCTCGGGCTCGCGGTGCTCGGCGAGGATCGCCAGGGCCTTCGGCAACTGCCAGTCGCGGCCGCGCGAACGCGGGTTGTAGAAGGTGACGACGATGTCCGCCTCGGCCGCCGCCCGCACCCGGCGCTCGATGACCTCCCAGGGCGTGTGCAGGTCGGACAGGCTGATCGACACGTGGTCGTGGCCGAGCGGCGCACCCAGGATCGCGGCCGCCGCGAGGGCCGCCGTCACGCCGGGCACCCCGACCACGTCGATGTCGTCGGAGGCCTCGGCGAGCGCGGGCGAGGCCATCGCGTACACGCCCGCGTCGCCGCTGCCGATCAGCGCGACGGCCTGCCCCCTGCGGGCCTCCTCGACGGCGGTGCGGGCCCGCTCCTCCTCGGCGCCGAGACCCGACTCCAGCACCCGCGTGCCGGGCCGCAGCAGGTCCCTGATCTGGTCGACGTACTGGTCGAGCCCGACGAGCACGGCGGCGCGCCGCAGTTCGGCCTTCGCACGCGGCGTCAGCAGGTCCCGGGCGCCCGGCCCGAGCCCGACCACCGCGAGCCGCCCGCGCCCGGGCCGCCGTACGACGGCACAGGTCGCCATCGCCGGGGTGCCGTCGGCGCGCTCCGACTTCCGCTTCGGCACGAGCAGTTCGCCGCCGCGCACCAGCGCCGCCGCCTCCGCGACGGAGGGCGTGCCGACGGCGGCGAGGGGCGCGTCGGACGGGTTGGGCACCTCGACGCCGGACAACTCCCCGGCCGGGTACGTCACCAGCGGCACCCCGAGCCGCCGCGCGGCCTCGACGATCCCGGGCTCCTCGGCCTTGGCGTCGACGGTGGCGACCTCGGCGAGGCTGCGGGCGGACAGCCCCGCCTCCCGCAGCGCCGACTCGACCAGCCCCAGCACCTCCTCGGCCGGCACGCCCGAGGAGGCGCCCACGCCGACGACGAGGGACGGGGGCCGCAGCACCACTTCCCGCTCGGCCGCTTCGACGAGCCGGTCCGTCAGCCGGATCGTGTACGCCCCCTCCGCCGCCACCGGCAGCGGCGGCAGCGGCCAGGGCACCTCGGCCCGCAGCGCCACCGGCTCACCGTCGAGCAGGGCCCGCGAGACACCGGCGACATCGCCCTCCGCGGGCAGGCCGAGCGTGTCCAGGCCGGGCAGGTCGACGGCGTCCGTCGCCGTGGTCACCACGGGCTCGGCGCCCAGCACCTCACCGACCGCGCGGGCCAGTTCGTTCGCGCCGCCGCCGTGCCCGCCGGCCAGCGACACGGCGAACCGCCCGGCCTCGTCCACACAGACCACGCCCGGGTCGCTCGCCTTGTCGGCCAGCAGCGGGCCGACGATCCGCACGACCGCGCCGGTCGCCAGGAAGCACACGAGCTGCTCGCACTCCGCGAACGCCCGCCGGACGGCGTCCCCCACGGGCCCGTCGTACACGCGGGTGCGGTCCGGCCACGCCGCGGCCAGCCGGTCGCGTGCCGCCGCCCCCGCCGCGGTGGCGGAAATGAGGCCGATCACTGGGCAACTCCCTCACGATCCAGGGGCTCACGGACACCCCACAACAGGAAAACCGGATTGGTCGCCGCCAGCCGGGTCACATCGCCCGGCAGCGGCGCGAGCCGGGACGACTGCGACAGCACCCCGTCGCAGGAGAACCCGGCGCTCGTCAGGGCCTCGCGCGCGGCCGGCACCCGGTCGAGCGCGGCCATCGCGACGACCACCGTGCGCCGGGCCCGCCGGGCGCACGCGGCGACGATCGCGGGCAGTTCCCGCCCGCCGCCCCCGACGAACACGGCGTCCGGGTCGTCGGCCAGCTCCTCCAGCGCGGCCGGCGCAGCGCCGTGCACCACGCGTACGTCCACCCCGTGCGCGGCGGCGTTGGCGCGGACGCGCTCCACCCCGTCGGGCGCCTTCTCCACGGCGACGGCCGCCGCCCCGAGCCGGGCGCACTCCACGGCCACCGAGCCGGAGCCCGCGCCCACGTCCCACACCAGGTCACCCAGCCGGGGACCCAGCCGGGCCAGGGCCAGCGCCCGCACCTCGAACTTGGTGATCATCGAGTCGCGGTGGGCGAACTCCGCCTCGTCCAGGGCCCAGCCGGCCGGCTGCTCCCCAGGGCCCGCGACCGTGCGCACGGGTCCGAGCGCCCGCGCCGGCTCCAGGCACAGCACCACGTTCACCGCCGTGCCCCAGTCCCGGGCGGCGGCCTCGGCGGGCGTCACCCGCTCCACGCGCTCGTCCGCCGAGCCGAGCCCGGAGGCGACGACCAGCACCCGGTCCCAGCCCGCCAGGGCCGCACCCAGCTCGGCCGGACCGGCACCCGGCCCGGTCAGCACGGCCGTCTTGGCCCGCGCCCGGCACACGTTGACGGCCGTGCGCAGCCCACGCCCGTGGGCACTCACCACCACGGCGTCGTCCCACGGCAGCCCGATCCGCGCGAACGCGGCGGCGACCGACGACACCCCGGGCCGCACGTCCAGCCGCTCCGGCCCGAACCGCTCGGCCAGCACCCGGACGATCCCGAAGAACCCGGGGTCCCCGGAGGCCAGCACCAGCACCGGCCGGTCCTTCGCGACGTACTCCCCGATGGTGTCGAGGGCAGGCGCGAGCGGCCCGAGCACGACCCGCTCGGCGCCCTCCGGCAGCCGGGCGGCGTCCAGATGCCGCCGCCCGCCCACGACCAGCTCGGCACCGGCGAGGACGTCACCGGAAGGCGCCGCCCCCGTCCCCGTGCCGATCACCGTGATCACGTACTCGCCCCCCGCTCGCGCAGCGCCCGGCGGGCCTCGGGGTCGGCCTTGCGGTAGCCGTGGAAGTGCCCCGGGTGGTACAGGTGCGAGCGGGTGCCGTGCGCGTCGAGGGCGGGTCCGACCAGGAACAGCGTGTGCTTCCAGAGCTTGTGCTCCTTGACCGTCTCCTCCAGCGTGCCGATCGTGCACTTCACGACCAGTTCCTCCGGCCAGGTCGCCTGGTACGCCACCACGACCGGGGTCGTCGTCGGATACCCGCCCTCCAGCAGCTCCCGCACCAGCTGCCCACTGCGGGCTGCGGACAGGAACACCGCCATGGTCGTGCCGTGCTTGGCGAACTCGCGGACCTCCTCACCGGGCGGCATGGGCGTCTTGCCGCCGCCGAGCCGGGTCAGCACCACGGACTGCGCGACCTCCGGGATGGTCAGCTCGCGCTGCGCCAGCGCCGCCACGGCCGAGAAGGACGACACCCCGGGCACGATCTCGGTCGCGATCCCGATCTCGGCACACCGGTCCAGCTGCTCCTGCGTACCGCCCCACAGGGCGGGGTCACCGGAATGGATACGAGCGACCTTCAGGCCCTCGCGGCGGGCCCGTTCGTACACGGCGACGACGTCCTCCAGGGACATGGTCGCCGAGTCGAGGATCTCCGCGCCCTCGCGCGCGTGGTCGAGGACCTCGGCCTGGACCAGGCTGGCCGCCCAGATCACGACGTCGGCCTCGGCGATGGCGCGCGCGGCGCGGAACGTCAGCAGGTCGGCGGCGCCGGGGCCGGCACCGACGAAGGTCACTTTGCCGGCGGGGGCGTCGGCCATGGGTGGGTCCTCTCGTACAGGGGTTGGACGGTGATGAACGGGCGGCCCGGTCAGAGCTTTCCGCCCCGGCCGCCCTCGCGCCGGGCGGGCGCGATGAGCGTCGACAGATAGGGCAGGGGAGCGCCGTCGAGGTCGGCGGCCGGGCGGATCGACTCCTCCGCCAGCCCCAGCGCCGACCCCCACACCGCGTCCCCGATCCGCCCGGTCTCGCGCAGCGCCTCGGCGACCTCGTGCGCCTGCCGGCCGAACTTGTAGGCGACGACGGTCCCGGGCCCGGCGAGGGCCTCCTTCAGCACGGTCGCCCCCGCGGTGACGGGCACCAGCGTGAGCGGCTCGGTCCCCTCGGTCAGCACGGCACCCGACCGGGCGGCGAGGTCCTGCATGGCGGTGATCCCGGGCACGGTCTCGACGACGGTCCCCGGCACCAGCTCGGCGATGGTCTGCGCGAGATAGGTGAAGGTCGAGTAGACATTGGGGTCGCCGATGGTCGCGAAGGCCACGGTCGCGTGGGCGCGCAGCAGTTCGGCGACCCGCTCGCCCGCCGCGTCCCAGGCCGCCTCGCGCCGGGCCCGGTCGCTGCGCTCGTTCAGCGCGAACACGACCCGGACGACCTTCTCCTCGGGCACGTAGTGCACCACGGTCGCCTCGGCCCGCCCGCGCTCGCCCGTGTCCATCACGGGCACCACGACCACGTCCGCCGCGCGCAGGGCGTTCACGCCCTTGACGGTCACCAGCTCCGGATCCCCGGGGCCGACCCCGACTCCGACCAGCCTGCTGCTCATGACGTCCGGCACCTCTCCACGAACCGACGGGCGACACCGGGCTCGGACGCCCAGTGCGTGTGCAGATAACTCGCGTGCACACCGCGCTGTACGAAACCTTCGACCCGGGGCCGGGGTGTGCGGACGCCCCAGGCGGGCTCCGCCCCCGACCCGGGCTCCACGACGGTCCGGTGGAACTCGTGCCCGCGCATCCGCGTCCCGGCCGCCGCGAGCACACTGTCGCCGACGGCCACGGCGTCCCGGTAGCCCAGCGTGAGCCGCTCGCTCATCCGCGCCCCGGCGTCCAGCACTCCGCACATCGGCAGCCCGTCCAGCTCCCGGCACAGGTACAGCAGCCCGGCGCACTCGGCGGCCACGGGAGCGCCGCTGTTCGCCAGCTCGGCGACGGCCTTGCGCAACGGCTCGTTGGCGGACAGCTCGGCGGCGTACACCTCGGGGAACCCGCCCCCGATCACCAACCCGGCGGTCCCTTCGGGCAGTTCCTCGTCCCGCAGGGGGTCGAACGTGACGACCTGCGCCCCGGCGGCGGTGAGCAGTTCGGTGTGTTCGGCGTAGGAGAAGGTGAAGGCGGGGCCACCGGCGACGGCGACGACGGGCGCCTGCTGCTCGTCCGACCGCGTCGGGCGGTGGGTGGGCGAGGCGGGGGTCCAGGGGACGGAGCCCCCTGATACGGCACCGGCTGCACGCGCCAGGGCTTCCAACGCCCCCAGGTCACAGCCGTCCAAGACCTGCGCCCCCATCGCCGCCACGGCCTCCACCGCCGCGGCCCGCCGCTCGGCGACCGGCACAAGACCCAGATGCCGCGACGGCGTCTCCACCTGCTCCGCCCGCCGCAACACCCCCAGCACCGGCACCCCGGCCGAATCCAGCGCCTCCCGCAGCAGCTCCTCGTGCCGGTCTGACCCGACCTTGTTCAGGATCACGCCCCCGACCCGCACCTCCGGGTCCCAGGACGCGAACCCGTGCACCAGCGCCGCGACGGACCGCGACTGCGACGACGCGTCGACGACCAGCACCACCGGCGCCCGCAGCAGCTTCGCGACCTGAGCGGTGGAGGCCAGCTCCCCTTCCCCGGCCGCCCCGTCGTACAGCCCCATCACGCCCTCGACGACGGCGATGTCACACCCCCGCGCCCCGTGCAGGAACAACGGCCCGATCAGGTCGGGCCCGCACAGGTAGGCGTCCAGGTTCCGTCCCACCCGCCCGGTCGCGAGCGCGTGGTACCCGGGGTCGATGTAGTCCGGCCCGACCTTGTGCGGGGACACGGCGAGCCCCCGCGCGGCGAACGCGGCCATCAACCCCGTGGCGACGGTGGTCTTGCCGCTGCCGGACGACGGCGCGGCGATGACCAGCCGGGGGACGGAAGCACTCACCACTCGATGCCCCTCTGCCCCTTCTGCCCGACGTCCATGGGGTGCTTGACCTTGGACATGTCGGTCACGAGGTCGGCGAAGTCCACGAGCTTCTCCGGGGCGTTGCGCCCGGTGATCACCACGTGCTGGGTCCCGGGCCGGTCCCGCAGGACGTCGACGACCTCGTCGGTGTCGACCCACCCCCAGTGCATCGGGTACGCGAACTCGTCGAGCACGTACAGCCGGTACGTCTCGTTCGCCAGGTCCCGCTTGACCTGCTCCCAGCCCTCGCGGGCCTTCTCCTCGTTGTCCATCTGGTCGTCGCGCTGCACCCACGACCAGCCCTCGCCCATCTTGTGCCAGTCGACGGACCCGCCCTCCCCGGACGCCCCCAGCACCCGCAGCGCGTTCTCCTCGCCGACCTTCCACTTCGCCGACTTGACGAACTGGAACACCCCGATGGGCCACCCCTGGTTCCAGGCCCGCAACGCGAGCCCGAACGCGGCGGTGGACTTGCCCTTGCCCACGCCCGTGTGCACCACGACCAGCGGCCGGTTGCGGCGCTGCCGGGTCGTCAGTCCGTCGTCCGGCACCACACTCGGCTGTCCCTGCGGCATTACGCTGCCCTCCTCTGTACGTCCTTCACCAGCCCGGCGATGCTGTCCGCCCGCAGCTCGTCCAGCGTCACGGCCGTACCGCCCAGCTCACCCGCGAGCTGCCCGGCGAGCCCCAGCCGCACGGGCCCCGACTCACAGTCCACGACGACGGAGGCGACCCCGTCGGCCGCGAACAGCCGAGCCGCACGCCCGGCCAGGGCGACCGGCTCGGGGCCACCGGTGGCCCGCCCGTCGGTCACCAGCACGACCAGCGGCCGCCGCGCGGGATCGCGCAGCCGCTCCACCCGCAGCACGTCGTGCGCGCGCAGCAGCCCCGCCGCGAGCGGCGTCCGCCCGCCCGTCGGCAGCGACTCCAGCCGGGCCGCCGCCGCGTCCACCGACGAGGTCGGCGGCAGCGCGACGTCCGCGCCCGTGCCCCGGAAGGTCACCAGCCCCACCTTGTCCCGCCGCTGGTAGGCGTCCAGCAGCAGCGACAGCACGGCACCCTTCACGGCGCTCATCCGCTGCCGCGCCGCCATCGACCCGGAGGCGTCCACGACGAACAGCACGAGATTGCCCTCGCGCCCCTCGCGGGTGGCCTGCCGCAGATCGTCCCGGCGCACGACCAGGCCCGGCCCGGACCGTCCGCGCGCCCGCTGGTGCGGGGCCGCGGCCTGCACGGTCGCCGCCAGGTGCAGCTTGGTGAGCGCGCCCCGGGGCCGCCGGGCCCCGGTCGTCCGCCCGTGCTCGGTCCGCGCCCGCGAACGCCGCCCGGCCGCACCCTCGCCGATCCCGGGCACGCTCAGCACCTTCGTGCGGAACGGCTCGGAGGGCCGTACCGCCGACTGCTCGCCGCCGCCCGACGGCTGCGGCTGCCCGCCCTCCCCGGCCTCGGGCCGGGCACCGGTGTCACCACCCTCGGGACCCTCGCCGGGGTCAGGCTGCCCGCCGCCCCCGCCGGGCCCGTCCGGCCCGGGGTCCGGGTCCGGGTCGTCGTCCTCCGGGCCGCCGAACTCCTCCAGCGTCTCGTCGAGCTTGTCCTCGTCCAGCCCCGGCGCGTCGAAGGGATTGCGCCGCCGCCGGTGGGGGAGGGCCAGCAGGGCCGCCTGCCGCACGTCCTCCGCGAGCACGTCCGTACGCCCCGCCCAGGCCGCCAGCGCGGTCGCGGTGCGGGCCATCACGATGTCGGCGCGCATGCCGTCCACCTCGAAGGCCGCGCAGGTCGCCGCGATCTGCCGCAGCGCCCCGTCGCCCAGCCGCACCGACGGCAGCAGCTCACGCGCCGCCACGATCCGCGCCCGTACTTCCGCCTCCTCCTCGGCCCACCGGGCCGCGAACCCGGCCGGATCGTCGTCGTAGGCCAGCCGCCTGCGCACGACCTCCACCCGCTGGTCCGGCTCCCGGGAGGCCGCGACCTCGACGGTGAGCCCGAACCGGTCGAGCAACTGCGGCCGCAGCTCGCCCTCTTCGGGGTTCATCGTGCCGACGAGCAGGAACCGCGCGGCGTGCCGCACGGAGACGCCCTCGCGCTCCACGTACGAGGCGCCCATCGCGGCGGCGTCCAGCAGCAGGTCGACCAGGTGGTCGTGGAGGAGGTTGACCTCGTCGACGTAGAGGATCCCGCGGTGCGCGTCGGCGAGCAGGCCGGGCTCGAAGGCCTTCACGCCCTCAGACAGCGCCCGCTCGATGTCCAGCGCGCCCACGAGCCGGTCCTCGGAGGCGCCGACGGGCAGCTCCACCATGCGCGCGGGCCGTTCGACACCGCCGCCGGCCTCGTGGGGCCCGTCCGGGCACCCCGGGTCGGGGGAGGCGGGGTCGCACGAGAAACGGCAGCCGGGGACGACCGGGACCTGAGGCAGCAGCGCCGACAGCGCCCGAACCGCCGTCGACTTGGCCGTGCCCTTCTCGCCGCGCACCAGCACACCGCCGACCGCCGGTGACACGGCGTTCAGCAGCAGCGCGAGCCGCAGGTCGTCCTGGCCGACGACGGCCGTGAACGGAAAGGGGGTGGTCACTTCTCGTCGCCCTCCAGGTCGCCTTCGAGTTCCAGGTAGGTGGCGCGCAGCCGTTCCAGCGTCTCGGCGTCCGGCTCGGCCCACAGCCCACGCTCTGCGGCCTCCAGCAGCCGCTCGGTGATCCCGCGCAGCGCCCACGGGTTGGACTTCTTCATGAAGTCCCGGTTCTCCGGGTCGAAGACGTACTCGGCGCTGAGCTTCTCGTACATCCAGTCGTCCACGACCCCGGCCGTGGCGTCGTACCCGAACAGGTAGTCCACGGTCGCCGCCATCTCGAAGGCGCCCTTGTAGCCGTGCCGCCGCATGGCCGCCATCCAGCGCGGGTTGACCACCCGGGCCCGGAAGACGCGGTGGGTCTCCTCGCCCAGCGTGCGGGTCTTCACCTGGTCCGGGGTGGCCGAGTCGCCGACGTACGCCTCGGGGCTGGCGCCGGTGAGGTGGCGGACCATGGCGACCATGCCGCCGTGGTACTGGAAGTAGTCGTCGGCGTCGACCAGGTCGTGCTCGCGGGTGTCGACGTTCTTCGCGGCGACCGCGATCCGCTTGAACGCCGTCTCCATGTCCCCGCGCGCGGCCCGCCCGTCGAGCCCCCGCCCGTAGGCGTAGCCGCCCCACACCGCGTACACCTCGGCGAGGTCCGCGTCGGAGCGCCAGTTGCGGGCGTCGATCAGCGGCAGCAGACCGGCCCCGTAAGCCCCCGGCTTGGAGCCGAAGATACGGGCGGTGGCGCGGCGCCGGTCACCGTGCTCGGCGGTGTCCTCGTCGGCGTGCGCCCGGACGTAGTTGGCGTCGGCGGGCTCGTCCAGTTCGGCCACCGTGCGCACGGCGTCGTCGATCAGCCCCACCACGTGCGGGAACGCGTCCCGGAAGAACCCGGAGATGCGGACCGTGACGTCGATGCGCGGCCGGCCCAGCTCCGCCAGGGGGATCACCTCGAACCCGGTCACCCGGCGCGAGGCGTCGTCCCACACCGGGCGGCAGCCCAGCAGCGCCAGGATCTCGGCGATGTCGTCGCCCTGGGTGCGCATGGCCGAGGTGCCCCACACCGTCAGGCCGACGGACTTGGGGTACTCGCCGGTGTCCGTCAGATACCGCTGCACCAGCGAGTCCGCGAGCGACTGCCCGACCTCCCAGCTGAGCCGGGACGGGATCGCCTTGGGGTCGACCGAGTAGAAGTTGCGGCCCGTCGGCAGGACGTTGACCAGACCGCGGGTCGGCGAGCCGGAGGGACCGGCCGGGACGTAACCGCCGTCCAGGGCGCGCAGGATGTGCCCGATCTCGTCGGTGGTGCGCGCCAGCCGGGGCACGACCTCATTGCAGGCGAACTCCAGCACGGCGACGGCCTCGGGCAGTTCGGCGCCGAGGACCTCCCGCACCAGCGGCGCGCTCTCGGCGACCGCCCAGCCGCGCTCCTCCATGCCCTCGGCGAACCGCCGGCACAGCTGCTCCAGCAGGTCGATCGCGTCGGCGGCGCTGCGGGCGGGGCCGTCGACCAGGTCCGCCAGCTCGGCCGGCACCTTCACCGGGGCGCCCGGCTCGGCCAGCAGCTCCTTCTCCACCAGCCCGAAGTGCTCCGCCAGCGCCGCCCGGAGCCCGGGCAGCGCGCCGGCCTGCCCGCCCCACACCTGAGAGGCGCGCAGCACGGCCAGCACCAGGTTGACGCGCGGTTCGCCGACCGGGCCGCCGCCGAGGATGTGCAGTCCGTCGCGGATCTGCACGTCCTTGATCTCGCACAGGTAGCCGTCGATGTGCATGACGAACTCGTCGAACTCTTCGTCGTCGGGCTGTTCGTCGACGTGCAGGTCGTGGTGGAGTTCGGCCGCCTTCACCAGCGTCCAGATCTGCGCCCGCACGGCCGGGGCCTTGGCCGGGTCCAGGTCGGAGACGAGCGCGTACTCGTCGAGGAGCTGTTCCAGCTTGGCGAGGTCGCCGTAGGTGTCGGCGCGGGCCATCGGCGGCACGAGGTGGTCGACGACGGTGGCGTGGCCGCGGCGCTTGGCCTGGGTGCCCTCGCCGGGGTCGTTGACGATGAACGGGTAGATCAGCGGCAGGTCGCCGAGGACGGCGTCCGGGGCGCAACCGCCGCTCAGCCCGAGGCCCTTGCCCGGCAGCCACTCCATGGTGCCGTGCTTGCCCATGTGCACGATGGCGTCGGCGCCGAAACTGTGCTCCAGCCAGCGGTAGGCGGCCATGTAGTGGTGCGAGGGCGGCATGTCCGGGTCGTGGTAGATCGCGATCGGGTTCTCGCCGAAGCCGCGCGGCGGCTGGATCATCACCACGACGTTCCCGAACTGCAGGGACGCCAGCACGATGTCGTCCCCGTCGACGTAGAGGCCGCCCGGCGGCTCGCCCCACGCCTCGGTCATGGCGTCCTTCAGCTCCGGGTCGAGCTTGTCGAACCAGGCCCGGTAGTCCGCCAGCGGCACCCGCGCGGGCGCCGAGGCGAGCTGCTCCTCCGTCAGCCACTCCACGTCGTGCCCGCCGGCCTCGATCAGCCGGTGGATCAGCTCGTCACCGTTGTCCGGATAGCCCTCGACGGCGTACCCGGCGTCCCGCAGCGCGTCCAGCACCCGCACCGCCGAGGCCGGCGTGTCGAGCCCGACCGCGTTGCCGACCCGCGAGTGCTTGGTCGGGTACGCGGTGAAGACCAGCGCGAGCTTCTTCTCCGCGTTCTCCTTGTGCTTGAGCCGGGCGTGCCGTACGGCGATGCCGGCGACCCGCGCGGCCCGCTCCGGGTCGGCCACGTACACGGGCACGTCGTCCGGGCCCTGCTCCTTGAAGGAGAACGGCACGGTGATCAGCCGCCCGTCGAACTCCGGGATCGCCACCTGCATCGCGGCGTCCATGGGGGACAGGGCGGCGTCCGACTCCTCCCAGGCCTGCCGCGAGGACGTCAGGCACAGCCCCTGCAACACCGGGATGTTCATCTCGGCCAGGGCGCCGATGTCCCAGGCCTCCTCGTCACCGCCGGCCGAGGCCTGCGAGGCGTGCGTGCCGCCGGCGGCCAGGACGGTGGCGACCAGGGCGTCCGCCCGGCCCAGGATCTCGTACAGCCCCTCGTCCGCCCCGCGCAGCGAACCGCAGTACACCGGCAGCGCGTTGGCGCCGTGGGCCTCGATCGCGTCGCACAGGGTGTCCACGAAGGCCGTGTTGCCGCTCAGCTCGTGGGCCCGGTAGAAGAGCACACCGACGGTCGGGCGCCCCTCGTGGTGCGCCCGCTCGCCGTGCACGCCGTACTCGGGCATCTTCCGCGGCGCGGCGAAGCCCTCACCGGTGAGCAGCACGGTGTCGGACAGGAACCGGGCCAGCTCGGTGAGGTTCTCCGGCCCGCCCTCCACGAGGTACTTCAGCGCCTCGGCGACGACCCCGGCGGGCACGGACGACTCGGCCATCAGCTCCGCGTCCGGCACGGCCTCGCCGCCCAGCAGCACGGTGGGGACCCCCGAGGCCTTCAGCGCGGCGAGCCCGTCCTCCCAGGCCCGCTTGCCGCCGAGCAGCCGCACCACGGCGAGGTCGGCGCCGTCCAGCAGCGCCGGCAGCTCCTCGCGCACGTCCACGCGGGTCGGATTGCCGATCCGGTACGAGGCACCCGTGGCGGCCCGGGCCGCCAGCAGGTCCGTGTCGGCGGTCGACAACAACAAGACAGTGCTCATGCGGGTGCTCCCGGTGGGATGAAGGGCAGTCCTTGCGGCGCGCCGGACTCGATGAGCCGCCACAGCGCGTCCGTGTCCGCGTGCTGTTCGATCAGGTCGCCGAGCCGGTCGAGCTGCTCCTCGCGCAGCGCGGCGAACGAGGTGTCCGGAGCCGGCACGAAACGGCGGCCCGCGGCGGCCGCCACCTCGCGCAGGAACGCCCGCCGGAAGCCGTCCGACTCCAGCGAGCCGTGCCAGTGGGTGCCCCAGGTCTGGCCGACCCGGCAGCCGTCCAGGAAGGGGTCGCCGCCGGTGACATCGGCGACCCCGTGGTGGATCTCGTAGCCCTCGACCCGCTCGCCGAGGGCCTCGCCCTCCGGCCGGGTGAGGGTCTTCTCACGGGCGAACCGCACCCGCACGGGCAGGATCCCGAGCCCGTCGACATGCCCGCGGCGGCTCTCGACGTCGTCCTCGATGTGCTCGCCGAGGAGCTGGAAGCCGCCGCAGACGCCGAGCACCGGACGCTGCTCGGCGGCCCTGCGGACCAGGGCGTCGGCGAGCCCCCGCTCGCGCAGCCAGTCCAGCGCGCGGACCGTGCCGCGGGTGCCGGGCACGACGACGAGGTCGGCGTCGGCCAGTTCCTCGGGCCGGTCCACGAACCGCACCACGACGCCCGGTTCGGCGGCCAGGGCGTCCACGTCGGTGAAGTTGGACATCAGCGGCACGGCGCACACGGCGACGCGCAGCACGTCCTCCCCGAGCGGCGGCGCGACGACGGACTCCCGCACGGCTCCCCGCAGGGACACCCGCAGCCCGTCCTCCTCGTCGATGCCGAGCCCGTGCCGGAAGGGCAGCACGCCGTACGTCCGCCGTCCCGTGAGGTCCTGGAGCATCTCCAGACCGGGCTCCAGCAGGGAGACGTCCCCGCGGAACTTGTTGACGAGGAACCCGGCGACGCACGCCTGGTCCTCGCGGGACAGCAGCGCCACCGTCCCGAAGAACGAGGCGAAGACACCGCCCCGGTCGATGTCGCCGACGACGAGCACCGGAAGCCCGGCGTTGCGGGCGATGCCCATGTTGACGATGTCGGTCCGCCGCAGGTTGATCTCGGCGGGCGAACCGGCCCCCTCACAGATCACCGCGTCATACGTGCCCCGCAACTGCTCCAGGCAGTCCAGCACCGTCCCGAGCAGCTTCTGCTGCCGCCCGCCGTGGTAGCCGCGCGCGCTCATCTCCCCGACCGGCTTGCCCAGCAGCACGACCTGACTGCTCTGCTCGCCCCCGGGCTTGAGCAGCACGGGGTTCATCAGCGCGGTCGGCTCGATCCGGCAGGCCTGCGCCTGCATGGCCTGCGCCCGCCCGATCTCGGCGCCCTCGCGTGTCACGAACGAGTTGAGGGACATGTTCTGCGCCTTGAAGGGCGCGACCTTGACGCCCTGACGCACCAGCCACCGGCAGATCCCGGCCGTCACGACGCTCTTGCCCGCGTCGGAGGTGGTTCCGGCGACGAGAAGCCCACCGCTCATGACGTACGCCCCTTCGTGATGTGGCGCGCGGCGACACAGACGCCGAGCGCGAGCCAGCCGACGCGCCGGGACAGCCGCACGGCCCGTTCGACGTCCCGGATGCCGACGCCCCGCCCCGCCCCGTTGAGCACGGGCCGGTGCTCCACCCGCCCGCCGTAGGACAGGGTCCCGCCCAGCCGCACCCCGAGCGCCCCCGCGAACGAGGCCTCCACAGGCCCGGCGTTGGGGCTCGGGTGCCGCGCCGCGTCCGCCCGCCAGGCGCGCACGGCACCGCGCGGATCCGGCCCGGCCAGCGTCGCCAGGACGGCCGTCAGCCGCGCCCCCGGCCACCCCGCGAGGTCGTCCAGCCGCGCGGAGGCCCACCCGAAGCGGCGGTAACGGGCCGACTTGTGCCCCACCATGGCGTCGAGGGTGTTGACGGCCCGGAACCCGAGCAGCCCCGGCACTCCGCCGACGGCCCCCCACACCAGCGCCCCCACGACCGCGTCGGAGGTGTTCTCGGCGACGGACTCCACCACGGCCCGGGCGATGCCGTCGGCGTCGAGGGCCTGCGGGTCCCGCCCGCACAGATGCGGCAGCCGAGCCCGGGCCGCCTCGACGTCGCCCGTCTCCAGGGCCCGTCCGATGGTCCGCGCCTCGCGCGCGAGCGAAGTCCCCCCGACAACGGCCCAGGTGGCGGCACCGGTGAGCGCGACGGAGGCGACGGCGGAGGAGCGCACCGCACGCTGGGCGACGGCCCCCAGCGCGACGGCGCCTCCCGCGCACACGAGGGTGTGCGACGCGCCCCACCCGCGGTGGTCCCGCCACAACACCCGTTCCACGGCACCCGCGGCCCGCCCGAACGCGGCGACCGGATGCCCCCGGCGGGGATCGCCGAGCAGCAGGTCACCGATCAGGCCGGCGGCGGCACCGTACGCGAAGACGCGACCGGCACCCATGGGCTCAGCCGGCCAACAGGGCAGGCAGGGGTGGTGTGCTGAACCTCGATCGGCAGCCGCGCATGGCGATACGTGTCCTCACTCAGGGTGTCCGCGCCCTGGTTCGACGTGACCGGCGGTGAGAGTTCCTGGCTCCCGGGGGATGGCTACCCCGGTGACAGTGGCGGGACCGCGCCGGACTCACACCGGCTTCCTCTCCTGCCGCCGTACTGGCCCCGGAAGTCCACCACGGCCGCGAACCGCCGTCAACTTGCCCTTGACCTGCGCGGGGAGAGTGTGGAGAACCCCACACCGGCCCCTGCCGGCACACGACGACCGGGCGGCACGGGACCGGGGTCCCGTGCCGCCCGGGGGACACGATGTGCGGTCGGGCCGTCAGGCCACGATCAGATAGATGCCGTACCCGACGGCCGCCGCGCACGCCGCGAAGCACGCGTACGCGCCCGTGACGGCGAGGCCCGCGGACCCGCCCTCGGCGACCGCGCGCTCGCGGCGCGACAGGCCGGTGATGCCGAGGGTGAACAGGCCCACGAGGGCCACGGTGACGACGAGGCTCACGCCGAAGACGGAACCGAGGGCCGCCCAGTCGATCTTCATCTCTGCTTCCTTCTCGCTGCCGGTGGGCGGGTCAGACCGTGGTGGTCGTGGAGGGGGTGCGCTCGGCGGTGGCCTGGGCCGGGAACGGCGGCGCGTCGGCGGCCGCACCGGCCGGCGGCGGCGTCACCGCGGCCATCGCCGTGGTCACCACACCGGCGGGCTCCGCGTCGTCCGTGTCGTTGACGTTGGTGTGGTCGACGACCTCCCGCCGGGAGATCTTCCAGATGGCCGCCGACGAGGCGACGAGGAAGACGGCCACCACGGCGGTGCCCCAGTCGCCGAAGCCGGTCACGTACTCGGCGAGCGCGCCCACCAGGGCCGCCGCCGGCAGGGTCAGACCCCAGGCGACGAACATGCGCGTCGCCGTCGACCAGCGGACCACGCCGCCCTTGCGGCCGAGACCGGCGCCCATCACGGAGCCGGACACGGAGTGCGTGGTGGACAGGGAGAAGCCGAGGTGGGAGGAGGCCAGGATGACCGTCGCCGCGCTGGTCTGGGCGGCGAAGCCCTGCTGCGGCTGGAGGTCGGTCAGCCCCTTGCCCATGGTGCGGATGATGCGCCAGCCGCCGAGGTAGGTGCCGAGCGCGATCGCGATGCCCGCGGAGAGGATGACCCACATGGGCGGGTCGGAGTCGGGCGCGACGGCGCCGCCGGCGACCAGGGCCAGGGTGATGACACCCATCGTCTTCTGCGCGTCGTTGGTGCCGTGCGCCAGGGAGACCAGGCCCGCGGAGGCGATCTGGCCGGCCCGGTAGCCCTTCTCGGAGGCCTTGCCGTCGGCCTTCCTGCCCAGGGAGTACGTCAGCCGCGTGGCGAGCATCGCCGCGATGCCCGCGACCAGCGGGGCGGCGATCGCCGGGATCAGCACCTTCGTCACCAGCACGTCGCCGTGCACCGCGCCGACGCCCGCCGAGGCGATCGTGGCGCCGATCAGACCGCCCATCAGGGCGTGCGAGGAACTGGACGGCAGACCGACCAGCCAGGTCAGCAGGTTCCAGAGGATCGCGCCGACCAGGGCGGCGAAGATGACCTCGGGACGGATACCGGCCTCGTCGACGAGGCCTTTGGAGATCGTGTTGGCGACTTCGACGGACAGGAAGGCGCCGACCAGGTTGAGGACAGCGGACATGGCCACTGCGACCTTGGGCTTCATGGCGCCCGTGGAAATGGTCGTGGCCATCGCGTTCGCGGTGTCGTGGAAACCGTTCGTGAAATCGAACGCGAGTGCGGTTACCACCACAATCGCGAGGATCAGCGAGAAGCTTTCCATTTACCCAGGCAATCGTTCGAGGTCGTTGGCCAGACGAACGTAGGTAACCTGAGTGAACGGAAGATGAACTGGGAGGGGCGCAGGGGTGTCCGCAGCGGAAGGTCGGCGTTCCACCCCGCTGAGCAGGCCTTGCGCCCCTACGATCAGGCGCCCCTTGCGAACCGCTTCAGTCGATCGAGTGACCCGTTGAAGAGATTCTGGTCACCCGGCAGGGCGCCGCTGCCGTTGTCGTACTGCCAGAAGGTCCACGACGACCACCCCGCGGGCAGCGTCCCCGCGCTCGCCGAGTCGTAGCGGGCGATCCACAGCGAGTGGTCGGCGGCGAAGGCGGAGCTGTTGCCCGTGCACGTCTTCCACCAGTGGGTGGTCGTGTAGATCACCGGGCGGCGGCCGGTGAGCCGCTTGACCTCGTCGCTGAACGACCTGATCCAGCCGACCATCCGCGCCTTGCTCAGGCCGTAGCACTTTCGCTTCTTGTCGTACGGGTTGTATTCGATGTCGAGCGCGGGAGGCAGCGTCCAGCCGTCCGCGCTCCAGCTGCCGCCGTTGCCCACGAAGTGCGCCGCCTGCGCCGCGCCCGACGACCGGTTCGGCAGTGCGAAGTGGTACGCGCCGCGGACGAGGCCCGCGTTGCGCGAGCCGTTGTACTGCTGACCGAAGTACGGGTTGCGGTAGGTGGTGGACTCGGTCGCCTTGACGTAGACGAACCGGGCGCCCTTCTTCTTCGCGCTCTGCCAGTCGACGTTCTTCTGGTGGGACGAGACGTCGTGTCCCTTCGGACGGCTCGCCGCCGAGGCCGGCGCCTCGGCCAGCGCCGTCCCTCCCAGGGCGAGTGCCGCCGCGTACAGCGCGAGCCATCGGCCGCGGCGTCGGGTCGGTGTGCGGTCACGGGCCATGTTTCCCCCCGGAATGGCGACGTGTAGGCAAATCCCCCAGAGCGTACTGGAAGATCGTTGAATGCCCGGAGATCTCCGGCCAAGAAAGATCGGGAGTGCTTTGTGCCGGTCTGCACCCTTACGGATGTTCGGCTTCCGGTCTAAAGTGCCCCCGCTCGGCGGCGGGCCGAGGGGCCGGCTGGCAGGATCGCCGCATGGCTGAGCAGCGAGGTGACGAACGGGGCGGACGGGACGTCCGGGACGGCGGACCGGGCGCGGGGGAGCCGCGGCGCAGGGGGGTCCGGCCCGAGGAGGCGAGCGCCTGGGAGGACCTCGTCGCCACGGCCCGCAGGACGGTCGCCGAGGGGCTCGTCGTCGGCACGTCGGGCAACGTCTCGGTGCGCGTCGGGGACACCGTCCTGGTCACGCCGTCGGGCGTCCCCTACGACCGGCTGACCCCCGGCGACGTGACCGGCGTCGACCTCGACGGCCGACAGGTCCTCGGCACGCTCGTCCCGACCAGCGAACTGCCCATGCACCTCGCCGTCTACCGCACGGCCGACGCCCGCGCCGTCGTCCACACCCACGCCGTGCACGCGACGGCCGTCTCGACGCTCGTGAGCGAGCTCCCGCTGATCCACTACATGGCCGCCGCCCTCGGCGGGCCCGTCCGGGTTGCCCCGTATGCCACGTACGGCACCGACGAGTTGGCCGAGAACATGCTCCGCGCCCTCCCCGGCCGCTCCGGCTGCCTCCTCCAGAACCACGGCACCGTCACCTACGGCGCCACCCTCGACCAGGCCTACGACCGCACCGCCCAACTGGAATGGATGTGCCGCCTGTGGCTGACCGCCACGTCGGTGCCGGGCATGTCCCCGAGCCTGCTCTCCCGCGAACAACTGACGGAGGTGGAAGAGCGCCTGCGCGACTACGGCCAGCGCCGGTAACCGCGCCGCCCGGGCGGGGATCACACGGCACCACCTGCCACCACCGCCCGCACAAGCCGACCCGCTCCGCCACAGCCTTTCCGACCCCATCCCCGCAGGCCGACATCGCTTCCGCTCCCGGCCGGCAGGCCGACATCGCTTCCGCTCCCGGCCGGCAGGCCGACATCGCTTCCGCTCCCGGCCGGCAGGCCGACATCGCTTCCGCTCCCGGCCGGCAGGC
>NZ_JBEXTS010000018.1:0-61219 GCF_040628815.1 Streptomyces sp. NPDC006140 | reverse complement strand
GCCAACGTCCCTTCCGCTCCCGGCCGGCAGGCCAACGTCCCTTCCGGTCCCAGCCCAGAGGCCACCGGCCGCAGGGACCGGCCAAGCCGCAGGTCGCTGGCCGCCGGGACGCGCCCAGCTAGTGCGCCGCTGGACGTCGGCGTCCCGGCCCAGCCCGGAGCCGGCCGCCGACACTGCGCCCCGCCTGCACGCTGCCCCCCCCCCGCACGCCGCTCCCCACCCCTCACCCCACCGCTACCCCCCACTGGTCCCCGGCCGCGTCCGCCAGGACACTGGTCGGGTGCGCACTGTCAAAGCGACGGCCGCTGCCGTCACCGCCGTGATCGGGGCCGGGGCCGCCGCGGTGGCCGCCGGCCGGTTCGCCAGCGACGCCGCGCTCAAGGCGCCTCCCGGCAGGCCCCTGCCCACCGAACCCCGGCTCACCGTGCACGGCACCGCCGCCGGGCAGATCAGCCTCACCCGGGACCTGGCCGCCCTGCGGCCCGGCCGCTACGGTCTGGCCGGCGACGGCTCCCACGCCGTCGTCGGCCCCGTCCTGGCCGACGCCCCGCACTCCGCCGACACCGTCGTACGCCGCCTGGAGAGCGTCACCCACGGCACCCTGCGACCCGGCGACAAGGCCTGGCTCACCCCCAACGTGTACGTCGGCAACCCCGGCGGCGCCCTGGGCCTCGAACACGCCGACGTCGACATCCCCGGCGAACTCGGCACGCTGCCCGCGTGGTTCGTGCCCGGCGCCCGGGACACCTGGGTGATCGCCGTGCACGGCCTGGGCACCACCCGGGAAATCGCCCTGAACATCATGGAGTTCCTGCACCGCAACCGCTTCCCGGTGCTCGCCCTCGCCTACCGCGGCGACCTCGGCGCACCCCGCCCGCCCGACGGCCTGAACCATCTCGGCGAGACCGAGTGGCGCGACCTCGACGCGGCCCTCCGCTACGCCGAGCGCCACGGAGCCCGCCAGATCGTCCTGCACGGCTGGTCCACCGGCGCCACCATGGCCCTGCGCGCCGCCGAGCACTCGGGGCTCCGCGAGCGCGTCTCCGGGCTCGTCCTGGACTCCCCGGTCCTCCACTGGGAGACCACCCTGCGCGCCCTGGCCGCCGCCCGCCGCACCCCGGGCGCGCTGCTGCCCCTCGCGGTCCGCGCCGCCCAGGGCCGCACCGGCCTGTACGGCGACCGCGCCGCGGGGACCGACCCGTACGACGGCGTCCGCGTCCCCACCCTCGTCTTCCATGGCCCGGACGACACGGTCGCCCCCTGGCAGCTCTCCCGCCGCCTCGCCGGCGCCCGCCCCGACATGGTCGCCCTGCACACCGTCCGCGACGCCCCCCACGGAGCGATGTGGAACGCCGACCCCCAGGCCTACGAGGAGGCCCTGCGGCGCTTCCTGACCCCCCTCATGTGACCTCTCCGGCGGCGCCGGCACGTCACGCACCCCCCGTTCACGCCCCCTTCGCCCCGTCGCAACCACGTCCCGTCCCGCTCCCTACCGACCGGTCGTGATGATTCCGTTTAGCGTCGTACCACTGGCCTGTTCCCGGCCCTCGACCACTCCCGGGGGCCGGTGCGTTGGCCATCCCCGTCGCCCGCCGTGACATTCCGTTTGGGTTTTCGGACCGTCAACCGGGAGACTGCCCCCGTGACGTCCCGTATCCCGCGCGACTCCAGGCTTCGACTCGTCCGCCCGCGACCCCTGGCCGCCGCCCCCAGAGCGATGAACCAGCAGCGCTCGCGCCGCCCCGCGCCGCGCCCCCCGGAGGGCACCCCGGCACCGGCGGAGCTGGCCAGAATGGCACGCTCCGGCCTGGCCGGCGCCGCCCGCGTCGCCCGCTGGGCCGACGCCGCCCTCGGCCCCGGCGGGGACAGCGCCACCGCCGACGGCAAGGCCACCCTCTCCGACGCGACCGCCGAACGGGCCGCCTCGGACCTCGGCCTGACCCCCGCTCAGGTCAGGGCCGACTGGGACACCGCTCGCCTCGCCGGCCTGGTCGAGGTGCACGGCGACAGTGCCCGCCCCGGCTGGCGGCTGCGCGCCTGGAACCGCGACGACAGCGCCGTACTGCGCGGCTGGGTCGCCCTCTTCGACGCCTGGTCGCTCGCCTGTCCGGAACCCGCGGACCACGAGCCCGCCGCCGTCGCCGAGGTCGTCTCGGCCATGCCGCAGGTGCTCTCCTTCCTCCAGCTGTCCGCCGGCCCCGTCCCCGTCGAGCAGCTCCTGGACCTCCTGGAGCAGCGCGTCACCGAACTGCGCACCGCCCGCTGCGAGATCCCCTACGGCCCCCAGCCCGAGCCGGCGGCCGAACCGGAGCCCACCGACGCCCCGCTCGCGCCCCTCCTCGACTGGGCCCTGAGCGCCCTCGCCTCCGTCGGCGCGCTCACCTACGGCGACGGCCAGGCCACGCTCACCCCGCTCGGCAGCTGGGCAGTCTGGGTCAAGCTGGAGCAGATCTGCGTCGCCGCGCAGAGCCCCGCCGGGAACATCGAGCAGGGCGCCGAGGACATGCTCCGCGGCTGCGCCCAACTGCGCCCGAACGCGGCCCGCGCCGAGTACCGCGCCTGGCTCGCCGCCCGCACCGTCGGCAGCGCCGTCACCGAGCTGCTCGACGCCGCCCGAGGCGAGGACGCCCTGCTGCGCGGCCTCGCCTTCGAGGCGCTGCGCGTGGTCGGCGCCCCCGCCGAGCCGGACGTCCGCGCCGTGCTGGAGGAGCCGACGCTGAGGCCGTACGCGCTGCTGTGGCTGGCCGAGCACGACGGGGCCGACCCGGAGGACGCCCACGAGGTCCTCACCCGGGAGGAGGCGACCTGGCTGTGGGTGGACACCGCCGCCGCCGTCGCCGACCACGGGGAGGCCCCGCTGCTCGTCCGCCATCTGGAGTCCGCCGTGCAGCCGACCGTCCCGATGCTCCTGGACGAGGTACGGGCCGTGGGTCATCCGCGCACCGTGCAGGTCCTGGTCGCCCTCGCCGCGGCACACCCCGACCCGGCCCTGGCCAAGGCCGTGCGCCGGGCCGCCTTCCAGGTGCACACCGGCGGCAGTTAGGGCGGGCGCCCGACCTCGGGGGTCAGCCCGGTATCTCGGGCGCGTACGTGCCGAAACTCCACACATTGCCCTCGAGGTCCCGGGCCATGTAGTCCCGCGAGCCGTAGTCCTGGTCCGTCGGGGGCATGAGGATCTCCGCGCCGTGGTCGACGGCGCGGCGGTGGTGCGCGTCCACGTCGTCCACCACCACGTACACCCCCGTGGTGCCCGCGTCCTTCATGGCCGCGTCGAACACGCCGCCGCGGCCCTTGCTGCCGACCATCACCGCGCCGTTGCCCTGTGCCAGCTCCGCGTGCAGCACCGAGCCGTCCTCGCCCTCGTACACCGACAGCTCCGTGAAGCCGAAGGCCTCCGTGAGCTGCCGGATCGCCGCCTTCGCGTCCGCGTAGAGCAGCGTCGGGCAGATGCTGGGACGCCCGCCGGACGTGCCTGCCATGCCGATCACTCCCTTGTGCCCGGTCGCCGGAAATCCGATGATCCCGTTCTGCTGCTCAGTCTCGCACCCACCACTGACAACGACCCGGCGAGACCAACCGAACACCCGCACGCAGAAAAAGTGGTTGCACGGCCCCGTTAGACTGTCCCCCATGGCCTTTCTCCTCGCGCATTAGACGGCGGGAACGTCCTCAGCCGCCCATCCCGCCCCCATATCCGCCCTGGAGTCTGTCCGTGATCTCCGCCTCCGGTATCGAGCTGCGCGCCGGTGCCCGCGTCCTCATCGAAAACGCCACCTTCCGCGTCGCCAAGGGCGACCGCATCGGCCTGGTCGGCCGCAACGGCGCGGGGAAGACCACCCTCACCAAGTGCCTCGCGGGCGAGGCCATGCCCGCCGGCGGCACCATCACCCGCTCCGGCGAGGTCGGCTACCTCCCGCAGGACCCCCGCACCGGCGACCTCGACGTCCTGGCCCGCGACCGCATCCTCTCCGCCCGCGGCCTGGACGTCCTGATCCGCAAGATGCGCGACAACGAACAGCGCATCGCCAACGGCAAGGGCGCCACCCGCGAGAAGGCCCTCAAGCAGTACGAGCGCCAGGAGACGGAGTTCCTCACCAAGGGCGGGTACGCCGCCGAGGCCGAGGCCGCCACCATCGCCGCCGCGCTCAACCTGCCCGACCGCGTCCTCGGCCAGCCCCTGCACACCCTCTCCGGCGGTCAGCGCCGCCGTATCGAGCTGGCCCGGATCCTGTTCTCCGACGCGGACACGCTGCTGCTCGACGAGCCGACCAACCACCTCGACGCCGACTCGATCATCTGGCTGCGCGACTACCTCAAGACCTACCGCGGCGGCTTCATCGTGATCTCCCACGACGAGGACCTGGTCGAGACGGTCGTCAACAAGGTGTTCTACCTGGACGCCAACCGCTCCCAGATCGACGTCTACAACATGGGCTGGAAGCTCTACCAGCAGCAGCGCGAGGCCGACGAGCGGCGCCGCAAGCGCGAGCGCGCCAACGCCGAGAAGAAGGCCGCCGCGCTCCATTCGCAGGCCGACAAGATGCGCGCCAAGGCCACCAAGACCGTCGCCGCGCAGAACATGGCCCGCCGCGCCGACAAGCTGCTCTCCGGCCTGGAGGCGGTCCGCCAGTCCGACAAGGTCGCCAAGCTCCGCTTCCCCGAGCCCGCGCCCTGCGGCAAGACCCCCCTGATGGCCGAGGGCCTGTCGAAGTCCTACGGCTCGCTGGAGATCTTCACCGACGTCGACCTGGCCATCGACAAGGGCTCCCGCGTCGTCATCCTGGGCCTCAACGGCGCCGGCAAGACCACCCTGCTGCGGCTGCTGGGCGGCGTCGAGCAGCCCGACACCGGCGCGGTCGTCCCCGGCCACGGCCTGAAGCTCGGCTACTACGCCCAGGAGCACGAGACCCTCGACCCCGACCGCACGGTCCTGGAGAACATGCGCTCCGCCGCGCCCGACATGGACCTCGTCGAGGTCCGCAAGGTGCTCGGCTCGTTCCTGTTCTCCGGCGACGACGTCGACAAGCCCGCCGGCGTCCTCTCCGGCGGCGAGAAGACCCGCCTGGCGCTCGCCACGCTGGTGGTGTCCTCGGCGAACGTGCTGCTCCTCGACGAGCCCACCAACAACCTCGACCCGGCCAGCCGCGAGGAGATCCTCGGCGCGCTGCGCACCTACAAGGGCGCGGTCGTCCTCGTCACGCACGACGAGGGCGCGGTCGAGGCGCTCCAGCCGGAGCGGATCATCCTGCTGCCGGACGGCGTCGAGGACCTGTGGGGCGCCGACTACGCGGATCTCGTCGCCCTGGCCTGAGTGTCAGTACCGCTTGATCGAATGCGTGATCAACGGCGTTGGATCATTCGGCCCAGCGGTGATCCATCATCTGTGTGAGATCTCCTCGTACCGAGGTGTGTCCTACAACGATTTCGCGGCCGAGCCCCCGATTCTTCCGGGCTCGGCCGCGCCGCCTTTCTGACCTGGCATTTCCCGGGGCAATCCGTTCGGTCGTACGGACACTCCGCTCCGGAATTCCATATTCCGTATGTGGGGATGCGCTCCCGTCGTCACAACCTTGTCTCACGGACCTTGCCGAATGGGTGGCCATCAGGGCCCGGAGGGGTGATCATGAGGAGACCAGAGCGCACTTCCCATGAGGAGGCACGGGTGGCCGAGACTCTGAAGAAGGGCAGCCGGGTGACCGGCGCCGCGCGCGACAAGCTCGCGGCAGACCTGAAGAAGAAGTACGACGCCGGTGCGAGCATCCGGGCGTTGGCCGAGGAGACCGGCCGCTCGTATGGCTTCGTGCACCGCATGCTCAGTGAGTCGGGCGTCACGCTGCGAGGGCGTGGCGGGGCGACTCGGGGCAAGAAGGCCACGGCCTGACCCCGAGTGGCCCCACGGCTTCGATGGTGGCCACCCGGTCGGCAGGCTGAGCGACCGGGTGGTTACTGTGCAGTCACTTAGCTGTGCCGTGGTACGGCGGGACATCCGCCGTCGCACGGCACGGAAGACGACCGCACACATCGGAGGCGTCCCATGGCTTCGTCCGACCAGGACCTCGTTCCCGTACTCGACAAGGACGGCGTACGGCTCACCGTCGACGACGCGATCGCCACGGTGACGCTGACCAACCCGGCCAAGCGCAACGCGCAGAGCCCCGCTCTGTGGCGGGCGCTGACCGAGGCCGGGCGGCTGCTGCCGGGCTCCGTCCGCGTCGTGGTGCTGCGGGCCGAGGGCAAGTCCTTCTCGGCCGGTCTCGACCGGCAGGCGTTCACGCCCGAGGGCTTCGACGGCGAACCGTCGTTCATCGACCTCGCGCGGGGCGGCGACGCCGAGTTGGACGCGACCATCGCCGAATACCAGGAGGCGTTCACCTGGTGGCGGCGCAGCGACATCGTCTCCGTCGCCGCCGTCCAGGGGCACGCCATCGGGGCGGGCTTCCAGCTCGCCCTCGCCTGCGATCTGCGCGTCGTCGCCGACGACGTGCAGTTCGCCATGCGCGAGACCAGCCTCGGACTCGTGCCCGACCTGACGGGCACGCACCCGCTGGTGGGACTCGTCGGATACGCCCGCGCGCTGGAGATCTGCGTGACCGGGCGCTTCGTCACGGCCGAGGAGGCCGTCAGTACCGGGCTGGCCAATGTGGCCGTGCCCGCCGACCAGCTCGACGCCACGGTCCGCGACCTCACCGCGGCTCTCCTCGCCGCGCCCCGCGACGCCGTCATCGAGACCAAGGCCCTGCTGCGCGGCGCCCAGGACCGCACCTACGAGGAGCAGCGCCGCGCCGAACGCCAGTCCCAGGCACGCAGGCTGCGTGACCTCGCGGGCGTCGGCGACTGACGCCCACCGGCCGACCCGGGCGGTCAGCCGGTCGCCGGGCCCACCTGAGCGGTCAGCCGGTCGCCGGCCCGAGTCGACCGGTCAGCCGGTCGCCGGCCCGACCCGGGCGGTCAGTCGATCGCCGGCCCGAGTCGACCGGTCAGCCGGTCGTCGGCCCGACCCGGGCGGTCAGCCCGGTCGCGGACCCGCCTGGGCTGTCACCCGATCGCCGGCCCGACTCGACCGGTCAGCCGATCGCCGGCCCCACGTGGGCGGTCAGCCGATCGCCGGGCGGACCAGGGCCGTCAGCCGAGTCGTCGGGCCGGTCCGCGCGGTCAGCCGATCGCGCTCACCAGTACCGCCACCGTCGGGTGGTCCGGCAGCGATGTCCTGACCGCCGTGCGGACCGCGCGGGCCACGTCCCGGGCCCGGTGGTCCGCGCCCACCGCCAGCTCCACCCGGACATGGCGGTGGGACAGCGCGGCATCGCCCGGCAGTTCCTCGATGTGCACGGGATGGCCCAGCGCGCCGGTCAGACGGAGCACGCCCGGGACCGCGAGGGCCGTCGCCGCCACGCGGGCCTCGTCGCCCGCCTCCGGTTGCGCGGCGCCCGGCGGTTCAGGAAATCCGGCGGCGGTCCCGGCTTCCGGTTCCCCGTCCAGCAGCCCCGTCACCCGCAGATCCACCTCTCTCACCGCCAGGCCGATCCGCTGCGTCGCTGCGGTCGCCAGCGTCGCCCGCAGCAGGGACGCCGTCGTCGGCAGCGGTTCCGAGGCCGTGGCCGCGAACTCGGCCGTCACCCGCAGCGGGCCGGGCGGCAGGCCGCTCGGCGGAGCGGGCACCGCCGGCGCCTGCGTGTCCGCCGGGTCGGCGAGCACGATACGGAGCGCGTCGACGCGGACGCCCGGCGCGTCCTCGGCCGCGCGCCGCAGCACCGCCTCGGCCGCCTGCTCGGCGATCCACGCGCCGTCACGCGCATCACCCAACGGCAAAAGCCTGCCGAAACCCAGCTGATGTCTCACTGCCCGTGTCCACCGGTCGGCCGTCATTCCTCCAGCCTGCCGCATCAGAGGCGCGCAATCCCGTAACCGTGCTTACGGTGGTCGAAGGACGACGACCGAAAAGGACGTACGGCGATGACTGACATGACCGAGAACCGGGGCGGGGAGACCGAGCCGGCGGCGGCACGCAGGAGTCCACTGGCCAAGCGCGGTGGGGCGGACCCGGGCTCCCGGGGACGGACGACCATCGCCGACGGTGTCGTGGAGAAGATCGCCGGGCTCGCCGCACGCGACGTGGACGGCGTGCACGCCATGGGCAGCGGGCTGTCCCGCACGTTCGGAGCAGTGCGCGACCGCGTACCAGGCGGCCAGAAGTCGGGCGTGACCCGCGGGGTGAAGGCCGAGGTCGGCGAGGTGCAGGCGGCCCTCGACCTGGAGATCGTCGTCGACTACGGCGTGTCGATCGCCGACGTGGCCAGGGACGTACGGGAGAACGTCATCACCGCCGTCGAGCGGATGACGGGCCTGGAGGTCGTCGAGGTCAACATCGCGGTGAGCGACGTGAAGCTGCCGGACGAAGAGGAAGAGGAACCGGAGCGCCGGATCCAGTGAGGCCCAGGGACACCGGACAACACAGCGGCTGCGGAGCTGAGGAGCTGAGGAGCGCATGAACATGGCCGTGGTCGGCATGATCGCCGGCATGGCGCTGGCCTTCGCCGGGTATTTCGGCGGATTCGGTGCCTTCCTGCTGGTGGCGGCGCTGGGCGCCGTCGGCTTCGTCGTCGGCCGGTTCCTGGAGGGCGACATGGAGTGGGGCGACTTCTTCCGCACCCGTGGCGAACGGCGGCGGTGACGCCCGTGAGCGCGGGGGCCGGTGAGCTCGACAGACCTCTGACCGTCGTCCCGGCCGGGGAGCGCGGCGCGACCCGGATCGCCGACCGGGTCGTCGCGAAGATCGCCTCCCAGGCGGCCCGTGAGGCGGTCGGGACGCTGCCACCCGACGCCGGCCGGCCGTCCGCCTCGGTCGTCGTCCACCACCACGTGGTCCACGTCCGCGTCCACGTCGAACTCGACTACCCCTGCGACATCGGCGACCGCTGCCGCCGGGTGCGCCGCCAAGTCGTCGAACGGGTGGGCGCCCTGGCGGGAATGCAGGTGCCGGAGGTCGTCGTCCATGTGGAGCGGCTGCACCTGACCGCCGCGCACGGCGCGGCACAGGGGAGGACCCGATGAGCGAACCCCAGGGCAGGGAAACCCCCGAGCCCGAAGGCACCACCCAGCGCCTGCCGGTCCTGGAGAAGACGCAGGCCGGCCCCGGCCGGTCCGAGGCGTCGGCCACCCACGGACCGCCGGCCGCGCCCGACGGCGAAGGCGGCCGCGCGGGCCGCTTCTGGTCGGCGCGCCGCATCCCCGCGGCCATCGTCGCCCTGCTGCTCCTAGCCCTCGCCGGGCTGTTCCTCTACGACATCGTCTCCGTACGCGCCGACCGGCCCGGCATGGGCTGGCGCCGGGAGCTGGCCCGGCAGCTCGCCGGACGGCCCCTCGACGACACCTGGGTGCTCGTCGGGGCCGGGATCGCCGCCGCCCTCGGGCTCTGGCTGCTGCTCCTGGCCGCCACCCCCGGCCTGCGGCACGTGCTCCCGATGCGCCGCACGCACGCCGACGTCCGCGCGGGACTTGACCGGGACGCCGCCGCCACGGCGCTGCGCGACCGGGCGGTGAAGGTGGCCGGCGTGCAGTCGGCACGGGTGAAGGTGCGCCGGCGCCGCGCGGACGTCCGCGCCCTGGCCCACTTCCGTGAACTGGACGAGGTACGGACCGATCTGGACGCCGTGCTCGCCGACGCGGTCCGCGGACTGGGGCTGTCCCGGCCGCCCTCGCTGTCGGTGCGCGTCCGGCGGCCCGGCCGGAAGGGGTGAGGGCCGGTGCTCAGGATCGTCAACCGCGTGTTCCTCGGGCTGGTGGGCCTCGTCCTGCTGGTGCTGGGCGGCTCCGTCCTGGCCGTCCGCCTCGGCGCCCCCGCCCCCTCCTGGTGGATCCACCAGGACCGGCACGACGTGCTGCTGAGCGACGCCGAACGCACTCGCTGGCGCGACGCCGGCTGGTGGTGGCCGGTCGTCATCGCCGTGCTCGCCGTCCTGCTGCTGCTCGCCCTGTGGTGGCTCGTCTCGGTGCTGCGCCGGCGCCGCCTCGCCGAGGTCCTCGTCGACACCGGGGACGGCGAGGGCGCGCTGCTGCGCGGCCGGGCCCTGGAGGACGCGCTCACCGGGGAGGCGGCCCGGATCGACGGCGTCGACCGGTCCCGCGCCCACCTGACGGGCCGCCGCAGCGCCCCCGAGGCCCGCGTGCGCCTCGCACTGGAGCCGCACGTGGACCCGGGGGCCGCGTTGGACGACTTCACGACCGGTGCCCTGACCCATGCCAGGACATCGGCGGGCCTGGCGTCGCTTCCGGCGGAGGTACGGCTGACGGGAGTCAAGCACCACGCGGAGAGGGTGAGCTGACGGCCCGGTCGAGGGGGCCGCCGTCAGAAGCCGTGCCGGGCTCCGCCGTCCACGGGGACCATCACACCCGTCAGATAAGAAGCAGCCGGCGACAACAGGAACGCGGCCACCCGCCCGAACTCCTGCGGCGTCCCGTACCGCCGCAACGGGATCCGCGACTCCGCGGCGGCCCTGGTCGCCTCCGGGTCCGCCGACAACCCGTCCAGCTCGCGCACGCGATCCGTGTCGATCCGCCCGGGCAGCACCCCCACCACCCGGACCCCGCGCGGCCCCAGTTCGTCGGAGAGCGACTTGGCGAAGCCCGCCAGGCCCGGCCGCAGCCCGTTCGAGATCGTCAGCCCCGCGATCGGCTCGTACACCGACCCGGACAGCACGAACCCGATGACGCCCCCGGGCTCCAGCTCGGCGGCCGCGGCGCGCGCCAGCCGCACCGCGCCGAGGAACACCGACTCGAACGCCGTCTGCCACTGTTCGTCCGTGTTGTCCGCGACGAACCCGGCCGGCGGCCCGCCCACGCTGACCAGGACGCCGTCGACCCGCCCGAAGTGCTCCCGCGCGGCCCCGATCAGCCGGGCCGGCGCCTCGGGGTCGGCGTTGTCGACGGCCACCCCGACCGCGTTCGGGCCCAGCTCGGCCGCCGCGTCGGCGACACCCTTCTCGTCCCGCCCCGAGACGACCACCTTCGCCCCGTCCGCGACGAGCTCACGCGCGGAGGCGTTGCCGAGGCCCCGCGTGGCTCCCGTGACGACGTACACCCGGTCTTTCAGTCCAAGATCCATGGTCCCTATCCTGCCCCGTCCTCCCCGGAGAGGGCGAGGGCGGTGTTCACCAGGCCGATGTGGCTGAACGCCTGCGGGAAGTTGCCGAGCTGCCGGCCGGTCACCGGGTCGAACTCCTCGGCCAGCAGTCCGACGTCGTTGGCGAGCCCCATCAGCCGCTCGAACAGCTGTCGGGCCTCCTCCGTGCGGCCCGTCATGTGCAGGGCGTCCGCGAGCCAGAACGAGCACACCAGGAAGGTGCCCTCGCTGCCGGGCAGACCGTCGACGTCCGTGAAGTCCGCGTCGGTGGTGCTGTAGCGCCGCAGCAGGCCGCCGTGGTCCAGCTCCTTGCGGACCGCGTCGATGGTGCCGATCACCCGCGGATCGTCGGGCGGCAGGAAGCCGACGCGCGGGATGAGCAGTAGCGCGGCGTCCAGTTCGCGCGAGCCGTAGGACTGGGTGAAGGTGTTGCGCTGCGGGTCGTAGCCCTTCTCGCACACCTCGCGGTGCACCTCCTCGCGCAGCGCGCGCCAGCCGTCCAGGTCGCCGTCCAGCTCCGGATGGCGCTCCAGCGTGCGCACGGCACGGTCGGCGGCCACCCACACCATCACCTTCGAGTGCACGAACTGGCGCCGGCCGCCGCGCACCTCCCACAGTCCCTCGTCCGGCTGCTGCCAATGGGTGCGCAGGAAGTCCATCAGGGCCGTCTGCAGGGCCCAGACGTCCGGCTGCGGGGACAGACCCGACTCGCGGGCCAGGGACAGGGAGTCCATGACCTCGCCGTAGACGTCCAGCTGGAGCTGGTTCACGGCGTCGTTGCCGATGCGCACGGGCGTGGACTCGTCGAAGCCGGACAGCCACGGCAGCTCGAACTCGGGCAGCCGCCGCTCGCCCGCCAGGCCGTACATGATCTGCAGGTCCGCCGGGTCGCCCGCGACCGCGCGCAGCAGCCAGTTCCGCCAGGCCTCCGCCTCCTCCTGGTAGCCCGCCGCCAGCAGCGCGCCCAGGGTGAGGGTGGAGTCGCGCAGCCAGCAGTAGCGGTAGTCCCAGTTGCGCACCCCGCCCGGCTCCTCGGGCAGGGAGGTCGTGGCGGCGGCGACGATGCCGCCGGTCGGGGCGTAGGTGAGCGCCTTGAGGGTGATCAGGGAGCGGACGACGGCGTCGCGGTACGGCCCGTCGTAGCGGCAGCGGGACGCCCATGCCCGCCAGTCCTCGACGCTGTGGCGCAGCGCCTCGAAGGGGTCGACGAGCGGGGGGCGCGGTTCGTGGGAGGGGTGCCAGGTCAGGACGAAGGCGACCTTTTCCCCCTTCCTGACCGTGAACTCCGCGTGCGTGCCGAAGTCCTCGCCCCAACTGCGCACCTCCGGCTCGCTGCGCAGCCACGTCGAGTCCGGTCCCGCGACGGCGACGCGGTGGCCGTCGACCCGGCGCACCCACGGCACGATCGAGCCGTAGTCGAAGCGCAGCTTGAGGACACTGTGCAGCGTCACCTCGCCGTCGAGGCCCTCGACGACGCGTACGAGGTCGGGGGCCCGGTCGCGCTGGGGCATCAGGTCGGTGACCCGCACCGCCCCCTGCTCGGTCTCCCAGTCGGTGTCCAGGACGAGGGTGTCGCGTCGGTAGGCGCGCCGGGTGCACCGGTCCGCCCCCACGGGGGCGATGCGCCAGTAGCCGTTGTCCTCGTCACCGAGCAGCTTGGCGAAGCAGGCGGCGGAGTCGAAGCGGGGCAGGCACAGCCAGTCGACGGATCCGTCCGTGCCGACCAGGGCAGCGGTCTGCTCGTCGCCGACGATCGCGTAGTCCTCGATGCTGGGATGCACGCAGTGCGGGTTCCCGGCAAGTCGGCGCGGCAATCAGGGCAGAGGCCGGGGGAGTGACAGGCCGTCGGCGGCCGCGGCGCCGGTGCCCGAGAAGATCACCCCCGGATCCGACGGGGCCTGGTTGAGCACCCACAGGCCGATCAGCACCGCCAGCGCGAAGACGACGGTGATGAGCACGGCCAGCACGAGCCGCCGCCTGCGCTCGCGCCGCAGCCACTCGCCGCGTGCCGTGCGGTACGCGTCGGGGTCGGGGAGCACCCCGCCCGCCAGTGCCCGGAGCGCCTCGCGCAGCTCCTGCTCGGTCCGGTCGGTGCCGCGCGACGGAGTCGCGTCTCGATGCGTCATCGCCGGGCCTCCATCGCCTGGGTCAGGGCGGCGATGCCGCGTGCCGTGTGCGTCTTGACGGAGCCGCCGGAGATGCCCATCGCGGCGGCTATCTCGCTCTCCTTGAGCCCGAGCCAGTGCCGCAGCACCAGCGCCTCGCGCTGCCGGGGCGGCAACTGCTGGAGCGCGTCGATCAGCACCCGCTGGTCCTCGCGCAGCAGCGCGGCGTGCTCGGCGGAGGCGACCGTCTCGTCCGGCGGGTTCTCCTCGTGCCGGCGGGCGACCTGGAGGTGCCGTATCCGCATCCGCGTCAGATTGCAGACGGTGGAGCGCAGATAGGCCTCCGCCGCGGCCACGTCCCGAAGGCGCCGCCACTTGCGGTAGATCTGGTAGTACGCCTCGGCCACCACGTTCTCCGGGTCGTCGGCGCCGAGCAGCACGGCCAGGCGCAGCATCGAGGAGTAGTGCAGCTCGAAGAGGTGGGCGACACCGGCCTCCCGCTCCAGGTCGGCGGGGTCGCCGGCCGCCGGGGAGGCGAGCGGCCCGGCCGGTGCCGGTGGCACCGCCGCGGGGGGCAGTGTGGGGTTCTCTCTGCGTCTCACAGGTGGTTCGCTCCCGTCTCCGGGCGGCGCCGGACGGTCAGGCGGGACGGCAGGTCGGTGGCGTCGGCGCCGCGTGGCACGCCGAGGCGTTCGAGGGCCGCGGTGCCGGCCACCGCGACGGTCAGGTTGAGCAGCAGGGCGGCGAGCCCGGCGTAGATCTCCAGCGGCCCGGCGCCGGTGCCGAGCGGCACGATCGAGGAGAACCCCTCGCGCACCACCAGGTACGTCCCCGACGCCATGCCCACGGCCCACCCGGCGAGCAGCGCCCGGGGGTGCAGCCGCCCGGTGAACAGCCCGACGGCGACGGCCGGGAAGATCTGCAGGATCCACACGCCGCCGAGCAGCTGGAGGTTGACGGCGTCCTGGTCGCGCAGCCCGAACACGAACGCCACGGCCCCCACCTTCGCGGTGAGCGAGACCGCCTTGGCGATCCGCACCTGCCGCTTGGGCGTGGCCGTCGGATGGACGTACTCGACGTACACGTTGCGGACGAAGCTCGTGGCCGCGGCGATCGACATCACCGCTGCCGGGACCAGTGCCCCGACGGCGATCGCGGCGAACACCAGCCCGGCCAGCGGTGCCGGCATCAGCCGGTCGACCAGCATCGGCACGGCCGCCTCGGCCCCTCCGCGCGGTGCCCGCACCCCCGCCGCGAGGGCGGCGATGCCGAGGAAACCGAACAGCGCGAGGAGTCCGGTCCAGGCGGGCAGCGCCACCGCGACGCGGCGCAGGGTGCGCGGCCCGTCGGCGGCGAAACCGGCGGTGAGCACATGCGGATACATCAGCAGGGCGAGCGCGGAGCCGAGGGCGAGGGTGGCGTAGGCCGGCTGCTGCCCGGGGGAGAGCAGCAGCGCGGGGCCGCCCAGCCGCTCGGCGGCGCCGTCGAAGACCGGGCCCGGACCGCCGAACCGTTCCAGCACCAGCCAGGTCACCGCGGTCAGCGACACGAACACGGCCACCGCCTTCAGCGCCGAGATGACCGTCGGCGCCCGCAGCCCGTGCCGGTAGGTGGCCACCGCGAGCCCCGCGAACAGCGCCACCAGCACCAGGTCCCCGGCGGCGCCCCGCGGGTACACGCCCCCGGCCGTCAGCACCGCCCGGATGCCGAGCAGTTGCAGCGCCAGGTACGGCATCGTGGCGAGGATCCCGGTCAGCGCGACCACCAGGGCCAGCGGGGGCGAGCCGTAGCGGCCCCGCACGAAGTCGGCGGCGGTGATGTAGCCGTGCCGCCGGGCCACGCTCCCCAGCCGGCTCAGCAGCACGAAGGCCAGCGGGCAGACGATCACCGTGTACGGCACCGCGAAGAAGGCGGGAGCGCCGTTGCCGTACGCCAGCCCCGGTACGGCGGTGAACGTGTACGCGGTGAAGATCGTGCCGCCCAGCAGGAACCAGGTCCACACCGGGCCGAGACTCCGGTCGGCCAGGGCCCAGCCCTCCAGCGACGGCAGCCGGTCGTTGGCGCGCAGCCGCCGCGCGGTGACGGCGAGCAGCGACGCCCCGCCGATCACGGCGAGGAACGTCGCGGTCATGGCGCCGTCAGCCATGGGTCACCGTCCTTGGTGTGCCTGTGCCCTCGCGCGAGAGTTGCGCGGACGGCCCGTCCGGAGGACAGGGAACCGGGGGGAAATCTTCTGGAAACGCCGTGTCAACCACTTCCGGCGGGTGCGCAACTCTTGCACAGACCGACAGCGAGCGGGAGAGGAGCGCAGGTCATGGCACGGACCGGACATCCCCGGCTACGGCGCGTCGCCGTCGCCGTGCTGCTCCTCGCACCCGCGGCCGGGTTGCTGTGGGTCCCGCTGTACGCCGGGGCGGATCCGCGGCTCGCGGGGGCGCCGTTCTTCTACTGGTACCAACTGGCCTGGGTACCGGGCTGCGGCCTGTGCCTGCTCGCGGCGTACGCGCTGACCGACCGACATCGCTGATCCGTCCGCACACCCTGTTCACCCCTGTCGAGGGTTCACCCCCTGTCGAGGCGAGGAGCCGCCATGCCCACATCAGCCCTGCCCGAATCCGGCCCTCAAGCGCCGGAAAAGTCACGTCTGCGGTCGTTTGCGGTGTGGACCGCCGTCTCCCTGCTCGGCGCCGTCGCCTGGGGGGTGCTCGCCCTGGCCCGCGGCGAGCGGATCTCCGCGGTCTGGCTGGTGGTCGCCGCCCTGGGCTCGTACGCCATCGCCTACCGCTTCTACTCCCGGTTCATCGCCCGCCGTGTCCTCGAGCCGGACGACCGCCGGGCCACCCCGGCCGAACGGCTGGAGGACGGCGTCGACTTCCAGCCCACCGACCGCCGGGTGCTGCTCGGCCACCACTTCGCCGCCATCGCCGGCGCCGGACCGCTGGTCGGCCCGGTCCTCGCGGCGCAGATGGGCTATCTGCCCGGGACCCTGTGGATCGTGGCGGGGGTGATCTTCGCGGGCGCGGTGCAGGACATGGTCGTGCTGTTCCTGTCGATGCGGCGGGACGGCACCTCGCTCGGCCAGATGGCCCGGGACGAGATCGGCCGGGCGGGCGGGGCCGCCGCCCTGATCGCCGTGTTCGCCATCATGATCATCCTGCTGGGCGTGCTCGCGCTGGTCGTCGTCAACGCCCTCGCGCACAGCCCCTGGGGCACCTTCTCCGTCGCGATGACCATCCCCATCGCGCTGTTCATGGGCTTCTGGCTGCACGTCATCCGCCCGGGCCGGGTCGTCGAGACCAGCGTGATCGGCGTCGTCCTGCTGCTGCTCGCCATCGTCGGCGGCAGCTGGGTGCAGGAGTCCTCGCTGGCCTCCGCCTTCACCCTCAGCCCCACCACCCTCGTGTTCTGCCTGGTCGGCTACGGCTTCGTCGCCTCCGTGCTGCCGGTGTGGATGCTGCTCGCGCCGCGCGACTACCTCTCCACCTTCATGAAGATCGGCACCATCGCCCTGCTCGCGGTCGGCGTGGTCGTCGCCGCGCCCGTGATGCGCGCGGACGCGGTGAGCGACTTCGCCTCCTCCGGCGCCGGGCCCGTCTTCGCCGGGGGCCTGTTCCCGTTCCTCTTCATCACCATCGCCTGCGGCGCGCTGTCCGGCTTCCACGCGCTGGTCGCCTCCGGGACCACCCCGAAGCTGATCCGGAAGGAGTCCCAGGTCCGGATGATCGGCTACGGCGCCATGCTGATGGAGTCGTTCGTCGCGATCATGGCGCTGATCGCCGCGGCGACCCTGGAGCCGGGCCTCTACTACGCCATGAACGCCCCGGCGGCCCTGCTCGGCACCACGGCCGAGTCCGCCTCCCACGCCGTCGCCGGCCTCGGCTTCACCATCACCCCCGACCAGCTCACCCAGGCCGCCAAGGCCGTGGAGGAGCAGACCCTGATCGCCCGCTCCGGCGGGGCACCGACCCTGGCCGTCGGCATGTCGGAGATCTTCTCCGGGGTCTTCGGGGGCGCCGGGATGAAGGCCTTCTGGTACCACTTCGCGATCATGTTCGAGGCGTTGTTCATCCTGACGACGGTGGACGCCGGCACCCGTGTGGGCCGCTTCATGCTCCAGGACATGCTCGGCAACGTCTTCAAGCCCCTCGGCCGGGTCACCTGGAAGCCGGGCATCTGGCTGTGCAGCGCCCTCGTCGTGGCGGCCTGGGGGTACTTCCTCTACACCGGCGCCACCGACCCGCTCGGCGGGATCAACCAGCTCTTCCCGCTGTTCGGCATCGCCAACCAGCTCCTCGCCGCGATCGCCCTGGCCGTCTGCACCACGATCCTGATCAAGTCCGGCCGGCTGCGCTGGGCCTGGGTCACGGGCGTCCCGCTCGCCTGGGTCGTCGCGATCACCTTCACCGCCGGCTGGCAGAAGATCTTCTCCGACGACCCGAAGATCGGCTTCTTCGCCCAGCGGACGCGGTACGCCGACGCCCTCGACGCGGGCCAGGTGCTGCCGCCTGCCAAGAACCTCGACGACATGCACACCGTGGTCACCAACTCCACCGTGGACGGCGTGCTGATCGCCCTGTTCCTGCTGCTCGTCGCCGTCGTGATCGGCAACGCGGCGGTGGTCTGCGTACGGGCGATCAGGTCCCCGGGCTCCCTGCCGGTGACCGAGGCGCCCTACGTGGAATCCCGCCTCGACGTACCGCAGGAGCCGCTGGCGGGAGCCCGCTCATGAGGGCCGTGCACTGGGCGCGGGTGGTGTGCTGGTACGTGCGGGAACTCGCGGAGGTGCTCGACCGGACGCACCGGGAGGAGTGCCGGCAGGGCCGCTGCTGCTGACGCGGCCGGGGGGCCGGCGGTGGTCACACCGCCGCCGGTTCCGCCTCACTGGTGTCCTGCTTCTTCGCCGCCGCCTGCGCCCGCTCCCGGGCCTCGCGGCGGGCCAGGACCACCCAGCCGACCGGGACGGCCGCGGAGAACAGCCACCACTGGATCGCGTACGCGTAGTTCAGCGCCGCGTCCTCCTTGCCGGGGTCGCCCAGCAGCTCGGGCGTGTCGCCCTTGGGCTCGGGAGCCGTCTGGGCGATGTAGCCGCCGAGCACCTCGGCCTTGAGGCGCCGGGCCTCCTGCTCGCTGTTGATCAGCATGATCTGCCGGTCGGGCAGGCCCTTGAGGTCCTTGATGCCGCTCGCCGCGGTCGTCTCACTGGGCATCAGCCGGCCCTGGACGGTGACCTCGCCGCTCGGCGGGGCGGGCACCTTGGGGAACGCGGTCTGGCTCGGGCCGTCGGAGGGGATCCAGCCCCGGTTGACCAGCAGGACCTTGCCGTCGTCGAGGACGAAGGGGGTCAGGACGTGGTAGCCGACCTCGTCGTCGGAGTTGGTGCGCCGGCGGACGACGACCTCGTCCTCCGTGTCGAAGCGGCCCTTCGCGGTCACGGTCCGGTACCGCTCGGCGCTGGTGACCGTGTGCCCGGGGGCGGTCAGCTTCTCCACCGGCACCGGCTTGGCGGCCAGCGCGTCGGTGACCAGCTGGTTCCGGGCGGTGCGCTCCTCGTAGCGGTGCATCTGCCAGATGCCCAGCCTGATCATCGTGGGGATGAGGAGCAGGGCGATCAACGTGAGGATCACCCACTGCCGGGACATCAGGAAGCGGTACACCCCACGACCGTACAACTCGGTCGTGGGGTGCATTCAGGCGGGTACGGGTTCACACCTTGTCGACAATTCCCACCTTTCCCTCCGCGCGGGCGCAGTGGGCGCCGCAGTACCAGTGGCCCTCGACCTCCACGCCCTGGCCGATGATCTGGACCCGGCAGTGCTCGCAGATGGGGGCCATGCGGTGGATCGCGCAGGCAAAGCAGTCGAAGACGTGCACCGCGCCCTGCGCGTGCACCTCGAAGGTCATTCCGTACTGATTGCCACATACCTCACAGGTCGCCATGCGCCACAGCGTGGGCCGTCACCCCGGCCCGGGCGAGCGGCGGCCGGGCGAGTCGCCCGGCAATCACCCGTCCGTACGGTCCGCCGCCGCCCGGTGTCCGGCTCACTCCCCGGACGCCGGCTCCACGTCCGCGAGGAGCTGCCCGAACGCCGCCTCGTCCACGACCGGCGTGCCGAACTGGCGGGCCTTGACCACCTTGGACGTGCCCGAGTCCGGGTCGTTCGTGACGAGCAGGCTCGTCAGCCGGGACAGGCTCGACGCCACGTGCAGCCCCGCCTCGGTCGCGCGGTCCTCCAGCAGCTCCCGCTCGACCGACGTGTCACCCGAGAAGGCGACCCGCATGCCCTGCTTGAGCCGCCCGCCCGGCTCGTAGCGCCCCGGGTTGGGGTAGGGGCAGGCGGGCCGCTTCCGGGAGGGACGCCAACTGCCCGGCCGGGACCCGCCGTAGCCCGCCTGCTGCCCGATGCGGGGCGCGGCGGGGCGGTCCGACCACTCGGTCAGCGGCCGGCACTCGTGCAGCGGCAGCCGTAGGCCGTTCGCCGCCGCGGCCTTGAGGCTGGGCCGGAACGCCTCCGCGAGCACGCGCGCGTCGTCCAGCGCGTGGTGCGCCCGCCGCTGGACCACGCCGAAGTGCGCCGCGAGGGACTCCAGCTTGTGGTTGGGCAGCGGGAGCCCGAGCTCCTTGGAGAGCGCGATGGTGCACAGCCGCTGGCGCACCGGCGCCTCGCGCTCCGCGCGCGCGTACTCCCGGGCGATCATCTGCCAGTCGAAGACGGCGTTGTGCGCGACGAGCACCCGCCCCGCCAGCCGGGCCGTGAACTCCTCGGCGATGTCCTGGAAGAGGGGCGCGCCCTCGAGCGCCTCGCTCGTCAGTCCGTGGATCCACACGGGGCCCGGGTCACGCTCCGGGTTGACCATCGTGTACCAGTGGTCCTCGACCTCGCCGCGCGCGTCCAGCCGGTAGACGGCCGCGGAGATGATGCGGTCGTCCCGGGCCAGGCCCGTGGTCTCCACGTCAACGACCGCGTACCCCTTGGGATACGCGGTCGGCCACGACGTGGGAGAGAAGGCGGCGGTCGTCAGGTCTTCCAGCATGGTCCCTGAGGATACGGGCCGGGACTGACACTCCCGCCCGCCAGGTGCGTCCGGCCCGTTCTTCCGACGCTCCCTCAGGCGCGTTGTCCGATCTGTCCGTTCGCGAGGCGTACGTCTGGGCGAGGTCCGGCATTCCGTGCCGGCCGGGCCCTCCGTATTGGCGGAGATCGCCAAGAAGCAAGCGCGTACCGTCGGTAATACTTGTGGGTAACAACGTCTGGTGGGGGCCGGACGGCGGTCCTACGGTGCAGGCATGCCGAACCTGCCCGATGTCGTGCTGTGGTCGATACCCGCGTTTGTGCTGCTCACCGTGGTCGAGATGGTGAGCTACCGCCTCCATCCCGACGAGGACGCGGAGGGCTACGAGGCGAAGGACGCCGCCACGAGCATCGGCATGGGGCTCGGCAGCCTCGCCTTCGACTTCCTCTGGAAGATCCCGATCGTCGCCGTCTACACGGCCCTCTACGAACTCACGCCCCTGCGCGTCCCCGTCCTGTGGTGGACCGTCCCGCTGATGCTGCTCGCGCAGGACTTCTTCTACTACTGGTCCCACCGCGGCCACCACGTCGTCCGCATCCTGTGGGCCTGCCACGTCGTCCACCACTCCAGCCGGAAGTTCAACTTCACCACCGCGCTGCGCCAGCCCTGGACGTCCCTGACCGTGTGGCCGTTCTACGTGCCCCTCATCGTCGCCGGGGTGCACCCCGCCGCGCTGGCGTTCTGCTCCTCCGCGAACCTCGTCTACCAGTTCTGGATCCACACCGAGCGGATCGACAAGCTGCCCCGCTGGTTCGAGTCCGTCTTCAACACCCCCTCGCACCACCGGGTCCACCACGCCTCCCAGGGCGGTTACCTCGACCGCAACTTCGGCGGCATCCTCATCGTCTGGGACCGTCTGTTCGGCTCGTTCGTCGCCGAGACCGAGCGGCCCCGGTACGGGCTGACCAAGAACATCGACACGTACAACCTGCTGAAGGTGGCGACACACGAGTACGTGTCGATCGCCAAGGACCTGAGGGCGGCCCGGACTTGGAGCGAGCGCGCCGGGCGCGTGTTCCGGGGGCCGGGGTGGGGACCGACGCGGACGCGGCCTCCGGCGCCGGCCCTGGTGTCGGATCCGGCGGTACCTCCGGCTACTGACACGGCCTCACCGCCGGTCGGCGAGGCCGCGCCGGTGGGGGAGAGTATCCCGGCCGGGAACGGCGCGTCCGCCGGCGAGTCCGCGTCCGCCGGGAAGTCCGCGTCCGCCGGAGAGGCTGCGTCCGTCGGCGAGGCTGCGTTCGCCGGCGAGGTCGCGTTCGCCGGCGAGGTCGCGTTCCCCGGGGAGGTCGCGTTCGCCGGGGAGGCTGCGTCCGCCAGGGAGGCTGCGTTCGCCAGGGAGGCTGCGTCCGTCGGCGAGGTCGCGTTCGGTGGGGAGGCCGGGCCGGTGGGGGAGAGCATCCCGGCCGGGGAGGCTGCGTCCGTCGGGGAGGCTGCGTCCGTCGGCGAGGTCGCGTTCGGTGGGGAGGCCGGGCCGGTGGGGGAGAGCATCCCGGCCGGGGAGGCTGCGTCCGTCGGCGAGTCCGCGTCCGCCGGGAAGTCCGCGTCCGCCGGAGAGGCTGCGTCCGTCGGCGAGGTCGCGTTCGCCGGGGAGGCTGCGTTCGCCAGGGAGGCTGCGTCCGCCGGCGAGGTCGCGTTCGGTGGGGAGGCCGGGCCGGTGGGGGAGAGCATCCCGGCCGGGGAGGCTGCGTCCGTCGGCGAGGTCGCGTTCGCTGGGGAGGCTGCGTCTGTCGGCGAGGCTGCGCCCGCCGGGGAAGCCGCGTCCGCCGACGAGGCCGCGTCCGTCGGGAACGCCGCGTCCGCCGGGAAGGGTGCCTCGGCGTGACCCCCTCGCGTCTCCTCCTCGGCGTCTTCGGGCTCGCCGTCGCCGCCGACCTCGTCTCCCTCGCGGCCGGTTCCGGCGCCGGGCACGCCGTCGCCAAGCCCCTCCTGATGCCGCTCCTGGCCCTCTGGGCCGCCCAGCGCCGGGCGCCCCGGCCGCTGGTGGCCGCCCTGCTGTTCGGCTGGGGCGGCGACGTCCTGCTGCTGTCCGACGCCGAACCGGCCTTCCTCGCCGGCATGGGCAGCTTCGCGGCGGGACACGTCTGCTACCTCGTCCTCTTCGCGACGTACGGCAGCCGGAACGCCGTCCCACGCGCGCGTGCGGGTCTCCTCGCCCTCGGCTACGCCACCGCCCTCGTCACGACCGTCGCGCTGCTGTGGCCGGACCTTCCCGCGGACCTGCGCGTACCCGTCGCCGCGTACAGCCTCCTGCTGGCTGCCATGGCGTACCGCGCCGCCACCCGGTTCGGGCTCTTCGCCGGACTCGGCGGAGCGCTCTTCCTGCTCTCCGACACGCTCATCGCGACGGGCGTCGCCGACTGGCCGCAGCCGCCCGCCCCCGACTTCTGGATCATGCTCACGTACCTCGCCGCGCAGGCCCTGCTGGCCGGCGGCACGCTCGGGGCGCTCGACGCGCGCAGGGCACCGGCCGCGACGTACGGCGAGATGCGGGCCGTCTGAGACCCGCCGGTGTCACCAGCGGATGGGCACCGGAAGCGCCGTCAGCAGCCCGGACACCGCGACCACCAGACCCAGGACGACGACCTCCGCCCGCGCCGGCACGTACGCCGTCAGCGGGTCGGCCGCCCGGCGCAGCCGTCGCCGCGCCCACAGAGCGAGCGCGGCGACGGCCGTCACGAGGAGCACCTTGGCGAGCAGGGCCCGCCCGTACGCCGTCGCCGTGAGCTGCTCCAGGACCGTCTCCGGCGGCATCCGGCGCAGTGAACTCCACACGCCCGTCGCCGTGATGGCGGCCAGCAGTACGGCCGCCACGCGCGCGTAGCGGCCCAGCAGGGCCGCACCCGCCTCCGCGGCCTGCCCGCCCCGCCACAGCCGCAGGGTGCGCAACGCGTGCAGCAGCCCGCCCGCCCACAGCGCCGCGCAGGTCAGGTGGACGAGCGTCAGCCCGGAGCCGGTCAGCGGGGTGTGCTCGGTCGTGGGGTGCGCGCGCAGGGCCTCGGCGACGATCACGGCGGCCAGTGGCCACAGCTGCGTGGCCGGCCGGCGGGACACGGCGCACAGCCACGCCAGGAGGAACGCGTTGACCTCCAGCAGGGCGAGTTTGCCGTCCCGGGACGCGTAGAGCCCGCCGACGTCGACGTCCGACAGTCCGGCCGGCACGAGATTGCCCGTGGCCACGACCGAGGCGAGCCCCAGGGCGGCGAGAAAACCGGCGGCGGCCGCGCAGGGTGACCAACTCCGGGGCACGCCCCACGGCCCGGTCTCCGCGCCCGGCACGGACCGCGCCAGCCGGTTCACGAACAGCTCGCCGACGGGTATGCACAGCGCCGCGAACAGCACCGTCCGCAGCAGGGCTATGCCCCCGGCGCCGGGCGCGCGGGCCTCCCCGGTGCCGTGCAGCGCGGTGGACGGGCCGAGCAGCGGGATCAGCGCGGCCAGCGCCACCAGCACCAGGACAGCGACGGCCCGGCCCGCACCGGCGCGTCCCTGCGCATCGGCCATTCCTGGTGAAGATCTTGTCAAGGTCACCCCAGGATCTTCACCGGCCTCCACAGAGCCGGGCAAGTCGGCAGAACGGCCTCAATCGGCCCTGGACGCGGCCGACCACCACAGGCGTACTTCCCGGTGCGCGTCCGTCGGCCGCAGCTCCCACCCCTGCGCGAGGGCGACCTCGGCGACGTACCACCCGCCGACACCGCGGTAGTCCCGCAGCGGTATCGCACACTCGACAAAAGGTCTCGACTTCGCCGGACGGTGCGGCCACGTGGCCCGGGCCGTACAGTCCCGGACCACCCTGTCCACGCGCGCCCTGTAGTAGTCGGCGTCCCCCTCGTGGAGCAGCTCCGGCCAGGTCACACACCACGAGGCCAGCCCCTTGACGCGCTTCAGGGCGCCGGCCACGAAGTCGACGTAGGCGCGTTCGAGGCGGCTGCTGACGAGCGCGTCGGCGAACAGTCCGACGACGAAGCCCGCGACGGCGACTGCCGCCCACAGCACGCACACCACCGGGAACCACACCACGCTCCCGGCGAACCGCAGGGCCAGCCGCCACCGCGGCCGGACCGGCTCGGCGGTCCAGGCCGACGGATCCTCGTACACGTCCATGGCAAGGAATCCTGCCGCAGACACGGAACGGGCCGGGCAGGTGTCCCCGCCCGGCCCGTCCTCACCTCAGCTCTGCTCGGTCACCAGCCCTACTTGGTCACCGCGTCCAGCGCGTCCGTGATGCCCCAGCCGTAGAAGCCGTTGCGGTTCTTCGGGCCCTCGCACACCGCGTCGATCTTGCCGTCGGCGTCGATGTCGTACGGGTCCGTGCACGCCTTGGCGTCGGCCTGCGCGTACAGCAGGGCCTTCACCATCGCGGGCGAGGCGTACGGGTGCGTCGACTTGATGAGCGCGGCGACGCCCGCGACGTGCGGGGACGCCATCGACGTACCGGCCATGTAGCCCCACTTGCCGCCCGGCAGCGTGCCCAGGATCAGCCCGCTCGTGGCCGGCGGCTCCGGCTTCTGGTAGGCCGTCGAGTCGCCGCCCGGCGCGGCTATGTCGGCCACGCCCAGGCCGTAGTTGGAGAAGGACGACTTGATGCCCTTCGCGCCCGTGGAGGCGACCGTCACGACACCCGGCAGCTGCGTCGGGATGTCCAGGCACTTCGAGGGGTCGACGACCCGGTCGCCCGGCGTGGAGTCGTTCGGCGACGACGGGTCGGTGATCTCGTCGGAGGCGAGGTCGTAGTTCTCGTTGCCGGCCGCCGCGACGTTGACCGCGCCCTTCTTCTCCGCGTACCGCGAGGCGCGCGTGACGGCCTCCACGAGCGCCTTCTGGTCCGGGTCGTTCTTGCAGTTGAAGTACCAGGGGTCGGTGTAATAGCTGTTGTTCGTCACGTCGACCCCGTGTTCGGCCGCCCACACGAAGCCGCACACCACGGCCTCCGTGTAGAAGAAGCCGGCGGTGGTGGACACCTTGATGCCGGAGACCTTCACCCCGGGCGCCACACCCGTCATGCCGACGCCGTTCTTGGCGGCGGCGATCTCACCGGCCACGTGCGTCCCGTGCGGGCTCTCCTCGGCGCTCGGCCGCCAGGCACCGTCGGACGTGTCCGGCTTGCCCGTCACGCAGTTGACCGACGCCTTGCGGTCGAAGTTGGGCGTGATGTCGGGGTGGGTGTCGTCCACGCCCGTGTCGATCACGGCGACCGTGACGTCCTTGCTGCCCAGCGACTTCTCGTGCGCCTTGTCCGCCTTGATGGCCGGCAGATCCCACTGCAGGGACTCCAGCGGGTCCTGCCCGGCCGCCGCCTCCGCCTTCGCGACCTCGGCCGCGCTCAGCACCTTCGGCGCGCCCAGGTCACCCGTCGACGCCGCCGGCAGCGGCGCGGTGCGGGTGGCACCGGCGGACTGCACCCCGCGCACCGCGCGGATGCTCTTGGCGAAGTCCGGGTTCGAGGAGTGGACGACGATGACGCCGATCTGGTCGTACGACGTCACGATCGTGCCGCCGGCCTTGGCGACGGCCTTCTTCACGTACGCCGAAGTGCCGTGACCCGGCTTCACGTTGACGACGTAGCTGAGCGAGGTCGCGTCGGCCGAGACCTTCGCGGGCGCCTCGTCGGCGGCCGTGGCCGCGGTGTTCGGCAGGAACGCGAGGGCCGTGGCCAGGGCCATCCCGGCCGGGATCGCGACGGCGCGGCGGTGGCGCGCGTGCGGCGCTGTCATGCTGTCTCCAGTTCGTTCGCGGTACGAGCGGGCTGTGCGGAAAGTCGTGAAGGCACGGTCACTTGACCGCGCGCAGCGCGTTGACGATGCCGTGCCCGTAGAAGCCGTTGACGCGCTTCCCGCCCTCGCACACCGCGTCCTGCGTGCCGTCACCGTCCTGGTCGTAGGACTCGGGGCAGGCGGTCCGGTCGGCCTGGGCCTTCAGCATCGCCTGGAGCTGGGCCGGAGACGCCCCAGGGTGCTTGGACTTCAGCAGCGCGGCGACGCCCGAGGCGTGCGGCGAGGCCATCGAGGTGCCCTGCAGGAAGCCCCACGCGCCGTTCGGCATGGTGGACAGGATGCGGCCGTCCTTGGAGGGCGTGTCCGGTATCTGGTAGCGGCGGTCACCACCCGGAGCTGCGACGTCCACGACACCCTCGCCGTACGTCGAGTAGTACGACTTGAGGTTGTCGACGCCGGTCGCGCTGACGGTGACGACACCCGGCAGCTGGGTCGGTATGTCGAAGCACTCGTGCGGGTCGATGGTGCGCTCGACGGGTGTGGTGTCGTTCGGGCTGGAGTCGTCGAGGATCGCGTCCGCGTCCAGGTCGTGGTTGGAGTTGCCCGCCGAGGCGACGTTGAGCGTGCCCTTCTTCTGGGCGTACAGCTGCGCCCGGTTGACCGCGGTGACGACCGCCCGCTGGTCCGGGTCGTCCATGCAGTTGTACAGCCACGGGTCGACGTAGTAGCTGTTGTTCGTGATCTCCACGCCGTGGTCGGCGGCGAACACGAACGCGCAGACGACGCTCTCCGGGTAGAAGAGGCCGTTCGCCCGGTCGGTCACGTTGATGCTGGACACCTTCACACCGGGAGCGACGCCGGCGACGCCGATCCCGTTGCGCGCGGCGGCGATCTCACCGGCGACATGCGTGCCGTGGTAGTCCTCCGGCGTGTACGGCCGCCAGGCGCCCTCGCTGGTGTCCGGCTTGCCGCCCGCGCAGTTGGCGGACTGGGACGCGGAGAAGTTCGGGGCGATGTCCGGGTGGGTGTCGTCCACGCCGGTGTCGATCACGGCGACGGTCACCTTGCGGCTGCCCGGGTTGATCTTCGCGGCCTGGTCGGCGCCGATCGCGCGCAGGTCCCACTGGTCCGCCTCGAGGGGCTCGCTCTCGGGCGTCTTCGCCGAGGCGGCCTCGGTGCGCTTCGCCTGGGCGGCCGTCAGGTACTCCGCCGCCCCCTGCTCCGTGGTACCCGCCGGCGTCAGCGGCGCCGTCCGCGTCGCACCCGCCGACTGGACCCCCCGCGCCGTGCGGATGGTCTTGGCGAAGTCGGCGTTCGAGGAGTGGACGACGATCACGCCGATCCGCTCGTAGGTGGCCACGACCGAGCCGCCGGCCTTCCCGATCGCCTTCTTCACCGACGCGATCGTGTGCCGGTCCACCTTGGTGTTGACGACGTACGCCAGCTGCGGCGCGTCCGCCGACCGGGTGGCCGGCGCCGCCTGCGGGGCCGCCGAGGCGGCGGCGGGCAGGAAGCCGAGCGAGGCCGTCAGGGACAGCACGACGGGCACGGCGAGGGCGAGCCGGCGTCTGGAACGCAAGTGAGACATGGGGTCTCCACATCCTCCGGAAACGAAACCGGCCCGAGGCACAGGTGGTGCTCGGGCAGGTACATGACGAGGTGGTGCAGGGCGAAGCTATCCCGGCCCCTCGCTGGTCAGCAACGTTTTGTCGAAACCACTTCGGAAAGAACGCGACGCGGTTGAACCGCTCCTCGCGTGCCGCCGTGACGTTGAACAAGGAGCGCGAGGACACTCGCCTCCGTCCCCGTTCACAACCGCTTCGTCATTGCGAGGAGACTCCGTGGCCACCGACGCACCGCCCCCCTCGAAAGAGCAACACAAACTCCCCTCACCCGAGGAGTTCAGCGAGGTGCAGGAGAGCGCGGAGTTCGGTGAACTGCGCCGCTCCTACCGCTCCTTCGCCTTTCCGCTGACCGTCGCCTTCATCGCCTGGTACCTGCTGTACGTCCTGCTGTCGAACTACGCGGGCGGCTTCATGGGCACCAAGCTGTTCGGCAACATCAACGTCGCCCTCGTCTTCGGCGTCGCCCAGTTCGTCACCACGTTCCTGATCGCCTGGTGGTACTCGAAGCACGCCGCCGCGAACCTCGACCCCAAGGCCGAGGCCATCAAGTCCCGGATGGAGGGCGGCGCATGAGCCCCGCACAGCAGACCCTTCTCGCCGCGAACGAGGCCAGCGAGCACCGCCCGCTGATCATCACCCTGTTCGCGCTGTTCGTCGTGGCCACCCTCGGCATCACCATCTGGGCGGGCCGCCAGACCAAGGACGCCGCCGACTTCTACGCGGGCGGACGCCAGTTCAGCGCCTTCCAGAACGGCCTCGCCGTCTCCGGCGACTACATGTCGGCCGCGTCGTTCCTCGGCATCGCGGGCGCGATCGCCCTCTTCGGCTACGACGGCTTCCTTTATTCCATCGGCTTCCTGGTCGCCTGGCTGGTCGCCCTGCTCCTGGTGGCCGAGCCGCTGAGGAACTCCGGCCGCTACACCATGGGCGACGTCCTCGCATACCGCATGCGCCAGCGCCCGGTCCGCACCGCCGCCGGCACCTCCACGATCGTCGTGTCGATCTTCTACCTGCTGGCGCAGATGGCCGGCGCGGGCGTCCTCGTCTCGCTCCTGCTCGGCATCACCTCCGACGCGGGCAAGATCCTCATCGTCGCCCTGGTCGGCGTCCTGATGATCGTCTACGTCTCCATCGGCGGCATGAAGGGCACCACCTGGGTCCAGATGATCAAGGCCGTGCTGCTCATCGGCGGCACCCTCCTGATCACCTTCCTGGTGCTGCTGAAGTTCAACTTCAACATCTCCGACCTGCTCGGCACCGCCGCCGAGAACAGCGGCAAGGGCGCGGCCTTCCTGGAGCCCGGCCTCCAGTACGGCGCGACCGGCACCTCCAAGCTGGACTTCATCTCCCTGGGCATCGCCCTGGTGCTCGGCACCGCCGGCCTGCCGCACATCCTGATCCGCTTCTACACGGTGCCCGACGCCAAGGCCGCCCGTAAGTCCGTGAACTGGGCCATCGGCATCATCGGCGGCTTCTACCTGATGACCATCGCGCTCGGCTTCGGCGCCGCCGCGCTCATCTCGCAGGAAGAGATCATCGCCTCCAACCCGTCCGGCAACACGGCGGCACCCCTGCTCGCCCTGCACCTGGGCGGCGTCGACTCGACGTGGGGCGCGATCCTGCTCGCCACGATCTCGGCGGTCGCCTTCGCGACGATCCTCGCCGTCGTCGCCGGCCTCACCCTCGCCTCCTCGTCCTCCTTCGCGCACGACATCTACGCCAACGTCATCCGCAAGGGGCAGGCCTCCGGCGCCGAGGAGGTGCGCGCGGCCCGCTGGGCGACCGTCTTCATCGGCGTCATCTCCATCGGCCTCGGCGCCCTGGCCCGCGACCTGAACGTGGCCGGCCTGGTCGCCCTCGCCTTCGCGGTCGCGGCCTCCGCCAACCTGCCGACGATCCTCTACAGCCTGTTCTGGAAGCGGTTCACCACCCAGGGCGCCCTGTGGTCGATCTACGGCGGTCTGATCGTCGCCGTCGGCCTGGTGCTGTTCTCGCCCGTGGTCTCCGGCGACCCCAAGGCGATGTTCCCCGAGGTGGACTTCGCCTGGTTCCCGCTGAAGAACCCGGGCATCATCTCCATCCCCTTCGGCTTCCTGATGGGCTGGCTCGGCACGGTCCTGTCCAAGGAGGAGCCTGACGTCAAGAAGTACGCGGAGCTGGAGGTCCGGTCCCTGACCGGCACCGGCGCCCACTGAGCACGAACCCCCTCGCGCGGCCGCGTCGTAGGAACCTCCAGGTTCCTACGACGCGGCCGCGTTCCACGTCGTGGGATCGGGCCTGTGGAGTTGTCAGTGGGGTCACGTAGGCTCACAGGTGTCGGAGAACCAGTGCTCCGGGCACGATCCGCGTCGAGGGAGGGGGCCCACGTGCTCATCGACACCTACGGCCGAGTGGCCACCGACCTGAGGGTCTCGCTGACCGACCGCTGCAACCTGCGGTGCACGTACTGCATGCCCGAGGAGGGCCTGCAGTGGCTGGCCAAGCCGGATCTGCTGACGGACGACGAGATCGTCCGCCTGATCGACATCGCGGTCACGTCCCTCGGGATCGACGAGGTCCGCTTCACCGGCGGCGAGCCCCTGCTGCGCCCCGGCCTGGTCGGCATCGTCGAGCGCGTCGCAGCCCTTCAGTCCCGCCCGCAGATGTCGCTGACCACCAACGGCATCGGCCTGGGGCGCACGGCGGCGGCCCTGAAGGCGGCGGGCCTGGACCGGGTCAACGTCTCGCTGGACACGCTCCGGCCGGACGTCTTCAAGACGCTCACCCGCCGCGACCGCCACAAGGACGTCATCGAGGGCCTGCACGCCGCCCGTGACGCCGGCCTGACCCCGGTCAAGGTCAACTCGGTCCTCATGCCGGGGCTCAACGAGGACGAGGCCCCGGACCTCCTGGCCTGGGCGGTGGAGCACGAGTACGAGCTGCGCTTCATCGAGCAGATGCCCCTGGACGCCCAGCACGGCTGGAAGCGCGAGGGCATGATCACGGCCGGTGACATCCTGGCCTCCCTGCGCACGCGCTTCGAGCTGACGCCCGAGGGTGAGGAGAAGCGCGGCTCGGCCCCGGCAGAGCGCTGGCTGGTCGACGGCGGTCCGCATGTGGTCGGCGTGATCGCTTCGGTCACCCGCCCGTTCTGCGCGGCCTGCGACCGTACGCGCCTGACGGCCGACGGCCAGATACGCACGTGCCTGTTCGCCCGCGAGGAGACGGACCTGCGCGCCGCCCTGCGCTCCGGCGCTCCGGACGAGGAGATCGCCCGCATCTGGCGCCTGGCGATGTGGGGCAAGAAGGCGGGAGCGGGCCTGGACGACCCGTCGTTCGTCCAGCCGGACCGGCCGATGTCGGCGATCGGCGGCTAAGCCGTTCCCGGGGACTCCCACTCCTTCAGCAGGACGACGTCCTTCAAGAACCCCCGCACGCCGAGGAACTGCGACAGATGCTCGCGATGCTCCTCGCAGGCCAGCCACGTCTTGCGCCGCTCCGGCGTATGGATCTTCGGGTTGTTCCAGGCAAGGACCCACACCGCGTCGGCACGGCAGCCCTTCGCGGAGCAGATGGGCGTCTCGTCACTCACAGGTTCGTCTCACCACAGCACACAAAAAGGCGACGCCGAGCAGCCACGGGGGGAGCTGCCCGGCGTCGGTCCGTCGCTCCGACGGGGGATGCGGAGCGCGTACGAAGTATGTCACGGGTAACCCCGGGCCCGGCACCGGAACAACATGATTGATCTGAGCTTTTCTTGAGCTTGGCGGGAAGATGACTTCCGTTTGTGATCACCCGCCGGCGCCCCTACCGCTCGTGCGTCTCGGTCCGCGCACCCGGCACCGTCCCGGTCACGGCGTCTTCCGGGACGGATTCCGCCGGCCCGTCCTGTGCCCCCGGCGCGATCATCGGACGCACCGGCGGCGCCACGAACGTCGACGGCAGAGACGGCGCGTTCTCGCGCCCGGCGTTCGCGATCACCACCGCGATGTACGGCAGCACCAGCCCGAGCACCAACGCAACGATGGCCACGTGCCGTTCGACGTTCCACAGGGTGGCCGCGAGGATCACGGAGATCGTGCGGATCGTCATCGAGATCACGTAGCGGCGCTGCCGCCCGCGTACGTCCTCCTGGAGCCCCGCCCGGGCGCCGGTGATCCGGAAAACCTGGACGTTGCCGCCGCCATGCTGCTTCCGCATCGCATTCCACCATCCGCCCGTATCGGACTCTCCCCGCCCCGTAGCCGTCCCCGGCCGGCCGGGGAACCTGACCAGGACAGCTCCCACGTTACGCCGCGTCCGCGTCCGCTACGAGACCGGGGCCGGTCCGGCCGGCCTGCGCCGTACCGCGTACGGTCCGCGTCGGCATGCGCCGTACCGCGGCTGGGCCGACACTGGCCGTAGTGCTCACGTCGAGCCGTACGAGGAGGCAGGGATGGGCTGGTTGTGGGCGATCATCGTGGGATTGGTGCTCGGCCTGATCGCCAAGGCGATCATTCCGGGCAAGCAGCACGTGCCGCTGTGGCTGACGGTCATTCTGGGCATGCTCGGCGCCATCGGCGGCAACGCCATCGCCCGGGCGGCCGGCGTCGATGCCACCGAGGGCATCGACTGGTGGCGGCACGTCTTCCAGCTCCTGGCCGCGGTCGTCCTCGTCGCCATCGGCGACAGGGCCTACACGGCGGTCCGGGGAAACAGGCGCCGCGCATAGCGGCGGACAAGCGCAGGACGGAACGGGGCGCACGGCGAAGGGGGCGGTCTCCGACAGCGGAGACCGCCCCCTTCCCACGCGTGCTCAGCCGGCCGTGACCTCGACCGCCGCCAGGTTCTTCTTGCCCCGGCGCAGCACCAGCCAGCGGCCGTGCAACAGGTCCTCCTCGGCGGGGACGGCGTCCTCGCCGACGACCTTGACGTTGTTCACGTACGCGCCGCCCTCCTTCACCGTGCGGCGCGCGGCCGACTTGCTGGCGACCAGGCCGACCTCAGCGAACAGGTCGACGACCGGGCCGAGCTCGGTGACCTTGACGTGCGGCACCTCCGACAGGGCCGCGGCCAGCGTCCTGTCGTCCAGCTCCGCCAGCTCGCCCTGCCCGAAGAGGGCCTTGGACGCGGCGATCACGGCGGCCGTCTGGTCGGCGCCGTGCACCAGCGTCGTCAGCTCCTCGGCGAGCGCGCGCTGCGCGGCCCGGGCCTGCGGACGCTCCTCCGTCTGCTTCTCCAGCTCCTCCAGCTCCTCGCGGGAACGGAAGGACAGGATGCGCATGTACCGGGAGATGTCCCGGTCGTCCACGTTCAGCCAGAACTGGTAGAACGCGTACGGCGTCGTCATCTCCGGGTCGAGCCAGACGGCGCCGCCCTCGGTCTTGCCGAACTTGGTGCCGTCCGCCTTCGTCATCAGCGGCGTCGCCAGCGCGTGCACGGTGGCGTCCGGCTCCAGGCGGTGGATCAGGTCCAGGCCCGCCGTGAGGTTGCCCCACTGGTCGCTGCCGCCCTGCTGGAGCGTGCAGCCGTAGCGCCGGTACAGCTGGAGGAAGTCCATGCCCTGGAGGAGCTGGTAGCTGAACTCCGTGTAGCTGATGCCCTCGGAGGACTCCAGGCGCCGGGCGACGGAGTCCTTCGTCAGCATCTTGTTGACGCGGAAGTGCTTGCCGATGTCCCGGAGGAACTCGATCGCGGAGAGGTTCTGCGTCCAGTCGAGGTTGTTGACCATGACGGCCGCGTTCTCGCCCTCGAAGTCCAGGAAGGGCTCGATCTGGGCGCGCAGCCTGTCGACCCAGCCGCCGACCGTCTCCGGGTCGTTCAGCGTGCGCTCCGCCGTCGGGCGGGGGTCGCCGATCAGGCCCGTGGCACCGCCGACCAGCGCCAGCGGCCGGTGACCGGCCTGCTGGAGCCGGCGCACGGTGAGCACCTGCACCAGGTGCCCCACGTGCAGCGACGGCGCCGTCGGGTCGAAACCGCAATAGAACGTGACGGGACCGTCCGCGAGCGCCTTGCGCAAAGCGTCCTCGTCAGTGGACAGGGCGAACAGCCCGCGCCACTTCAGCTCGTCGACGATGTCCGTCACGGTTCTCGTATCTCCTTGAGTGGGCTCGTAATCAGGTACGAGGTTATACGCCCTGGCTGACAGAGCTCATATTGAAGTCCGGCACCCTCAGGGCAGGCATCGCAGCCCTAGTGAACCAGTCGCTCCATTCCCTCGGCAGCGTCTTTTCCGTCCGCCCGGCCTCGGTGGCCCGCCCCAGCAGCCCCACCGGCGACTCGTTGAACCGGAAGTTGTTCACCTCGCCCGTCACCTCGCCGTTCTCGACGAGGTAGACACCGTCCCGGGTCAGGCCCGTCAGCAGCAGCGTCGCCGGATCGACCTCCCGGATGTACCACAGGCAGGTCAGCAGCAGCCCGCGCTCGGTGTTCGCGACCATCTCGTCCAGGGAGCGGTCATCACCGCCGTCCAGGATCAGGTTCTCGACACCCGGCGCCACCGGCAGCCCGGTCAGGCCCGCGCTGTGGCGGCTGGTCGTCAGGTGCCGCAGCTCACCCTCGCTCATCCACTCGGTGGCCGCGAGCGGCAGCCCGTTGTCGAACACCGACTGGTCGCCCCCGGAGGAGTGCGCGATCACGAAGGGCGCCGACTCCAGGCCGGGCTCGTGCGGGTCGCTGCGCAGGGTCAGCGGCAGATCGGTGAGCTTCTCGCCGACCCGGGTGCCTCCGCCCGGCTTGGAGAAGACCGTGCGGCCCTCGACCGCGTCCCGGCCCGACGCCGACCACATCTGGTAGATCAGCAGGTCCGCCACGGCCGTCGGCGGCAGCAGCGTCTCGTAGCGCCCCGCCGGCAGCTCCACGCGCCGCTCGGCCCAGCCGAGACGCACGGCCAGCTCGGCGTCCATGGCCGCCGGGTCGACGTCCTTGAAGTCCCGGGTCGAGCGCCCCGCCCACGCGGACCGGGTCCGGTCCGGCGACTTGGCGTTCAGCTCCAGCGTCCCCTTCGGCTGGTCGTGCCGCAGCCGCAGCCCCGTGGAGGTGCCCACGTACGACGACACCAGCTCGTGGTTGGCGAAGCCGTACAGCTCGCGGCCGCCCGCACGCGCGCGTGCGAAGGCCTCGCCGAGCGCCGGGGCGAAGTCGGCGAACACCGCCGAGGACGTCTCCGCGGGCGCCTCCGTGAACTCCGGCGACTGCGGCACACCGGTGACCAGCGGCTGCGCGTCCTCGGCGGGCCCGGCGCCGCGGGCGGCGGCCTCGGCGGCCCGCACCAGGGGCTCCAGCTCGTCGGCGGTCACGGCCGAGCGGGACACGACCCCCGAGGCCGTGCCCTCCTTGCCGTCGACCGTGGCGACGACGGTGAGCGTGCGCCCGCGCGTGACACCGTTCGTCGTCAGCGCGTTGCCCGCCCAGCGCAGATTGGCGGTGGACTGCTCGTCGGCGATGACGACACAGCCGTCCGCCCGGGACAGTTCGAGGGCGCGCTCGACGACCTCGTGGGGCTTGCTGGTGCGCGCGCTCATCGACCGGCCTCCTGCGTGGTGTTGAGGATGTTGACGCCCTTGAACAGCGCCGAGGGGCAGCCGTGCGACACGGCGGCGACCTGGCCCGGCTGGGCCTTGCCGCAGTTGAAGGCGCCGCCCAGCACATAGGTCTGGGGCCCGCCCACCGCGGCCATCGAGCCCCAGAAGTCGGTGGTGGTCGCCTGGTAGGCCACGTCGCGCAGCTGCCCGGCGAGGCGCCCGTTCTCGATGCGGTAGAAGCGCTGCCCGGTGAACTGGAAGTTGTACCTCTGCATGTCGATCGACCAGGACCGGTCCCCGACGACGTAGATGCCGCGCTCCACGCCCCCGATGAGGTCCTCGGTCGACATCCCGGCCGGGTCGGGACGCAGCGACACGTTGGCCATGCGCTGGACCGGCACATGGCCGGGGGAGTCGGCGTAGGCGCAGCCGTTGGACCGCTCGAAGCCGGTCAGCTTCGCGATCCGCCGGTCGAGCTGGTAGCCGACGAGCGTGCCGTCCTTGACCAGGTCCCAGGACTGCGCCTGGACGCCCTCGTCGTCGTAGCCGATCGTGGCGAGGCCGTGCTCGGCGGTGCGGTCGCCGGTGACGTTCATCAGCTCCGAGCCGTAGCGCAGCCTGCCCAGCTGGTCGAAGGTGGCGAAGGAGGTGCCGGCGTAGGCGGCCTCGTAGCCGAGCGCCCGGTCGAGTTCGGTGGCGTGGCCGATGGACTCGTGGATGGTCAGCCACAGGTTGGACGGGTCGACGACCAGGTCGTACAGGCCCGGCTCGACGCTCGGGGCGCGCATCTTCTCGGCGAGCAGCTCCGGGATCCGCTCCAGCTCGCCCTCCCAGTCCCAGCCGGTGCCCCGCAGGTACTCCCAGCCGCGCCCGGCCGGCGGCGCGAGGGTGCGCATCGAGTCGAACTCGCCGCTGGACTCGTCCACCGCGACGGCGTTGAACACCGGGTGCAGCCGGACCCGCTGCTGCGTGGTCACGGTCCCGGCCGTGTCGGCGTAGAACTTGTTCTCGTGGACGGTGAGCAGCGAGGCGTCGACGTGGTCCACCCCGCGCGCCGCCAGCAGCCGCGCGCTCCACTCGGCGATCAGCCCGGCCTTCTCCTCGTCGGGCACGGTGAACGGATCGATCTCGTACGACGAGACCCACGTCTTGTCGGCGTGCACCGGCTCGTCGGCCAGCTCCACCCGCTCGTCCGAACCCGCCGCCTTGATCACCTGCGCGGACAGCTTCGCCATGGCCACCGCCTGCCCGGCGACCCTGGCCGCGGCGTCCATGGTGAGGTCGACGCCGGACGCGAAACCCCAGGTCCCGCCGTGCACCACCCGCACCGCGTACCCGAGGTCGGTGGTGTCCGACGACCCGGCGGGCTTGGCGTCCCGGAACCGCCAGGACGCGTTGCGCACCCGCTCGAACCGGAAGTCCGCGTGCTCGGCGCCCAGCGCACGCGCGCGTGCGAGGGCCGCGTCGGCGAGGGCGCGTAGGGGGAGGGCCGTGAAGGCCTCGTCGATGGTATGAGGCACCGCCGTCTCTTTCTGTCGAGGTGACCGTGGTTGCCGTGCTCTGTGACTGCTCCGATCATGTCGTCCATCCCGCGCGCGGGCCATGAGTTTCCGAACCGGTGACCGGGGCTTTCTGTAGGGACCCGACAGTCAGTCCCGTACGCCACTGTCGGTGCCCGATTGTCCGCGAGCGTGCCGGGACCGATAGGTTTTCGAGGAAGCCGCCTGTCATCGTCGCCTGTCGCCCAGGCGCCAGGGCGGGGTATCAGACCGCTACCGAAAGGGTGATCCGTTGAGCCGCTCGGTTCTCGTCACCGGAGGCAACCGGGGCATCGGCCTCGCCATCGCCCGCGCTTTCGCCGATGCCGGCGACAAGGTCGCCATCACGTACCGCTCGGGTGAGCCGCCGACCGGCTTCCTGGCTGTCAAGTGCGACATCACCGACGCCGAGCAGGTGGAGCAGGCCTACAAGGAGATCGAGGAGGCCCACGGCCCCGTCGAGGTCCTCGTCGCCAACGCCGGCATCACCAAGGACCAGCTCCTGATGCGCATGTCCGAGGAGGACTTCACCTCGGTCATCGACACGAACCTCACCGGCACCTTCCGTGTCGTCAAGCGCGCCAACCGCGGCATGCTGCGCGCCAAGAAGGGCCGCGTCGTCCTCATCTCGTCGGTGGTGGGCCTGTACGGCTCGCCGGGGCAGGCCAACTACGCCGCCTCCAAGGCCGCCCTGGTCGGCTTCGCGCGCTCCCTCGCCCGGGAACTGGGTTCGCGCAACATCACCTTCAACGTCGTCGCACCCGGCTTCGTCGACACCGACATGACCAAGGTGCTCACCGACGAGCAGCGCGCCGGCATCGTGTCGCAGGTGCCGCTCGGCCGGTACGCCCAGCCGGAGGAGATCGCCGCGACGGTGCGGTTCCTCGCCTCGGACGACGCCTCGTACATCACTGGAGCCGTCATCCCGGTTGACGGCGGACTGGGAATGGGTCACTGATCACCATGAGCGGAATTCTCGAGGGCAAGCGCGTCCTGATCACCGGTGTGCTGACGGAGGCCTCCATCGCCTTCCACGCCGCCAAGCTGGCCCAGGAGCAGGGCGCCGAGGTCATCCTCACGGCGTTCCCCCGGCCCACGCTGACCGAGCGCATCGCCAAGAAGCTGCCCAAGCCCGTCAAGGTCATCGAGCTGGACGTGACCAACGACGAGCACCTCGGGCGGCTGGCCGACATCGTCGGTGAGGAGCTCGGCGGCCTCGACGGTGTCGTGCACTCCATCGGCTTCGCCCCGCAGGACGCCCTCGGCGGCAACTTCCTCAACACGCCGTTCGAGTCGGTCGCCACGGCCATGCACGTCTCGGCGTACTCCCTGAAGTCGCTGACCATGGCCTGCCTGCCGCTGATGCAGAACGGCGGCTCCGTCGTGGGCCTCACCTTCGACGCGCAGTTCGCCTGGCCGCAGTACGACTGGATGGGCCCGGCCAAGGCCGCCCTGGAGGCCACCAGCCGCTACATGGCCCGTGACCTGGGCAAGCAGAACATCCGCTGCAACCTGGTCTCGGCCGGCCCGCTCGGCTCCATGGCCGCCAAGTCCATCCCCGGCTTCAGCGAACTGGCCTCCGTGTGGGACTCCCGCTCCCCGCTGGAGTGGGACCTGAAGGACCCGGAGCCGGCCGGCCGCGGCATCGTCGCGCTGCTGAGCGACTGGTTCCCCAAGACCACCGGCGAGATCATCCACGTGGACGGCGGTCTGCACGCCATCGGCGCCTGACCCCGCGTACGTCCCGGACGCCCCGTTTCCCGCACGCGCGGGGAGCGGGGCGTCACCCGTTCGGCTCATCCGGCCGGGCGGGGGAGCGCTGCAACTGGGCACTCTGGAGTACGCGTTCACCACGCGCTCCCTCCCCAGCACGGCCGAGGAGGTCCCCTTGTGCGCTTGTCCCGCCGAACGGCCTCACTGTCCCTCGCCGTCGCTCTCGTGATGACCCTGGCGTACGAGGCGGTGCCCCACGCGCGCGTGCCCGCCGGCGAGCAGGAGCCGGCGGACCCGTTCGGCGCCGCCTGCCGCACCCGGGTCACCGGCTCCTCCGTGACCGCGTACTGCCACAACCCGTACCCGGAGACCGACCGCGTGAGCCTGCACGTCGAGTGCGCCCGCTGGTGGGACCTCGACACCGACAGCGCCCCGGTCGCGACCGGGCCCGCGCAGACCGTGCGGCTGAGCGGACGCTGCTGGAAGGAAGTCGACGAGGTGTGGATCAGTCACCGGCGGGGGAGCTGACCCCGCCCAGGCGGCACAGGAACGGATAGCGGGCGGCCTCGGCGGCCGCCTGTGCCGCGTCGCCCGCGCGGATCGCGTCCAGCAGCCGCCCGTGGTCCATGTACGTCTCCGGCGTCAGCTCCCCGCCGACGTCCTCGCGCAGCCAGTCCCGCAGCACCTCGCCCAGGTCCGCGTACATCGCGGTCATCACGTCGTTGTGGGAGGCGGACACCACGGCCAGGTGGAAGGTCGCGTCCGCCGTCACGAACGCCTCCGCGTCACCCGACTCCCACGCCTCCTCGCGCCGCAGCAGCAGCGCGTCGAGCTGCTTGAGGTCCTTCTCCGTGCGCCGCTCGGCGGCCAGCCGGGCGGCGGCCGACTCCAGCGTGGAGCGCAGCTCGGCGATGTGCCGCGGATCGGCGTCGGCGAACCGCCGCTGCATCACGCCCGCCAGCTCGCTCGTCGCCACGACGTACGTGCCGGAGCCCTGGCGGATGTCCAGCAGGCCGTTGTGCGAGAGCGCGCGGACGGCCTCACGGACCGTGTTGCGGGCGACACCCAGCTGCTCGACCAGTTCCGGCTCGGTCGGGATGCGGGAGCCGACCGGCCACTCGCCCGAAGTGATCTGGGCCCGCAGCGCGGCGATGACCTGCTCGGACAGGGCCGAACGACGGGGATGGCTCAGGGGCATGGCACACCTTCCCACGATCGGGGCGCCGGAGTGTGGCCGGGAGCTGGACAGTCAATCATCCTATGATTCTATGATGGGCCTCATGGCTAGTGAGGAAACCCGGACCGTGACGCCCCCGACCGTACGCAGCTCGGCCGCGCACGACGCCCGGGAACCGGGCGGTACGGCCACGCGCGCGTGGACGATGCGGCTGCTCGTCCTCGGCATCGTGCTGTCCGCGCTCAACCTCCGCCCCGCCATCACCAGCCTCGGCGCCCTCCTGGAGGAGGTCCGCGACGGGCTCGGCATGAGCGGCAGCGTGGCCGGGCTGCTCACGTCCGTGCCGCCGCTGTGCTTCGCCGTCTTCGGCGTAACGGCCCCGCGGCTCGCCCGCCGCTTCGGCGCGGGCGCCGTCGTGTGCGCCGGCATGGCCGCCATCGCCACCGGCCTGCTGCTCCGGCCTTACACCGGCAGCACGGCCGGCTTCCTGGCCGCCAGCGCCCTCGCCCTCATGGGCATCGCCGTCAGCAACGTCCTGATGCCGGTCATCGTCAAGCACTGGTTCCCCGACCGCGTCGGCTCCATGACCGGCCTGTACTCGATGGCGCTCGCCCTGGGCACCGCGCTCGCGGCCGCCGTGACGGTGCCCCTCACCGACACCCTCGGCGGGAGCTGGCAGTCGGGCCTGGCCCTGTGGGCGGGCCTGGCCGTGGCGGCGGTGCTGCCGTGGCTGCCGTTCGTACGACAGCGGGTGACGGCCCCCACGGCTGGGGACCGGGACGCTGCCGGGCCGGCTGCCGAGGGGCCAGGTGCGACGGAGACGCGGGGTACCGACGCCGAGGGGCGCGGTACGACGGAGAGGCAGGACTCCTCCGCCGACGGGCGAGCTACGACGGAGACGCAAGGCTCCTCCGCCTACGGGCGAGTCACGACGGCCCGGACCGAACCCGCGCGCGAGGAGCCGCCGGCGCTGCGGATCACCCGGAGCCGTACCGCCTGGGCCCTGGCCGTCTTCTTCGGCCTCCAGGCCACCGCCGCCTACATCACCATGGGCTGGATGGCGCAGATCTTCCGCGACGCCGGTGTGCCCGCCGGCACCGCCGGGCTGCTGCTCGCCGTCACGATGGTCATGGGCGTACCCCTGGCCTTCGTCATACCGCGCCTGGCCACGCGACTGCCCCACCAGGGCCCGATCGTGCTCGCCCTGGGCGTCTGCGGCCTCGCCGGCTACGCCGGGCTGTACCTCGCGCCGGCCGCCGGAGCCTGGGCCTGGGCCCTGCTGCTCGGCGTCGCCAACTGCGCCTTCCCGCTCGCCCTGACCATGGTCGGGATGCGGGCCAGGACGGGGCCGGGCGTCGCCCAGCTGTCGGCGTTCGCGCAGAGCACCGGCTACCTGATCTCCATCCCGGGGCCGCTCCTGGTGGGCGTCCTCTACCAGCACAGCGGAGGCTGGGGCCTGCCGATCGCGCTGATGAGCGCCCTGATGATCCCGCAGATGGTGGTCGGCGTCCTGGCGGGCCGCGACCGCACGGTGGAGGACGAGGCGGCCCGCTGAGCCTCCTCCCAGGGCCGTGGGGTCACCCCGGGGCGCCCGGCGCCCGGGGCGGGTGCGAGACTTGGCCCATGCCAGTGCTCGACCCGAATCCCCAGCACGGTCAGAAGAAGATGCTGCTCGTCTTCGGCGCCTTCTTCGCGATCTTCATCGTCATCGGCGTCATCGCGACGCTCGCCTCGCCATGACCCCGCCCTGACCCGGCCCGTGGTGGGGCTAGCCCCCCTGTCCCCTAGGGGGTGAGGGTCAGGGTCAAGTGGGTGGATCACCGGATGGGCCGGCGGCCGCGGATTCCGTAGCGTCGAGGTGTGGCCACGAGAAGCGGGTCACCGACCGTCCGAAGAGCGGAGGCACGCATGTCGGCTCCCACGCACACCCGGCCCCACCCGGCGACCCGGGCCGGCGCCGACAGCCGGCTGCCCTGGTGGGCCCTCGCCCTGCCCATGCTCGCCTTCACCGCGCTGCTCGCCCTGATCCTGAACCCGTCCGACGCCCACGCGGCCGCCGGCGACCCCGCGCTCACGCACCTCTTCGAGCGCGCGCAGCAGCTGATAGCCCGCTGAGCACGGCCGGATCCGCTGGTCAACTCCCTGCGCCCTGTGGCGTGTTTCATGCGAAGCTGGATCTCATGAGCGTCGCAGAATCCCGCAGGATTGTCCTCTTCCGCCATGCGAAAGCCGACTGGCCACAGGTGACCGATCACGAGCGCCCGCTCGCTGACCGGGGCCGAATGGACGCGGCGGAGGCCGGGCGCAGGCTCGCCGACACCGGCATCCCCTTCGACCTGGCCCTGTGCTCCACCGCGGTCCGGACCCGGGAGACCTGGAAGCTCGCCGTCCAGGAGTTCCCGCAGCGGCCGAAAACCGTCTACGAGGAGCGGATCTACGAGGCCTCGCCGGGCGAACTGATCGCCGTGCTCAACGAGACCCCCGACGACGCGCAGAACATCCTCGTGATCGGCCACAACCCGGGCATCCAGGGCCTCGCCGACGTCCTGGCGGGCTCGGCCGAGGGCGACGCCCGCGAGCGGATGGGCCGCCGCGGGTTCCCGGCCGCCGCCTTCGCCGTCCTGGCCTACACCGGCGAGTGGAAGAGCCTGGAGCCGGGCGTGGCCACGCTGCAGGACTACTGGGCGCCCGCCGAGTGACCCACCCCGCGTGACCTCCGCGTGACAGGGGCCCGGCACCGGTGCGGTGCCGGGCCCTCCCGGTCGGCTCAGACCGTGTCGACGGTGTCCGCCGCCTCGACCTCTTCGCGCGTGATGCCCAGCAGGTACAGGACCGTGTCCAGGAAGGGGAAGTTCACCGCCGTGTGCGCGGCCTGGCGCACCACCGGCTTGGCATTGAAGGCGACGCCCAGACCGGCCGCGTTCAGCATGTCGAGGTCGTTCGCCCCGTCACCGATCGCCACCGTCTGCGACAGCGGTACACCCGCCTCCGCGGCGAACCGGCGCAGCAGCCGGGCCTTGCCCGCGCGGTCGACGATCTCGCCGGTGACCCTGCCCGTCAGCCTGCCGTCGACGATCTCCAGCGTGTTGGCCTGGGCGAAGTCCAGCCCGAGCCGCTCCTTCAGATCGTCGGTGACCTGGGTGAAACCGCCCGAGACGACGCCGACTTGGTAGCCGAGCCGCTTCAGCGTGCGGATCAGGGTGCGGGCGCCCGGCGTCAGCCGTACCTCGCTGCGCACCTTGTCCACGACCGAGGCGTCCAGCCCCTCCAGCAGCGCCACGCGCGCGTGCAGGGACTGCTCGAAGTCCAGCTCCCCGCGCATCGCGGCCGCCGTCACCTCGGCGACCTCGTCCTCGCAGCCGGCGTGCGCGGCGAACAGCTCGATGACCTCGTCCTGGATGAGCGTCGAGTCGACGTCCATGACGACCAGGCGCTGTGCGCGCCGGTACAGACCGGCGGCGACGACCGCCACGTCGATGCCGAGCCTCGCCGCGTCGGTCACCAGCGCGGTGCGCAGCGGCTCGGTCTCCACGCCGGAGACGGCGAACTCGACCGCCGTCACGGGGTACTTGGCGAGCCGGAAGATACGGTCGATGTTGCCGCCGGTCTGCGTGATCCGCGCGGCGATCGCCGCGGTCGCCTCCGCGGTGAGCGGATGCCCGAGCACCGTGACCAGGGAGCGGCCCAGGCCGCGCGGCCGGTTGTCGCCGAGGCCGGAGATGATCTCCGCCTGCATCTTCATCGACTCGGCCCAGCTGTGGACGGTCGCCCGCAGATCTCCTTCGAGCCCGGGGGGCGGCTCGGTCACGAGCGCGCACAGCACCATTCGGCCACGCGTGACGACCTGCTCGATGTCGACGACGTCGACGGAGTAGGCGGCGAGGGTGTCGAAGAGGCCGGCCGTGATGCCCGGCCTGTCCTTGCCGAAGATCTTCACAAGGAGGGTGGGGACGTCAGAGGACGAGGTCTGCGAAGCGCTCATGGTGGTCCCACCGTATCCGGCAGGCAGGGGATACCGCCCGTGAGGTCCGTCTGGCGGACAGCGAACACTGGGTGTCGCGTCGATGGCGTGAATCTAACGTACCGGTACGGCGTCCCCGGGCCCTCGGGACTACCTCCCGCCCCGTGGTTTGCGCGGCGGCGGGGGAGGGGGCGGTGGAGGCGGCGGCCCGTCGTCCGGCCGGGCCGGCGGCCCGTTCCCGCCCCTCGGCCCGGGCGGCTGCCGGGGCCCACGCGGCGGCGGCCCGACCGGCCGCGCCACGGTGGGCGCGCCGTACACGTCACGGTCCCCTGCGGAGCCATGGCCCTCCGGGGAGTCGCCGTGCCCTGCGGAGCTACGGCCCTCTGGGGAGCCACTGTGCCCTGCGGAGTCACGGCCCTCTGCGGAACCACCGTCCCCTGCGGAGCCACTGTGCCCTGCGGAGCCACTGTGCCCTGCGGAGCTACGGCCCTCTGGGGAGCCACTGTGCCCTGCGGAGCCACGGCCCTCTGCGGAGCCACCGTCCCCTGCGGAGTCGCCGCCCGGCCGTGCGTCATCCGGGGGCCGGGATTCGCCGGGGCGCGGAGGTACTCCCGGCTGCCGGGGCCGGCCAGGGCGTTCGCCCGGCCACGGGGGCCGGTCGTACCGGGCGGCCTCGCCAGGGGGCCGTGCGTCCTCCGGCTCACGCAGTTCCTCCGGCACCCGGAGGTACGGATTGGTGGCCGGGTTCGGCGGCCGGTACGGCGCACCTGGCGCGTAGGGCCCGGGCTCCTCGCCGTCCGGCGGCCGCGGGACGCCCGACCGAGGTCCGGCCTGGGGCGGCCCGGCACCGATGCCGTGACCGGCGTGACCCACACCGGCCGCCGGCCCTGCCTGTCCGACACCTGCCGCCCCTGACCCAGCCGCCGATGTTTGCGCCTGCCCGGCTCCCCCCGAGCCGCCCACCCCACCGGTGCTGCCCGTCCCGCCGGCCCCGCTCGGCCAACCGCTCCCGCTCAGCCCTTCCGCCCGGGCCAGCGGCGCCGCCGCCCGCCCCGCCGCTCCGCTCGCCCACGCCAGCAGCGCCCCGACGGCCCCGGCCCCCGCACCCCACACCGCGCCCAGCAGCAGTGCCATGCCGAGGTGCCCTTGCAGCTCGATGCCCGCGCCGAACGCGTCGAAGCCGAGCACGGACAGGGAGGCCGTCACGGACACCTCCGTCAGCCACGCCAGCAAGGGCAGGGCGAGCGCGGTCGCGACCCCCAGCCGCAGCGCACACCGCGCCGCGAAACCGACGGCCCCCGAATCCCGTACGCCCGAGGAACTCCCGGAACCCCTCGAACCGCCAGAACCTCCAAGAACCCCAGAACCCCCGGGACCCTTAGAACCCCAAGAACCAGCCGACCGTGTGTACCCGGCCTCCACCCCCTGCCCCGCCGCGACCCCCCGACCACCAGCCCCCCGCCCCACCGCTCCCGCCCCGACGCCCCCCACCGGCGTCCGCGCCGCCGTCAGCACCCCGGCCAGCAGCATCATCAAGGCCGCCGCCACACCCAGCAGCCACACCCGGCCGTCCAGTTCGGCTAGTCGCCCCAGCGTCACCGGCTGGTCGGAGCCGACCGTGAGCAGGTCGTCCAGCGGGTCCGGCAGGAACCGGGTCAGTTCCCCCGTCGCCCGCCCGTCCCACGGCACGAGCAGGCCGATCGGGATGCCCAGCCACACCCCGTTCGGCGCCCCGAGCAGCGCCGCCCCGGCGATGCGCCGCGGATGGTCGTCGCCGATCGCCGCGTACCCCGCCGCGGCGAGCCCGGCCGCCACCGCCACCAGCAGCACGGTCACCACCGCGGACACGGCAGGCCGTACCACCCGGTGCACGGTCTCCCAGCCCCGCGGCAGCGGCGTGCGGCGGGAGGCCAGCAGGGCGACGGCGAGGATCCCCGCCGACCAGCACAACCCGCCGAGCAGCGTAGGCGCGGTGTCGACCGTGAAACCGACCGAGGCCCGCGCGTCGACCAGGTCGCCGAGCCGGTCCGGCAGCAACCCCCCGATGTCCCCCAGCCCCGGAACGTCGACACCCCCGCCGCCACCGCCACCCCCACCGGTCACGTCGTCCAGCCCCAGCGACCCGCCGTCGATCGTGATGACGTCGTGCCCCGCCCAGGCCAGCCCGCCCAGCATCGCCACGAACAGCGCGACCGACGCGCCCGCACGCGCGAGGAGTTCGGCCGGCGATACCACAACTCCCGCCGCCCGCAAGGACCGTAGGAAGAAGTACGACAGCAGCACGGCCCCGACGAGGCTCACCCCGAGTGGCGTGATCTCGATGGCCGTGTCCGCCTCGGCGCTCGTGAGGCCGAACGCCGACACGTCACCGGACGGCGTGACCGAACCCCCCGCGGCGAGAGCGACCACCGCCGCTGTCATCGGCCCCAACGAGCCCGCCGCGTCCGCCTCCAGCAGCCGCAGGCCCAGCGCCGCCGTGCCCGCCATCCCGATCAACGCCCAGCTCACGGCGGCGACGGCGGACATCAGCACGTCCCCCCACGGCACGCGCGCGTCGTCCCTCGCCCCGCCGACACCTGTGGCACCACCCATGGCAGACCCCCCGATCCGCTGCGCGGCGGGGAACACCGCGCATGTCCCCCTCGCGTCGAAATACCACTCTCCGGCCCGTTTTCAACCCCGTCAACGGAATCGGCTGATGCGTCCGAACGCGGTCTTCACAAGGCCCGACTTTCGGTCAGGGGGCCGCTACTGAAATAGTTCCCCCCGATGTTCGACATCCCTAGACTCCCCATGTCGGGGGTAACTCGGGGGACAACTCAGTGGGGCATGGAGTGCCGGAACTCGTACTGGAATCAAACGGACGTACCTGGACGCTCGATCCGTCCAGGTCATACACCCTCGGACGTGATCCGCAGGGGGACGTCGTCTTCGACGACGCCAGGGTTTCCTGGCGTCACGCCACGGTCAGCTTCAACGGCCGCAGTTGGGTCATCGAGGACCACGGCAGCACCAACGGCACGTTCGTGCAGGGGCAGCGGATCCATCAGCTGGAACTCGGCCCCGGCTCGGCCGTCAACCTGGGCAACGCGACCGACGGCCCGCGCCTGAACCTCTCCGGCGCCGCGGCCTCCGTCGCGACGCCCCAGGCCCAGCCCCAGCAGCAGCCGTACGCAGCACAGGGCGCGAACGCGGGCTGGGCCCAGCAGGCCCCCGCCCAGCAGGCGCCCCACCAGCAGCCCCAGGCCGGCTGGCAGCAGCAGCCGCAGCAGCCGGCGGCGCACATCCCGCAGCAGCAGGGCCCCGGCGGTGTCGCGGGGGCACCGCCGGTCTACGGCGACCGCAGCCCGACCACGTTCCACCAGTTCTCCCTCGGCCGCGTGATGCGCATCGGCCGTGCCCTGGAGAACGAACTGGTCGTCTCGGACCTCCAGGTCTCGCGGCACCACGCCGAGTTCCACGCCATGCCCGACGGCCGCATGGAGATCCGAGACCTCGGCTCGCACAACGGCACGTACGTCAACGGCCAGCCGATCCCCAAGGGCGGCTCCCAGCTGCTCGGCCCGGCCGACGTCGTCGGCGTCGGCCACTCGACGTTCCGGATCGTCGGCGACCGGCTCGAGGAGTTCGTCGACACCGGTGAGGTGTCCTTCTCCGCCCGCCACCTGACCGTCACGGTCGACGGCGGCAAGCAGATCCTCAAGGACGTCTCCTTCGGCGTCCCGGAGAAGTCGCTGATCGCGGTCATCGGCCCGTCCGGTTCCGGCAAGTCGACCCTGCTCAAGGCGCTCACGGGCTACCGCCCCGCCAACCAGGGCGAGGTCCTCTACGACAACCGGAACCTCTACAAGCAGTTCGCCGAGCTGCGCCAGCGCATCGGTCTGGTCCCGCAGGACGACATCCTGCACAAGGAGCTGACCGTCAAGAAGGCCCTCAAGTACGCGGCCAAGCTGCGCTTCCCCGCCGACACCACGGCGGCCGAGCGCGAGGCCCGCATCGACGAGGTGCTGCGCGAGCTCAAGCTCGACATCCACAAGGACAAGAAGGTCACGTCCCTCTCCGGCGGCCAGCGCAAGCGCGTCTCGGTCGCCCTGGAGCTGCTGACCAAGCCGTCGCTGATCTTCCTGGACGAGCCGACCTCCGGCCTCGACCCGGGCATGGACCGCGACGTCATGCAGCTGCTGCGCGGCCTCGCCGACGACGGCCGCACGGTCCTCGTCGTCACCCACTCCGTGGCCGAGCTCGCCCTGTGCGACAAGCTCCTCGTGATGGCCCCCGGCGGCTCGGTGGCCTACTTCGGCCCGCCCGAGGAGGCACTGAACTTCTTCGGCTACGACACCTGGGCCGACGTCTTCTCCGCCTTCGAGAACTACCGCGACTACGACTGGGCGGGCCGCTGGAAGGGCTCGCAGCACTACCAGATGTACGCCGCGGACATCGACGCCGTAGCGCCGCAGTCCGTACAGGTCGCGCCCATGCAGGCGATGAAGCCGCCGAAGCCGCAGGGCTGGATGTCCCAGTTCGTCACGCTCGTGCGGCGGTACGTCTCGGTGATCGCGTCCGACAAGGGCTTCCTGGCCCTGATGGTGATCCTGCCGGCCGTGCTCGGCGCGGTGAGCCTGCTCATCGACGCGGACCGGGGCCTGCTGCCGAACCCGGAGAACCCGCAGACCGGCCGGATCATCCCCAACGGCACGGCCACCACGGTCCTGCTGATCCTCGCGGTCGGCGCCTGTTTCGCGGGCGCGGCGAACTCGGTCCGAGAGCTGATCAAGGAACGGGTCATCTACGAGCGGGAGCGCGCGACCGGTCTGTCCCGCTCGGCGTACCTGATGTCGAAGGTGTTCGTGCTCGGCATGATCACCGTACTGCAGGGCCTGCTGGTCGGCGTCATCGGCTTCTCCAGCCGGGAGATCCCGGAGGAAGGGCTCGTTTTCGGCAGCGCGACGCTGCTGGAGCTGTCGGTGCCGATCATGGCGCTGGGCTTCACGTCGATGATGTTCGGCCTGATCATCTCGTCGCTGGTGAAGACCGCCGAGAAGACCATGCCGCTGCTGGTGATGTTCGCGATCATCCAGGTCGTCTTCACGGGCTGCCTGTTCACGCTGCACGGCTCGATCGGCGTCAACCAGTTCTCGTTCCTGATGCCGTCGCGCTGGGCGGTCGCCGCAGCCGGCGCCACGCTGGACTTCAACAAGATCAGCCCGCCCGAGACGCCCGGCGACACCGACCCGCTGTGGGAGCACACGGTCGGCGCCTGGGCCATGGACATGGGCGCGCTGCTCGCCCTCGGTGTGATCTGCGGCTTCTTCGTGGCCCGCTTCCTGCGCCGCCACGAGCCCGAGGTCATGCGCAAGTAGTCACCGCTCCACCGCGCCCGAAGGGCGGCACCCCGTCAGCCGGGTGCCGCCCTTCGGCGTTCGGTTCAGCGAGCAGAGGTCCGCGCCAGCCTCAGTACGCGCCGAAGACGTTGTCCATGGAGCCGTACTTGTCGGCCGCGTAGTTGCAGGCGGCGGTGATGTTGGCGACCGGGTCGTAGATGTCCCAGGAGGTGCCGGGGACGTGGTACGCCTTGAAGGTCGGCGGGATGACCTGCAGCAGGCCCTTCGACGGGACGCCGTTGATGGCGTTGATGTCCCAGTTGTTGATCGCCTTCGGGTTGCCCGAGGACTCCCGCATGATGTTGCGGTGGATGCCGTCGTAGGACGCCGGGATGTCGTGCTTCTTCAGGATGTCGAGCGACTCGCGGATCCAGCCGTCGAGGTTGTTCGGGTAGCTCTTCGCGGCGGCCTTCTTGATCTGGGCGCGCTTGGCGTCGCGGCTCGCGGCCTCCTTGGCCTTGCGCGCGGCCTCGGCCTTCTTCTTCGCCGCCTCGGCGGCGGCCTTCTTCTTGGCGGCGGCCGCGGCGTCGGCCTTCTTCTTCGCCGCGATCTGCTCGGCCTTCAGGCTGGCACCGGCCATCTGGTCGGTGACGCTCGCCTTGACGTCCTTGATCTGCTCGGTGCTGAACGCCACCGCAGCCGGCTGAGCGGCCTCGGTCGTGGTCTTGGTCGACGCGCCGCTCGGCACCGCGGAGACCCCGATGGCGACGGCGCCGAGGGTGGCGACACCGGCCATGGCGATCTTGTGATGACGGGTCAGGCTACGACTCTGAACACGGCTGAAGATGTTCTTGGGCATGCTGCTGTGGACCTCTTCGAATAGCGCGGGGGTCGCTCGGCGTCCGGCGTTGGACGGTTGTGCTTCCGACACGAACGCCGCGGGGGAGAACCCACGGCGCTGAGCGACGCCAGCAATTCTTAGCGGCCGCAAAATGGCGTGGCAAAGGTGTGACGTACGATGCCCGATAGTGGATCAGGGAGGGGTAAAACGGGGCAGATTGGACTGTCTGCGCCGCTCAATAGGTGGGGCTTTGTCTCCTACGCACTTTCGTACGTGACGTGCGTCCTATGCGCGGGCTCACACCGCGCGACGTGCGGTCTCACCGCTAGTTGCACAAGCGATGCTCTGTGTGAGGACCCGTCGGCTACGGCAGCAGCAGGTGCACGTCCCCGAACTCATGCCACAGGTACCGGCCCCGGAGCGCGGCCTCGTAGCCCCGCTCGATCGCCGCCCGCCCCGCGACCGCCTCCAGCATCAGCAGATGCGAGGCCTCCGGCTCGTGCAGCCCGGTCAGCAGCCCGTCCACGACACGGACCCCGCGCTCCGGCGTCACCACCAGGTCGGTCCATCCCGCCCGCGGCCGCACGGTCCCGTCGGCGCCCACCGCCGACTCCACGGCCCGTACCGCCGTCGTGCCGACCGCGATGACCCGGCCGTCCCCGGCCTTCGTGGCGTTGATCAGCCCCGCGGACGCCTCCGGCACCGCGAAACGCTCCGGATACGGCGGCTCGTGCGCCTCCCCCGACGCCACCCCCGTGTGCAGGGTGACCGGCGCGAACCGCACCCCCCGGCTCACCAGCTCCGTCACCAGCCGCGCCGTGAAGGGCCGCGCCGCGCTCGGCATCTCCGCACTGCCCGACCCGTCCCCGGACGGCAGCGCGAACACCGTCTGGTAGACGGACAGCGGCTGGTCCCGCTCCGTATAGGCGTACCGAATGGGCCGCCCGTGCTCCCGCAGCAGCCCCGGCACCCCGGCCCCGGACACCCGCGCCCACCACAGCCGCTCGCTCCGCCCGCTCAGCGGCTCCTCCAGGACCAGCCGCACACCCCCTGGCAGACACACCCCAGCCTGCGCAGGCCCGCCCGCACGCGCACGCGTGGTGCCCCGCCCGTCCGGCTCCCGCAGCTCCACCGCCCAGCGGCCGTCGTCCCCGCGGGTGGAGAAGTGCACCACCACGCGCGCGTGCCCGACCCATCCGTCGACGGCCGCCGCCAGCGTGGCCGAGGTGTTGACCACGAGCAGATCCCCGGCCCGCAGCAGCCGCGGCAGCTCCGAGAACGTGTGATGCGCCACCTCGGCACCCTTGGACACCAGCATCCGTACGGCGTCCCGGTCCAGCCCGGGCCCCCGCTGCTCGACGGGAACCCGGGCCGACAACTCCTGCGGCACGCGCACGGCCAGGGTCATCGGACCCCGTCCACCAGAGCCGGGGCCCCGTACCGCCCGCTCGCCGGCCGCTCGTCCAGCAGCCGCAGGAACCCCGGCACCACGGCCGCCGGCTCCGGCCGCGGCTCGTGATCGTCCGGCACGGCCGCCGCATACAGGTCCGTGCCCATGTCCCCGGGATCCACCGCCCAGACCCGCAGCCCCGGCTCCTCCACGGCGAGCACCGCCGCCAGGTGGTCCAGAGCCGCCTTGGAGGCCCCATAGCCGCCCCACGTCTCGTACGCCTCGGCGGCCGCGTCCGAGCTGACCGCCACCACGGCCCCCGCCTCCGAGGCCCGCAGCAGCGGCAGCGCCTCCTGGACCAGGCCCAGGCCCGCCACCAGGTTCACCTCCAGCGCCCTCCGGAGTCCCGCGAGGGGCAGCTCCTCCAGCCGCACCAGGGGCTCGGCGCCCAACGCGCTCGCGTTGTGCACCAGCAGGTCGACCCCGCCCAGCCGCCACGCCGCCGCCACCAGCTCCGCCCGGTGCGCGGCGTCCGTGACGTCCCCGGGCAAGGCGGTCACGCGGGTGCCGTGCGCGGAGACCGCCCTCGCGGCGTCCTCCAGGGCCTCGGCGCCCCGGGCGTCGAGCACCAGGTCCCAGCCACGCCCGGCCAGCGCCTCGGCGAGCGCCCGGCCCAGCCCCTTCGAGGCCCCGGTGATGATCGCAACCGGCATGATCAGCTCCCTCGTCGTGATCGCGTGCCCTCACCGTAGGAACGGGACCGCCCGGACCGCCTCGGACGCGAGCCGCAACCCACCGGGGCCCTTCGCCCTAGACCACGGGCCCACCACCCCCGGGCCTGGTCCGGACCCACCCGGCCGCTCCGGTCCCGGCGCCCCTGTACCGCCCAGGCCCGTACTAGGCCGCGCGGCCTAGGTCCACCGGCCGGGGCGTCCGCCGTCACCGGTCCGATCCGCGCTGTCACAGCCCGCCGGTACCGTGAGGACATGAGTCACGGTCCCCGGTCCGGCCTCGCCGCGGTGAGTTCCGCGTTGCTGGCCATGAGCAGGCATCTCGAGGTGCGCGACGTCCTGAAGACGATCGTCGCCTCGGCCCGCGAGCTGCTCGACGCGCAGTACGCCGCGCTCGGCGTCCCGGACGACCACGGCGGCTTCGCCCAGTTCGTGGTCGACGGCGTCAGCGAGGAGCAGTGGAAGGCCATCGGCCCCCTCCCGCGCCAGCACGGCATCCTCGCCGCGATGCTGCACGAGGCCAGGGCCGAACGCCTCGCGGACGTCCGCAAGGACCCCCGCTTCGAGGGCTGGCCGAAGGCCCACCCGGACCTGGTCGACTTCCTGGGCCTGCCGATCAGGGACGGCGAGGAGGTGATCGGCGCCCTGTTCCTGGCGAACAAGAACTGCAAGAAGCCCGAGGGCAGCTGCGGCTTCACCCAGGACGACGAGGAACTGCTCGGCATCCTCGCCCAGCACGCCGCGATCGCCCTCACCAACGCCCGCCTCTACGAACGCAGCCGCGAACTGACCATCGCCGAGGAACGCTCGCGCCTGGCCCACGAACTGCACGACGCGGTCAGCCAGAAGCTGTTCTCCCTGCGCCTGACGGCCCAGGCGGCGGCCCGCCTGGTGGACCGCGACCCCTCCCGCGCCAAGGGCGAACTGCAGCAGGTGGCGGCCCTCGCCGCCGAGGCCGCCGACGAACTGCGCGCGGCGGTCGTCGAGTTGCGCCCCGCCGCCCTGGACGAGGACGGTCTCGTGGCGACCCTCCGGACGCAGATACAGGTCCTCGACCGCGCCCACAGCGCCCGCGTGACCTTCACCGGCCACGGCGTCAAGGCGCTGCCCGCCTCCCAGGAGGAGGCCCTCCTGCGCGTCGCCCAGGAGGCCCTGCACAACGCCCTGCGCCACTCCGGCGCCGACCACGTCGACGTGACCCTGGACCGCCGCGACGGCGGAGCCGTCCTGCGGGTCACGGACGACGGCAGCGGCTTCGACCCCCAGGCGGTCCGCCGCGCGGGGCGTCACCTCGGCCTGGTCTCGATGCGGGACCGGGCGAGCGGCGCCGGGGGCACGCTGACCGTGGAATCGGCGCCCGGCAAGGGCACCACGATCGAGATGGAGGTCCCCGGTGGCTGACGTGATCAAGGTACTGCTCGTCGACGACCACCAGGTCGTCCGCCGGGGCCTGCGCACGTTCCTCGAAGTGCAGGACGACATCGAGGTCGTCGGCGAGGCGGCCGACGGCGCCGAGGGAGTCGACCGAGCCGAGGAGCTGCGGCCCGACGTCATCCTCATGGACGTCAAGATGCCGGGCATGGACGGCGTCGACGCCCTGCGCAGACTCCGCGAACTCGACAACCCCGCGCGCGTGCTGGTCGTCACCAGCTTCACCGAGCAGCGCACGGTGGTCCCGGCGCTGCGCGCGGGCGCCGCCGGCTACGTCTACAAGGACGTCGACCCCGACGCCCTCGCCGGAGCCATCCGCTCGGTCCACGCCGGGCACATCCTCCTCCAGCCGGAGGTCGCCGGCGCCCTGCTCTCCCAGGAGGAGGCCAACTCCGGCCCGGGCAGGGGAGGTTCACTCACCGAGCGGGAGCGCGAGGTGCTCGGCCTGATAGCGGACGGCCGTTCCAACCGGGAGATCGCCCGCGCGCTCGTCCTCTCCGAGAAGACCGTCAAGACCCACGTCTCGAACATCCTGATGAAACTCGACCTGGCCGACCGAACGCAGGCCGCCCTGTGGGCCGTTCGCCATGGCGTGACCGGCTGACACGCTCAGCCCACGGCAACACGGAGGGTTCCGTTCCGGACCGAGATTCATACTGTCGTGGGAACGTCCCTCATTTGGCGCATCCTCGGTGGATCTCCGCCGTTCTCCAGTGCGTGCTGCGGCGCCTGCCGCGGCAATCGCAAGGAGGGCTCAGAAGTGAAGAACCTGAAGAAGGCAGCGGCCGTGACGATGGTGACCGGTGGCCTGCTGGCCGCGGGCGCGGGCATGGCCTCCGCCACCAGCGCGCACGCCGACGGCCAGGCCGTGGGCTCCCCGGGTGTCGCCTCGGGCAACGTGGTCCAGGCCCCGGTGCACGTCCCGGTCAACGTGTCCGGCAACAGCGTGAACGTCGTGGGCATCCTGAACCCCGCCTTCGGCAACCTCGCCGTCAACCACTGACACCCCGCCTCCGTCTCCGAGCCGGAGGCAACCACCGGCCTCCCAGCCACCCCTGGGAGGCCGTTCGGCTCAGCTCGCGGTCCCTCACCCTGCTCAACAGCGGCCCCAGTCCCGCTCAGCCGCGGGCCCTCGCCCCTACGGGCCCCGCTCAGCCGCAGCCCCCATCCCGCCCAGCTGCGGGCAGTCGTGCCGCTTGGGGCGGCACGGGTGGGCGCAGCGGCACCCCGCTCCGCCGGGCTGCGCAACGCCCCGACCTCAGCCCCTGCGCCGAGCACCTGCACCCTGCGCCGAGCGCCCGCACCCTGTGCCGAGCACCCGCACAACCCCGGGCCAGCTCACCGCACCCCCCGCTCCCGCTCCTCCACAACGGAGTTGTACGCCGCGACCTGCGCCCGCCGAGCCGTCCGCTCCACCGGCCGCAACGCCTCCCGCCGAGCGAAGATCTCCGCCGAGCTCACCGCACCTCCGTGCCCACTCTCCGCGGCCACCCCGATCAGCGTCCCCACCCGCCGCGCCAACTCCAGCACCCGCACCGCCCGCGGCGGATACCCCGGCGCCAGCACCTCCCGCCCCCGCTCGGCCCGAGCCCGATACGCATCGATCGCCGCCTCCGCCACCGGCCCCGACCCGGCCACATCCAGCCGCGTCAGCACCTCGGTCGCCTCCCGCAGGGCCTCTGCCAACTCCCGCTCCGCCTCACCCAGCGACGGCACATCAGCGGGCGGCGCCTCCCGCACGGGCAGCACATGCCACACGACCTCGACATGCACATCGCCCTCGGGCCCGGCCTCGTACACCTCCGGCACCAGCCCGAACGCGGCCCCGTAACAGACCACCGCCTCCTCGGCGTCCAGCGCCCGCGCGTTGAACTCCGGCGGCCCGCACAGCCCCAGCGGATGCCCCGGCGCGGGCAGCGCCACCCGCAGCCCGGTCACTCCGAGCGCCCGCAGCCGCCCCAGTGCCAACGTCAGCCCGACGGGCGCCGACTCCCCGGGCAACCCCTCCACCCGGTGCACCGCGTCCTCACCGACGATGGCGAGCACGGCGTCATCCGGCGAGACAAGTCCGGCCAAAAGGGCATTTCCCCAAGCTGCGAGACGTCCAGCGCGCGGTTCCGTGAGCATGCTCCCAGCCTAGGACCCTCCAAGGACCGGACCGAGGGAATGTCCGGGCCGACCGGTGGCGTAGATTTCATGGAGGGCTGCGCCCACCGGCGCGGCGGACCGAGCCACAGGCGTACGCGACAGCCGAGACCGGCCACACTGCAAGGGGAGACAACGCGCTCATGAGCGATGTTCTGGAGCTTCAGGACGTATCCGTGGTCCGTGAGGGCCGGGCTCTGGTGGACCAGGTCTCCTGGTCGGTCAAGGAGGGCGAGCGCTGGGTCATCCTCGGCCCGAACGGCGCCGGCAAGACCACCCTCCTCAACCTCGCTTCCACCTACCTCTTCCCCAGCTCGGGCACCGCCGCCATCCTCGGCGAGACCCTCGGCAGGCCCGGCACCGACGTCTTCGAGCTGCGCCCGCGCATCGGCATGGCCGGCATCGCCATGGCCGACAAGCTCCCCAAGCGCCAGACGGTCCTGGAGACGGTCCTGACCGCCGCGTACGGCATGACCGCCACCTGGCACGAGGACTACGAGGAGATCGACGAGCAGCGCGCCCGCGCCTTCCTCGACCGCCTCGGCATGAGCGAGTACCTGGAGCGCAAGTTCGGCACGCTCTCCGAGGGCGAGCGCAAGCGCACCCTCATCGCCCGCGCCCTGATGACCGACCCCGAACTGCTGCTCCTGGACGAGCCCGCCGCCGGCCTCGACCTCGGCGGCCGCGAGGACCTCGTCCGCCGCCTCGGCCGGCTCGCCCGCGACCCCATCGCCCCCTCGATGCTCATGGTCACCCACCACGTCGAGGAAATCCCCCCGGGCTTCACCCACGTCCTCATGATCCGCCAGGGCAAGGTCCTCGCCGCGGGTCCCCTGGAGCTCGAACTCACCTCCCGCAACCTCTCCCTCTGCTTCGGCCTCCCCCTCGTCGTCGAACAGGTGGGCGACCGCTGGACCGCGCAGGGCCTCCCGCTGTCCTGACCCGCCCCCGCGCCACACAAATCCCAGAGTAAGAACGGCATTTCACACGCTGGGCGCCCTGTCGGCGACAGGGCCCTCGGACCTACCATGACCATGTGGAAATCGACGCATGGCTGTGGTGGCTGATCGGCGCGGCAGCGCTCGGCATCGCGCTCGTGATCACCGCGATGCCCGAACTCGGCATGCTCGCGGTGGGCGCCATCGGCGCCGCGGCGGTCAGCGGCGTCTTCGGCGGCGGAGCCGTCGCCCAGGTCGTCGTCTTCGCCGTCATCTCGACCGCGGGCATCGCCGTCGTACGCCCCATCGCGAACCGACATCGCGCCCAGCGACCCCAACTCGCCACCGGCGTGGACGCGTTGAAGGGCAGACAAGCCGTCGTCCTGGAACGCGTCGACGCCTCCGGCGGCCGGATCAAGCTGGCCGGAGAGGTCTGGTCGGCCCGCGCCCTCGACACCGGCCGCGCCTACGAAGTAGGCCAGGAAGTGGACGTCGTGGACATCGAGGGAGCGACCGCGATCGTCATGTGACCTCGCACGACGTAACTGGAGTGAACTCCTCGCCAGCTACGCGACGGTCTGTCAGACTCGACCAGCAAGATCTTCGACAACCATAAGATCTGCCGAAGACGCCGCAGCGGAGAAGGGACACGGGGAACGACGATGGAACCGGTCATCATCGTCCTGATCATTCTGGTGGTGTTGGTCTTCATCGCCCTGATCAAGACGATCCAAGTCATCCCACAGGCCAGCGCGGCCATCGTGGAGCGGTTCGGCCGCTACACGCGGACCCTGAACGCGGGCCTCAACATCGTCGTCCCGTTCATCGACACCATCCGCAACCGCATCGACCTGCGCGAACAGGTCGTCCCGTTCCCGCCGCAGCCGGTGATCACCCAGGACAACCTGGTCGTCAACATCGACACCGTCATCTACTACCAGGTGACCGACGCCCGGGCCGCCACCTACGAAGTCGCCAGCTACATCCAGGCGATCGAGCAGCTCACCGTCACCACGCTCCGCAACATCATCGGTGGCATGGACCTGGAGCGGACCCTGACCTCCCGCGAGGAGATCAACGCGGCCCTGCGCGGCGTCCTCGACGAGGCCACCGGCAAGTGGGGCATCCGCGTCAACCGCGTCGAGTTGAAGGCGATCGAGCCGCCCACCTCCATCCAGGACTCGATGGAGAAGCAGATGCGCGCCGACCGCGACAAGCGCGCCGCGATCCTCCAGGCCGAAGGTGTCCGGCAGTCCGAGATCCTGCGCGCCGAGGGCGAGAAGCAGTCCCAGATCCTGCGCGCCGAAGGTGAGGCCAAGGCAGCCGCCCTGCGCGCCGAGGGCGAGGCCCAGGCCGTCCGTACGGTCTTCGAGGCCATCCACGCCGGCGACCCGGACCAGAAGCTCCTCTCGTACCAGTACCTCCAGATGCTCCCGAAGATCGCCGAAGGCGACGCCAACAAGCTCTGGATCGTCCCCAGCGAGATCGGCGACGCCCTCAAGGGCCTGTCCGGCGCCATGGGCAACTTCGGCGGCATCGGCGGAGGTTCCGGCGGCAACGGCGGCGCCTCCGGCGCCCAGGTCCCCGCCCAGGAACGCCGCGAGAAGCCGTCCATCGACTGAACCGGCACATGCGAAGGGGCCCGCTTCCCAGGAAGCGGGCCCCTTCGCACGCGACCGCTAGGCGGCCGGCTGGGCCAGCCACTCCGGCAGCGCGTCGAAGTCGTCCTGCCCCAGCGCCAGCAGCATCGCGTCCGCCGGAGTCGGCTCGAACGGCTGCCGCAGCAGCGGCATCCCCGCCTGCTCCGGAGTCCGGTTCGCCTTGCGGTGATTGTCCTCCGCGCACGAGGCCACCGTGTTCAGCCACGTGTCCTGCCCGCCCTGCGACCGCGGCACCACGTGGTCCACGGTCGTCGCCCGCCTCCCGCAGTACGCGCACCTGTGCCGGTCACGGACCAGTACACCCCGCCTCGACCACGGAGCTCGTCTTCGGAACGGCACCCGCACGTACTGGCAGAGCCTGATCACGCGGGGCGCCGGTATGTCGACCGCGGCTCCCCGCATCCGCAGTTCGGGGTGGGCCTGCTCGACGACGGCCTTGTCCTGAAGCACCAGAACGACGGCTCGGTTCAGCGTCACCGTCGACAACGGCTCGAAGCTCGCGTTGAGTACCAGCGTGTCCCGCATACCAGCCCACCTCCCGTGTGCACCGGCCCACCCCCTGGCGGGCTGGGATCAACTCTGGCCGGGCACGCCGAGATGGACAACGCAATATCTGCTGCTCCCACGGGGGGTGACCCCCGCGACCCCCGGCAACAAAAATGCCCGCTCCTGATCAATTCCAAGACCAGGAGCGGGCAAACGTTCCGTGAACGCTGGGATCGCCGGACGGCTTGCTCAGTCTTCGGCGGGCACCTCGTACTCACCGATCAGCTGAGCCCGCGCGATGGTGTGGAAACGCAGGTTGAAGCCGACGAAAGCCGGACTGGCGTCCGCGTCCGGGCCCAGCTTCTCCTGGTCCACGGCGTACACCGTGAACACATACCGGTGCGACCCGTCCCCGGGCGGCGGCGCGGCCCCGCCGAAGTCCTTGCTGCCGTAGTCGTTACGAGCGTGGATCGCGCCCTCGGGCAGCCCCTCGAACGCGCCGCTGCCCGCCCCCACCGGCAGCTCGGTCACCGAAGCCGGGATGTCGAACAGCACCCAGTGCCAGAACCCACTGCCCGTCGGGGCGTCGGGGTCGTAGCAGGTCACGGCGAAGCTCTTGGTCTCCGGCGGGAAGCCCTCCCACCGCAGGTGCGGTGAGGTGTTGCCGGCCGCGTAGACCTGAGCGTCCTTGAGCGTCGCCCCTTCCCGGACGTCCTTGCTCTCGACCGTGAACGACGGCACGGGCGGATGGAAGTCGTGGGGGAGCGGCCGCCGCTTGAGCTCGGTCACCTCGGTACCTCCTGATCGGTTCTTGCAGTCGAACCCGAGCCTAGGCCCTCCCTAGAACCAGTTGCGCTTGCTGCCGACCTCGGACAGCCACTGGTTGAGGTACGCGATCCAGTCCGTGCCCTGGTAGTCGTTGAGCCCCACCTGGAAGGACCGGAAGGTGTCGCTGCCCTCGCTGAAGAGCCCCGGCTTCTTGTCCATCTCGAGCACCACGTCCATGGCGTGCTCGTCCGCCACGAAGCTCAGCTCGACCTGGTTCAGCCCCCGGTACTGCTGCGGCGGGTAGAACTCGATCTCCTGGTAGAACGGCAGCTTCTGCCGCGTACCCCGGATGACCCCGCGCTCCATGTCCGCGTTCTTGAACCGGAAGCCCAGCTGGACGAACGCGTCCAGAATCGCCTTCTGCGCCGGCAGCGGGTGCACATTGACGGGGTCAAGGTCACTGGAGTCCACCGCCCGCGCGATCTCCAGCTCCGTGGACACCCCGATGTTCATGCCGCGCAGCGCCTGACCGTCGATCATCGTGATCGGGGTCTCCCACGGGATCTCCAGCCCGAACGGCACCGCGTGCACCGCGTTCGCCTGCAGCTCGAACGCCCCGCCCAGCCGCGACTTCGTGAACTCGATGTCCTGCTTGTACTCCTGGTCGCCGCTCTCCACCTCGACCTTGGCCTGCAGCCCGACCGAGAGCCCCTCGATCTGCTGGTTCACGGAACCGCCCTGGATCCGCACCTCACCCTGGACGACACCGCCCGGCACGACGTTGACCTCGTGCAGCACCGTCTCGACGGAAGCCCCGCCGGCCCCCAGGCTCGCGAGCAGCTTCTTGAACGCCATGACTCTCCCTCTCGCCCATTACGGGTGGATCCTTGATCCCTACAAACGCGATCCGGCCGTGGCCGGTTCCACGCCCTCACCCTGGCAAGGCCGGTGCCCCCTGGCCACCCCACCGCGCCACCCGTCTCCAGTACCCTCGGACGGCATGATCGTGACCCCCGACCGTACGCCCCTGCCCAGGGAGTTCTTCGACCGGCCCGTCCTCGATGTCGCCCCCGACCTGCTCGGCCGCATCCTGGTACGCACCACCCCGGACGGTCCGATCGCCCTCCGCCTGACCGAGGTCGAGGCCTACGACGGCGCCGACGACCCCGGTTCCCACGCCTATCGCGGCCGCACGGCCCGCAACGAGGTGATGTTCGGCCCGCCCGGACACGTCTACGTCTACTTCACCTACGGCATGTGGTTCTGCATGAACCTGGTGTGCGGCCCCGAGGGAAAGGCGAGCGCGGTCCTGCTCCGCGCCGGCGAGATCATCGAGGGCGCCGAGCTGGCCCGCACCCGTCGACTCTCGGCCCGCAACGACAAGGAACTGGCCAAAGGCCCGGCCCGTCTGGCCACGGCCCTGGACGTGGACCGCTCCCTGGACGGCACGGACGCCTGCACCTCGGAGGAGACCCCCCTCCGCATGCTGACCGGCACGCCCGTGCCCTCCGACCAGGTACTCAACGGCCCCCGCACCGGTGTGGCCGGCGAAGGAGCCGTGCACCCCTGGCGCTTCTGGATCGCCAACGACCCGACGGTCAGCCCCTATCGGGCGCATGTCCCGAGGCGCCGCCGAAGTTGACGCGTCCAGGCAAGGTGCGTAATGTAGCCCGAGCCGCTTGACCCGGGTACGGCAATCGCCTGCAGCCGGAAGCGGCCAAACCACTACCTAGCCACTCCCCTCAGCAGGGGCGAATTCGGCGTGCCCGCATGCCTGAATTCGACGCCGACGGACTCGATTATGAGTTGGACGGGGAATCGGCTAACGTAGTGAATGTCGAAAGGCCGACGAGCGAAAGCCCGAGCCGGACGGCAAATCCCGCCGACAGGGAATCGGATCGAGAAAAAAGATCTGATAGAGTCGGAAACGCAAGACCGAAGGGAAGCGCCCGGAGGAAAGCCCGAGAGGGTGAGTACAAAGGAAGCGACCGTTCCTTGAG
>NZ_JBEXTS010000017.1:0-169751 GCF_040628815.1 Streptomyces sp. NPDC006140 | reverse complement strand
ACGGACCAGACCACCCAGATCATCCGTCGAACCACGCGTGTCACGCTGCAGCGTGGACAGCGTCTGAGCCCCCATGTCGAACTTCATCGCGCTAACTCGCCTCCCCCGGCCACCGATCGGTCGGTGATGAACGTTTCTACCTACACCATGTTCACCGTTTGCGATCACAGTCGCAACAGCCTCACCGTCACAGCCCCGCCACAGCAGCAGTCCGACAGCCCTCCACCCGCCGATTTCCGGTTGCACGGTCCGACCGCTCGGGGCAACGTCCCCCTGACGCCGACGAAAGCGGAGCCGATGACCACACAGTCCCGCCCCCCACAGCCCCACCCCGCCCCACCCCGTGCTGTCGGGGTGAGAGCCACACCATGGCCGCCGCGGGGCGTGCTCGGGACGGGCGGATCGTGACCGCGGTGAACGTCTACCACTTCACCGGAGGGCCCCGCGTCGAGCTGACGCTCATCGGCGCGGGCGACGATGTCCGGGCCGTCCCCGTCGCGGACCTGCTGCCCGAGAGCTACGTCTGGGCCGATCAGCTGGGCGGTGCCGAGTGAGCCCCGCCCTGCCCCCGGCCCTGCGCACCCCCCGCCTCCTCCTCACCCCCTACACCCCGGACGACGAGGACGACTTCGTCGCCTTGTTCCAGGACGCCCGGGTGTCCCGGTGGATGGGGGACGGCACCGCGTCCGAGGCCGACGACCGGGCCCTGTTCGGGCGGGTCTTCAGCAAGGTGTACGCGCGGGAGCTGTTCGACGTGTGGGCGGTCCGGCGCGACGGGCGGCTGGTCGGGCACGCGGAGATCAAGCGGACCGAGGAAGTCGACGGACACGAGATCATCTACGCCCTCGCCCCCGAGGCCTGGGGCGGCGGGCTCGGGACGGAGCTGGCGCGGGCGCTCGTGGCGTACGGCTTCGAGACCCTGAGGCTCACCGAGGTGCACGCCACCGTGGACGCGCGGAACGAGCCGTCGCTGCGGCTGCTGGGCCGGCTCGGGTTCGCGCACGTCCGGGACATCGTGGAGGACGACGGCGGGCTCACTCACGTTCTGACCTGCCGTAACCCGGCGAGGGGCACCGCCCGGGGACGACAGTAAGAATCCGGCAAGAAAATCTTGCCCGGCCGTGCAACCCTTCCCGCCCTTTGCGGGTCGTACTTGGTGTCAGGACTTCTGGAGGGGGATCCGGGGGGATCGCGGGGGCCTGACGGGAGGGGAAAGCCGAGGGGCCCGGTCGACGGACCGGGCCCCTCGAAACATCTCGGTGAACGGCGGTCAGAAGAAGACGCCGCAGCGCAGCAGGACGTTGGCGTACGGCCGTGCCTCGCCCGTGCGGACGATCAGCCGGGCGCCCGCCGACAGCTCCTTGAGCCGCTCGTGCGGGACGAGATCCAGCGCGGGGAAGTGCCCGTCCAGCAGCCGCGCGGCCTGCGGGTTCGCCCGCCGTACCTCCTCCGCCGCCGTCGCCCCCTCGACCACCAGCTCGGCCAGCAGCCCCTCCAGCACCTCCGCGAACGCCGGCACCCCGGCCCGGAAGGCCAGGTCCACCACCCGGGGCCCGTCGGGGATCGGCATGCCCGCGTCGCACACCAGCACCCCGTCGCCGTGGCCGAGTTCGGCCAGCGCACCGGCGAGGTGACGGTTCAGTATTCCGGCCTTCTTCACGCCGCCCCACCTTGCTCACCCGACGCCGAGTCGCTGCCCGGCCCGCGGCCGGGGGTCCGGGGTTTGTCCCCCGGGGCAGCACCGCACAGGGCAGTGACCTCCGCCGCCGTCGGGAAGGACTCCTGCGCGCCCCTCTTCGTCACCGTCGCCGCACCGACCCGCGCCGCGTACGCCGCCGCCTCCGCCAGGGACTCGCCCGCCCCCAGCCGGTAGGCCAGCGCGGCGGTGAACGCGTCGCCCGCGCCCGTCGTGTCCACCGCCCGCACCTTCACCGACGCCACCCGCGAGACGCCCTCCGCGGACGCCACCAGCGCGCCCTCCGAGCCCAGCGTCACCACCACCGACCGCGGGCCCTTCGCGAGCAGGATCCGCGCCCAGTCCTCGGGGGTGTCCCCGACGGCCGAGTCGCCCAGGATCACCTTCGCCTCGTGCTCGTTGACGATGAGCGGGTCGCAGGCCGCCAGCACCTCCGCGGGGAGGGGGCGCGGCGGGGAGGGGTTCAGCACGAAGCGGCTGTCCGGTGCCAGGTTCCGTACGACCTCCACCACCGTCTCCAGCGGGATCTCCAACTGCGTCGAGACCACCTTGGAGCTCTGGAACAGGCACCCGGCGGCGCTCACGTCCCCGGGGGTCAGCCGGCCGTTCGCGCCCGGCGAGACGACGATGCTGTTGTCCCCGGACGGGTCGACCGTGATCAGCGCGACGCCGGTCGGCGCGTCGCCCACCAGGACGCCCACCGTGTCCACGCCGGCCTCCCGCTGCGAGTCCAGCAGCAGCCGGCCGTGGTCGTCGTCGCCGACCCGGGCCAGCAGTGCCGTACGGGCGCCGAGCCGGGCGGCGGCGACCGCCTGGTTCGCGCCCTTGCCGCCCGGGTGGACGGCCAGGTCGGAGCCGAGCACGGTCTCGCCGGCTCCGGGCCGGCGCTCCACTCCGATCACCAGGTCGGCGTTGGCCGACCCCACGACCAGGAGGTCGTAGTCGTACATGAGTTGTCTCCCCACGTCAGTGACATGGCCGGGCGGTCCGCACGCCGTGTGCGACCGCCCGGCCGTTCCCCGATGTCAGCCGCTGAAGCCGGCCACGTTCTCCTTCGTGACCACCTTCACCGGCACCTTCACCGTCTCCTCGACCTTCTTGCCCTGGAGCGCCTTCAGGGCGTTGTCCACGGCGATCTTCCCGAGCTGGGTCGGCTGCTGCGCCACGGAGGCGTACAGCGTGCCGTCCTGTACCGCCTTCAGTCCGTCAGGCGTGCCGTCGAAGCCCACGACCGAGACCGACTTGCCGGCCTTGGAGCCCAGCGCCTTGATCGCGCCGAGGGCCATCTCGTCGTTGGCGGCGATGACGCCCTGGACGTCCGGGTGCGCCTGGAGCAGGTTCGACATCACGTCCAGGCCCTTGGTGCGGTCGAAGTCGGCGGGCTGCTGGGCCACGACCTGGATGCCCGGGTAGGCCTTCAGCCCCTTGGCGAAGCCCTCGGCGCGCTCCCGGGCCGCGGACGTGCCCGCCTGGCCCTGCAGGATCACGATCTTGCCCTTGCCGCCCAGCTTCTCGGCGATGGACTTGGCCGCGAGTTCACCGCCGGCCACGTTGTCGGAGGCGACCAGGGTGTCCACCGCCGCGTTGTTGACGGTCCGGTCCACCGCGACGACCGGGATCTTCGCCTTGTCGGCGGCCTTCACCGAGTTGCTCGCGGCGTCCGAGTCCACCGGGTTGACGATGATCGCGCCCAGGTTGGAACTGGTGAAGTTCTGCAGCTGGTTGGCCTGCTGGGAGGCGTCGTTCTGGGCGTCCGTGACGGTCAGGTCGACGCCCAGCCGCTTCGCCTCGGCCTGGGCGCCCGCCCGGATCTGCACGAAGAAGGGGTTGTTGAGGGTGGACAGCGACAGGCCCATCTTCGGGGCGGACGCGGCGGAGGAGCCGTTGTGCAGGAAGGACGTGGCGCCGACGATCGCGACGGTGACCACGGCCGCGAGCGCGTACGTCGCCGCCTGCTTGCCCTTGCCTCCCTGGGAAGCACCGGCCACCGGGGTCGCCCCCGCCTTGCGCCGCAGCGTGTCGAACAGCACCGCCAGCGCGATGACGACACCGATGACGACCTGCTGCCAGAACGCGGAGACGTTCAGCAGGTTCAGCCCGTTGCGCAGCACGGCCAGGATCAGCGCGCCGATGAGCGTGCCGGACGCCTTGCCCGTACCACCCGCCAACGACGCCCCACCGATGACGACCGCGGCGATCGCGTCCAGCTCGTAGCCGTCGGCGGCCTGGGGCTGCGCGGAGGAGAGGCGGGCGGCGAGCACGACACCGGCGACGGCGGCGAAGACACCGGAGAAGGCGTAGATCGCGAGCTTCTGCTTCTTCACGCGCAGCCCGGAAAGTCGCGCGGCCTCCTCGTTGCCGCCGATCGCGTACATGGAGCGGCCGATGTAGGTCCGGCCGAGCACGAACGCGGCGATCAGGCCCATCACGACCATGACCAGGACCGGCACGGGCAGCCAGCCGCCGAGGGTGTCGCCGAGGTGGGAGACCGAGTCGGGGAAGGCGATCGGGGAGCCCTCGGAGATGACGAGGGACAGGCCGCGGGCCACGGACAGCATGGCCAGCGTGGCGATGAACGGCGGCAGCTTGCCGTAGGAGATCAGGATGCCGTTGACCAGGCCGCAGACGATGCCCGTCGCTATGGCGAGGAGGACGGCGAGGAAGACCGGGACGCCCGCCGAGGTGGCGCTCCAGGCGAGGACCGTGGCCGACAGCGCGGCGACCGAGCCGACCGACAGGTCGATGCCCGCCGAGACGATCACGAAGGTGACGCCGAAGGCGAGGATGGCGGTCACGGCCGCCTGGACACCGACGTTGAGGAGGTTGTCCGTCGTCAGGAAGTCGCCGGACAGCGCCGACATCGCGATGACGAGGACGATGAGCGCGGTGAGCGCGCCGTTGTCGAGCAGGAGGCGGCGCAGGCCGCCCGAGGCCGAGGCGCCACCCGCGCCCGTCGTGCTCTTGAGCGTGTCAGTGGCCACGGGAGGCCTCCGTTCCGGTCGTGCTGGTGATCGTGGGCGTGCTGACGGCGAGGGCCATCACGGCGTCCTGGGTCGCCTCGTCGGCGGAGAGTTCACCGGCGATCCGGCCCTGGGCCATCACCAGCACCCGGTCGCTCATGCCGAGCACCTCGGGCAGGTCGCTGGAGATCATCAGGACGGCCGCGCCGGCGGCGGTGAGTTCGTTGATCAGCTGGTAGATCTCGACCTTGGCGCCGACATCGATGCCGCGCGTCGGCTCGTCGAGGATCAGCACCTTGGTGTCGGCGAGCAGCCACTTGCCGATGACGACCTTCTGCTGGTTGCCGCCGGAGAGGGTGCGCACGTGCTGGCCGAGGCCCGCCATGCGCACGCCGAGCTGCCCGGCGATCCGCGCGGCCGCCTCGCGCTGTGCCTTGAGGTCGACGAGCCCCGCGCGGGTGGCCGACCGCAGGGTCACCAGCCCGAGATTCTCCTCCACCGACGCGTCCAGCACCAGGCCCTGGCCCTTGCGGTCCTCGGGGACGAGCCCGATGCCCGCGGTCATCGCCGCGTTGACGTCGTACTTGGCGATCGGGGCGCCGGAGACCTTCACGCTGCCCTTGTCGTACGGGTCGGCCCCGAAGACCGCCCGGACGACCTCGGTCCGCCCGGCCCCGACCAGCCCCGCGATGCCGACGACCTCGCCGGCGTGCACCTCGAAGCCGACGTCGTGGAAGACGCCGTCGCGGGTGAGCCCCTCGACGGTCAGCAACGCGGTACCGCGGTCGGCGCGCTCGCGCGGGTACTGCTGCTCGATCGAGCGCCCCACCATGAGCCGGACCAGCTCGTCCTCGGTCGTGGAGGCGGGCACCTGCCCGACGCTCTTCCCGTCGCGAATGACGGTCACCCGGTCCCCGAGGGCGGCGATCTCCTCCAGGTGATGGGTGATGAACACGATCCCGACGCCGTCCTCGCGCAGCGTGCGCACGATCGCGAAGAGCTTCTCGACCTCCTCGGAGGTGAGCACGGCGGTCGGCTCGTCCATGATCAGCACCCGGGCGTCCAGGCTGAGCGCCTTGGCGATCTCGACCATCTGCAGCCGCGCGATGCCGAGTTCGCGGACCCGCGCGCGGGGCGACACGTGTACGCCGACCCGCTTGAGCAGGACCTCGGCGTCGGCCTCCATCCGCTTCCGGTCGATCACGCCGAAGCGGCGCGGCTGCCGCCCCAGGAAGATGTTCTCGGCCACCGTCAGATCGGGTACGAGGTTGAACTCCTGGTAGATGGTGGCGATCCCGAGCCGCTCGGAGTCCTGCGCGCTCTGGATGCGCGTCTCCTCGCCGCCGACCAGGATCCGCCCGGCGTCGGGCGTGTAAGCACCGGAGAGCATCTTGATCAGCGTGCTCTTGCCCGCGCCGTTCTCACCGAGCAGCACATGCACCTCGCCCCGGCGCAAGGAGAAGTCGACGCCGTCCAGCGCGACCACACCCGGGAAGGTCTTCCGTATGCCCTCGATGCGCAGCAACTCGTCCGCGTCGCTCACGACGTGCTCCTTTGCACTGGGGTGGGGTTCTCGCCGCACGAGCGGCGTACGACGAGCCGGGCGGGGAGGGTGACGGACTCGCCCGGCCGTCCTTCGATGCGGTCGACCAGGGCCCGTACGGCTGCCCGGCCCAGCTCGCCCGTGGGCTGGGCGACCGCCGTGATCGGCGGGTCGGTGTGCACGAACCACGGGATGTCGTCGAACGCGGCCAGCGCGATGTCGTCCGGCACGCGCAGTCCACGCGCGCGTACGGCGTCCAGCGCGCCGAGCGCCATCAGGTTGTCGGCCGCGAAGACGACCTCGGGCGGCTCGGCCAGGTCGAGGAAGCCCTCGGTGACCCGGCGCCCGCTCTCCGCCTGGAAGTCGCCCTGCCCTATGTAGGCGTCGGGGAGTTCCAGCCCGCACGCGGCGAGCGCCTCGCGGAAGGCCTCCACGCGCTCCCGGCCGGTCGTGGTCGCCGCGGGACCGGCGATGATCGCGAGCCGGCGGTGCCCGAGCCCGTGCAGATGCGCCACGAGGTCCCGTACGGCGGCCCGCCCGTCCGCCCGGACGACCGGCACGTCCACGCCCGGGATCCACCGGTCCACGAAGACCATGGGCGTCCCGGCCCGCGCGGCGTCCAGCATCAGCGGCGAGCCGCCGTCCGTGGGGGAGACGAGCAGGCCGTCGATCCGGCGGTCCAGCAGGTTGCGTACGTGGTGGTCCTGGAGGTCGGGCCGCTCGTCGGCGTTGCCGATGATCACGCTGTAGCCGAGCGCGCGGGCCTCCTCCTCGACGGAGCGGGCCAGTTCGGTGAAGTACGGGTTCAGTACGTCGCTGATGACCAGCCCGAGGGTGTGGGTCTGGTCGGTGCGCAGGGAGCGGGCGACGGCGTTCGGGCGGTAGCCCAGGGCCTCGACGGCGGCGAGCACGCGGGTGCGTGCGTCGGCGCTGACCGACGGGTGGTCGTTCAGGACGCGCGAGACCGTGGCGACGGAGACGCCCGCCTCGGCAGCGACGTCCTTGATGCTCGCCATCGCCGCTCCACCTCCTTGTGGAAACGGGACCCGTGGACGGGTCCGTGGAATCGATTACATCGACGGGTGGATGGAATCGATTACACGCCGGTAAATCAAGACCCCCAGGACACCTCTTGACCGGATCGTGATGTCGCGGCCGGTCCGGCGGCGGTCCACGCTGGAGGGAGGAGGCCGTTTTCCCGAGGCCCGGCCGGGCCGGAGCGGAGGAGCCATGACAGCGGCGACCCGGAGCGACGTACCCGTCGCCCTCGAAGGCGACGGAGTGGAACTGCGCATCATGCCGATCGGCGGCGGCCTGTCGGTGGGCTACATCACCCTGCCCCAGGGCACCGACATGGGCCCGGCGCTCAAGGGCATGCCCGACGACGCGTGCCAGTGCCCGCACTGGGGCTACCTGCTGAAGGGCCGGATCAGGATGCGCACGGCCGCCGGCGAGGAGGAGTACGTGGCGGGGCAGGCCTACTACTGGGGCCCCGGCCATGTGCCGGTGGCCCTGGAGGACAGCGAGTTCGTGGAGTTCTCGCCGAGTGAGGACTTCCAGCGGGTGATCGACCATGTGGTGGCGCAGGCGGGGTGAGCGGGGAAACCGGCGGGCTCGGGTGAGCCGGGGGATCGGCCGGGTCGGGTGAGCCGGGGGGATCCGCAGGGCCGGGTGAGCCGGGGAATGCGCCGGGCCCGGGTGAGCCGGGGAATCAGCCGGGCCGGTCGAGGCGGGGAATCGGCCGGGCCGGTCGAGGCGGGGAATCCGCCGAGCCCGTTAGCCCGGGAATCCGCTGGGCGGGGTGAGCCAGGAAAGCCGCCGGGCCGGGTGACCCGGGAAATAGCCAGGCCCGTTGCCCGGGAATCCGCCGGGTCGGTTGAACCGGGAAGTTCGTCGGGCCCGGGCCGATGAGTTTCGCCGGCCCGGGCGGTCTTCCCCTGGCACCGGTCGATCTCAGGAGGAGCGCTGTGTCCCAGCTGCTGCGCGTGCAGAACTTCAACGTCTCGAGTGACGGGTACGGTGCCGGGGAGCACCAGAGCCTGGAGCGGCCGTTCGGCCACGCCGACCCCGGGCAGATGTTCGCCTGGGCCGGTGCGACGGCGAGCTGGCCGAACCGCACCGACCCCGGCGGCAGCCGCGGCCTGGACGACTACCTCACGCGCGACTTCCACAACAACATCGGCGCCGAGATCATGGGGCGCAACAAGTTCAGCCCGCACCGCGGCCCGTGGCAGGACCACGAGTGGAAGGGCTGGTGGGGCGAGGAACCCCCGTTCCACACGCCGGTGTTCGTCATGACCCACTACGAGCGGCCCTCGTTCACCCTCTCCGACACCACGTTCCACTTCGTCGGCGGCGACCCGGCCGAGGTCCTGGAGCAGGCGCGCGAGGCGGCCGGGGGCAAGGACGTCCGGCTCGGCGGCGGGGCGGCCACCATCCGGGAGTTCCTCGACGCCGGCCTGGTGGACACGCTGCACGTGGCGGTCTCGCCCGGCGTGGTCATCGGGTCCGGCTCACAGCTCTGGGAGTCCCCCGAGGAACTGCTCGACCGCTTCCACTGCGATGTGGTGCCGAGCCCGAGCGGGGTGGTCCATCACCTGTTCTGGCGGAAGTGACGGCAGCTCAGACGCCCTTGCCCCAGTCCAGCCGGTCGGCGAGCCCGGCGGCGGTGAAGGCGGCGGCCAGTTCCTCGCGGCCCTCGGTGAAGTGGGCCCAGCTGTCGTAATGGACGGGGACGACCCGACGGGCGCCGAGGATCTCGGCGGCTTCGGCGGCCATCGCGCTGTCCAGGACGAGGACCTGGTTGTCGAAGAGCACGGGGAAGCGGGGAGCCCCGGCGAAGAGGACGGCGGTGTCGACGGGGGCGAAGCGGTCGGCGATCGCGCGGACCGCGTCGAGGGAGGCGTTGTCGCCGCTGACGTAGACGGTGGGCAGTCCCTCGCCGGTCAGGACGAAGCCGACGACCTGGCCGGTGACCGGCTCGACCTCCTCGCGGCGGCCGGGGCCGTGCAGCGCGGGGACGCCGGTCACGGTGACCGTGCCGCCGTCGGGCCGGTCCAGCTCGACGGACTCCCAGTCGGCGAGACCCTTGGCCCTCTCTCCCAGGCTCTCGCCCAGGCGCTTGCCGCCGCCGGGCGTGGTCAGGGTCAGGGGTATGCCCGCGAGCAGGGCCCGGCCGCTGGTGTCGAGGTTGTCGTCGTGCTCGTCGTGGGAGAGCAGTACGACGTCGACGCGGCCGAGGTCGGCGGGGGTGGCGGCGGAGGGCGCGGTCTTGGTCAGGATCCGCTCGCCGTCGCGGAAGTAGTCGCCGGGAGCGTCGAAGGTCGGGTCGGTCAGGAAGCGCAGACCGCCGTACTCGAAGAGGGCGGTCGGGCCGCCGAAGACGCGGACGGGGAAGCGGTCGGCCGTCACGGGAAGAGAGGACACGGAGACACCTCACGGATAGACGTGGTTGAACCGTGAGAAGACCGTAGCCGTTTCTCACGGATGGAGGCAACCCGTACCATGAGAAGCGTGGAAGAGTCCGTGATCGAGCAACCCGCTCCGCCCCCCGCGCAGGGCGAGCAGGAGCACCCCTCCCTCGCCCTCGCCAACACCGCGATGGCGCTGCCCGGCGGGCACACGATCGACCTCCTGGGCACCCCCGCGCAGGCGAACCACTGGCTGACGGAGCGCGGCCTCGCCCCGGTCGACGCGGGTATGCGGGAGATGTGCGCGGCCCAACTGCGCTCGCTGCGCGAACAGATCAGATCGCTGTTCGCCTCCCGCGCCGAGGGGCTGCCCGCCCTCCCCGCAGCCGTCTCTGCCATCAACGACGCGATGACCCGGGTCCCCACCGCCCCGCTGCTGCGCTGGGACGACGAGACCGGCCCCTACCGCACGGCGCCCCACCCCACCACCGCGATCGTCGACCTGGCCCTGGCCACCCTGGCCGCCGACGCCGCCGACCTGCTCACCTCCCCCGACGCCGAACGCCTCACCGCGTGTGGCTCCCCGCCCTGCAACCGCTTTCTGCTCCGCCACGGCCGCCGCCAGTGGTGCTCGACCCGTTGCGGGGACCGGGCACGGGCGGCTCGGGCGTACGCCCGTCGCAGCAAGGGGGGCTGACCCGCCCGCGGCCGGGACGGCGCTTCAGCCGAGGGCAGAGCGGAGGCGTGGCCTACGCGCAACTGATCAGCAGCGCGGCCCCTGTTGCCTCGACCCAGAAGTAGAACCAGGACGGACAGAACGCCGACGGCCGTTCCACCGCACGCGCCACGAGCCGCCCGAACGCCATCCCGGCCAGTGACACGGCCACCGTGAGAACCACTCCCGACCGCAGACCGCCGGCGGCGCCGAGGACCGTCCAGGCGAGGAGCGCACCGACGGCGACGCCGAACCCCCCATACACCGCCCGGACTTCGGCACGGGCCTCCGGACCGGTCAGTTCGATCCCGAAGGGCCGGATGAGCGCGCCGGGGGCGACGAGCCCGAAGAGGCCCATCCCCAGGAAGAACAGGGCGACGGCGCCGATGAGGAGAGAGGACATGGTGAGGAGGGTGCCGCCGGTGCGCACGGGCCTCAATTACCTCCCGGGTCATGCGCGGGGCTGCGTACGAGCCGCCCTCCTCTGCTCTCCGCGATCCGCTTGACGTCCCGCAGTGACTCGGTCAGCCGCCGGGCCAGATAGTGCAGTTCCACGCTCGTCACCCGGCGCTCCGTGAGGAGTTCGCAGGCATGGCCCAGCAACTCGCCCGCCATGCCGAGCTGCACGTTCTCGATCTCGTCGGCGAGCCGCGAGACGTAGCCGGTCCCGTCGCCGACGAGGTAGCACGGCCGGCCCTCGGGGCTCGCCCACGGCAGCAGCCGGCCGCCCGCGTTGTGGTGATCTGCTCCGTCGCTCATGCGCTGGCCCCCACGCGCAGGTAAGGGCGGACCAGTTGGTTGTCCTCGCCCCGGAGCGGGCGCTCGTCGGGGAGCCGGGCTGCCGGGCAGACGTACGGGCACACGGGCGGTGCCGCCGATCGCCGTCGCCTCCCTCGGGGAGGGAACAGGAGACGGAGGAGCGGCTCCAGGAGTTGGGCGATGAGGTCTGTCACGACTGCCTGCCTTCTCTCACCTGGGGTGACTGCGTTCTGTGGTGAATCGCTCACAGAGTGGGGTCGGCTCTGGCTACGCTGCCAGGGGTCGGAGCTTGACATCGCGCTTGTCAGGAAGAGGAGTTGGCCGCATGGACGAACGCCGCACGGCTCGGACACCACGTCAGAAGTACGGAGAGGAACTTCGGCTGAGGCGAACGGCCGCCCGGCTCACCCAGGAGGAACTGGGCGACCAGGTCGTGTGCTCGCCCACGCTGATCAGCCGTTTCGAGGCCGGGCGGCGCCTGCCCAACCCCGATGACGCCCAGCGGATCGACCGGGCGCTGGGGACGGACGGGTTCTTCGTCCGCTGGCTGGCGGACCTCGACTCGGACTTCCGCGACGACTTCGCGCGTGTGGTCGAGCTGGAACAACAGGCGACAGTGATCCAGCAGTTCGCGCTCACGCTGGTGCCAGGCCTGCTCCAGACTCCTGAGTACGCGCGAGCCGTGTTCGGTGCCTATCGGCCGAACCACACCGCGAAGGAACTTGACGAGGTCGTTGTCATCAGAACGCGGCGGGGCCGACTGCTGGACGATCCGTCGAGGCCGGTCGTCTGGACGCTCCTCGACGAAGCCGTCCTCAGGCGGCGAGTCGGCGGTCCCCGCGTCATGGCCGAACAGTTGCAGAAGATCGGGGACCTGGCCGAGTCAGGACGGCTGTGTCTGCATGTCGTTCCGTACGACGTGGGCGCACACGCACTCCTCGAGAGCCTGCTCACACTCATGAGCTTCGAAGACTCCGCACCCGTGGCCTACGCCGAAGCGTTCAGGACCGGCAACTTGATGGACGATCCGGCCCTGGTGAGCACCGCGCAGTCGGCCTACGCTCTTGCACTGGGTGACGCATTGTCACAACAGGACTCACTCGCCCTCGTCAGGACGGCAGCGGAGGAACACGCGCATGGCCAGCACTGAAATCACCGGGTGGTACAAGTCCAGCTACAGCGGAGGCGAGACGCCGCAAGGCGAATGCCTCGAAGTCGCCCCCAGCCGACCTGACGTACCCGTCCGCGACAGCAAGACCCCCGACAGCCCGATCCTGCTCCTCTCACCGCCCTGCTGGACCGCGTTCGTCACCGCCCTCAAGGCCGGTCACCTCACCGCCGCAAGCTGTAGCTGACCAGCGACGCCCCCACCACCGACCCGAACGCCGGGAGCAGGAACTGCGCGAACGCCTCCCAGCCCCACGCGATCCCCGCGCACGCCGCCGTGATGTTGATGGCCAGGGACAAGATCCACAGGGCGACGCTCTGGGCCTGGGGTGACATCGTTCCTCGTCGTCATTCGGTCCGGGGAGAGGGAAACGGGCGGAGTCGAATCAGCCCGGCCCCGGACTCGGAAGGGGGCGGAATTCCGGTTCGGGTGTCCGGTTCAAAGGGGGAGTGCCGGGGGTGTTCTCGCGCGCTGCCGAAGGGCCCGGCGCCACGACCGCGTGGTCCCCGGACAGCGCCGGAGCCATCACCAGCAGCGTCAACGTGCTGACGGCGCACAGGCCGACGAGCAGCGCTCCCGCGGTGTGCGCGCGCCGAGGGGTGTCAGGGCCGGGAGGAGACATCAGCGTCACGGTCGCTCCGGAATCGAGTCCCGCCCCCCTTTGATGAACCCCTGGATTCTCCCATGGGAATGGAGAACAAAAGGGGCGTCCCGCATTCTTGAACTGTAAAGCTTCGGCGCTTTCCTGTGAATTCACCGTGAAAACTGAGCCCCTGTCCGCATACTGATCGGTCGCTTTATGTCAGGGCCTGCGAAGGCGTTTCCGGTCCGCGCCCGCCGCCGCTGTCGTACCCGGGCGGTACGGTCGGATCATGACCGATCAGGCGGGGGCCTCCCAGGCGGGCGAGCGGCGGCTGGCCACGCTGGAAGGCGTGCTGGAGCGCATCACATACGCCAACGAGGAGAACGGCTACACGGTCGCCCGGGTCGACACCGGCAGAGGCGCAGGCGACCTCCTCACGGTCGTCGGCGCGCTCCTCGGCGCCCAGGTCGGCGAGTCCCTGCGCATGGAGGGCCGCTGGGGCTCCCACCCGCAGTACGGCAAGCAGTTCCACGTGGAGAACTACACGACGGTCCTGCCGGCCACCGTCCAGGGCATCCGCCGCTACCTCGGCTCGGGTCTGGTCAAGGGCATCGGCCCGGTCTTCGCCGACCGCATCACCCAGCACTTCGGCATGGACACCCTGAAGATCATCGAGGAGGAGCCCAAGCGGCTCATCGAGGTCCCCGGCCTCGGCCCCAAGCGGACGAAGAAGATCGCCGACGCCTGGGAGGAGCAGAAGGCCATCAAGGAGGTCATGCTTTTCCTCCAGACGGTCGAGGTGTCCACGTCCATCGCGGTCCGCATCTACAAGAAGTACGGCGACGCCTCCATCTCCGTCGTGAAGAACCAGCCCTACCGGCTCGCCGCCGACGTCTGGGGCATCGGCTTCCTCACCGCCGACAAGATCGCCCAGAGCGTGGGCATCCCGCACGACAGCCCGGAGCGGGTCAAGGCGGGCCTGCAGTACGCGCTGTCCCAGTCCACCGACCAGGGACACTGCTTCCTCCCGGAGGAGCAGCTGATCAAGGACGCGGTCAAGCTGCTCCAGGTCGACACCGGCCTGGTCATCGAGTGCCTGGCCGAGCTGGCCGAGGTCCCGGAGGACGGCGGGGACCCCGGTGTCGTACGGGAGAAGGTGCCGGGCCCGGACGGCGGGGAGCCCGTCACCGCGATCTACCTCGTCCCCTTCCACCGCGCCGAACTCTCCCTGTCCGCCCAGCTGTTGCGCCTCCTGCGCACGGAGGAGGACCGGATGCCGGGCTTCCGGACGGTGGCCTGGGACAAGGCCCTCGGCTGGCTGCGCACCCGCACCGGCACCGACCTCGCCCCCGAGCAGGAGGCCGCCGTCAAGCTGGCGCTGACCGAGAAGGTGGCCGTCCTCACCGGCGGCCCCGGCTGCGGCAAGTCCTTCACGGTCCGCTCGATCGTGGAGCTGGCCCGCGCCAGGAAGGCGAAGGTCGTGCTCGCCGCCCCGACCGGCCGGGCCGCCAAGCGCCTGTCCGAGCTCACCGGCGCCGAGGCCTCCACGGTCCACCGGCTGCTGGAGCTGAAGCCCGGCGGCGACGCGGCCTACGACCGCGACCGCCCGCTCGACGCCGACCTGGTCGTCGTCGACGAGGCGTCCATGCTGGACCTGCTCCTCGCCAACAAGCTGGTGAAGGCCGTACCGCCGGGGGCGCATCTGCTGTTCGTCGGGGACGTGGACCAGCTGCCCAGCGTGGGCGCCGGCGAGGTCCTGCGCGACCTCCTGGCCGACGGCGGCCCGATCCCGGCCGTCCGCCTGACGCGGGTCTTCCGCCAGGCCCAGCAGTCCGGCGTGGTGACGAACGCGCACCGGATCAACGCCGGCCAACACCCCGTCACCGACGGCATGAAGGACTTCTTCCTCTTCGTCGAGGACGACACGGAGGCCGCCGGGCGGCTCACCGTGGACGTGGCGGCCCGTCGTATCCCCGCCAAGTTCGGCCTGGACCCGCGCCGCGACGTCCAGGTCCTCGCCCCCATGCACCGGGGCCCGGCGGGCGCGGGCACCCTGAACGGCCTGCTCCAGCAGGCCGTCACCCCGGGCCGCCCCGACGTGCCCGAGAAGAGGTTCGGCGGACGGGTGTTCCGCGTCGGCGACAAGGTCACCCAGATTCGCAACAATTACGAGAAGGGCGAGAACGGGGTCTTCAACGGCACCGTGGGCGTGGTGACCTCGCTCGACCCGGTCGACCAGCGCCTGACGGTGCTGACGGACGAGGACGAGGAGGTTCCGTACGAGTTCGACGAGCTCGACGAGCTGGCCCACGCGTACGCGGTGACGATCCACCGCTCCCAGGGCAGCGAGTACCCGGCGGTGGTCATCCCGGTCACCACGGGCGCCTGGATGATGCTCCAGCGGAACCTGCTCTACACGGCGGTCACCCGGGCCAAGCAGCTGGTCGTCCTCGTCGGTTCCCGCAAGGCGATCGGCCAGGCGGTGCGCACGGTTTCGGCGGGCCGGAGGTGCACGGCACTCGACTTCCGGCTCGGTTCCACGAAAAATGATCGATCAAATGAGTCGTGAAGGTCACAAGCCACTTCCAGAAGGGGAACACAGGGGGCAGGATGAGCAAGTTGGCGGCACTCAGTGCCGTCAGTAGGCCCGATGGTCGACCCCGAGTGCACTCTCCTGAGCCAAGTGGGGGATGGTAGAGACAGTCAGGGCACCTCGAAGATGAGGCACAACGTCGGTGAGGGAAGACGTGAGCGACAACTCTGTAGTACTGCGGTACGGCGACGGCGAGTACACCTACCCGGTGATCGACAGCACCGTCGGTGACAAGGGCTTCGACATCGGAAAGCTCCGCGCCCAGACCGGTCTGGTGACGCTGGACAGCGGTTACGGCAACACCGCCGCGTACAAATCCGCCATTACCTACCTGGACGGCGAAGCGGGCATCCTGCGGTACCGCGGCTACCCGATCGAGCAGCTGGCCGAGCGCTCCACCTTCCTGGAGGTCGCCTACCTGCTGATCAACGGCGAGCTGCCGACGGTCGACCAGCTCTCGGCGTTCAAGAACGACATCACGCAGCACACCCTGCTGCACGAGGACGTCAAGAACTTCTACAAGGGCTTCCCGCGGGACGCCCACCCGATGGCCATGCTGTCCTCGGTCGTCTCGGCGCTGTCCACGTTCTACCAGGACAGCCACAACCCGTTCGACGAGCGCCAGCGCAACCTCTCCACCATCCGCCTGCTCGCCAAGCTCCCGACGATCGCGGCGTACGCGTACAAGAAGTCGATCGGTCACCCGTTCGTCTACCCGCGCAACGACCTCGGCTACGTCGAGAACTTCCTCCGCATGACCTTCTCGGTCCCCGCGCAGGAGTACGAGCTCGACCCGGTCGTGGTCTCCGCGCTCGACAAGCTGCTGATCCTGCACGCGGACCACGAGCAGAACTGCTCGACCTCCACGGTCCGCCTGGTCGGTTCCTCGCAGGCGAACATGTTCGCCTCGATCTCCGCCGGCATCAACGCCCTGTGGGGCCCGCTGCACGGCGGCGCCAACCAGTCCGTGCTGGAGATGCTGGAGGGCATCCGCGACTCCGGCGGCGACGTGGACTCCTTCATCCGCAAGGTGAAGAACAAGGAGGACGGCGTCCGCCTGATGGGCTTCGGCCACCGGGTCTACAAGAACTTCGACCCGCGCGCCAAGATCATCAAGGCCGCCGCGCACGACGTCCTCTCCGCGCTCGGCAAGTCCGACGAGCTGCTGGACATCGCCCTGAAGCTGGAGGAGCACGCGCTCTCCGACGACTACTTCGTCTCGCGCAGCCTCTACCCGAACGTCGACTTCTACACGGGCCTGATCTACCGGGCCATGGGCTTCCCGACCGAGATGTTCACGGTCCTGTTCGCCCTCGGCCGGCTGCCGGGCTGGATCGCCCAGTGGCACGAGATGATCAAGGAGCCGGGCTCCCGCATCGGCCGCCCGCGCCAGATCTACACGGGCGTGGTCGAGCGCGACTTCGTTCCCGTCGAGGAGCGCTGAGCCGCAGTACCGCTTCGGGCCCCCGTATCCGGTTGCCGGGTGCGGGGGCTTTCGCGTGTGCGGAGCGGGCGGCGAAAAAAGAAGGCGCCCTGGAGCGCCGGTCCCCCCACGGGCCGACGACCAGGGCGCCTTCCCAGTCCCGGTTCGGATTCCCCCCACGGGATCCGGCCGGGCGTCTGTGAGGACAGCGCCTGAATCGCTGTGTGAGCACAACGAGCAAAACTCGCCGTACTGCTTGGTGTGCGATCTGCCGGGACAGCGCACGCCCGGGAGGGCCGCTCAAAGCTTCCCGGTGTACGTGCCCCGGCAACGCATCTCTGGAGAGGTCCCCCAAGACATCTCCAGATGCCAGGTGGCGCCCCCCAAGACGCTCCCTGACATCGTCAACTTAGACCTTCGAACCCCTTGAATGGTTACGTTCACATCACTGTGATCTGCGTCTCTTGCGTATGTCCGTTAGATGCGCAAGAGCCCGGATATGCCATCCGGGACTCAAGCGTAAGGATGATGCGCGAGCCTTGTGAAGAGCTTATGTGAGCCGGGCCCGGGACTCCAGAGGGGCTCAAATCACGTTCGCCGCGAACTTAGGGCGAATTCGGGGTACTTCACCGGAATGTCCGCAGTCGCAGGCTGTTCGTGACGACGAAAACGGACGAGAAGGCCATCGCGGCCCCCGCGATCATCGGGTTCAGCAGCCCCGCGGCGGCCAGGGGCAGCGCCGCCACGTTGTAGCCGAAGGCCCACACGAGGTTGCCCTTGATCGTGGCCAGCGTCCGGCGGGACAGCCGGATCGCGTCCGCGGCCACCCGCAGGTCCCCGCGCACCAGCGTCAGATCGCCCGCCTCGATCGCCGCGTCCGTGCCGGTGCCCAGGGCCAGGCCCAGGTCGGCGGTGGCCAGCGCGGCCGCGTCGTTGACGCCGTCGCCCACCATGGCCACGACCCGGCCCTCGGCCCGCAGCCGCCGTACGGCGTCCACCTTGTCCTCGGGCAGGACCTCCGCCACCACCCGGTCGATTCCGACGGCGGCGGCCACCGCCTCGGCCACCGCCCGGTTGTCCCCGGTCAGCAGCACCGGCGTGAGCCCCAGCGCCCGCAGCTCGCGCACCGCCTCGGCGCTGGTCTCCTTCACCGCGTCCGCCACGGTCAGCACGGCCCGCGCCGTCCCGTCCCAGCCGACCGGCACCGCCGTGCGCCCGGCCCGCTCGGCCGCGTCCCGCGCGCGGGCCAGCTCCGGCGGTACGACGTCGAAGAGCCGCCCCACGGCGACCTCACGGCCCTCCACACGCCCGCGTACGCCCCGCCCGGGGACGTTCCGGAACTCCTCGGCCTCCGGGAGCTGTCCGGCCCTCTCCTCGGCGCCCAGGGCGATCGCCCGGGCCACGGGGTGCTCGGAGGCGTGCTCGACGGCGCCCGCGAGTCGCAGCACCTCCTTCTCGTCGGCCCCCTCGGCGAGGTGGACCTCCTGGAGGGTCATCCGGCCGGTGGTGACCGTGCCGGTCTTGTCCAGGACGACCGTGTCGATCCGGCGCGTGGACTCCAGGACCTCCGGGCCCTTGATGAGGATGCCGAGCTGGGCGCCCCGGCCCGTGCCGACCATCAGCGCGGTCGGCGTGGCCAGGCCCAGCGCGCACGGGCAGGCGATGATCAGCACCGCGACGGCCGCGGTGAACGCGGCGACGCCGTCGCCGGTCAGCCCGAGCCACACCCCGGCCGTGCCGGCGGCGATCAGCAGCACGACCGGCACGAAGATCCCGGAGATCCGGTCGGCGAGCCGCTGCACCTCGGCCTTGCCGTTCTGCGCGTCCTCCACCAGCTTCGCCATCCGCGCGAGCTGCGTGTCGGCGCCGACCCGGGTGGCCTCGACGACGAGCCGGCCGCCCGCGTTGACCGTCGCGCCCGTGACCGTGTCCCCGGCCGCCACGTCCACCGGCACCGACTCGCCGGTCAGCATCGAGGCGTCCACCGCGGAGGTCCCCTCGACGACCGTGCCGTCGGTGGCGATCTTCTCGCCGGGCCGTACGACGAACCGGTCGCCGACGGCCAGCCGCTGCGCCGGGATCAGCACCTCGCGGCCGTCGCGGAGGACGGCGACCTCCTTGGCGCCCAGCTCCATGAGCGCCTTGAGGGCCGCTCCCGCGCGGCGCTTGGAACGGGCCTCCAGATAGCGGCCGAGCAGGATGAAGGCCGTGACGCCGGAGGCGACCTCCAGGTAGATCGAGGAGGCGCCGTCCCCGCGCGAGACGGTGAACTCGAAGGGGTGCCGCATGCCCGGCATGCCCGCGTCACCGAGGAACAGCGCCCACAGGGACCAGCCGAACGCGGCCAGCGTGCCCAGGGAGACCAGCGTGTCCATGGTGGCGGCGCCGTGCCGGGCGTTCGTCCAGGCCGCGCGGTGGAAGGGCAGTCCGCCCCAGACGACGACCGGGGCGGCCAGGGTGAGCGAGAGCCACTGCCAGTTGTCGAACTGCAGCGCCGGGACCATCGCCATCAGCACCACCGGGACGGCGAGGGCGGCGGAGACGACGAGACGCCGGCGCAGCGCCGACAGCTCGGGGTCCTCACCGGCCCCGGGCGCCTCCTCGCGCGGTGGCGCGGGCTCCTCGGCGGTGTACCCGGTCTTCACCACGGTGGCGATCAGGTCGGCGACCTCGGTGCCCGCGGGGTAGGTGACGCGGGCCTTCTCCGTCGCGTAGTTCACCGTGGCCGTGACGCCGTCCATGCGGTTGAGCTTCTTCTCGACGCGGGCCGCGCAGGAGGCGCAGGTCATCCCGCCGATGAGCAGCTCGACCTCCGCGAGGGCGGGCTCGCCGTCCGTCGGCGCCTTGGCGGTGGTGCTGGTCATGTCCGTACTCCAGGTGGTGCGGTGCGCCCGGGAAGCGGAACGGGCCGTACGGGCCGGGGCGGCGGCGTACGGCCCGTACGTCGGTACGAGTGCCAGGGCCGACGGGTCTCAGACCTGGCTGCTTGCCCGGACCGGGGTCTCAGGCCCGGCCGGCCAGCTCGAAACCGGCCTCGTCGACGGCGGCGCGCACGGCCTCGTCGTCGAGCGGGGCCGCCGAGACGACGGTGACCTCGCCGGTCTTGGCCACGGCCGTCACCGAACTGACGCCGGAGATCTGGGAGATCTCGCCGGAGACGGCGCCCTCGCAGTGGCCGCAGCTCATGCCGCTCACCTTGTAGACGGTGGTGACGGAGCCCGTGGTGTCGGTCTGGGCGGTCATGTCGTTACTCCTCGTCGAGGCGTGTGGGGCTGTGGGGTCCGCTGAGGGATCCTTACACCCCACTGTACCCCTAGGGGGTATGAGTTCACGTCGGGCGCCCGGCGAGCGGATAGCGTTCCTGCCCTGGCCGGTCATGAACGGAAGGCGGGTGGGTCCATGCGGGCCGTCGTGTTCGAGCGGTACGGGGAGACGGCCGAGGTGCGGGAGGTCGCCGATCCGCAGCCGGCGGAGCACGGGGTCGTCGTGCGGGTCGAGGCCACGGGGCTGTGCCGCAGCGACTGGCACGGCTGGCAGGGCCACGACCCCGACATCACCCTGCCGCACGTGCCCGGGCATGAACTCGCCGGGGTCGTCGAGGCGGTGGGCGCCCGGGTGGGCCGGTGGCGGCCCGGAGACCGGGTCACCGTGCCGTTCGTCTGCGCCTGCGGCACCTGCCCGTCCTGCGCGGCCGGCGACCACCAGGTGTGCGAGCGCCAGACCCAGCCCGGTTTCACGCACTGGGGCTCCTTCGCCCAGTACGTGGCGCTGGACCACGCCGACGTGAACCTCGTGGCGCTCCCCGGGGACCTGTCCTTCGCGACGGCGGCCTCCCTCGGCTGCCGGTTCGCCACGGCGTACCGCGCGGTGGTGCGGCAGGGGCGGGTCGCGGCGGGGGAGTGGGTGGCGGTGCACGGCTGCGGCGGGGTCGGGCTGTCGGCGGTGATGATCGCGGCGGCGTCGGGAGCGCGGGTCGTGGCCGTCGACGTGTCGGCCGCGGCCCTGGACCTGGCGCGGAAGTTCGGCGCGGCCCGGTGCGTGGACGCGCGAGCCGTGCCGGACACCGCGGCGGCGGTCCGCGACCTCACCGGCGGCGGCGCCCATCTCTCCCTGGACGCCCTCGGCTCACCGGTCACGTGCGCCGCCTCCGTGAACGGCCTGCGCCGCCGCGGCCGGCACGTCCAGGTCGGCCTGCTGCCCTCGCCGGACGGCACGACCCCCGTGCCGATGGCCCGCGCGATCGCCCTGGAGCTGGAACTCCTCGGCAGCCACGGCATGGCCGCGCACGGCTACCCGCCGATGCTGGAGCTGGTCCGCGGTGGTGTGCTGCGCCCCGACCTGCTCGTGACGTCCACGATCCCCCTGGCCGGGGCCCCGTCCGCGCTGGCCGCGATGGGGACGGCACCGGGAGCGGGGGCGACGGTCATCGAGCCCTGGAGCTGACGGCCTGTAGACGACCGTGCCCCACGCGGTGGTGGGGCACGGGATCGGGGCGGAGTGGATCAGTCGGCTCTTCGGGCGCGGTTGCCGGGCCTGGAGGCGACCCAGGCCCGGACGGTGTCGGCGTACCAGTAGGGCTTGCCGCCCTCGACGTGGTCGGGCGGGGGCAGCAGGCCGTGCTTGCGGTAGGACCGCACGGTGTCCGGCTGCACCCGGATGTGTGCGGCGATCTCCTTGTAGGACCAGAGCCTTCGGTCGGTCATGACGTGCACCTCCCCGCGAGCACCACGGCGGCGGCCGGGGGCGGCCGTCCGGGGGAGCCGGGTGCTGCGCTGGTGATCAACAAGCCTGTGTCCGGTCAACGACGCCCCGTGACCCGGGGCAGGGCCTGTGCGCCGGGTGTGACGGAAGGTCCGCGTACACGCGACATGCGTGACAGGAAGGGGGTGTTTGTGACACAGCCGGGGCAAAGGCGCGCGCCGGAGTGTCGGCGGGGCGCCTTGACGCGGTACCCGGACCAGGTCACGCCGAAAGCGCTGTCATGATCTGGTCCGAATGTCCGGACAAAACATTGACAGGGCTTCGTGAAGGGGGCTACAAAGCCGGGGAGAGCCGACACCGAGGGGACACCGATGGCGTACGACCTGATCACCATGGGGCGGATCGGAGTGGATCTGTATCCGCTGCAGACGGGCGTCCCGCTGCCGCAGGTCACGTCCTTCGGCAAGTTCCTCGGCGGTTCGGCGAGCAACGTCGCGGTCGCCGCGGCCCGCCTGGGACGGCACACCGCGGTGATCACCCGGACCGGCGACGACCCCTTCGGCACCTACCTGCACGAGGCGCTGAAGGGCTTCGGCGTGGACGACCGCTGGGTCACCCCCGTCCCCGGCCTGCCCACCCCGGTCACCTTCTGCGAGATCTTCCCGCCGGACGACTTCCCGCTGTACTTCTACCGGCAGCCCAAGGCCCCCGACCTGGAGATCGACGCCCACGAGCTCGACCTCGACGCGATCCGCGACGCCCGCGTCTTCTGGATCACCGGCACGGGCCTGAGCGAGGAACCCAGCAGGACGGCGACCCTCGCGGCCCTCGCCCACCGCGCCAAGTCCGGCACGACGGTCTTCGACCTCGACTGGCGCCCGATGTTCTGGACGGACCCCGAGGCCGCCCGCCCCTTCTACGAGGAGGCCCTGCGCCACACCACCGTCGCGGTCGGCAACCTCGACGAGGTGGAGGTCGCCACCGGCGTGCGCGAACCCCACGCCGCCGCCCGCGCCCTCCTGGACGCCGGTGTCGAACTGGCCGTCGTCAAGCAGGGCCCCAAGGGCGTGCTGGCCGTCAACAGCCGCGGCGAGAGCGCCGAGGTCCCGCCGCTGCCGGTGAACGTCCTCAACGGCCTCGGTGCCGGCGACGCCTTCGGCGGCTCCCTCGTCCACGGCCTGCTGGCCGGCTGGGACCTGGAGAAGACCATGCGGCACGCCAACGCCGCGGGTGCCATCGTGGCCTCCCGCCTGGAGTGCTCCTCCGCGATGCCCACCCCGGACGAGATCGAGGCGGCCGTCACCGCGGGGGCCGTCCAGTGAGCGTCGACGTCTGTGAACTCGTCCGGCTGCGCAGCCACCGCCCGGAGGCGATCGCCGAGGCCGCCGCCCGCCGCACCCGGCGCCCGCTGCTGAACGACAACGGCCGGCTGATGATCGTCGCCGCCGACCACCCGGCCCGCGGCGCCCTCGGCGTCGGCGGCCGCAGCATGGCCATGGCCAACCGCGCCGACCTCCTCGAACGCCTCTGTCTCGCCCTGTCCCGCCCGGGCGTGGACGGCGTCCTCGCCACCGCCGACATCCTCGACGACCTGCTGCTGCTCGGCGCCCTCGACGGCAAGGTCGTCATGGGCTCGATGAACCGCGGCGGCCTCCAGGGCGCCCGCTTCGAACTCGACGACCGCTTCACCGGCCACCGCCCCGAGGACATCGAGCGCCTCGGCTTCGACGCGGGCAAGCTGCTGCTGCGCATCGACTACGACGACCCGGGCTCGCTCACCACTCTGGAGTCCACCGCCCGGGCCGTCGACGCGATGGCGGCCCGCAAGCTCCCCGTCTTCGTCGAGCCGTTCATCAGCCGCCGCGACGAGACGGGCCGGCTGCGCAACGACCTGTCCGCCGAGGCCGTCACCCGGTCGATCGCCATCGCCTCGGGCCTCGGCGGCAGCTCCGCCTACACCTGGCTGAAGGTGCCGGTCACCGCCAACCCCGACGACATGGCCGAGGTCATGGCGGCCTCCACACTGCCCGCCGTCCTGCTGGGCGGCGAGGTCGGGGACGACCAGGACGGGGCGTACGAGAAGTGGCGCGTCGCCCTGCAACTGCCCACCGTGCGCGGGCTGGTGGTCGGCCGCTCCCTGCTGTACCCGGCGGACGGTGACGTGGCCGCCGCCGTGGACACCGCCGTAGGACTCCTGTGAGGGCCGCTTCATGACCAGTGAGCTGTACGTCCCCAAGGGCACCACCTCCGACGTGAACTACGTCCTGGACATCGACCCCAAGCGGGCCGGCTGGACGCACAGCAGCCTGCGGATCGTGGAGCTGACGCCCGGCGGCACGCACACCTTCACCACCGGGGACAGCGAGTGGATCGTGCTGCCCCTGTCCGGCGCGTGCACCGTGCGCGTCGAGGACGAAGAGTTCCCCCTCTCGGGCCGGGAGAACGTGTTCGCGTCGGTCACCGACTTCGCGTACGCGCCCCGTGACGCCCGGGTCCAGATCGCCTCCGGCGCGGGAGGCCGCTTTGCTTTGGCAGGAGCGAAGTGCGAGCGACAACTCCCCGCCCGCTACGGCCCCGCGCCGGAGGTCCCCGTCGAGGAACGCGGCAGCGGCACCTGCCTGCGCCGCGTCCGCAACTTCGCCTCCGCCGACGCCTTCGACTGCGACAAGCTCATCGCGGTCGAGGTGATCACACCCGGCGGCAACTGGTCCTCGTACCCGCCGCACAAGCACGACGAGCACCGGCCCGGTGAGGAGTCGGAGCTGGAGGAGATCTACTACTTCGAGATCGACGGTCCGAACGGTTTCGGCTACCAGCGCGTATTCCCCTCGCGTGAGGGCGGGTCCGACGTCCTCACGGAGGTCCGCTCCGGCGACGCCGTCCTCGTCCCCGACGGCTGGCACGGCCCGTCGATCGCCCAGCCCGGCCACGACATGTACTACCTGAACGTCATGGCCGGTCCGGGGGAGACCAGGGAGTGGCGGATCTGCTTCCACCCGGACCACACGGAGGGGTACCGATGACCACCCGCCTGACCGTCGCACAAGCGCTGGTCCGTTTCCTCGCCGCCCAGTACACCGAGCGCGACGGCGTCCGGCAGCGGCTCATCGGCGCCACCTGGGGCATCTTCGGCCACGGCAACGTCGCCGGCCTCGGCCAGGCGCTGCTGGAGCACGCCGAGGAGATGCCGTACCACCAGGGCCGCAACGAACAGGCCATGGTGCACGCGGCGGTCGGCTACGCCCGCCAGTCGAACCGCCTTTCCACGCACGCGGTGACGACCTCCATCGGCCCGGGCGCCACCAACCTGGTCACCGGCGCCGCCCTCGCCACCGTCAACCACCTGCCGGTTCTGCTCCTGCCCGGCGACATCTTCGCCACCCGCCCCGCCGACCCGGTCCTGCAGCAGCTCGAAGTGCCGTACGCCGGTGACGTGTCGGTCAACGACTGCCTGCGCCCGGTGTCGAGGTACTTCGACCGGATCACCCGCCCCGAGGCGCTGATCCCCTCGGCGCTGAACGCGATGCGCGTGCTCACCGACCCCGTCGAGACCGGCGCCGTCACCCTCGCCCTGCCGCAGGACGTGCAGGCCGAGGCGTACGACTGGCCCGAGGAGTTCTTCGCCGAGCGGGTCTGGACCGTCCGGCGCCCCGGGGCCGACCCGGCGGAACTGGCCGAGGCCGTGCGGACGATCCGGGCGGCCAAGCGGCCCCTGGTCGTCGCGGGCGGCGGCGTCCACCACAGCCGCGCCGAGGAGGCGCTCGCCGAGTTCGCCGAGACCACCGGCATCCCGGTCGCCTCCACCCAGGCCGGCAAGGGCTCCCTGCGCCACGACCACCCCCAGGACGTCGGCGGCATCGGCCACACCGGCACGGCCACGGCGGACGAACTGGCCCGCACGGCCGACCTGGTGATCGGCGTCGGCACCCGCTACACCGACTTCACCACCGCCTCCGGCACCCTCTTCGCGAACCCGGACGTCCGGTTCCTGAACCTCAACATCGCCCCCTTCGACGGCCACAAGCTCGCCGGGCAGGCCCTGATCGCGGACGCCCGCAGCGGCCTTCAGGAACTCACCGACGCCCTGCGCCTGCACGCGCACCGGGTCGCCGGCACCTACGCCACCGAGTACACCGAGGACAAGGAGCGCTGGGAACAGCGCGTCGACGCCTGCTACGAGGTGGACGAGCCCGACATCCGCCCGACCCAGCCGCAGGTCCTCGGCGCCCTGGACGAACTCGTCGACGAGTCGGACATCCTCATCAACGCGGCCGGCTCCCTCCCCGGCGACCTGCACAAACTCTGGCGGACCCGGTCCCGCGACCAGTACCACCTGGAGTACGGCTACTCCTGCATGGGCTACGAGATCCCGGCCGCGATCGGCGTGAAGCTGGCCGCCCCGGACCGGCCCGTGTGGGCCCTGGTCGGCGACGGCACGTACCTGATGATGCCGACGGAGATCGTCACGGCCGTGCAGGAGGGCGTCGCGATCAAGGTCCTGATCATCCAGAACCACGGCTACGCCTCGATCGGCGGCCTGTCCGAGTCGGTCGGCGGCGAGCGCTTCGGCACGGCCTACCGCTACCCGGCCGAGGACGGCACGTTCACCGGCCCGCCGCTGCCCGTCGACCTCGCCGCCAACGCGGCCAGCCTCGGCATGCGCGTGCTGCGCGCCAAGACCGTGCGGGACCTGCGGGAGGCCCTCGCCGAGGCCCGGGCCGCCGACACTCCCACATGTGTCTACGTGGAGACCCAAACGGCAGACACAGTGTCGGGCGCGCCCCCGGCGCAGGCCTGGTGGGATGTACCCGTGGCCGAGACCGCGACACGACCGTCCGCGGTCAAGGCACGTGAGCTGTACGAACGGCACGTCTCCACCCGACGCCGCCATCTGTGAAGGAGTTCCCGGCCATGACGAAGATCGTCAACCACTGGATCGGCGGCAAGACCGTCGAAGGCGCCTCGGGCACGCACGGGCCGGTGACCAACCCGGCGACCGGCGAGGTCACGACGAAGGTCGCGTTCGCCTCGGTCGACGAGGTGGACGCGGCGGTCGCCGCCGCCAAGGAGGCCTTCGCCACCTGGGGCCAGTCCTCCCTGGCCCAGCGCACCTCGATCCTCTTCAAGTTCCGGGCGCTGCTCGACGCCCACCGCGACGAGATCGCCGAGCTGATCACCGCCGAGCACGGCAAGGTCCACTCCGACGCCCTCGGCGAGGTCGCCCGCGGCCTGGAGATCGTCGACCTGGCCTGCGGCATCAACGTGCAGCTGAAGGGCGAGCTGTCGACGCAGGTGGCGAGCCGCGTCGACGTCTCGTCCCTCCGCCAGCCGCTCGGCGTCGTCGCGGGCATCACGCCGTTCAACTTCCCGGCGATGGTGCCGATGTGGATGTTCCCGATCGCCATCGCGTGCGGCAACACGTTCGTGCTGAAGCCGTCGGAGAAGGACCCGTCGGCGTCCGTCAAGCTCGCCGAACTGCTGGCGGAGGCCGGTCTCCCCGACGGCGTCTTCAACGTCGTCCACGGCGACAAGGTGGCCGTCGACCGCCTCCTGGAGCACCCGGACGTCAAGGCCGTCTCCTTCGTCGGCTCCACCCCGATCGCCCGCTACATCCACACCACCGCCTCCGCCAACGGCAAGCGCGTCCAGGCGCTCGGCGGCGCCAAGAACCACATGCTGGTCCTGCCGGACGCCGACCTGGACGCGGCTGCCGACGCGGCGGTGAGCGCGGCCTACGGCTCCGCCGGCGAGCGCTGCATGGCCATCTCCGCGGTCGTCGCGGTCGGCGCCATCGGCGACGAACTGGTGGAGAAGATCCGCGAGCGCGCCGAGAAGATCAAGATCGGCCCCGGCGACGACCCGACGTCGGAGATGGGCCCGCTCATCACGAAGGTCCACCGCGACAAGGTCGCCTCCTACGTCGAGGGCGCGGCGGCCGAAGGCTGCGAGGTCGTCCTCGACGGCACCGGCTACACCGTCGACGGCTTCGAGGACGGCCACTGGATCGGCATCTCCCTGCTCGACAAGGTGCCGACCAGCGCCAAGGCCTACCAGGACGAGATCTTCGGCCCGGTCCTGTGCGTGCTGCGCACGGAGACCTACGAGGAGGCCCTGGACCTCATCAACAACTCGCCGTTCGGCAACGGCACCGCGATCTTCACGCGGGACGGCGGCGCGGCCCGCCGCTTCCAGCTGGAGGTCGAGGCCGGCATGGTCGGCGTGAACGTCCCGATCCCGGTCCCCGTGGGCTACCACAGCTTCGGCGGCTGGAAGGACTCGCTCTTCGGCGACCACCACATCTACGGCAACGACGGCACGCACTTCTACACCCGCGGCAAGGTCGTCACCACGCGCTGGCCGGACCCGGCCGACGCCCCGACGGGCGTGGACCTGGGCTTCCCGCGCAACCACTGACCCTCGCGCCCGGGGCCGTCCGCATGGCGGACGGCCCCATTTTTTTGCGCACCCGCCCTGCGGTTCCCGCACCCGCCACGCCCGTGGCGCGGAAAGCCTCGATGCAACGTTAACGCGCAAATGACTGTGGCCCATGGCCCAGCAGGACCCGACCTACCTCCTCTGGACAGGCGGCATCACCACAGCGGCCACCCTGTACTGGGCCCTGTACCTCCGCCCGCGCAGGGAGACCCGCTGGCTGGTGTCAGTACCGGAGGCGTAGGGGCCTGCTTTTCAGGGGCGCGGGGAACTGCGCGAAAGGCCACAACGCACCCCGCGCCCGGCAACGCACAGCCCCCCTCGAGCTCGAAGCCGTACACCACGCGCAGTACGCCGAAAACTCCGTGTACACCCCTGGAAGGCCCCGCACTTCGGTCTCCGGTCGACAACTCATCGACAGCTTCACCCCGTACCGTTGACGCATGGATCTTCGACTGCCCGGACTGAACGGGCTGCTTCGGAGGCCTCGGAGGCTCCTCGCCGCCGGGGCCGCCGTCGTCGTTCTCGCGGGCGCGGGGACGTGGACGGCCGTCGCCGGCGACGAAGCGCCCCCGGTGCACCGCACGGACCGGCTCCTGGACACCGGGGACGGCGTGCGCATCGACACCTCCTTCTTCACCTCCGGAGGAGCCGGCCGCCGCCCCGCCGTCCTGCTCGGGCACGGCTTCGGCGGCAGCAAGAACGACGTCCGGCAGCAGGCCCAGGACCTCGCCCGGGACGGCTACGCGGTGCTGACCTGGTCGGCCCGCGGCTTCGGCAGGTCCAACGGGAAGATCGGGCTGAACGACCCCAAGGGCGAGGTCGCCGACGTCTCCAAGCTCATCGACTGGCTGGCGCAGCAGCCCCAGGTCGAGCTCGACAAGAAGGGCGACCCCCGCGTCGGCATGGCCGGTGGTTCCTACGGCGGCGCCATCGCCCTGCTCACGGCCGGCCACGACCGGCGCGTGGACGCCATCGCCCCGGCGATCACGTACTGGAACCTCGCCGACGCGCTGTTCCCGAACGGCGTGTTCAAGAAGCTGTGGGCCGGCATCTTCGTCAACTCCGGCGGCGGCTGCGAGAAGTTCGAGCCCGCGCTGTGCCGGATGTACGAGCGGGTCGCCGAGTCCGGCAAGCCGGACGCCGAGGCGCGCAAGCTGCTGGACGAGCGCTCGCCGTCCGCCGTCGGCAAGGACATCAAGGTGCCGACGCTGCTGATGCAGGGCCAGTCCGACTCCCTCTTCCCGCTCGGCCAGGCCGACCAGGCGGCGAAGGCCATCCGCGCGGGCGGCGCCCCCGTCGACGTCGACTGGATCGCCGGCGGCCACGACGGCGGCGACATGGAGACCGGCCGCGTCCAGGACCGCGTGAAGACCTGGTTCGACCGCTACCTGAAGGACGACAAGAGCGCCGACACCGGCCCCGCCTTCCGCGTCACCCGCACCCTCGGCCTGGGCTCCGGCGACGGCGAACCCCGCCTCACCGGCGTGACCTCGGACCGCTACCCCGGCCTGGAGAGCAAGCAGCGCTCCATCGCCCTGACCGGCCGCGAGCAGAGCTTCGACAACCCGCCCGGCGCCAGCCCGCCCGGCGTCTCCGCCCTCCCCGGCCTCGGCGGCGCCGGCGGCCTGAGCCGGCTGTCCACCCTCGGCATCGGCGTCTCCCTCGACTTCCCCGGCCAGTTCGCCGCGTTCGAGTCGGCGCCACAGCGCGAGGACCTCCAGATCACCGGTTCGCCCACCGCCACCGTCCACGTCAAGTCCACCAGCGACGACGCCGTCCTCTTCGCCAAGGTCTACGACGTCGGCCCCGGCGGCACCCAGCCGGTGCTGCCCTCCCAGCTCGTCACCCCCATCAGGGTCGAGGGCGCCAAGGCAGGCAAGGACGTCACGATCACGCTCCCGGCGATCGACCACGAGATCGACGACGGCCACCGCCTGCGCCTGGTCCTCGCCTCCACCGACCTCGGCTACGCCTCCCCGGCGGCCCCGGCGACCTACACCGTCTCCCTCAAGGGCGACCTGAAGGTCCCCTCGGGTCTCGGCCAGAGCAACACGCAGGGCCCGCTGCCCGCGTGGGTGTGGTGGCTGCCGCCGGCCGGCGCCGGCATCGCCCTGGCGCTGGTCCTCACGGGCCGCCGCCGTACCGCCGCCCCGGCACCGCCGGACCCCGAACTCGCCGACGTCCCCCTCCAGATCACCGGCCTGACCAAGCGGTACGCCAAGTCCTCCGACCGGTACGCCGTCAAGGACCTGTCGTTCCGCGTGGAGAAGGGCCAGGTCCTGGGCCTCCTCGGCCCCAACGGAGCGGGCAAGACGACCACCCTGCGCATGCTGATGGGCCTCATCAAGCCCGACGCCGGCGAGATCCGCGTCTTCGGCCACGCCATCAGCGCGGGCGCCCCGGTGCTCTCCCGGGTCGGCGCCTTCGTCGAGGGCGCGGGCTTCCTGCCGCACCTGTCCGGCCGCGAGAACCTGGAGCTGTACTGGCGCGCCACCGGCCGCCCCGCCGAGGACGCGCACATGGAGGAGGCCCTGCAGATCGCGGGCCTGGGCGACGCGCTCGCCCGCGCGGTACGCACCTACTCGCAGGGCATGCGCCAGCGCCTCGCCATCGCCCAGGCCATGCTCGGCCTGCCCGACCTGCTCATCCTCGACGAGCCGACCAACGGCCTCGACCCGCCCCAGATCCGTGAGATGCGCGAGGTGATGATCCGCTACGCCGCCGCCGGCCGCACGGTCATCGTCTCCAGCCACCTCCTCGCCGAGGTGGAGCAGACCTGCACCCACCTGGTCGTGATGGACCACGGGCAGCTCGTCCAGGCGGGCCCGGTCGCGGACATCGTCGGCTCGGGCGACACGCTCCTGGTGGGCACGGCCACGCCCGTGGACGAGCCCGTCGTCGAGAAGGTCGCCGCGCTGCCGGGCGTCGCCTCGGCCGTACGCGCCGACGAGGGCCTCCTCGTCCAGCTCGACGCCGACGGCACCCCGCAGCGCCTGGTCGCCGACCTCGTACGGCTGGACGTGGCCGTGCGCTCGGTCGGCCCGCACCGCCGCCTGGAGGACGCCTTCCTCACCCTGATCGGAGCCGAAGCATGAGCACGCTCGCCGAGCCGCCCGCCGAGGTCGCCGACGGCTACCGCGCGGGCCGCACCCTGCCCTTCCGCGTCGAGCTGGTCCGGCAGCTGAAGCGGCGCCGCACCCAGGTCATGGGCGGCGTCCTGTTCGCCCTGCCGATCGTCCTGCTCGTCGCCTTCCAGGTCGGCGGCGAGCCGGGCGGCGGCAACCAGCGGGTGAACCTCATGGACACGGCGACCGCGTCCGGGGCCAACTTCGCCGCGGTCAACCTCTTCGCCTCCGCCGGGTTCCTGCTCGTCATCCCCGTCGCCCTGTTCTGCGGCGACACGGTCGCCTCGGAGGCGAGCTGGTCGTCCCTGCGCTACCTGCTCGCGGCGCCCGTGCCCCGGGCCCGGCTGCTGTGGTCCAAGCTCTCCGTGGGGCTCACGCTCAGCCTGGCCGCGCTCGTCCTGCTGCCGGTCGTCGCCCTGGCCGTCGGCACGGCCGCCTACGGCTGGGGCCCGCTCCAGCTGCCCACCGGCGGCACGCTTCCGACCGGCACCGCCGCCCAGCGCCTGCTGATCGTCGTCGCGTACATCATGGTGTCCCAACTGGTCACCGCCGCCCTGGCGTTCTGGCTGTCGACCCGCACGGACGCCCCGCTCGGCGCGGTCGGCGGCGCGGTGTTCCTCACCATCATCGGCAGCGTCCTCGACGAGGTGACGGCCCTCGGCGACTGGCGCGACTTCCTGCCCGCGCACTGGCAGTACGCCTGGCTCGACGCCGTCCGGCCGCAGTTGGAGTGGACGGACATGATCCAGGGCACCTCCCTCTCGGTAACGTACGCGCTCGTGCTGTTCGCCCTGGCCTTCCGCGGTTTCGCCCGCAAGGACATCGTCTCCTAGGTCAACGGAGGATCACCCACCGGTCTCGAAGGGCCGCCTCCGTGGCCGCTTCGAGACGCTTCCGCAACGCTCCGTACCGCACGTTCCGGCCCCCCGCGCCGTCACAGTCGCAAGAAGCCGACGCCAACGGACCCAGGGGGTACGGACGATGGAGCGGTACCGGACACGAAAACTGCTGCTCGCCCTCGCGGCGGCGGGCGGTCTGCTGCTCACCGCGTGCAGCGGGGGCGGCGACACCGGCGACAGCAGCGCCGCCGACCGCGGCGACCACACCGCGGGCCCGCCCGCCGCCGCCCACGGCGACCAGGACGGCACCGACGAGCGGGACGAGCGCCGGGAGGACCCCGACCACCTCTCCACCTTCGCCCTCGACGTCGACACCGCCTCCTACGACTACACACGCCGCGCCCTCGCCGACGGCCGGCTGCCCGACCCGTCGACGGTCCGCCCCGAGGAGTTCGTCAACAGCTTCCGCCAGGACTACGAACGCCCCGACGGCGACGGCTTCTCGGTCACCGTCGACGGCGCCCGCACCGACGACGAGGACTGGTCCCTGGTCCGCGTCGGCCTCGCCACCCGCACCGCGGAACGCGGCGGCGAACGCCCGCCCGCCGCCCTGACGTTCGTCATCGACGTCTCCGGCTCCATGGCCGAACCGGGCCGCCTGGACCTCGCCCAGGAGTCCCTCGCCGTGATGACGGACCGGCTGCGCGACGACGACTCGGTCGCGCTCGTCACCTTCAGCGACGAGGCCGAGACCGTCCTGCCCATGACCCGCCTCGACGGCAACCGCGACGAGATCCAGGACGCCATCGACGACCTGGACATCCAGAACTCCACCAACCTCGGCGCCGGCGTCGAGACCGGCTACGAGACCGCCGTCGAGGGCCTGCGCGAAGGCGCCACCAACCGGGTCGTCCTGGTCTCCGACGCCCTCGCCAACACCGGCGACACCGACGCGGACAGCATCCTGGAGAAGATCGCCGGCGAACGCCGCGAGCACGGCATCACCCTCTTCGGCGTCGGCGTCGGCAGCGACTACGGCGACGACCTCATGGAGACCCTCGCCGACAAGGGCGACGGCCACACCGTCTACGTGTCCGACGAGGACGAGGCCCGCAAGGTCTTCTGCGAGGAACTCCCGCGCCACATCGACCTCACCGCCCGCGACGCCAAGGCCCAGGTCGCCTTCGACCCGGAGACGGTGGAGGAGTTCCGCCTGGTCGGCTACGACAACCGCCGGGTCGCCGACGAGGACTTCCGCGACGACCGCGTCGACGGCGGCGAGGTCGGCCCCGGCCACACCGTCACCGCGCTGTACGCCGTCCGCACCGAGCCCGGCGCCGAGGGCCACCTCGCCACCGCCACCGTCCGCTGGCTCGACCCCGGCACCCGCGCCCCGCACGAGGAGAGCGGCGACCTGGAGGCCGACGCCCTCGACGACTCCGTCTGGAGCGCGAGCCGCGGTCTGAAGACCGCCGCCACGGCCGCCTACTTCGCCGACGTCCTCGGCCACGACGGCCCCTCCCTGCCCGGCGCCCCCCGGCTCGGCGAACTCTCCGAGCACGCCGACGACCTGGCCGACCGCACGGAGGACGAGGAGCTCCGCCGGCTCGCCGAGGCGATCGGCACCGCGAACCGCCTGAAGTGACCCCGGCCCATTGACCTATCCTTACGCCTGAGTAAGTTGACTCCAGAGTAAGGACTCGTGCAGGCGCGTGAGTACGAGCGGCAGCACGTCAGCCTCATCCGCGACCGGGAGCCGTCATGGGCGTACGCAAGGATCTGAAACGGGCGAAGCAGCGCACCGACCTGGCGATCCGCACGAAGGCGGAGACCGTCCGGGACGAGCGGGGCGTCGTCCGCGAGGCCCGCGTGGCCCCGCTCGCGCCCCGCCCGACGACCGGCAGCATCGCCGACCTCCCGTACACCAACGCGGCCGAGGCCCCCGACGCCGTGGTCCTGCGCCGCGAACGGCACGGCAGCTGGCAGCCCGTCACGGCGGCGGCCTTCGCCCGCGAGGTCACCGCCGTGGCCAAGGGCCTGATCGCGGCCGGCCTCGAACCGGGCAGCCGCGTCGCGGTGATGTCCCGCACCCGCTACGAGTGGACGGTCCTGGACTTCGCGATCTGGTCCGCCGGCGGCCAGACCGTCCCGGTCTACGCCACCTCCTCCGCCGACCAGGTGGAGTGGATCGTCCGCGACTCGGGCGCCCGCTACGTCGTCACGGAGACGGCCGAGAACGCCGACACGGTCCGGACCGGCACGGCGGACCATCCGCAACCCCCGCGCGTCTGGCAACTCGACGGCGGCGCCCTCGACGACCTCACCGCCCTCGGCCGGGACGTGACCGACGAGGAGGTCACCAAGCGCCGCACGGCCCTGACCCCCGACACCACCGCAACCCTCTGCTACACCTCCGGCACCACCGGCCGCCCCAAGGGCTGCGTCCTCACCCACGCCAACCTGCACGCCGAGGCCGCCAACACCGTCGAACTGCTGCACCCCATGTTCAAGGAGGTCACCGGCGAGACCGCCTCGACGCTCCTCTTCCTGCCGCTCGCCCACATCCTCGGCCGCACCCTGCAGATCGCCTGCCTGATGGGCCGCATCGAGATCGGCCACTGCCCGAGCATCAAACCCGACGAACTCCGCCCGGCCCTCAGGGCGTTCCGCCCCACCTTCCTGGTCGGCGTCCCGTACCTGTTCGAGAAGATCCACGACACCGGCCGCGCCACCGCCGAGAAGCTCGGCCGCGGCTCCTCCTTCGACCGCGCCCACCGCATCGCCGTCCGCTTCGGCCAGGCCCACATGAACAGGTTCCTGGGGAAGGGCAAGGGCCCGGGCCCCGGCCTGTACGCCGCGTGGGCCCTGTACGACCTGCTGGTCTACCGCCGCATCCGCAAGGAACTCGGCGGCCGCATGCGCTACGCCATCAGCGGCGGCAGTCCCTTGGACCGCGAGCTCAACCTGTTCTTCTACGCGGCCGGCATCCTGATCTACGAGGGCTACGGCCTCACCGAGACGACCGCCGCCGCCACCATCGTCCCGCCCCTGGCCCCCCGCCCCGGCACGGTCGGCCTGCCGGTCCCCGGCACCGCCGTCCGCATCGCCGACGACGGCGAGGTCCTCATCAAGGGCGGCATCGTCTTCGGCGCCTACTGGAACAACCCGGCCGCGACCGGCGAGGTCCTGGACGACGGCTGGTTCGCCACCGGCGACCTAGGCTCCCTCGACGAGGACGGCTACCTCACCATCACCGGCCGCAAGAAGGACATCCTCGTCACCACCGGCGGCAAGAACGTCTCCCCGGCCGTCCTGGAGGACCGCCTGCGCAGCCGCCCGCCCATCGGCCAGTGCCTCGTCGTCGGCGACAACCGCCCCTACGTCGCCGCCCTGATCACCCTCGACCCCGACGCCCTCGCCCACTGGCTCGCCGTCCGCAAACTGCCCGCCGACACCCCGCTGTCCGAGCTCGTCCACGACGAACGCCTGCGCGCCGACGTCCAGAAGGCCGTCGATCACGCCAACGAGGCCGTCTCGCGCGCCGAGTCGATCCGCGCCTTCGCCCTCGTCGAGGGCGACTTCACCGAGGAGAACGGGCTGCTGACCCCGTCCCTGAAGGTCAAGCGCCAGGCGGCGACGGCCGCGTACGCGGAGCAGATCGAGGCGCTGTACGCGAAGCAGCGCTGAACACGAACGGGCGGGCCGCCGAGCATCCGCTCGACGACCCGCCCGCTGCCGGGGGCCGGTGCGTCAGCCGCCGTTCGCCGACAGGACCGACACGTCCTCCAGCAGGTGCGCCAGCGCCCCGTCGCGCTTGGCCACGGTGGAGTTCTCGGCACACTGCTGCTGCTGGTGGTCCGACAGGATCGGGATGTCCTGGATCGGGATACCGATGAGCGCGCCCACACCGATCGGCAGGTCGTTCACGGCGATGCACGGCTTGTTGAAGGAGCCCTGGATCAGCGCCATCTGCGGGCTCATGTTGCCGTACGTGGACGAATTGCCGAAGCTCTGCATCGCCCCGTTGCCGTTCACGCTGGACGGACCACTGTCGTCGCCCACAGCCAGCGCCTGCGGGGCCGCGGCGGCGGAGGCTCCCATGACGGAAGCGGCGATCGCCGCGGTGGCAATAACCTTCTTGATCACTGACCAGTCCTTTCTGAGGAAACCCCGTCCTCCGGAGCGTTCTGGTCAACTGCACGGGCGGAGCATGGTTTCTCCTCATCACTCTGTCAGCCCATGCCAGGACAGTTTGTGTGTTCTTCGTTCCCGGTGATTATCGGGGCTTTTCGGCGCTGCGGGCCAACCGGGTGAACACCCGCAACCAAATATCCGGAGCCCGGTTGATGAGGCCGTAGGACATGCGTCGCTACGAGGAAAGGAACGCGAAGTGCTCAAGAAGGCAATGGTCGCCGCGGCGGCCGCCGCCTCTGTCATCGGAATGTCGGTGGCGGCAGCTCCCCAGGCTCTTGCCGTCGGGGACGACTCCGGACCGTCCGTCGCCAACGGCAACGGCGCCTCGTCGTCGTTCGGCAACTCGGCGACCAAGGGCGACATGAGCCCCCAGCTCTCGCTGGTCGACGGGACGCTCAACAAGCCCTGCGTCGCCGTTCAGGACCTCGACGTCGGCGTCGCACTTCTCATCGGCGTGGTGGTCCAGGACATCCCGATCCTGTCGGACCACGTCCAGCAGCAGTGCGCGGACAACTCCACGAACTCCAAGCGGGACGGCGCGCTCAACCACATCCTGGAGGACCTGTCGGTCCTGTCGGCGAACGGCGACTGACCCGTATTCGTACGCCGCCCGGGCGGCCCGCCGGATCCACGGCGGGCCGCCCGGCCGTATCCGCAACTTTTGGTCGGGCATTCGAGTGAATTACCCGACGCCGTACGTTCCTTAGTTTCTCCCGATGTCAATTCCTCGTTTGCAGGCTGCAGGTCATGGTGGGCATGACCGCAGAGAAGGGAAAGTTCATGAAGAAGAGCGCTGCTGTCGTCGCGGGCGCGATCATGGCTCTGGGCATGGCCACCCCGGCTGTCGCCGACGCCGGCGCCCAGGGTGCCGCGGTCGGTTCTCCGGGTGTCCTCTCCGGCAACGTGGTCCAGATTCCCGTGCACATCCCGATCAACGTGTGCGGCAACACCGTGGACATCATCGCCGCGCTGAACCCGGCGTTCGGCAACGAGTGCGAGAACGACTGACGCCGTAACGCACCGGCAGCACCGGCTGCGATCTGGCCGGCCCTGGGACAACACCATTCGTTCCAGGGCCGGCTTTTCCCACTTCTACCAGCAGGAAGACCACGAGATTGCGACAGACCCTGAGCAGGGGAATGGTCGCGGCAGCGGCCGCGACGAGCATCCTGTCCCTGTGCGGCGGCTCCGCCCTCGCCGACGCGTCGGCCGACGGAGCGGCCAAGGGCTCACCGGGCGCCGCGTCCGGCAATAACGTCCAGGCCCCGGTCCACGTACCGGTGAACGCCTGCGGCAACACCGTCGACGTGATCGCCGCGCTCAACCCGGCCTTCGGCAACTCCTGCGCCAGCGACGCGGAGAAGGACCGGGGCCACGGCGACGGCGGTTACGGGGACAAGGGACGCGGCGACGAGGGGCGGGAGGACGAGGGCCGGGGCGACGAGGAGCACGGCGACGACGGCCGCGACGGACCCGGCGGCCACGACTCCTCCGGCACCTCCGAGGACGGCAGGAGCGGTCACTCACCCGGTGCCGGCTCCGGCGAGGGCTCCCGCGGCGGCGACGGTGACGGTGGGTACGGCGACGGCGGTTACGGCTACGGCGACACACCCCCGACCAAGCCCCCGCACACGCCCCCGGCCCAGCCCCCGACGAAACCCCCGCACACCCCACCGGCCAAGCCCCCGCACACGCCCCCTCCGGGCGGCCACCACACGCCTCCCCCGGGGGACCACCACACGCCCCCTCCGGGCGGCCACCACACCCCGCCGCCCCCCGGCGGGGAGCACACACCCCCTGGTGGGGAGCACACACCCCCCGGCGGGGCGGAGCAGCCGCCCGGTCTCCCCGAGACCGGTGCCGGGGAACTGCTCGGTGCCGCGGCCACCAGTGCCGCGCTGATCGCGGGCGGCGCCGTGCTGTACCGGCGCGGCCGGGCCGCGTCGCACCGCTGACACACAGCGGGTGCCGGACGCTCGGCGTCCGGCACCCGTGGAGGCCTGTGGGATCAGCACTTGCCCGGGAAGAAGAACCCGAGCAGCGGGATGCCCAGCAGGGTCAGACCAAGGCTGTCGTGCTTGTCGCACTCCCTGGAGTCCGAGTGGTCGCGCTGGTGGTGGACGTTCGCTTCGGCGGCGGTCGCGGTGCCGCCGAGAACGGCGGCACTGAGGGCGAGGCTGCACAGCACCGTGGTGGTGCGCTTCATGTGAGTCATAGGACTAAAGTAGGCATTTCTCTACAAAAGGCACGTACTTCTATCGCGCCAGTCGGGTGAAGCGCCCCGCCGGGACCCGGCGCAGACGGTCCCGGAGGCGGTCGCACACGCGGCCCGCGGCATGCCGCCCCCACAGCTGCCACATCGCCCACCCGGGGGCCCGGTCGTCCGGGGCGTGCCACGCCAGTTCGCGGCCGGCGGGCGCGGGCCGCAGCGCGCTCAGCGGCGCGTAGTTCTCCACCACGAACGCCCGGCCCGGCCGCGGCGCCCCCTCCGGCAGCGGACGGTGCGTCAGGTCCAGGTGCAGGGCCCGTACGACGTCCAGGCCCGCCGTGTCCGTGAAGAGGCGGAACTGCGCCCCGGGGCGCGGGTTGAAGTCGAGCAGGTGGTAGCGGCCCGTCGTGCCGCAGCGGCGGAAGTCCAGGTCGAGGATGCCGCGGTAGCCCAGCGCCTCGGTGATCCGCTCGGCGAGCACGTGCACCTCGGGGTTCTCCGTCCAGCGGCCCACCGACGTCAGCCCCGCTCCCCGCGGCCGGGCGCGCTGCTTGCGGCCGGTGCCGCCGGCCCGCACCAGCCCGCCGCTGTCGGCGTACCCGTGGAAGAACCAGTCGCGGTCCGGCCCCGGCGGCAGGAACGCCTGGAGGAGCAGCCGGCTGCCCGCCTCCCCGGCGCGCGCGTACAGGTCCCGGGCCTGCTGCGCGGAGCGCACCAGCACGGTGCTGCGCAGGCCGCTGTCCGCCGGCACCAGCCAGGGTCTGCTCCACTTCGCGACCGCGGGCAGCCCGAGCCGGGCGACGGCCGAGGCGGCCTGGCGGGCGCTGTCCGGGACGAGCGTCTCGGGGTGCGCGACGTCCAGCGCGGCGCACATCCCGGCCAGTTCCGCCTTGTCGGCGACCCGCTCGGGCAGCGCGCCCGGCATCGCGGGCAGCAGGTACACGGACGCCAGTTCCGCCCGCATCCGGCCCACCGCGACGGCGCCCGCGTCGTCCATCGGGATCAGCACGGCCGGACGCCCGACGCGGGCGGCGACGCGGTGCAGCACGCGTGCGACCTCGGCCGGGGAGGCCCCGGGCGGCGGCGGTGCGTGCACCCCGCGCACGAAGCAGGACCGGCGTACGGGACTGGCCGCGCAGTCGGCGACCACGTGCACCTCCACGCCCGCCCGGCCGAGCGAGCGCACGGCACCCAGCGTTCCGTGGTGAAAGGGATTCCGGTCGATCCGCAGCAGAACCGCGGGGACGCGAATGTCGAGCAGCGACACGGGCTTTTCCTTCGAACTGGGTCACCGGTGCGGGCGAGGGGAACACTCGAAAGCCTTAGTGGCGGTGGCGTGAATCCGTTTCATATGACTGGGTGTCAGTAAGCGGAGTCCAACGAAAAGGGGCGGCCATGGCCACACAGCAGCGGCGCGCACGGTCCCGGCGGCTGGCATTCGTCGCGGCGGCGGTCGCCGTGTCGGCGGCCCTGGCGTCCGGCCACACGGTCGCCGCGGGCCCGGGGGCGGCACGGTCCGACGAGCCGCAGTCCACACCGGCGCCCGTGGCCACCCCCGTCACGCCATCGACCACACCAGCCGCACCCGCCGCACCCGCCGCGCCAACCGCGCCTGCCACGCCCACCGCACCAGCGGCCCCCACTGTCCCCGCGTTCGGCGCCTACCTCGACTACGGCCCCCGGGGCGTGACCCGGATGGCCCAGCTCAGCACCTGGCTCGGCGGGGCCGAACTGCGCGTCGGGCACACGTACCTGCCGGGCGACCGCTGGAGCAACATCGAGGGCCGGCCCGGCTTCCTCGACGTGTGGGCGAACTGGCGGCGCGAGAAGGCCGACCGGCTGCTCGTCCTCAACGTGCCCATGCTGGAGCGCAACGAGGAGGGCGTGCCCGACCACGAGGTGCGCCGGCTGCTGCGCGAGGGCGCGGCCGGCCGGTTCGACCACCACTTCCGCGCGCTCGCCGAGCGGCTCGTCGAGCTGGGGGTGCCGGACACGGTCCTCGTGCTCGGCTGGGAGATGAACGGCGTCACGTACACCCATCGCTGCGGACCGGACCCGGAGGCCTGGAAGCAGTACTGGAACAGGATCGTCACCACCATGCGCGCGGTGCCGGGCCAGAAGTTCCGGTTCGACTTCACGCCGAGTCGCGGCCGCGACGCCGTTCCCTGGACGCAGTGCTATCCGGGCGACGACACGGTCGACATCATCGGCATGGACGCCTACGACCAGCCGCGCGGAATGTCGTTCGACGAACAGGTGAAGGAGCCTTACGGGCTTCAGGAGCACGTGGAATTCGCGAAGGCCCACGGCAAGGCCATTTCCTTTCCGGAATGGGGACTGTTCCGCAACGGCGACAACGCCGAGTACATGAAGCGCATGCTCGCGTGGATGGACGAGCACAAGCCGCTGTACCAGACCCTGACGGACTACTGCCCGCACGGCGTGTGGCAGTGCGACGACAACCCGAGGGCGTCCGAGGTCTACCGGTCCTTCCTCTTCGGCCGCGACGACGCCCCGGACCCGGCCCCCACGACCCCGGCCCTGCCACCGGCCCCGACCCCCACACCGCAGCCGACCCGGCCCACTCCGGAGCGTCCGGCCGACTGCTCGCCGCTGGACCTCGGCGACTGGGTCGAGTACTGGATCGGCGGGAAGCTGTGCCTGCGCCTCGACTGGTGGTCGCGTACCGGGTAGCCGTGGGCAAGGCGCTCGGTCCGCGGCGGCGGGCCCGGTCAGGGCCGGCCGCCGCGGTCGCGTTCCCGCAGGCGGCGCAGCAGCTCCTTGCCCCGCCGCCGCGCGGACGCGGCGCACAGCGCCGCCGACAGCAGGGGTGCCGTGCGCCGCCGGGCCAGCAGCAGCCGCTGGTTCACCACCGTCTCGGGGCGCCAGTGGTGCTTGTAGGGCTCGTTGCCGCGCAGCAGGCTCAGCGTGCCGAGCGTGCCGTCCTTGGTGTGGGTGGCGGTCGAGTCGAGCAGCATCGCCGCCACGTCCGCCTTGTGCTCGCGCAACCGCGGATGGGCCCCGTACAGATAGCCGCCCGCGAGCCGCGCCGAGAGCAGCGTCAGGTCCACCGCCACCACCTCGTCGTCCAGCCGGAACTCGGTGACCACCGCGTCCCCGGAGCGCGCCATCGGCCCGACCGACCGCACCAGGTGCTCACGGAACCGCGTCCGCAGGTGTTCCGGCGTCACCTTCCGCCCCTGCCACTGCAGCCGGTGCAGCTCCAGCAGCCGCAGCAGCGCCGCCTCCACCTCGCCGGGGTCGACGACCCGGCGCTGGATGCCGAGCGCGTCCAGCCGGCGCAGCTTGGCGCGCAGCCGCTGCTGGGTCTTGGACGGCAGCCGGGCGATCAGTTCGTCCATCGGCACGGCCGGCAGCTCCAGGCACACCGAGTCGTCGACCCGGCCGCGGGGCCCGGGCCAGCGCTCGTAGACCCGTTCGGCGGCACCGCCGGGCCGGACCTCGCGCAGGTCGATCAGCGCGGTGCGGGCGGCGGCCGCGAGCGCGTCGGTGAGCGCGGCCACGGCCGCCTCGCCGTGCTCGTCGTCGACCAGCACGTCCTCGTAGTCGGAGATCGCCCCGCCGAGCGGCACCAGCGCCGGCAGCGGACGCCGTACCAGCCTCAGCGGCGCGGCGGCGACCAGGTCACCGCCGTCGCCGTCCCGCACCAGCACCAGCCGCAGCCGCCCGCGCCCGCCGTACGACACCCACCAGGAGTGCAGCCAGGCGTGGCTCTGGAAGGGGGTGGCGGCGGCGTAGCGCCGGTTCAGCCGGTCCCAGTCGGCGGCGAGGCCGGCGAAGGCACGCTCGTCGGTGACGAGTTCGGCGGTGTACGTCACAGCTGTCCGTGGGCGTCGGCGGCGACGGCCGGGCCGGGCACGGCGGCGGGCGGTCCGGCCTGGTCGGCGGCCCGCCGGGGGCGGACCAGCAGCGCCAGCCCGCCGAGCAGGCCGCCCGCGCTCGCGCCGACCAGTCCCGTCACCGAGGCGGTCGCCGAGGACGGCTCGGCGGGCGGCAGGGCGCGGGCGAACTGCCGGAGTTCGACGTGGGTGGACCGCTCGGCGTCCTCCGCGTGCCGGGTCAGCGCCCGGGCCACGGCGTTCGCGATGTCGGCGGCCAGGTCCGGACGGGCGGAGGTCGCCGTGACCGCCACCATCGGCGCGTCCGGCGAGGTCGCCGTCCGGACGCTGTCCTGGAGCGTCCGCACGGGCACGCCCGCCCACACCGGCGCGTCCCCGAGCACGGCGAGCTGCGGGGCGACCCGGCCGTAGGCCTGGGCGAAGCCGAGGGCGGTGGCGGTGTCGGACTTCGCCGTCGGCACGGCGACGACATAGCTGGTCGCCGTGTACTCCGGTGTCCTGACCAGGCCGTAGGTGCCGCCGAGCAGCCCCCCCGCCACGGCCCCGGCCGTGAGCAGGGACCAGGGGGGCAGGGACCTGGCGAGGGTGGTGACCGGGCGGTGCTGCCGTGTGGGGGTGTCGGTCATGAGGTGCGGGCTTCCTGGAACGAGGGGGACAGGGGGCGGGAGACCGCGTCGGCGTACACGTCCATGAGCCGGGCGGCGCTGCGGGTGATGCAGTAGTGGCGGGCGGCCTCGGGCACCGTGCGCGGCCCCGGGCCCTGCCGGCGTAGGTCCGCCAGGGCCCGGGCGTACGCGTCGGGGCCGCCGGTGACGTGCCGGGCGGTGGGAGCGGCGGTCGGGGGCAGGTCCTGCAGGGCCGGGCAGGAGGCGTAGAGCACCGGCAGGCCGGACGCCAGTGCCTCCACGACGGCCAGGCCGAAGGCCTCCTCCGGGGACGGTGAGGCGAGGACGTCCATCGCGGCGGTCAGCGACGGCAGGTCGGGTCCGTCCGAGCCGTCCGGGACGCAGGGGCGTTCGCCGGTGAACAGCACCCGGTCGGCGACCCCGGCGGCCCGGGCCGTGCGGCGCAGCACGTCCTCCTCGGGGCCGCCGCCGACCAGCAGCAGCCGGTGGTCGTCGGGGAGTTGGGCCAGTGCCCGGATCAGGACGCCGAAGCGCTTGCCGGGGGCGAGGCGGCCGACGGCGCCGATGACGTACGCGTCGTCCGGCAGGCCGAGCCGGCGGCGCGTGTCCTGGCGGCGGGCCGGGTCGAAGCGGAAGCGGGCCAGGTCGATGCCGTTGGGCACGACCTCGATGCGCGGCCCGGGCACGCCCCAGCGCCTCAGCCGCTCGGCGACCGTGGGGGAGACGGCGACCGTCGTACGGCCGAGCCGTTCGCCCGCGAGGTACAGGGCGCGGACCCCCGCGTTGAGCGGGCGGCCCTCCATCTGCGAGGCGCCGAGCGAGTGCTCGGTGGCGACGACCGCCCGGACCCCGGCGAGGCGCGCGGCGATCCGGCCGTAGAGGCAGGCGCGGTACAGGTGGGTGTGCACGAGCTGGTAGCCGCCCGCGCGGATGACCCGCACCAGGCGGGCCAGGGCGCCGAGGTCGCGGTTGCCCGCCATGCCGAGGTGGTGCACGCGCACCCCGTCGGCGCGCAGCCCGGCGGCCACCGGGCCCGGGTTGGTCAGGGTCACCACGTCGCAGTCGACGGGCAGGTGCCGCAGCAGCAGCCGCAGTTGCTGCTCGGCGCCGCCGACGCCGAGGCCGGTGATGATGTGCAGGGCTCTCACCGCGGCTCCTCCACGGGTCGGCGGCGCAGCCGGTGCAGCCGGTGCTTCAGGAACAGCCGTACGGCGGTGTCGTTCTGGCCGATGTGCGCCCGGGGCAGGGCGTGCGGGCCGCCGAGCGGGCCGGGGTCGATCGCGCAGCCGTAGGTGTAGCCCGCGTCCCGTACGGCGTCGACGGCCCGCCGGTCGACCGTGCCGTAGGGGTAGCAGAAGCCGGCGGGCGGGGTGCCGGTCAGCTCCGCGAGCACCGTCCTGCTGCCCTCGACCTCCGACGTCAGGGCGATGTCGTCCGCCTCGGTGAGGTCGACGTGGGTGAGGCCGTGCGAGCCGATCTCGATGCCCTCGGCCGCCGCGTGCCGGACGCCGTCGGCGGTCAGCAGCGGCTTGCGAGGGCCCAGCGGGTCCCAGGCGTTGTCGCCGCCGAGCCGGCCGGGCAGCACGAACAGGGTGGCGCCGCAGCCGTGGCGGCGCAGCACGGGCAGGGCCTCGGTGACGAAGTCGGCGTATCCGTCGTCGAAGGTGAGCCCGACCAGGTCGCGGCCCGCGCCGCGGGCCCGGGCGGCGAGCAGCTCGGCCATCGACACGCCGCGCAGCCCGCGCCGCCGCAGCCAGCCGAGCTGCCGGTCCAGCCGCTCGGGGGTGACGGTGATGCGGTACGGGTCGTCCGAGGGGTCGCCGACGGAGTGGTACATCGCCACGAACGGGGCCGGGCCGGGTCTGGCGCGGGTGCCGGTGTCCGGGGAGTCAACGGGAGCGGCCATGAGGGAGCCTTCGTGAGACGGAACGGAGGGACTTCAGCGCGGTGACGCAGCCCTGGTCGCCCAGGGCCCGGCCGAGCAGGAGGAAGACGGCGGCGACGGTGAGCGCGCCGGCGGTGAGAGCGAGGACGGGGGAGCCGAAGCGGCCCGCGGCCCAGGCGCCCGCGAGCGTCGCGGCCACCGCCGCGCCGACCGGGCGGCCGAGCTCGCAGAGCATGCGGCAGGTGCGGATCGGGATGCTGCGGGGGCCCATGCCGGCGAGCAGCAGCGCGGCCGTGACGGTGATGCCGGCGGCGTTGGCGGCGGCGATCCCCATGACGCCCCAGGGGCCCACCGCCCAGGCGCCGGCACCGGCGGTGACGACGAGACCCGCCGCCATCGCGCCGAGCGGGTACCAGGTGGCCCGGCCCGCCGAGAAGTAGGAGCGGATCAGGGCGCCGACCAGGGTCTGCGCCAGCAGGCCGAAGGCGTACACGCGCATCACCCGGACCGTGGCCGTCGTGTCCCGGCCGGTGAACGCGCCGCGCTGGAAGAGCAGTTCGATGATCTGCGGGGCGCAGGCCACGACGACCGACGCACCGGCCAGCACCAGGCACGCGGCCAGGGCGAGATCGCGTTCCACGCGGGCGCGGGCCCGCTCGGTGTCGCCGTCGGCCAGGGCGCGGGCGACCACCGGGAAGGTGACCGTGCACAGCATCAGCGACAGCGTCATGGGGATCTGGGCGACCTTCTGCGCGTAGTTCAGGTGCGAGATGGCGCCGGCGGGCAGGGTGGAGCCGAGGAACCGCTCGATCAGGACCTGGGACTGCCGGCACAGCGCGAACAGCAGGACGGCGGCGAGCAGGGCCAGTCCCATCGGACGCCCGCCGCCCTCCCCACCGGCCGGCCCGGCCGCCGACCGTCCGCGCAACTCGCGCCACAGCACCGGCAGTTGGGCGACGACCATCAGACAGCCGCCCGCCGCCACGCCGAACGCCGCGGCGCGCACGCCCCACCGCCCGCCGAGCACGAGCACCGCGGTGATGATGCCGGTGTTGTAGGCGACGTAGATCGCCGCCGGGGCGAGGAACCGGCGGTGGGCGCGCAGGGCCGCGCTGCAGTACCCGGCCAGCCCGAAGGTCAGCGCGCAGGTGGCGGTGAGCCGGGTGCAGTCCACGGCGAGCGCGGGGTCGGGCAGGCCCGGGGCCAGGACGCGCACGACCTGCGGGGCGCAGACGGCCAGGAGCGCGGCGACGGCGGCGAAGGCCAGGGCCAGCCGGGGCAGCGTACCGGCGACCAGCGCACGCACCGGGTCGCCGGGAACGCCCTGCGCGCGCCGGGCCAGGGCCATGCTGAACGCCGGGATCAGCGCGATGGCCAGCCCGTCCTCGATGAGCAGCGTGGCCGCGAACTCCGGCACGGTCCACGCCACGAGAAACGCGTCCGTCGCACTCCCCGCCCCGAACATCCGCGCCAACGCCTGATCCCGCACCAGCCCGAGCAGGGCCCCGGCGGCGGAGAGGACGGCGGTGAGCAGCGTGGCCCGGGCGAGAAACCCGCGGGTGACGGGGGCGTCGGCGGGGGACGGGTGGCGGGTGGCCGAAGGGGCGGTTGCGGCGGGCACTCGGGGGCCGGGGGAAGTGGGGGAGGGGGCGGATGCCCCGGCGGCAGCCGAGGGCTCGGGGGCGGTGGGGGTTCTGCTCGGGGCTGAGCTCCGGGAGGTGGCCCGGGCCTCGCTCGCGGCCGAAGTCCGCGAGGCGGTCGGGGCTTTGCTAGGGGCTGGAGTCGGGGAGGCGGCCCGGGGCTCGCTCGTGGCCGAGGGACGTGGGGCAGCCGAGGCCGCCCCGTTCGCGGTCGTGGGCCGGGGCAGCGGCGTCTCTCCGCTCGCGTCCCTCTGTTCGGGCGTCACCGTCATCGTGCCGGGGCCTCCTCCGTCAGACCCCGGGCGTCCGCCCCGGCCTGGTCCCGGTCGGGCACCGCCGGGGCGTCGACGGCGGACAGGCCCCACCACGCCGCCAGGCCGAAGCACATCGCGGTGAGGACCGTCGACGGGCCCCCGATGTCGGCGTAGGCGAAGTCGGTCAGCTGCCAGACCAGCAGGCCGCAGGCGATCAGGCCGCAGTCGAGGCCCGGTCCGCAAGCCCGGCGGGTCCGCCACAGGGCGCGCACCGCGCACAGCAGCAGCGCCAGCCAGCTGCCCGCCAGGGCCAGGAGACCGATCAGCCCCTGCTCGGCCAGGATGAGCAGGTACATGTTGTGGGGCGACAGCAGCGGCTGCTTGCGGAAGCCCGCGCCCGCGCCCTCCGTGTCGCTGCCCGCGGAGAGGGCCAGCGAGGCGTGGGAGTCGCGGTGTTCGGGGAACCCCTTCAGCCCCACCCCGGCCAGCGGATGCTCGCGCCACATGCCGGTCGCCGCCGCCCACATGGTGTACCGGTCGGTCACCGACTGGTCGGGCGCGTCCGCGACCCGCGAGATGCTGCTGATCCGCTCCTGCAGCATCGCCGTACCGAGCCCGAAGCCCCCCACCAGGACGACGCTCACCGCGGCCACCACCGCCCCGGCCGCCAGTGCCCGCCGCAGCCCGGCCAGCAGCAGTTGCGCCGCGACCGTCACCGCCGTAGCGATCCACGCCCCGCGGCTGAAGGACAGCGCGAGCGGCGGCAGCAGCGCCAGCGCGCAGGCCAGCGCGACGATCCGCTGCCGTACGGGCGCGGCCCCGAGCGCGAGACCCACCGCGCACACCAGCCCGAGGGAGACGACCGTGGCCATGCCCATCACGTCCTGCGCCCCGAACGTGCCCACGGCCCGCACCGGCCGCCCCTGGTACGAGGCACCGGTCCCGGTCGCGTACTGGTGCACGCCGACCGCCCCCTGCCACCCCGCCAGTGCCACGAACGCCCAGGCGAGCAGCCGGAAGTCGCCCCGGTCCCGGACCAGCAGCAGCACGGCGGCCGGGACCAGCACGAAGACCTGGAGGTAGCGGCCGAGGCCGACGAGCCCCTCGCCCGGCGACGCCGCGCCCATCGCGGCGACGGCGGCACCGAGCACCGGAAGGCCCAGCACCACGGCCGCCGCGGGGGACAGCGGCCGCCGCCGGTCCCGTACGACACGGACCGCGCAGTACAGCACCACCAGCGCGGACACCGCGTCGGCGGGTCCGGCACCGCCCTCGCCGCCCGGCCCCAGCGGCAGCGCGAGCAGGACGACGACGGCCAGCAGCGGCAGGACGGGCGCGTGCGCCCCAGCCCGGATCATCGCCCGCTCAGCTCCCCGTCGGACGCACGAGCGCGGCGGCCGTACGCAGCAGGAGGCAGACGTCCTGCCACAGCGACCAGTCGTCGATGTACGCGTTGTCGAACCGCGCCCGGTCCTCGATCGAGGTGTCGCCGCGCAGCCCGTGCACCTGGGCCAGACCGGTGATGCCGGTCCGCACCCGGTGGCGGTCCGCGTAACCGGGGTGGGTCTGGCCGAACTTGGCGACGAAGTAGGGGCGTTCGGGCCGCGGGCCGACCAGGCTCATGTCGCCGCGCAGGACGTTCCACAGCTGGAGCAGCTCGTCCAGCGAGGTGCGGCGCAGGAAACGGCAGAACCACGGCATGCGGCGTTCGTCCGCCACGCTCCAGCGGGTCGCCGACTCGTGCTCGTCGACCGGGCGGTGGGTGCGGAACTTCAGCAGCGTGAAGGGCCGGCCGTCCTTGCCGATCCGCTCCTGCCGGAAGACGACCCCCGGCCCGTCGGTCGTCCGCAGCACCGCCGCGCACACCAGCAGCAGCGGGCTGACCAGGAGGAGCAGCACCCCGGACACGACGACGTCCAGAACCCGTTTGGCGGCACTGCCGCGCTGCCCGGCCCCGAGGTCCAGGCGACGGCAGGAGAACCCGGCGAGCCGGTCCCGCGACCGGTACGACGGCACGTCCGGGTCGACCTCCCACACCGCGCAGCCCGACTCGGCCAGCGCCCGCAACAGCGCCCCCTGCCCGGCCCGCACCGACGGGTGCACGACCAGCACCTCGCACACCCCGTTCTGGACGATCGCCCGCTGCACCTCCTCGCCCGTGGTCAGCACCGGCAGCCCCTCACCGCCGTCCGGCTCCTCGGCGACGACCCCCACCGGCCGCACCCCGTACCGGGGATGCCGCAGCACGGCCGCGGCCACGCGCTGCGCGGTGGCCGCGGGCCCGATGACGAGCGCGGCCCGCGGCCGGCGCAGCAGGCCGGCGCGCCGCCAGGCGTGCACCGCGCCGCGCCCGGCGCAGCTCGCCGCGGTCTGGAGCAGGAAACCGGTGAGCAGCGTCCGGACGGACAGCGCGTGGTGCGGGGCGTACGCCGCCGCGAACGCCCCGAGCGCCAGCCAGGCCACGGCGATCCGGCCGCACACGGCGGGCAGTTCGTCCAGCACGGCGGGCACGCGCGCGGGCCGGTGCGGGCGCGGCAGCAGCGAGGCGGCCACCAGCACCGCCACGAGCAGCGGGCGGCGCTGGCCGCCGGTGAGCGCCAGCACGCCCAGCACGGCGGCGGCGCCGTCCGCGGCGAGCAGGGGCAGCGGTGACGCGGCCCGGACCGCGGGCCGCCGGACGGGGAGGCGGAAGCCCGCCGCGGCGCCGCGCGGCGGCAGGAGCGTCACGGGCGTGAATCCGGGGTCCCGCGGCTGCCCGGCGGGAGGGGGAACGGTGCTTTCCGCGGTCACGAGTGGACTGACTCCCTGTACTCGGTGGACACGGCGTCCGCGTCCAGGAGTTCGCGGTACACGTCCGCGACCGCCTGGGCCGTGCGGCGCACGTCGTGTGTGGACAGGACGTGCCGGCGCGCCCGCCGGCCGAGCGACTCGCGCAGCGGCGGATCGAGCAGCAGCGCGGCGAGGGCCCCGGCCAGTGCCGCCGGGGCGACGGCGGGGACCAGGCAGTGCGGGGTGTGGCCGGGGGGCAGGCTCTCGCGGGCCCCGCCGACGTCCGTCACGACCACCGGCCGTCCGCACGCCATGGCCTCCAGCGGCGCCAGCGCCATGCCCTCCCAGCGCGACGGCAGGACGACCAGGTCCGCCGCCTGGTACCAGGGCACGACATCGGCGACGTCCCCCGTGAACAGCACGGAACGCGGCGCCAGGGCCCGCAGCCGGCCGTGGTCCGGCCCGTCGCCGACCAGCGCCAGCCGCGCTCCGGGCACCCGCCGCAGCACGGACTCCCACGCCGTCAGCAGGACGTCCTGCCCCTTCTGCCGGCACAGCCGCCCCACGCACACGACCAGCGGCGCCCCCGGATCGACGTCCGGCAGCAGCCTCGCCCGTACGGCGTCCGCGGCGGCCGGACGGAAGCGTTCGACGTCGATCCCGTTGGGGACGACACTCCACCGCCCCCGGACCCCGGCCGCCGCCCCGAGCCGGCGCTCCGCCTCGCTGACGCACACCACCCTCGCCGCCCAGCGCGCGCCCGACCGCTCCCAGCCGCGGGCGAGGGCCGCGGTGGTCCCGCCGACCGCCTCGAACGACCAGGCGTGCGGCTGGAACACGGTCGGGATCCGCCCCCGCACGGCGAGCCGCCCGGCCAGTCCGGCCTTCGCGCTGTGCGCGTGCACCAGGTCGGGCCGCACGTCCGCGACGACACGGGCCAGCCGCCGCGCCTCGCCCATCAGCGACGGCCCCGGCGAGCGCGTCGCCGCCCAGTGCCGTACGTCCGCGCCGAGCGCCGCGAGCCGGGCCGCGAGGGGGCTGTCGGGGCAGGCGACCGTGACGCGCAGGCCGGCGGCGAGCTGGGCGCGGGCCAGGTCCGTCACGACCCGGGCCACCCCGCCGTCCACGGGCTGGGTGACGTGCAGGACCCGTGGCGAAGGGTCGGTCGGTGACAGGTGCATGCGCGGTTTCCTCGCTCACGGACGGCGCTCGGGACGGCGGGAACGCGCCTCACTGCCGGATGCCGACGGCGCCGAAGAGCGCGCCGGCGCACGCCGCGTTCCGCTGGGGAACGAGCCGGAAGGCCACCTGGTCACCACCACACCGCAGGGCTTCGCGGAACGTGGTCCTTTCGACAGACGGGTCAGGGGCCGTCACGAGTGCGATCTGCTTGCTGTCGGGGTGCGTTGAGAGGTGCGCAACTGTAGTCGCCATCCGTACTATTCCGGAGAAACCGGACGAGTGTGTCGGAACCGTGAAGAGCGCCCCTGCGCCGGGATCACTCCTTTGGCGGCACAACTCGCGCGCACGCCACGCGTTGACACAACGCCGGGCATCCGCCCGGATGTTTGTGTCAACCCCCAAGGAGCACCTCTCCATGTCGCGTATCGCGAAGGGCCTGGTCCTGACCTCCGCTGCCGCTGCCGCTGTCGCGGGCAGCACCGGCATCGCCGCCGCCGACGCCGGCGCGCAGGCCGCCGCCGCCCACTCCCCGGGCGTGCTGTCCGGCAACGTCGTCCAGGTGCCGCTGCACATCCCGGTCAACGTCTGCGGCAACACGGTCGACATCATCGGCCTGCTGAACCCGGCGTTCGGCAACGAGTGCGAGAACGACTGACGTCGTTCCCGGAACACCTGGCCGGCCGCTCTCCCGTGGGACCACACGGAAGGGCGGCCGGTTCGCGTTGCGCCGAACGGGGGCGGCGGGGCGGCCCGGCGGGCGGGGCCGCGCACGCCGCCTCACCAGGGGGGACGCCGCCGGGCCGGGGGTGCGGTGCTGACCTGGGGCGTTCGCTCGGTTGCGGAGCGTTCCGGCCGCTCGCACGGTGGGCACAAAGATCCGACGCACCACCGAAAGGAACCCCCATGCGTCTGCCCGCACGGCGAATCGCGACCTCCGCGCTCTGCGCCACGCTGCTGCTCGGGGTCACCGGGCCCGCGGCCCTGGCCGCCGACAGCGCATCGGCCCCGGAGCGCGCCCACGCGGCGTCCCGGGCCCCCGTCCCCGAGGCGGACGAACTGCTCGTCCAGGTCGAGATCCTGGGTGACCTCGGCGGCGTGCTCACCCCGGTCGCCGACCTTCTGAGCGCCGTGCTCAAGGCGGACGGCGGCCAGCTGGCGCCCTCCCAGGCGGCCAAGCTCGGCACCTCGGTGCAGGACGCCATCGACCAGGCGACCGCGACCTCTCCGGCGGCCCCGCCGGCGGTGGCCCAGCCGGACGCCACAGCCCCGAGCAGCCCGCTGCCGCAGGCCAGCACGCTGCCCGCGCCCGTCGAGGACCGGGCCGAGGTGCCGGACGGACTCGCGGCCGAGGCGCTGGCCGCCCTGGAGAAGGCGACCGACGATCTGCTCAAGGCCGTGACCTCGGGCGACGCCGCCAAGGTGAACCCGGCCGTCGACTCGGTCGTGTCCAACCTCGTCGACACCGTCGCCGCCACGCTGGTCGGCAGCAGGCTGCCCGCCCCGGACCTGGCCGGCCTGCCCTCGCTGCCGAAGGCCCCCTGAGGCCCGCCTCGCCCCTTATGAAGTCGTGCCGGCCGCCAGGACCGGCACGACTTTCTGTTTCAGCGGCTTCTGTTTCAGCGGCTTTCCGTTCAGCGGCTTTCTGTTTGAACGACTCATATGAGGTTCCGGCCATGGGGTTTCCGCTCCGCGCAGACCTCGTTAGGCACGGCGTCAGAATTCCCCGCCGGCGACACCCGTCGCCGAAGAAAGGATTCACGATGAAGTCCCTGAAGGCTGCCGCCGTCGTCGCCGGTTCCCTCGTCGCCGCAGCCGGCGCCGCCCCCGCCCACGCCGCCTACGACACCGACGCCGTCACCCCCACCAGCCTCAACGGCGCCGTCAACGCGCTCACCCGGGAGCCCATCGACCCGATGCCGCTCAAGCACCAGTCGAACGCGCTCGACACCGAGAACGAGGACTCCGTGCTCAGCACGGTCAAGCAGGCGACCACGAAGCTGAACCAGAACGGCGGGCTGCTCGGCGGGCTTCCGCTGCCGAAGTGACCCCGCCCGCGCACGACGCGGCGAGCACGGCGGGCGCCGGCCGGGCGTTCGCCCTGCTGCTGGTCGTCACGGGAGCGGCGGGGCTGCTGGCGTCCTGGATCATCACCCTCGACAAGTTCAAGCTGCTCGAGGACCCGGACTTCACCCCCGGATGCAGCATCAACCCGGTCCTGTCCTGCGGCAGCGTCATGGAGAGCGACCAGGCCGAGGCCTTCGGGTTCCCCAACCCGATGCTGGGACTGGTCGCCTACGGCGTCGTCGTCTGCGTCGGCGTGAGCCTGCTGGCCGGCGCCCGGTTCCCCCGCTGGTACTGGCTGGCCTTCGACGCCGGATGCCTGTTCGGTGTGGGGTTCGTGTCGTGGCTGCAGTTCGAGTCGCTGTACCGGATCGGCGCGCTGTGCCTGTGGTGCTGCCTGGCGTGGGCCGCGACGATCCCGCTGTTCTGGTACGTGACGTCGTTCGCCGTGCGGCACGCCTTCCTGCCCGCGCCCGGCCCGGTGCGCCGCTTCCTCGACGAGTTCACCTGGCTGCCGCCGGTGCTGCACCTCGGCGTCGTCGGCATGCTGGTCCTGACGCGTTGGTGGGACTTCTGGACGAGCTGACGGACACCCCGTCCCGGGCGGTCCGTCGTATTACTGCGGCAGTCGGGGGAATTGTGCGCTGGTGCGGTTCCCCGGCTCGTTACTCGGTACGCACGCTGAGCCCCCGACACGTGAAAGGGACCGTACCCCAGATGAAGTCGACCACCCGAGGAACCCTCGCCGCAGTGATCACGTGTGTGGCGGCCGCGGCCGGCGCCGCCGCCGCGACCCCCGCCGCCGCGGTCGGCACGGTCCCCGTCCCCGTGCCGCTGGGCGGCGCCGAGAAGGCCCTCAACGTGGAACTGCCCGAGGCCACCGGGGAACTGCCCGTGCCGATGCCGGGCTCGCCCGACGGGCCCCGCTACGTCGAGGGCCGGCTCATCCCCGAGCGGGCGATCCCCCAGCTGCCGGTCCACGGCGGACTGCCCGGCGCCGACCTGCGGGCGCCCCTGCCGCACGTCCTCGGCGCCGGCTTCGACCACGTCGGCGTCGACGCCCCCGCCTCCGACCTGCGTACGCTCGCGCCCGGCGTCTCCGTCGACGCCCCGCTCAGCTCGCCCAACGCGGACGGCTTCGGCCTGCCCCAGCCGCAGCTGCCGCAGGTGGGCGTGCTGGCCCCGGTGGTGCAGGCGGTACCGACGGCGGACCTGGGTCTCGGCCCCGGGCTGTAGACCGGCCGGCCGTACCGGGTGTTCTCGTGTGGCCCCCGCGGTGGTGACCGCGGGGGCCTTCGGGCTGTTACCGCAGTGACAACCCGAGCGGAACGAGGAGCACGACATGGTCGTAGGCGTCGGTGGAGTACCGGTGGGAGCGGCGGGGGACGGGGGCGCCGCGGGCACCCGGCGGGGTGTGCTGCGCGGCCTGGCGGCCGCGGCGGCCGGCGCCGTGCTGGCCCCCGTCGCCGTGGCCGCCTGGCCCGAGGAGTCCGACGGCAGGAACACGGACGTGCGGGCCGGTGACGGCATGTTCGAGGAGACCTACCGGGGCCGCCTCATCCGCGGCGTGCCGATCCCCTCCCCGGCGCAGGAGGTCGGTGACGTGGACTGGCACGTCACCGTGGACGGGCGGCCGTTGCACCTGATGCGCCGCGCCGACGGCAGCTGGCTGAGCATGGTCGACCACTACCGCTCTTATCCCACCCCGCTGGCGGCGACCCGCGCCGCCGTCGACGAAATGGGCCCGGGGCAGCGCCTGCGCGACCTGCCCGGCCACGGCCCGGGACACCAGGACGGGGGAGCCCATGGCGTACACGCGTAAGGACGTCAGCACCCTGACGCGCACCGAGAGGCGCCGGTTCGTCAAGGCGATGCTGGAGGTGAAGCGGCGGGGCGAGTACGACGAGTTCGTGCGCACGCACATCGAGTACTACACCGCCGACGGCGAGGACGGCCTGCGCACGGCCCACATGGCGCCCTCCTTCCTGCCCTGGCACCGGCAGTTCCTGCTGGAGCTGGAGAAGGCGCTGCGCCGGGTCGACGCGTCGGTGTCCGTGCCGTACTGGGACTGGACCCGCGACCGCACGACCACATCGGTGCCCTGGACCGCCGACCTCCTCGGCGGCAACGGGCGGCGCTCCGACCGCCAGGTGATGACCGGGCCGTTCGCTTACGCGGAGGGCAACTGGACCATCAGGGAGGGCGTGACCGACGAGGAGTTCCTCACCCGGGACCTCGGCCGCGCCCGCGACCCGATCAAGCTGCCCACCAGGAGCGAGCTGGAACGGGCCCTGAAGGACCCGGTGTACGACGTCTCGCCCTGGGACTCGACGGCGGGCAAGGGCTTCCGCAACAAGCTGGAGGGGTGGGGGAGCGGGCGGGGCAGCGCCTCCTGGTACAACCACAACCGCGTGCACCGCTGGGTCGGCGGGGTCATGGTCGGCGGCGCGTCCGTCAACGACCCGGTCTTCTGGCTGCACCACGCCTTCATCGACCTGGTGTGGTCCCGCTGGCAGCGGCGCCACCGCAACCACCGCTACCTGCCGGCGAAGCCGCCCGGACCGGACAGCGCGCAGTACCGGCGGGTGGTGGCGCGGCACGAGAAGCTGCCGCCGTGGGACGTGACGCCGGACCAGCTGGAAGACCACGGGCGGATCTACCGGTACGCGTGAGCCGGTGGCGCGGCTTCGGCCGGTCGTCCTGCTCATGCGGAGAGCCCCGGCGCTCGACGTGCCGGGGCTCTCCGTGGGTGCACGGGGGTGCGCAGTGATCAGTGGCCGTACCCGTAGCCACCGTGGTGGCCCTTGTGGTCGTCCTTGTTTTCGCACTCGTTGCCGAACGCCGGGTTCAGCAGGCCCACGATGTTGACCGTGTTGCCGCAGAGGTTGATCGGCACGTGGACCGGGACCTGCAGGACGTTGCCCGACAGGACGCCCGGCGACCCGACGGCCTTGCCCTGGGCGCCCGCGTCGGCCAGGGCCAGACCGGCTCCGCTGACCACCACGGCACCCGTGCCGAGCGCGACACCGGCTGCCTTCGCGATGCGAGACATCACGTTCTCCTTCTGACTCGGTGAGCACGGCGGCAGGAGGCGCGCCGCACTCCCCGTTCAACGCGCCCGTTCACCGAGGGTCACGGCGATCATGGCCGGATCACCCGTCCTGGAGGCGGTCGGCGGAGCCGGTCAGGGGAGCCGTCGTACCGGAGCGCCGTCGAGGAAGGCGCGGATGTCCTCCACGACCTGCCCGTAGTAGGTCGCGTAATTGGCGCGGGAGACGTAACCGAGGTGCGGGGTGGCGAGGAGGCGGGGAGCCGTGCGCATCGGGTGCCCGGCGGGCAGGGGCTCGATGTCGAAGACGTCCACGCCGGCGCCGGCGATACGGCCCGCGTGCAGGGCGTCGAGCAGGGCGTCCTGGTCGACGATCTCCGCGCGCGAGGTGTTGACCAGGTAGGCGGTGGGCTTGAGCAGGGCGAGTTCCGCGGGCCCGAGCAGGCCGCGGGTGCGATCGCTGAGCGCGAGGTGGATGGAGACGAAGTCGCTGTCGGCGAGCAGCTGCTCCTTGGAATCGGCGAGTTCCACGCCGACCTCCTCTGCCCGCTCCCGGGTGAGGTTCTGGCTCCAGGCGCCGACCCGCATGCCGAAGGCGAGGCCGACCTGGGCGACCCGGCTGCCGATCTTCCCCAGACCGAGGAGCCCGAGACGACGGCCGTGCAGGTCGGCGCCGACCGTGCTCTGCCAGGGGCCGCCGGCGCGCAGGGCGGTGTTCTCCTCGACGATGCCGCGGGCGAGGCCGAGCAGCAGCGCCCAGGTCAGTTCGACCGGCGGGGTGGGGGAGCTGGCCGTGCCGCAGACCGTCACGCCGTGCGCCTCGGCGGCCGCGTAGTCGATGACCGAGTTGCGCATGCCGGAGGCGACGAGCAGTTTCAGCCGGGGCAGCCGGGCGATCAGCGAGCCGGGGAACGGCACGCGCTCGCGCAGGGTCACCACGATGTCGAAGTCGGCGAGGGCGGCGGCCAGGGCGTCCTCGCCGTCGAAGTGCCGGTCGAACGAGACGACCTCCACGTCGTCCGCGACCACCGACCAGTCGGCGACCTCGGTCGCCACCTTCTGAAAGTCGTTCAGCACAGCACAGCGCAGCCGCACGTCGTTCCCCTCTCACGGACCGAGCCTCGGGACACCGACTCTACGACGGGCTTCCGAATCCCCCGCGGGCTGCCTACCGTGGCTGTCACCGGGCAAGGAAGCACCAGCGCAGGGGGGCGCAGTGGAGGCTGAGCTTGCGGCACTGGCCGCGTCCGGGGCCACGACCCTGGTCGGGCTCATGGTGTCGGACAGCTGGACAGCGGCGCGGGACCGCGTGGCGCGGTTCTTCGCGCGGCGCGGTGACGACGGCGCTGTGGAGGAGGAACTGCAGTCCGCGCAGGCTGAGTTGGCGGCGGCCCGGGACGCGCGGGACGACGACGCCGCGGCCGGTGTCGAGGCGGAGTGGCGGACCCGGCTGCGGCGTGCGCTGGAAGCCGACCCCCGGGCCGCCGAGGAACTCAGGTCGCTGCTCGCGGAGCTGGAGCCGCGGGAGGGCGGGGAGCCGTCGGTCTCGGTGCACAACAGCATCAGCGGCGGCGTGCAGCACGGGCCGGTCGTGCAGGGGCAGAGCTTCTCCGGGCTGACGTTCCACAGCTCCGGTACGGCTTCGCACGAACGAGACTGAAAACGTCAACTCACCTTTACCGCATGGGCGTTCCTTTATCAAACGCGCACGCGTGTCCCTCCGGTCTCGGCTACGGTTCGATGCGCCGATGACGGGTGATGATCACCCGCACACTTCCCATCCGAACCAACAGCCCCCGAGGAACGAGTGAAGACGTCAGCGCGGCTTTTGTTCGCATCCGTCCATGTCCTGAGCGTCACCTACGGAGTGCTGGTCGTGTCCCGCTGGATGTGGTGACACCAGCACCCGGAGCAGATTCTCCGCATCCCTGACGGCGCCGAGGCGCCGGTAGAGAGCCACCGCCCGCTCGCCGTACGCGCGGGCCTTCCGGGCGCCGCGCGGGTGCAGGGCCGCCGTCCGGGCGAGGCCCGCCAGCGCGTGGGCGCGGCCCAGCGGGAAGTCGGTGCTCCCGGCCGCCTCGAGCGCGCGCTCGTACCCCCGGCGCGCGATGTCGAGGCGGCCCGACTCCCGTTGCACGTCCGCCGCGCCGATCAGCGCGCGCAGCTTCTCGTACGGGTTGTCGATGCTGGTGGCGACCTGTTCCGCCAGGGTGAAGTGCCGCAGCGCCTCGCCCCCGCGGCCCGACCGGGCGTGGGCCATCCCCATGCTGATCAGCACGTCGGCCTCGCCCAGGGCGTCGCCGCCGGCCCGGTGGGCGGCCAGGGCCCGCTGGTAGCAGGCCAGTGCCCGGTCCGTCCGCCCGGCCGCCTGGTGGACGGCGCCGAGATTGGTGTCGAGGATCGCGAGCTCCTGCCGGCCGCCGTGCTGCCGCATCAGGGCCAGCGACCGTTCGTAGCAGTCGCGGGCGTCGTCGTAGCGGCCCTGGAGGTAGTGGAGTTCGCCGCGGTTGTTGAGCGCCTGGGCCAGGCCGTAGGGGTCGGGCAGCGCCTCGTAGATGCCCTGCATGAGCTGGACCCGGTGGAGGGCCTCCTCGTACTGCCCCGCGTAGTGCAGCGCGGCCCCCTGCACATTGAGGCAGTCGGCCTCTCCCGAGCGGTCGCCGACCTCCCGGTACAGCGCCAGTGACTGTTCGAGGACGCGCAGGGCCGTCCCGCCGTGCCCGGCGGCGAGATGGGCGCGGCCCGACTGGAGGAGCGCGTCGGCCCGGCCGCCGGTGTCGCCCAAGTCCTCGTAGAGCGACAGGGCCTCGGTCGCGCAGCGCAGGGCCTCGGCGTGGTTCAGCTGCGCCAGCAGGTCCGCGCGGTCGGTCAGGGTGCGGGCGAGGGCGGCGCGGTCGCCCTGGGCGCGCAGGACGGGGACGGCCGCGTCGAAGAGCTCCGCCGCCACGTCCCACGTCCCCCACAGCTTGAGGGACCTCGCCAGGACACTCGGGAACAGCGCCGCGTACTCGGGATGCCCCGCCGCGGCCGTCCGCGCGGCCGCGAGGAGGTTGGCGCGCTCCACCGTGAGCCACACGGACGCCTCGTCCACACTGGAGAAGTCCGGTGCGTAGGGGGATTCCCGGTCCGGGCCCAGCCGCATCGCGCGGCGGTGGGGACGGGCCAGGCGGTCGGTGCGGTGGGCCGTGGTGAGGTGGTAGGAGAGGAGACGGCCGACCGCCGCGTGCCGGACCTCCTCCGGATCGGTGCGCGAGCCGAGCCCCGCGCTGAAGGCCCGGGTCAGGTCGTGCAGCCGGTAGCGGCCGCGGACCGGCTCCTCCAGGAGGCCGGCGTCCAGCAGCTCCTCGACGCAGCGCTCCAGCAGCTCCGTCCGTCTGCCGTAGGCCGGACCGGCCAGCGCGGCCGCCGCCGGGAGGGTGATGTCGGAGCCGGTGTGCAGGGCGAGGCGGCGCAGCAACCGCTGGGCGGGGCCGCTGAGTTCGTCGTACGAGAGCTGGAAGACCGCCGTGATCAGGCCGTCGAACTCCGTCAGCGGATCGGTCGCGTGGATCAGCCGGTCGAGCAGGTCCTGGACGGCCCACGCCTCCCGGTAGCGCAACCGGCTCGCCAGCAGTTGCACGGCCAGGGGGTGGCCGCCGCACGCCTCGACGACCTGCTCCAGGGCTTCCGGCTCCGCGGACACGCGGGAGGCACCGACGATCCGGGTGAACAGCGCGGCCGCCTCCGCCCGGGACAGCGCCTCCACCCGCAGGGACGAGGCGCCCTCGAGACGGGCCAGCCGGCTCCGGGTGGTCACGATGGCACGACAGGCCGGATTCCCCGGCAGCAGGGGCTCGACCTGGCCGGCGTCCCGGGCGTTGTCGAGCACCACGAGCGCGCGGTGCCGCGCCATCCACTCCCGCCACCTCGCCGCCCGCTCGGCCTCAGTGGCCGGCAGCTCACCGGACCAGCCCGCCGAGTGCAGCAGGACGGCCAGCGCCTCCGCCGGGTCGAGCGGCCGCTCGCTGCTGTACCCCCGCAGGTCCACGTAGAACCGGCCGTCCGGATACGACGGGCCCAGGAGGTGCCCCGCGTGCACGGCCAGCGCCGTCTTGCCGATGCCCGGCATGCCGTGGACGACCGTGACCGGCAGGGCGTTCACCGCGCCGTCGTCGGCGTCCGAGGCGTCGAGCAGGATGCGCAGTTCGGCGGCCCGGCCGGTGAAGTCCCGCGTGTCCCGGGGCAGGCAGTTGCGCGACTGCGACTGCGACTGCGACTGCGGCTGTGGCTGTGGCTGTGGCCGGGGTGGCGCCGCGACGGGGGCGGGCCGGGTGGTCAGCAGGGTGTGGTCCTGTTCGAGCATGCGGAGGTGGAGCTCCTGGAGCTCCGCGCCCGGCTCGATGCCCTGGCTCTCGTGCAGCTTCTCGCGGGTGTGCCGGAAGACGGCGAGCGCCTCGTCGTGGCGCCCCGAGCGGTACAGCGCCAGCATCAGCGAGCCGACCACCTGCTGCGCGAAGGGGTTCTGCGACGCGAGCTCCTGAAGCTCGCCGACGAGGTCCGCGTGCCGGCCCAACTCCAGTTCCAGGGCGATCCGTTCCTCGCGGACCCGGCGGTGCTCCTCGGTCAGCCGGGCCCGCGCCGACAGCGCCCAGGCGTTGCCCGCGAACTCGGTCAGCGGCTCGCCGCGCCACAGCGCCTCGGCGGTGCGCAGCAGCCCGATCGCCAGCTCCTGGTCACCCCGCGCCGCCGCGGCCGCCGCGTCCGTCCGCAGCCGCTGGAAGCGCAGCAGGTCGATGTCCTCCGGGTCGGCCCGCAGCTGGTACAGCCGGGGTGACGGGCGGACCACCTGGGCCAGGTCGTCACCCACGGTCCTGCGTAATCGGCTGCGCAGCCGGGACAGGTAACTGTGCAGGGTCTCCGTGGCGGTGGGCGGCGGATCGCCGTTCCACACCCGGTCCATCAGCGTGTCCACGGAGACCGGCTCGCCCCGGGCGTGCACCAACGCCGCCAGCAGGCAGCGCTCCTTCACGGATCCCAGCTCGTACTGCTGCGGACCCTGCCACAGTTCGAGAGGTCCCAGAGCAAGAAGTTCCACCATCACCCCCGCCGGGTGTGCTTCTTCCTGCCGTGTCGGCAGTGCCCGCCTGTTTGTGCGGCACCCGATCCACTGTTCTGCGGGGTGCCCCGGGGGAGACAGGGGCGCACTGGAGCGCGACGGGGCGCACGGAACCGGTGCACTGCACGGGTCCACAGGAGTGCAACATTCCTGCAAGCCGAGCATCCAACCCCCGGGGCACGCCTCTGTCATCGATCGCGCGGGGCCGCGGTCGTGAAGGCATGCACGAGAATCCGGGGGACAACAACGATGAGTGTGACAGTGCCCGAACCCCACTGGCGTCACGTGCCGGTGCGGCTGGACGTCGAGCGCTGGGCCACCCGACGGACCCGCAGGCGCGTCCTGGTCGTGGTGCACACGGTGATATCCGGCCAGCGGCTGCTCGACGCGATACGCCTGCTGGAAGGCGACATCAGGGTGCAGACCATCTTCACCCAGGCACCCGACGTCTTCGGCAACGGCGTGTCCGAGTTCCTGGAACAGCTGGGCGGCCTGGTGATGCCATGGAGCCAGGCCGTGCAGACCGGCTTCGACCTGGCGCTGGCCGCCAGCCACGGCAGCCTCCACGAACTGCAGAGTCCTGTGATCGTGCTGCCGCACGGGGCGGGACACAACAAGATCACCCCCGCCGGGCGCCCCGGCCGTCCGGCGGCGCAGCGCGGGGTGTACGGACTGAGCAGGCAGCGTCTGGTCCGGGACGGCGCGGTGGTGCCCGAGGTGATCGTCCTCGCCCACCACGAGGAGCTGACCAGGCTCGGGCGTGAGTGTCCCGAGGCCCTGCCCGCAGCGGAGGTGGTGGGCGACCCCTGCTTCGACCGCATCGCCGCCAGCCTGCCGTCCCGGGCGCTGTACCGGGACGCCCTGGGCGCGAAGGCCGGGCAGCGGCTGGTCCTGGTCTGCTCCACCTGGGGCCCGGACTCGCTCCTGGGACAGGGGTGGGAGGTACTGGAGCGACTGGTCGGAGAGCTGCCACGGGAGGAGTTCCGCGTCGTCGCCCTGCTGCACCCGCACGTGTGGAACGCACACGGCGACTGGCAGGTCCGCGCCTGGCTCGCCGGGCTGGCCCGCTCGGGCCTGACCCTGGTCAGCCCGTACGGTGACTGGACCGGGGCGGTCGTCGCCGCCGACTACATCGTGGGCGACCACGGTTCGGTGTCGCTGTACGGCGCGATGACCGGCGTGCCCGTCCTGATGGCGGGACGGGCCGACGCCGAGGTGGACCCGGGCTCGCCGCTGGCCGAGCTGATGTCCTTCGCGCCGCGCCTGCGCGAGAACCGTTCCCTGCGCGCCCAGCTCAAGCGCAGCTCGGCGGCCTGGCGTGCCCAGCGCTACGAGCGGGTCGCGGCCCGTATCTCCTCGGAACCGGGCCAGTTCTCCCGCAAGATGCGCGCGCTGCTCTACCGCAAGCTGCGCCTGCGGGCCCCCAGCGCACGGACGACGACGGAACCGGCCCGGCTCCCGCTCACGGTGCACTACGACGAACCGGGCAGCGTGGCCACGCCATGACGCTGCTCGCCGTGGTGTCCCGGACCGCGCTGACCCCGGGCAGGGTGTCAGGCGGTCGCGGCCCGGTGCACCGGGTCCGCACGGTGCTGCTGCGCCCGGGCTCATGTGCTCCGGCCGTCGAGGAGCACGTCAGCGTCCGGCTTCCGGCGGGCGAAGGCTGGTCACGGCTAGGGGACGTGCTGCTCGAGCCCGGCACGGGAGCGACGAGGGCGGCGGAAACGGCGGTGGCCCATCCGGGGGCCCTGGTGGTGGCGGTGCACGACGGCTCCCACTGCTGGATGCGGCTCGGCGCCGGCGGCCCGGCCGCCCTGGCCTTCGAGGCCGCGGGGCCGGGAGATCCCGGGGAACTGTGGGAAACCCTTGCCTCGTTGGCCCATGCCTGGCTGGTGGCCGGGCTGCCCGCCGAGTTGTTCGGACCGTCGATGCCGTACGCCTGGCGGGCTCAGGACCCGGGCTCGCGGGGGTCCAACGGCTGGAGCCGGTGCGGGGTGGTGCCGGCCTTGGCTTCGGCCACGGCCTTGGTCTCGGCCACGGTCTTCGTCTCGGCCACGGCCACGGCCTTGATCTCGGTCGATCGTGTCCGGTCGAGAGAGGTGTCGGCTCAGCTCCCCGACCCGCCGGGGTCCAACCGTCGCAGTCGGTGGCGGGCGGTCTCGGCTTCGGGTGATCCCGACCGGCCCGCGGAGGCGTAGAGCTCCAGCGCCTCTCGGTACCGCTGCTGGGCGGTATCGGTGTGCCCGCGCCGTTCGGAGACCTCCGCCAGGCCTCCGACGGCGTGGGCCATCTCGTAGTGCGCGGCCATGCCGCGCAGCGTCGACAGGGCGGACGACAGGTGCTCCTCGGCCTGGTCGAGCCGGTCCACGGCGAGGTGGGCGCGGCCCAGGACCCTGGTCGCGCGGGCGGCGTTGTAGAGGTCGCCCGCGTCGCGCAGCGAGGTGTGAGCGGCACGGGCGTGGCGGACCGCCTCCTCGGCGTCGCCCGTGGTGAGCGCGACATCGGCGAGGTTCAGCCGGGCCAGCGCGCCGGCGCGGCGGTCTCCGCGCGACGGCAGCTCCGCCGCGGCCCGCCGGAAGAGCGCGGCGGCTTCGTCGGGACGCCCGAGCCGCTGCAGGGCGAGGCCCCGGTAGTTGAGGGTGCGGGCGTGCCCGAGCCGGTCGTCGCGCTCCAGGAAGAGCCGCGCCGCGCGTTCGAACATCGCCAGGGCCCGGTCGTGGTCGCCGGAACCGAGCCGTCCCACGCCGCCGGAGGTGAGCATCCGGCACTCCGCCGCCGCGTCCCCCAACTCCACGGCGGCCGCCAGCCCTTCCTCATGCGCGGCGTGCCAGTCGTCGTAGAACTTGCGGCGCAGGAAGAGCGGCCACAGGGCGTCGGCCAGCTGCCAGCCGACGGTCGGGAACCCCGCGGGACGCGCCTGCCGTATCACGGCCATCAGATTGCGCAGCTCCCGTTCGAGCCAGTCCAGGGCCGCCTCGGCGTCGTCCCCGACGTCGGCGACGACCACCGGGCCGGCACCGTAGTCCCGGGCCATGGTGCGGTGCTGGGGGTCGATGATCTCCTCGGCTCTCGTGGCGCTCGCGAGATAGTGGTCGGCGATCCGGCGCACGGCCCGCTCCCGCTCCTGCGGCGACTCGTCCGCCACCGCCTTCCCGGCGGCGTGCAGCCGTACCAGGTCGTGGAAGCGGTGGCGCTCTTCACCACGGTCGAGGAGCAGGCTGGCGTCGTGCAGCTTCTCCAGCAGTTCCGTCGCCTCATGTTCCGTGGCGTCCGGTTCCGTCGCCTCCCCCTCGGGGGTGAGCACGGCCGCCGCCACCGCGCTGCCGAACTCCGGGCCGGGATGCAGCCCGAGCAGCCGGTACAGCCGGGCGGCCCGAGGGGGCAGCGTCCGGTACGACAGGTCCAGTGTGGCCCGCACATCGTGGTCGCCGTCGATGGCCAGCACCTCCAGCCGGTCACGCTCCTCGGTCAGCGCGCGCACCATCGTGGTGATACGGCGTTCCGGCCGGGCCGCGAGCCGGGCGCCGGCGACCCGGACGGCCAGCGGCAGCCCGGCGCACAACTCGACCAGGAGACGAGCGGCATCGGGCTGGGCCGCGACCCGGTCGTCGGGCAGGGTGTCGGCGAGCAGTTCCATCGCCGCGTCCGGGCCGAGCGGCTCCAGATGGACGGGGTAGCAGCCGTCGACCGTCAGCCCCGGCATCCGCCCGCGGCTGGTCACCGCGGTGACACTCCGGCCCGCCGGCAGCAGCGGCCGTACCTGGGCCGCCGTCGCGGCGTCGTCGAGCAGCACGACCAGGCGCCGCTCGGCGGTCAAGGACCGGTACAGCGCCGTCCGTTCGGCGAGCGTGACGGGTACGTCCTGCGCGGAGACGCCCAGGGCCCGCAGGAAGCGCCCGAGCACCTCGTCCGGGAGGACGCCGCCGGCGGGGTCCTGGGCGCCGAGGTCCGCGTACAGCTGGCCGTCCGGGAACTGCGGGCGCAGGGCGTGCAGCCACCGCAGCGCGAGCGTGGTCTTCCCGATCCCGCCCAGTCCGCTCACGGCGGCCAGCGCGGGGCGTTCCTCCCGCATCGCGCGCGTGCGGTGCTGCTCCAGCGCCTCCAGCTCCGATAATCGGTCGATCACGCGGACGGCGGGCGGCAGCTGCCAGGGAGTCCGGATGACGGCTCTCGGCTCGGCCCCGAAGTGGATACCGCCGTGCACCGCCCCCGCCTGGATGGTCGCGCCGTGCACCGTGCCGCTCAGTTCGTTCTGGACTCTGAGCTCGTGACTCCGCACTTGGGCCCCCCACCGCGTGTAAGTACCGACCGCTCGGATAGATCCTTTCCGTACATGCGATCGATATCCATGGGGTGGGGAAATGGTGCGGCTGGCGGCTAGTGGTGGGCGGCTGGCGGTGGGCGGCCGAAGGGCCTCAGGCGCCGGTCCGTCCGTCGACGAGCTCGCGCACGATGTCGAGGTGGCCGTTGTGCCTGGAGATCTCCTCGATGAGGTGGAGGATCACCCAGCGAAGGTCCACATGGCGGCCGTCGCGGATGGGGCGCTTGGCCTTCGACTCCAAGTCGTGTTCGGACAGCAGGCGACGATAGCGGTCGCTCTGCTCCTCGTATTCGGTGAGAAGCCGGGGCAACGGGATGTCGACCGCTGTGCGCATCTCGGGGTCGGGGTCGTCGTCGGTCGCCTGCGTGAGCGGACCCGCGGGTTCCTCTCCCAGGAACATCACTTCGACCCAGTGGTGCTCGACCCACCGCAGATGGCTGATCAGCCCGCACAGGGTCATCAGCGGTGAGTTCGGAAGCGGGGCGCTGCGGGCGTCCTCCGCGGACACGCCCTCGCACTTCGCTCGCGCCGTGTCGCGGGCGTAGTCCAGGAAAGTGATCAGCTGCGTGCGTTCGTCCCAGGCGGGAGGCGTATCGGTTCGTCGTGTCATCACGGGGAGTTTCTCCCAGGGCGGGTGGGCGGTCGAGCGATTAATCCCTGCGGAGGGCGAACTACTCACCCAGCCCCACGACGCACCACCCTCGCCTCGCCGCCTCGGTCAGCACGAGCCCCCACTGCGTCAGCAGGTCCACGAACGCGTCGAAGTCACGGACCCACCCGTCGGGGACCGCGGCATGCTCGGTGAAGGGCCCTCGCATCCCGTCGAGGTGGGGCAGCACTCGATCCCAGGTCGCGGCCAGTTCCCGCACGCTCTCTCGCGACAGCGCGAGCAGCACGCCGTAGGAGCCGCCCTCACCGAAGAACCCCGTGTCATAGCACTGCGCCTCGCCGTCCAGCCCACCCCATATGAGCCCGCTCAGCAATGCATCAAGTTCGGTCCGCAGCAAGGGGTCCACATGGTCGCGGACGCGTTCCCACCGGTGCCCGGCCCAGAAGTGCGCTTTGAACGAGCCGAGAGTGTGCAGGAAGTCGTACTCGGCGAAGACAGCACTGTTGGGTCCCTGCGGCCAGAGCCACCCGCCCTCGTCCATCGGCGCGTCGTGATCCCACAGCCCTGTCTCATCGGCGTACCAGGCATCCCTCAGCCGCGACACCCGCTCCCGCGACGGCACCTGCGCCAGCCAGGAAGGGTCGGCGATCAGCACCGTGATGTCGAGTCCCATGACGGTGACGGTACCGAGCGCGCGGACGGTATGCCGCAGTGCGGTCGATCACCAAAAAGCCCTCCCCAAAGGGAGGGCGGAGACTTGCGCCCCCGGCAGGACTCGAACCTGCGGCCAAGCGCTTAGAAGGCGCCTGCTCTATCCACTGAGCTACGGGGGCCGGGTGTGGTGGCCTCTGTCGTGGTGCCCTGGTGTGGGCTGATCCGTGACGTTGCCGGGGACAAGGATAGGGCTCCCGCGTCCTTGTCCCTGTTGCTTCGCCTCCGTGGCTCGATGTGGAGGTTCGGTGAAGCGGTCCTGATAATCGCAGGCAGGTACGAATCGTGCACCGCTTTTGGCGTCTGACGCATCGGGTGTTGTGCACTCGTTATGCCTGGAGTGTGCCCGTGTCCCAGACGTCCCTTCCGTCCCTTGTGTTCTGTCGGCGCGCAGACATGCTCATATGCTTCAGAATTCCCCTAAAATTGGGCATTCTTCGCATGTGGTGACCTTGGACGTACGGCCTCAGCTGCTCGACGCACTCTCCGCCCTGCGCGACCGTGTCGCCGCCGCACGCTTCCCGCTGCCCCTGGCGGGGGCCCCACGCGCGCGTGCCAACCGCGACGAACTGCTCGCGCAGCTCGACGACTACTTGGTGCCCCGGTTGCGGGAGCCCGAAGCGCCGCTTCTGGCCGTCGTGGGCGGCTCGACCGGAGCCGGGAAATCGACGCTCGTGAACTCCCTCGTCGGGCGGCGGGTCAGCGAGGCGGGCGTGCTGCGGCCGACGACACGGACGCCCGTGCTCGTCTGCCACCCGGAGGATCACCACTGGTTCAGCGGGATGAGGGTGCTGCCCGACCTCACCCGCGTGTGGGTCCCCCAGCAGGACGCCACCGACGACCTGCTGCTCCCCGGCGAGAACCCCGCGCGCGTGCTGCGCGTCGAGACCGCCGAGACGCTGCCGCCCGGCCTCGCCCTGCTCGACGCGCCCGACATCGACTCCCTGGTCGCCGACAACCGCGTCCTGGCCGCCGAACTCATCTGCGCCGCCGACATCTGGGTCATGGTCACCACCGCCGCCCGCTACGCCGACGCCGTCCCCTGGCACATGCTGCGCACCGCCAAGGAGTACGACGTCACCCTCGTCACCGTCCTCGACCGGGTGCCCCACCAGGTGGTCAACGAGGTGTCACGGCAGTACGGGGCCCTGCTCACCAAGGCGGGGCTCGGCGAGGTGCCGCGCTTCACCGTGCCGGAACTCCCCGAGTCGGCCTGGGGCGGCGGACTCCTGCCCGCCACCGCCGTGGCCCAGCTGCGCACCTGGCTCGTCCACCAGGCCCAGGACCCGGAGGCCCGGCAGCACGTCCTGGCCCGCACCGCGTACGGCGTCCTCGACTCCCTCAAGTCCCGGATGCCCGAGCTGGCCGGCGCCGCCGCCGCGCAGTACGCCGCTGCGCTGCGGCTCACCGCCGCCGTCGAGGGGGCGTACGACAGCGAGCACACGCGCGTGCGGGGCCGGTTGCAGTCCGGGGCCGTGCTCGCCGGGGACGCGCTCAAGCGGTGGCGCGCCTTCCCCCTGGACTGCACCGCCGGAGAACTGCTCGACGCGCTCGTGGAGAGCCTCAGCGCCCTGCTGCTGTGCGCCGTCACCGCAGCCGACGAACGCGTCGACGACGCCTGGCGGCGCGAACCGGCGGCGGCCGCACCGGAGCTCGCCGCGCGCGATTCCACGCCGGACAGCGCCGAGCACCGGATCGGGCTCGCCGTACGGCGCTGGCGGCGCGAGCTCGAGGAGTACGCCGAGGACGAGGTGCGCGAACTCGACCGGGCCCTCGCGCCCGACCCGGAGCTGGTCGCCGCTCTCGTCGCCACCTCCCTGCTGGGCGGCCGCCGGGGGCGGATGGCCGGGGAGAGCCTCGCCGAGCGGATCGGCGCACACGGGGCGCTGCGGCTGCGCGACCGGGCCGGACGGCTGCTCACCGAGCACGTGGACCGGGTCCTGCACGCCGAACGCGAGCGCCGGCTCGCCCCGCTCGACGCGCTCGACGTCCACCCGGAGCCCCAGGCCGAACTCATCGCCGCGCTGTCCGTACTGCAGAAGGAGAGGTGACCGGTGACCGCCGTCACTGACCAGGACCACACCGAGCACGCCGACCAGCCGGACGACGCGCACCAGCCGAACGACGCGGGCCAGGGGGACGACGCGGGCCGGGCGGAATCCGCACGCGGCTCCGGACGGGCTTCCGCAGGGGGCTCCGGACAGGCTTCCGCAGGGGCTTCTGCGGCCGAGGCTTCCCCCGACACCTCCGCGCGCGGGCGTTCCCAGGAGCGCGCCGAGCACGACGGCACCCACGCGCGCGGGAGGGACGGTCGTACGGACTCCGGCGGAGCCTGGGACGACGGGCTCATCGCGCGGCGGGTCGACGAGACCACCGGGGGAGAGCGGTACCACGCCTCGGACAGCCGGTCCGCCGCCCCGGCCGCGGTGACCCCGCTGGTGTACGACGGGGTGCTGCGCTCCCGGCTGGAGGCGCTGCGCGAACTCGTCGGGCTCTCCCGCACCCGGCTCGACAGCCGGACGCTCGCGGGCGCCGGCCGGGTGCTCGACGAGGCGTCCGCGCGCCGCAGGCTCTCCGGGCAGCACACCGTCGTCGCTATCGCGGGCGCCACCGGCAGCGGCAAGTCGCAGCTGTTCAACGCGCTCGCCGGGGTGACCATCTCGGAGACCGGAGTGCGCCGCCCCACCACCGCGGCGCCCATCGCGTGCAGCTGGAGCGACGGGGCGGCGAGCCTCATCGAACGGCTCGGCATCCCGCCCCGGCTGCGCCGCCGTCCGCTGCCGACCGGGGACGCGGATTCCCAGCTGCGCGGGCTCGTCCTGATCGACCTGCCGGACCACGACTCCGCGGCCGTGCAGCACCGCGAGCACGTCGACCGCATCCTGGGGCTCGTGGACGCCGTCATCTGGGTCGTCGACCCGGAGAAGTACGCCGACGCCGTCCTCCACGAGCGCTATCTGCGGCCCATGGCGGCCCACGCGGAGGTCATGTTCGTCGTCCTCAACCAGATCGACCGGCTGCCCGGGGAGGCCGCCGAGCAGGTCCTCGACGACCTGCGACGGCTCCTCGACGAGGACGGCATCGCCCTCGGGGAGTACGGCGAACCGGGGACGACCGTGCTCGCGCTGTCCGCGCTCACCGGGGACGGCGTCGGGGAACTGCGTGAGGCGCTCGGCCAGTTCGTCGCGGAGCGCGGGGCACCGGCCCGCCGTATCTCGGCCGACGTGGACATCGCGGCGGCGCGGCTGTGGCCCGTCTACGCCACGCAGCGGCGGACCGGCCTCAGCGAGCAGGCCCGGGAGGAGTTCTCGGACCGGCTCGCGGACGCGGTGGGCGCCACGGCGGCGGGCGAGGCGGCCGAACGCGCCTGGCTGCGCAACGCCAACCGCGCCTGCGGCACGCCCTGGCTGCGGCTGTGGCGCTGGTACCAGGACCGCGGCGAGCCCACCACGGGGCGGTTGCCCTCGCGTACACAGGCCGACGAGGAGGCCACCGCCCGGCAGCGGGTCGAGCAGGCCGTGCGGACGGTGGCCGACCGGGCCTCGGCCGGGCTGCCCGCGCCGTGGGCCCAGGCGGTGCGCGAGGCGGCCGTGCGCGGCTCGCAGGGGCTGCCCGAGGCGCTGGACGAGCTGTCCGTGCGCGCGGGCGTGCCGGCCGGGCGGCCGCCCCGGCCCGGGTGGTGGCCGGTGGCCGTGCTGTCACAGGCTTCCATGACGATCCTGCAGTTCCTGGGCGGGCTGTGGCTGCTGGGCCAGATCGTCGGCGTCATGGCGCCGAACCTGGGGGTGCCGGTGCTGCTGATGGTGATCGGCATCGTCGGCGGCCCGCTCATCGAGTGGAGCTGCCGGATGGCGGCCCGGGGCCCGGCCCGGCGCTACGGACTGGAGGCGGAACGCCGGCTGCGGGAGGCGGCGGCCGGGTGCGGGAGGGCGCGGGTGCTGGATCCGGTGGCGGCGGAGCTGCTGCGGTACCGGGAGGTGCGGGAGCAGTACGGGAGGGTGGTGGGGGCGTAGCTCCAAGGGGCGCCGAAGGTGGTGACGGACCGCCGGCGCCCCTCGCTGTCACCCGTTCCGGTGACGGCGTTGTCCACAGGCAGGCGGTGGTCCACAGCGCTCAGCGGGCCCGGCCCGGCGGCGGCAGTCTGGCAGACACAGCCGTACGGGACGGGCCCGTACGTGTGTCGGACCGGTGTCGGACTCCGGGCGAGGGAGGGGTTCGCGATGAACGAGACGATGGTCTGCGCGGTCGGTCGCGTGGCGACGCAGCCGGTGTACCGGGAGATGGCGTCCGGCCCGTCGGCGAGGTTCCGGCTGGCGGTCACCGCGCGCTACTGGGACCGCGAGAAGAGCACCTGGACGGACGGGCACACCAACTTCTTCACGGTCTGGGCCAACCGCCAGCTGGCCACGAACACGGCGGCGTCGCTGACGGTGGGTGAGCCCGTGATCGTGCAGGGCAGGCTGAAGGTGCGCACCGACGTGCGCGAGGGGCAGAACTGGACCTCGGCGGACATCGACGCGGTCGCCATCGGCCACGACCTCGCCTGGGGCACCTCGGCCTTCCGGCGCGCCGGCAAGCCGGAGACGGTGGCGTCGCCGCAGCAGCCGGAGCCCAACTGGGAGACCCCGCCCGAGGGTTCCGGGTCGGCCACCGACGTGCCTCCTCAACAGCAGGTGGGGGCACCGGCGTTGACGTGACGTCAATCACCGTCGATCACCATCCACCGGCTGCCCGAACTGCGGCTTATCGGCGAGTGCGCACCGTACGGCCAGCGGTGACTTGCCGATAAGCCCTGCTCACAAGGGGTCTTGGCGATAACGATTCCGAGTCGGATCACTCCTCCGGCCGTCTCACCGGCGAGCACGGCTCGCCGCGTCCCTAGGATGCCGGACATGGCTCTCGGGGCTCTTGGGGCCTGTGAGGCTTCTGATTCTGCTGGTGGGACCGTCCCCCCACGTCAACGGGTCCTGCTCGAAGGGGAATTTGGTGTTTGCTTCGTTCTCTGAGCTGTTCGTCCGCAGGCGAGGGGCAGCCCGCCTCGCCGCCGCGACGGTGGTGTCCGGGCTCGTCACCGCGGGCGGTCTGGCCGGTGCCGGCCAGGCGTCGGCCGCCGACGGGACGACGCAGAGCCAGGGCGGAGCGACCGCGACGATAGCCGGGCTCAAGACGTTCGGGACCGCGGTGATCCACGGCGGCACCGGCGACCAGCACGTGTCGGCGGGCCTGTTCGAGATGTCCGTCGAGGGCGGCGGCACGCTGCAGACGTACTGCGTCGACCTGCACAACCCCACCCAGCGGGACGCCGAGTACCACGAGACGCCCTGGAGCGGCACGTCCCTGGGCACCAACAAGGACGCCGGCAAGATCCGCTGGATCCTGCAGAACTCCTACCCGCAGGTGAACGACCTCACGGCGCTCGCCCGCAAGGCGGGCGTCCGCGGCGCCCTGACCGAGCAGGACGCGGCGTCCGGTACACAGGTGGCGATCTGGCGATACTCGGACGACGTGGCCGTCGACGCGCTCGACCCGCAGGCCGAGCAACTCGCGGACTACCTGGAGAAGAGCGCCCGGAACCTGCCCGAGCCCCGGGCCTCGCTCACGCTCGAACCGTCCGCGGTCTCCGGCCGCCCGGGTGAGCGGCTCGGCCCGGTGACGGTGCGCACCAACGGCGGCAGCGCGACGGTCACCCCGCCCGCCGACGCCGCCACGAGCGGGGTCCGGATCGTCGACAAGCAGGGCAAGGCCGTCACCTCCACGTCCGACGGCGGGCAGGTGTTCTTCGAGGTGCCCGAGGACGCGGCGGCCGGCACGGCCGAGCTGACCGTGCAGGCATCCACCACCGTGCCGGTCGGCCGCGCCTTCGCCTCCGAGAGCCGGAGCCAGACGCAGATCCTGGCCGGGTCCAGCGAGTCGACGGTGTCGGCGACGGCCGAGGCGACCTGGCTGAAGCAGGGCCCGGTCCCTGCCCTGACGGCGGCGAAGAACTGCGCCGAGGGCGGTGTCGACATCATCGCCTCCAACAAGGGCGACGAGCCGTTCACCTTCGAGCTCGCCGGCCTCGAGCACACCATCGCCGCTGGCGAGACCCGCACGGTGACGGTCCCGCTCCAGGAGGACCAGGCCTACGACTTCACCATCCACGGCCCCGGGAGGTTCGAGAAGCGCTTCACCGGCATGCTGGACTGCCGGATCCAGGGCAGCGGGACGGGCACCGCCACGCAGACCCTGAGCGAGCCGAGCCCGGCCGCGCTGGGCGGCACGGCCTCGGACACCAACCTCGCCGAAACCGGCAGCTCCGGTGTCACGCCGCTGATCGCCGGCATCGCCATCGGCCTGGTCCTGATCGGCGGGGCGACCCTGGTCGTGCTGCGGCGCCGGGAGGCGACGGCGGGGGACTGACCGGCGACTTCGGGGACCGGTCCCGGCAGGCTCCACTTACCCTGCGCCCATGACCCAGGTCGAGCCGGGCATGACGCGCAGACAGGTGAGACGCCTGCTGGGAAGCCCCACGGAAGCTGTCGACGACAGGCAGTACCTCGGCCGGTACGCGACAAGATCCTCCCTGGACCTGCGGATCTGGTGCCGCCGGAGCCGGTCCGAGGCCTGGGTGTACGCGGACACCCCGCGCGCGGGGCTCGCGACGTTCATTCATTTCAGACGGGGGCGAGTGGAGAAGGTTCTCACCGGCCCCCTGCCGGGCCGCGGGGAACCCGTCGACGGCACCGGCTGAGGCCGCTGCCGGCGCCGCTGTCGGCGGTGTGTCAGTGGTGGTGGCCGTGCCGCCCGAGGGTTTCCACGGGGGTCGCGCCGGGGCGGGTCCACTGCGGCACGGGGCGGCTGGTCGGGCCCCAGGTGGCGTTGCCGTCCGCGTCCGAGCGCCAGGACCAGCACGGGCTGCCGCCCTCGGGCCAGCCCTCGGGCTTGTCCTCCCACGCCTCGCCGCGCCCGTAGGGCGTCATGTCGAGCAGGCCGAGGGAGCCGTTGACCCGCTCGTTGCCGCGGCCCGTCGTGGAGTAGGTGAGGAACACGCGGTCGCCGTCGCGCAGGAAGCAGGTGAGGTACCCCATGGCGCCGCCGACGGGTGCGTCCACGCCGCGCACCGAGTACCAGGGCTGGGTGTAGCCCATGAACTCGACGTAGGCGGCCACCTCGTCCCACGGGCCCGTGGTCAGGACGGCGAAGGAGACGCCGCGGGCGTTGAGGTAGACGGCGTCCTTCAGGTGCCAGGCCGTGGTGGTGCAGCCCTCGCACTGCCCCTGGTGCGGCGCGCCGTCGTACCACATGTGCTGGTAGACGACGAGCTCGTCACGGCCCTGGAACAGGTCCAGGAACGGGACCGGGCCGTCGGGGCCGACGACCTCGACCGTCCCGTCGAACTCCACCATCGGCAGCCGGCGGCGGGCCGCGGCGAGGGCGTCGCCCTCCCGGGTGTGGGCCTTCTCGCGGGCCAGCAGCTCGTCGCGGGCGGCCTGCCAGGTGGCCAGGTCGACCACGGGCGGGCGGCCGGGCAGCGCGGTGGTCGGGTCGTCCGGTGGGGTGGTCGGATCGTCCGGTGGGGTGGTCGGATCGTCCGGCGTGGTCGTCATGGTGTCCTCCGTGGTTCTCGTGCCGGGCAGCCTCGTACGGCATGCCACGACGCTCACCGGAACAGACTCCGGGCCGGGCCGGAACTCATCGCGGCGAGAGGAGAGTGCCGAGCGTTGCCGTCCGCCGGCCGGCGGAGCAAGCTGGAGAAAGGCACGCGACTCGCGAGGTGGGGCAGATGGGCCGCCTTGTTCATCCGGGAATCCTGTCGCTGCTGGTGACGGCAGTGATAGGGGTGACCGGTTGTCAGGGCACCGACTCGACGCCCACGCAGAACCCGGCCACGGTGACGAACACCATCACTGTGGCGCCCACAACGCCGACGCCCACTCCACCTCCCACCCCGACGCCAGAGCCGACGGAAACGCCGCCGAGCCCCGAGCGGTCGACGCCGCCGGTGCCCGAGCGGTCGACGCCGCCGGCGCCCGCGTCCCCTCGCCCGGCCGAGTCACCGACGGCCGACAGCGCGTCGTCCGTGGTCCGCGACTATTTCGCCGCGATCAACGCTCGGGACTACCGGCGGGCATGGGATCTCGGAGGCAAGAACCTCTCCGGCTCCTACGAGGCCTTCGTGGACGGGTTCGCCACCACCGCCCACGACACGGTGCACATCCTCCGCGCGGACGGCGGCACCGTCTCGGTCACGCTGGAGGCCACACAGACCGACGGCACGCTGCGGCTTTTCGAAGGCACCTACACGGTGCGCGGCGGCACGATCGTGGGGGCCGACATACGAGAGGTGACCGAGCCGGACCCGCCACCCGACGAAGCCTCCCCCTACTACGAGAACTGCGACGCGGCACGAGCCGCCGGCGACGCACCCCTGTTCACGGGCGACCCCGGCTACGCGCCCCATCTCGACCGGGACGGCGACGGAGAGGCCTGCGAACCGTATCCACCGTGAGTCCCCGACTCAGAGGGCGAGGACGGAGCGCCCCCGGTCCGCGCGGTCGCACCCCCGGACGGCTCGCTTCCCTTCGCGCGCGGATGCGCGGCGTCGTCCTGTCCCCGCTCGATCATGCCGAGCGCCACCCCGGCGATGATGATCACGCCGCCCGTCACCTGGGCGAGCCGGATCGACTCCCCGTTGATCACGACGGCGCCGATGACGCCGAAGACCGGTACCAGGTTGAGGATGTTGACCGCGACGCTCGACGCCATCCGGCGCAGGCCGTAGTTGTAGAGCAGGAAGCCGCCGACCGAGCACGCCACGGCCAGGTAGACCAGCAGCGATGAGGCGGTCGCGCCCGGCATCCGCCAGTCGTCGGCCTCCAGCAGGGACGCGAGCAGGAAGCCGGCCGCGCCCGCCAGGGTCTGGTAGTAGGTGACGCTCACGGCGTCCTGGCCGGCGCTCGCGCGCTTGCCGAGCACGTTGTAGCCGGCCCAGGCCAGCCCGCCGAGCAGCAGCAGGATGTCCCCCAGCCAGCGCGAACTGCCGCCGACCTCGGCCCCGTTGCGTACGACGAGGAAGGCGCCGACGGTGGCCAGCAGCACGCCCGTCACACGCGGCAGCGGCATCCGGGTGCGGAAGACGACCAGTTCCACCAGCATCGTCATCAGCGGGTACGTGGCCACGATCAGCGACGCGTCGGATGCCGTGGACAGGTCGACGCCGACGTTCTCAAGGATGAAGTACACGGTGATGCCGAGGAACCCGCTCAGGTAGAGCTGCTGCCGCTGCCGGGAGTCCGGACGGGCCGGGCGGTGCCTGCTCAGCCGTACCATCACGCCCAGGAGTAACGCCGCGAGGGTGAACCTGATGGCGCCGATACTGAGCGGGCCGACGTCCTCCAGCACCTGCTTGGTCACCGCGTACGAACTGCTCCAGAACAGCGCGGCCGCCATGACCGCACACACCGCCCACACCGTGGGTCCTCGATTGCGCATAACAAGTCGCCCTCTCCGCTACTCACTGCGCCCACCGCGACGTGACCGAACAAACATCGGTCGACTAGGCTGGAGGCTAACAAGATCATCGAATCTGATGCGAAGAGTCCGAATTACCTTCGGAATCCGGTGGAGTGAGGCAAGCTTGGACGAACTAGATTCGGCGTTGGTGCGGATGCTCCAGGAGGACGGTCGGCGCACCAACCGGGACATGGCCCAGGAACTCGGTATCGCCCCGTCCACCTGTCTGGAGCGAATCCGGTCGCTGCGCAAGAGCGGTGTCCTGACGGGATTTCACGCGGAGGCAGACCTCGCGGCGATCGGCCGCGGGCTGCAGGCGGTGATCGCCGTACGGGTCCGCCCGCCGACACGTGCTGTGATCGAGACCTTCCAGACCTTCTTGGAGGGGATGCCGGAGGTCATCTCGATCTTCGTCCTCACCGGGAACGACGACTTCCTCGTGCACGTCGCCGTCCGGGACACCGACCATCTGCACGCGGTGGTCCTGGAGAAACTGGCGAAGCGCCCGGAACTGGCCGACGTACGGACATCGGTGGTCTACGGGCACATGCGCAAGAAGGTCATCGATCCGGCCTAGGTTCTGTCTCTTTGGTCAGCGTCGGGTCCAGATGAGGATGCCCGCGAGGTGGAGTGCGGCCTGGTAGGCGATCGCGAGCTTGTCGGTTCGTGTAGCCAGGCCGCGCCACTGCTTGAGGCGGTTGATGCACCGCTCAACGCTGTTCCGCTGCTTGTATGCCTCGCTGTCGAAGCCGGGCGGACGGCCACCGAGCCGGCCTCGCCTCAGGCGGTGGCCGACTTGGTCGGACGGCTGCGGGATGACCGCACGGATGCCCCGGCGCCGCAGGTGGCTGCGGATGGCACGTGAGGAATACGCGCGGTCGGCCAGAACGGCCAGCGGCCGGGTCCGTGGCCTGCCCGGGCCCCTGCGGGGCACGCCGATGCGGGACATCACCGTCTCGAAGGCGGGTGCATCACCTGCCTGGCCTGCGGTGACGGTGAAGGCGAGGGGCCGTGCGCGGCCGTCTGCGGCCAGGTGGACCTTGGTGCTCAGTCCGCCGCGAGAGCGTCCGAGCGCGTGATCGACGGGCTCGCCGCAGTGGGCCGCCCCCTTTTGAGTGCTCCGGCAGCGTGCTGGTGGGCCCGGACGACCGTGGAGTCCACCGACACCGTCCAGTCGATGTCATCGTCGGCGTCCGCCGCAGCCAGGACGGCGGCGAGGATCATCTCCCAGGTGCCGTCAACGGCCCATCTGATCAGCCGCTTATGAGCGGTCTGGAAGGAGCCGAGCTCGTCGGGAAGGTCCCGCCAGGGCGAGTTGGTGCGGTACTTCCACGCAATGGCCTCGAGCGTGCGGCGGTGGTCGGCCCACCGCCGTCCGCGAACCGGATCGGCCGGCATCAGCGGCTCGATCCGGTCCCACATCGCATCACTGATCACTAATCGGACAGACACATCCGATCAACTGAACAACCCATCAAAGAGACACGCGCTAGTCCGCCCACCAGTGTGCTGGGGGCGTGAGGCATGGATCTTGGTGATCGCAGGCTCTCGTCTGCAGGCCGACCGACACGCCGCCGTAGACCAAGCCCCAGACGACCAGCAAGATGGCGCCGCCGACCGTCGTCCGGCCCAGCAGCAGGAAGAGCGGCATCGCAGCCCCGAGGGACACGGCGATGATCAGCACGCTCCGGTGCACCCCGCGCGCCAGCGCCGCGCCAGCGACGAAGTTGCCGATCATGCCTGCCATGCCGAACCCGAACAGCAGCGGGCCGACGAATCGTTCGTCGATGCCCGACAGCTACTGAAGTGCCGGACTCGTGAAGGTGCAGGCCGAAAAATGGCCGAACGCGATGAGGGTCGTCGCGATGATGCCGATGCGCGCGCCCGGGTTGCGGAACTGCTCAGCGGGTACTGACGACTTGGGTGATCAGCAGCCAGCAGCGCGGTAGAACTTTCCCTACTTCATCAAGGCCCGCGCACGGCGCGCGCCCGCGCCGCCTCTGCGGCACGGCTGCCTCCTGCCTTCGCCCCGGCTGGCCGCGCTCGGCGGCTGCGGGTATGCAGGGGGGAGACACCCTCTGTGGCTGGGGCGGTCGGCTCTACGGCTTTAGGCAGCCACTTCGGGGCGAGCCTCCAAGAACATGGCCCCAACGTCGTGCTGCAACGGGCAGGCCTACAGACTGCCCGACTCGCCGGAAGCCTACGGGGCCATGATCACCCGCCCCCAAAGCAGCTCCGTAAGTTGTTCGGTGGTCCGGGAGGGCCGGATGTGGCTTCAAAGCAGCTTGCCGACCGTGGCTCGGCTGGAGTGGCCGTCCGGTCCTCCGGGGCGCCCTGGTCGCTGATTGAAATGCGCGGAATGGGTCGCTGTTTACGGAGCTGACGACGGGGTGTCCTACGGGCCGACGGAACGAACTCGGCTGCGGGAGGGACGCGTGAACAAACAGCGGGCCCGGATATGGGTCGGTATCGACGCGGGCAAGGGCCATCACTGGGCCGCAGTGGTCGACGAGACCGGCGCGGCCCTGTGGTCGAAGAAGATCGAAAACGACGAGTCGGCGATCCTGACCGCGCTCGGCGAGATCTTGGACCTGGCCGACGAGGTGCACTGGGCGGTGGACATCTCCAGCAGGTCCTCCGCCTTGCTGTTGGCGCTGCTGGCAGCCCACGGCCAAAGGGCTGTTTACGTGCCCGGCCGCACCGTCAACCGCATGACCGGCGCATACCGGGGCGAGGCCAAAACCGATACCCGCGACGCCTATGTCATCGCCGAAACCGCCCGCCACCGCCGGGACTTCACCCTGCTCGACATGCCCGCGCAGCTGGCCGCCGACCTCGCACTCCTCACCGCGCACCGCACCGACCTGATCACTGACCGTGTGCGGACGGTCAACCGGCTCCGCGACGTGCTCACCGGCATGTTCCCCGCCCTGGAGCGAGCCTTCGACTACTCAGCCCGCAAAGGCGCACTGGTGCTGCTGACCGGATACCAGACCCCGGCCGCCCTCCGCCGACGCGGCCTGGCCCGCCTGACCGCCTGGCTGACCAATCGAGGAGTCCGCAACCCGGAGAGCGTGGCCACCGCGGCCTTGGAAGCGGCCCAGGCCCAGCAGACCGCACTACCCGGCGAGGACACCGCCGCACAGATCGTCGCCGACCTGGCCACACAGATCCTGGACCTGGACGACCGACTGCGACGACTCGACCGGCAGATCCGCGACACCTTCCGCACTCACCCACAGGCCGAGATCATCGAGTCCCTGCCCGGCATGGGGCCCATCCTCGGAGCCGAATTCGTCGTCGCCGCAGGAGACCTGACCTCCTACACCGACGCCGGCCACCTCGCGTCAGCCGCCGGACTCGTCCCCGTCCCACGCGATTCCGGCCGCCGCACCGGCAACCTGCACTGCCCCAAGCGCTACAGCCGCCGCCTGCGCAGAGTCTTCTACCTCTCCGCGCAGACCAGCATCGTCCGCGACGGCCCGAACCGGGACTACTTCTACCTCAAGAAACGCGGCGAAGGCTGTAAACACGTCCAGGCCACCCCCACTACTGGCGAGCGCCCACGGCCTCGACTCGGTCACTTGAAACTCCACCGACCTCGTGGCTTTGTCCTGGGCTTCGCGCTGCCCGGCTCGTAGCTACTCAGCGCGCCTCTGGTTGCGGCTAGACCTGCGGTGCAGGACAAGCGAGGCGCCGGCACCACCCACGACGGCGAAGACGGCGCCGCCGTAGTTGTCCTGAACGAGGACGCCAGCGGCAATCACGGTGCCGATGACGAGAGGTAAGCCAGTGGTCATGCTGTTCTTCTTCACGAGAGCCTCTCCTCAGAAGTGTCTGCGGTGGAAAGCACTACGGAGATGGACAGGTCGTCCATACCGGTGCACGCGGCATGATCTCAGGTTCGCCGATGCCGGACCAGGCTGATCACGTTCGACGATGCGGCTGGTGTGCTGATCAGCCAGACAGAGCGGAACTCCTCGTAGGCGAACTGAGGGACCCGGGGCCTGCCAGGGGTTCGGCGACCCTGGCCCCTGACGTGCCTGGTCAGATGGCTTGCGGCGGGGAACAACGGGGAGCGTCGGCGAACCATGCGACTCAGGGCCAGGTCAGAGGATGATCCGCCGCCTGGCCCTGATCGTGTCCACGGCCTCCGATCAGCCCCCGTGGCTTGACTCAGTCATTGAAACTCCAGCCCAAAGCCGCTCCGCCGCCCTGTGGCGCACGTGTCAGCGGTAGATCGCGAGAATATCCAGTGTCAGAGCTGGGCCGACCAATGTGGTGTCGTCCGACTGTTCTTGTCGAGCAGCTTCCCTGCGCTGCTTTCGGCTCATCAAGGATGCACCAGGAATCGCTAGGAGGGAGTGTGTTTCGCCGTGCTTCAACCGCTTGGCAACCTTCCCCAGGATGAAAACCTCGCCTTCAATCGCGTCTCGAACGTAATCCTTGTTCAGCTTGCCTGTGATTTGAGGGCCGCCGTCTTCCTGGTCGCCAACGATGACCACGTCTGACTTCATCGCTTTGCCGAAATCGCTGAAAGCCTTCGTCTCCTTCTTTCCAGGAAGCCCTTCGAGATCCTGCCCCAGCATGGGAGCCATTGCTCGAAATGCCTCAATCATGTTCACCATGTCATCCAACTGATCTGGCTGACTAAGCATGCGAATGAAGGGGGGAATCTCCACTTCGCACTGCACCTGCACGATGTCTGCTACATTGACGCTTTCGAATTCTTCCCCCAGGTCCTCGATGTCACGGTATCGCCACTGAGCAGACGCTACGTCGAGTGCAGTGACCAGGCGGATGAAGCGCTGGCTGGCCGTTTCGCGGACTACTCGCTCTTCCTCGGAGGTGGACTCACCGTCTGCTGGTTGTCCGAGCCCGGCGGACGTGACTTGCCCTCCACTTGACAAGCGCCGCGTCTTTGCTTCATCGGAGAGTCCTTGCTCTACTACGGAGAGATACTCACCTAGTCCTTTCTCGTCCAAGTAGAGGAAGCGAGGGAGGGACGGAATGGGCATTTGCAATCCAATCCAAATATCGATGGTGGGCCTGGATCAAGCTGGGTTTGAATTATCTGCGGATCTCAATCCTTCGAGGGTGGCGGCGGCTTTAGCGCGGTCACCATCGGCGATCTCTGCGGGCTCATTACTGTAGGCAATGTAAGCCGTAGGACTGACCATGTTCCCTAGCTGGATAGGGAAAACCAGGAGATCGCCCCAGTGCTTCTTGTGGCCGAGTTTGCACTGGACTGCGGCCTGATATTCTCGGAGCTCCGGAATGAAGTTCGGAAATGGCGTGCTGAATTCCGCAAACACCTGTACGGCGGACCGGCCTGCCACAACGAAGACGCTGGGAAGCCGGGGGTCGTCATCCTTCTCGGGTCGGATCCGATCGCGAGTGGTGCTCCAGGGAAGAGTGACTGTGCCTTTCGTTGTGCCTGGAAGGGTCAACCGCAAATTCTGCACGATAATTGGCTTCGGGCCGGTGTTGAAGAGAATCAGAGGGATCCGGATAAGCGTCTTACTGCTTGTCGTAGCAGCGGCGAAGGAGTGAGGAGTGTAGGACTTAAGGGCCCCTTGGCGAGCGTTAAGCCACCAGAAGGAAGCGATGGTAAACAGGAGGGCACAGGCTGCTACCACGGCGGCAGCCGGAAGGGCTCCTGCGCTGTTCGTGTTCGTTGCTGCTAGCACGATCGGATTATGGCAGCCAGTCCGGGCATATGCGGCAGTTTCAAAATTTCTGGGCGAACTATCGGAGGCAGCATCGCGGCAGCGAAGCACCCTGGGCCGTCCCTAGGCCGTGCGAGGCCGACCAACGTTGACAGACGGCACCCACGGGTGACCGCCCCCACCCCGCTCCGGCCTGGGTACCCGCAGTTGATCTGCCACACTGGAATGATTTTGCCTGCACCCGGAGAACTAGCGTCGTGAGTCGGGACGCCCGGAACGGCTGCCCGCCCACGCGGCCGGCTGCCACTCAATCTCTCGTTCCTTGGACAGGGGATTTCCTTCTGCTGACCTCCTGCTGCTCCGGTTCGTCGCCGACCGGCATGCTCAGCTTGAGGTCACGCAGACCCGCAACGCGTGCTCGGGTTGCCTGGCCGGTGTCGTACGTAAGCACCGTCACTTCGCGCCCCGACAAGGGCTTGACCGCCAGCGCCCTGTCCACAATCTCGTCATCGTTGATTGGCAGCCGCACATGACCCGGCGGATCGAACAAGAGCTGCACGGTCACTTCGCCACGTCGCAGCCCGGTGGTTCGCAGTTCCTCGGCGTCAGCCTCACGGAGCAGGGCCTGCTCCGTGCTCTTCTGGAAGAGTCGATCCAGAACAGCAAGTGTGTACCGTGCCCGCCATCGCGCCTGCGGGGCCTTGCTCTCCTTGAGTTGGTCGAGTTCATCGATCACGACCATCGGCACCATGAGGTGTACGAACGCCCCGCGCGTACCTAGCAGACCAGAAAAGTCCGTGTCTTCCAGCTTGTCTGGATGATGGATGTAGAAGCTGCTGTCAGCCACCACAGGAAGCCCGCGGAGCTGCCACTGCTGCAACTCCTGCCCGAGCGTCTGAGTAGCAGCCGTGAATGCCGTCGTCCGCTGCCGGAGTTCGGCACTCACCAGTTGGTTCACGAGGCGCTGAGTCGTCCCGACGGTAAAACTGTCCAGTCCGGCGAGCAACTGGTCGTGCCGCTTGGTAAGAACAAGCCGGTCAAGGTCAGCGCTGCTGATGAGAGCCTCCAGTCGATCAACGGCATACGCCGCCCAATCTAGGTAGGCCAAGAGCCGTTCGTAGTACTCGTGCGGACCGCTGGTGTGGAGGTTCGAGACCTTCTGGCACACCTCGCTGAGCGTCTTGTACAGGTGCTTCCGGTCAACGCCGGGCAGTGGACTCACAAGCATCCCCGTACTGTGGCAGCTTACGGATACTGCCCGCACGTGAAAGTGTCGTACTCCTGATGCTGAACGGCGCCAAAGCAGTACCGCGGCCCGAGCCAAGGGCCAGGTCAGTCTCTGGTTGGCAACGGCTCGTGACGGTGCCAGATCAGGTACCGGTCCTCGCGGCGCAGCTCCGCTGACCCCCACTCAATGCGCATGACACCCTTCTCCATGGAGCAGGCGTAAGCGACGAGGACGAGCTGCACGTCGTCGGGAAGCAGCTCCAGGTCTGGATGCACTTCGGAGTCGTCAAGTTCTCCCCAGTCCAGGTCGAATGCCTGCTGCCTGGGAGGTGGGCCGTGGCGGCGGATCAGGTCAGCTCGGAAGCCTGTGGCCCGACGGAGACGAGCGGCCGTGACAGGCACGTCTTTCTTGGCGTAGCGGAGGGGGTAGATCAGGTGGCCGCGGACGAGCATCAGCGTTCGCCCTTGCAGACGCACAGCTTCCCCAAGCCCGGAGATGCCGGCGGCCAGTTCTTCGTATTGCACCGCGTAGAGGCCATGTCCGTAGGCCTCGAGCGTCTGAGTGTGAACGCCCTCGTGCCCGGTCCGGGCGCGGTCATGAGCCCGTAGGAGGCAAGCCGGGATGATGTCGGCCAGCTCACCGGCTATGTCCCCGAAGGTCTCACGTGCCCATTGACTGGCTGAACCCACGACGTACCGCCCCTCCCTGATGGTCCTGCGGCACAGCACCGAGCAGCATCCACCTCAACCGTGCTGCGCCCGGGCGAGTCACACAAGGTCGCAACCAGCGCACGAAGGGAGCGCACACCGCCTGAACAGGGTTCACCGCACGTACGCTCGCCTTCCAACCACAGCAGACATTCGCCCGGCCCGATCGCTAGCGGTGACGGCAATCCTGACGGCAACGACGGCGAACGGCAGCGACCCCCAGCAGCCCACCACGGTGCCGGTGTAGGCCGATCGGGTCCAATCACCAAGGCTTGCGCGCATCTTCTAAGCGCTTGGCCTCAGGTTCGAGTCCTGCCGGGGGCGCAATTCTCCGCCCTCCCGTTCGGGAGGGCTTTTTGCTAGTCAGGGTCCATGCAACGACATGGTGAAGCCCCGGACGCCCTCCTGATCTTGTCGAGCCCCCGCGGTACTGGCGAGATTCGGATCTGGCGGCCCGGATCTGATCTATGTTAACAACATGACAAGGAGTCACCTTCCCCTCGTTGCAACGCTTCTGGCTTGCCTCACGCTATCCGCTTGCTCCGCAGACAAGACGCCGCCGGCCCCCGCTGGGGCGCCATCAGCGAGCGGAACCGGCAAAGCAAGGCCGTCCAAGGACAACACCGACCTGCCGCTGACCAAGCAGCTCAGCCGGGGGGAACTCACACAGGCGATTCCCGACGCTGAGGACCTGGTGCCCGGCTACCTTCCCGGCAGTCTCCACAAGCGCATGCCGGGCGAGCCCGACGACTGTGCTCCGCTGGACACCCCAGCGCCGGCCGGTTGGCAGCGAGCGGGTAGCGGCGACTACGACTATCAGGGGTCGACCGACTCGCGAGGCATTGATCTAGACGTCTGCCAGTTCGACAATGTCGCGCATGCGAAGGCGGCGTACGACCAGTGGCCGGATACGGATGAAACGGCCCCCCTCGAGATCGGTCGAGTCGGAGAGGAGTCGGTCTTCCTGGCGCACAGCGGATCGAGTGGCACGGTCTACGGCTACAGCAGGTCCGGTACCGTCATCGCCCGAGTCACAGTGGAGGACGCGGGCGCGGATCCCACAGACGCCCATGACGTGCTGGCTGCCACTATCAAACGACTCCAGCAGGTCCAGGCAGGCCAGCGGGCCACGGCGACGGCGCCCGAGATCGCCGCAATGGAACAGACCCAGCGCTAGTGGCCCCTTGGTACTGTGATCAACACGTAGCGTAAATCACTGGGGGATAGCCGTAATGCGAACGGTCGCAATCACTGCCTGTTTACTCACGGTGCTTTTCACCACGTCGGCGTGCTCGGCAAGTAGAAGTGAGTCAGGGCCAGCGTCTAGCGCCTCGCCCAGCGGTACCACCACTACCAAGAACGTGGATCCTTCCGGGCGTACAGTGGGAGATACCGTCACCCTCAGTGACACAGACGGTGAGCCCCTCCAGGTCACGCTCACCGGAGTTGCCTACCGGGACGCTCTTGCCAAGGACAAGACTGCCAGCGTGCAGGGCAAGTATGCCGTCGCTCTCGCTTTCACGATGAAGTCGGCGTCCGGTGGCACACTCGGTGAACAGACCGGCAACATGATCAAGTGGCAGGGTGACGGAGCCCAGGTCGAGGAGTGGGATTACACAAACGCTCCATGGCAAGGGTGTATTGACGACTACTTCATTTATGCCGACCTAGAGCCGGGCAAGGCGTACAAGGCGATCACGGATATCAATCCACCCTCCAAGGGCGGCACTGTAATCATCACTGACGAGTGGGGCGGAGTTGCCCGCTGGAACCTTCCCGAGGCGGACACCGGGAAGGGCACAGAACCGGCTACGAAGTTCACCACTCAGGATTGTCGCTGAGCTCGTCTGTGAGCAGGGTGCAATTCGAGGTCGCCAGATGGTTGCTGGCTTCTGGGAAGGCGTCGTTGGCGGGGCTTGTTTCGCCTTGATGACGGGTGCAGCAGTGCCGGGCTGAGTCCGGCGTTCGAGTGGCGGGCTGACATCCACCACTGACATCAACAGTGGCGGATGTCAGCGGTCCTGCATAGCTGCCCGGAGACGATGTAACCGCCTGGCTTCGGGTGTGAGCCGCGGATGGATCGAACTCCTGAAGCGGGTGTCGCAGGCACGACCAGGGACTAGAGGACCTGACGTCGGCCGGCCAAATCTGCGCGCATCACGTCGCGCAGGCACTGTTGGCTATCCCTTACCGCTCGCCCAGCCGTCGCGTATGCGTCAGTGCCGAGTAGATCTCCGCGCCCCACGCAATCGCGTAAGTCGCGCATGGCAATCATTGATGCCCATACTTGCTCCACCACCGGTGCCGGAGCACTGATCACAAGCTGTGCCCTCAAGGAGTACAGAGCGTCGGCCCCGAAGGCATCGTGGGCCGCTTCCAGGAGAGCGTCTTGGCCTGGCCTTTTCACCCGTGCAGCAAGCTGGTGTAGGCGCTCGCCAGCTCCGTGGAGCGTTGACAAGTACTCGCCGTACAACTGACGGCGGACATTCCGATCTTGCGCGGCCAACTGTTGCTGCCACTGCCCGCGTTGCGCCAAGAGCGTGCTACCTGCGCCGATGACGGCCCCTAACAACGCCGAAGCTGGAGACATCCAATCCACCTGACGACTGTGGCAGGTGCCAGCTTGGACGTCCATGAGGCAAACAGACGGGGAGCTGCCGCGGCCATACGCCTCGTCACCCGAGAGCAGAGGCTCGTGCCAGACCCGTGCCAGATCCTGCGGGGAACCACGGGGAACACGGGAAACCAGATCAGTGATCAACGGGACGCCGAACTCGCTCCACCACAGGTCAGCACTGCAACGCCCTGAAGATCACCTCAGCTTCCCAAGCTGAGGGTACTCGTCGCGTTGCAGCACCCTTGTCCCTGGGGCGAGAACGTCTTGAGCCTCACTCGGGGTTTGAAGCTTACGCAGACCGCCAAGATGGGAAACATGGGGAGCTGGGGAGACCTAGCGGGGCAGACAGCCAGTGCGCTCATAGGGACGTTGGCCGGTGGAGGCATCGCGGTGTACGTGGCGCGGTGGCAAACCGCGAGGACTGTCGCATCACAACTTCAGCTCGCGGCAGCCCAAGAAGCTGCCAACAGCGCCTTAGCACGTCGGCAATGGGTGCAGCAGCGCTCCGCAGAGGCTGCACAGCGGCTCTTAGAACGCCTCGCAGAGCTTCACGTGTGGCTGCCGTCGCTGCCGGACCTTGGGCAAGACGCGCCGCGGTTGAGCCCGCAGGCTCGTGAGAGATGTGCAGTGGCCGTCGAGTCGGTCCGACGGGGCATGCAAACCGACCTTCTCTCCATAGGAGACGACCGTGTCCGCGCCCGCTACAGGACACTCGTGCGATTGTGCTTCGATATCGGGTACCGAGGCATCGGTCAGAGCCATCGCGAGCGCCAGATTCGCGACGTACGCGGATACCTGCGCTATGTCCAGTTCACGCTTGAGGCCGTGATCGACGCTAGTCCCTTGCCTGATGACTATGTGGCGCCAGTGCTTGAGCGCAGTGACGGCACTCCCTGGTTGCCTCCGGTGCTGCCCTGGCACTGGCAGGACCCAGCAGACGGCAGCTGAAGAAGAATTTTGAAGGCCTCACGCTGTTCCGCTGACATCCAACGTTGACATCAACGCCCTCAGACGGCGACAACACTTAGGGGCCAGTCGTAGCACCGGTACATGAGACAGACCCCGACCAGGCCAAGGCGGATCGAACTCCCAATGCGGTGCTCACGCACGAGCGCCCTCCCGGGCCGTCCTCAGACCGTGGAAGGGCGCTCAGTGATGGCCAACGTCGACAACTGCCGACAGCTCAGCAGCAGGTCAGAGCGGTGATCGATTAGGCGGCCACAGGCCACGGCCACCGGTGATCAGTTGTGGCTGTGCAGCAGCTAAGTGCCGCTCAGGGGCGTGCACGCGCGACGGGGCCTCGTCCTCGGCTGGTCGCTACTCGCAGCACGTCCCGCAAAGCGCTGGTCAACTTGGCGGCGAGAAGATGGAGCTCCTCTAGGTCTTCGGTCTCGTCGTCGAGTACCTGGCTTGAGTGCTCCAACAGTTGGGACGCCATCCCGAGTTGGAAGGCCTCGATGTGGTCCGCCAGGCGGGACACGTAGCCGCCTTGGTCATCGGTGCTCAGATAGCACGGTTTGCCGTCCGGTCCCGCCCACGGGAAAAGTCTGAGTTCGTCCTGTGTTGTCATCCCTGCGTGCGCCTCTCGGTGATCTCGACGTTCGGAGCCGGCGTGCCAGTGGATGCGGAGGCGCTCACAGCCCTACTCCCGGGCCCGGACTGCCCCGGTGCCGAGTGGCACACGCATTCGCACGCCTCGTAGATCAAGGGCAGGTCGACCGGCGCTGATTCCGGAGACGACTCCGCGCAGGCGAGGTGCGTGCCGATCTGGCAAGCGGTCGAGCGGTACGAGGTGGCCGAGGCGTCCGGGCTAAGAGTCTGCCGCTGCGAGGGCATCAGTGGACCCCCAGGAGTGTCGTCCAGGCGTCGGTCGGCATCTGCTGAGCGATGACGACCATCGGGTGCCGTCGTGCGCGTTCTTCGTGCGCCAGAATGTAGGGACGGACGAGTGCGGTGTCCTCGCCCCTGAGCGGCTGCCAGTGACTCGCCCTGTCGAGGGCCTGGCCCGGGACGGCCGTCGGTTCGTCAGCGAATGCAGAGGAGGCGGGGGCAGGTGTCGGCCGGGACGGCCGTAAGGGGCGGCGGTGCCTGCCCTTGGGGAAGTACCGCTCTCTGGTGAGCGAGACGGCACGGCGGATACGGTTGAGCACGCTGGTCAGCTCCTATCGCTGATGGCTCGGTCCCCCGACATCGCCCGTCGTGGGGACCGCTTTGCGTACGACCGCCCAGAGAGTGCGGCCATTCAGGCTGGTGGCGAGAAGCCCGAATTGATCGGCCTCAGCCACCGCTTCGAGGACCTCCCGCCATAAGTCGGCGGTGAGTGATTCCGGTACCTCGGCCACGACCGATGTGTGCCGGTCGTGCTCCTCCACGCGCGCGGGAAGCCCGAGGTCAGACAGCCGGGCAGCGATGGCTGCCGCGCGAACTCCCGAAGCGGGCACAGGGCAGCCTCCGTCACCGGCGATCACTTTCAGTGAAGCTAGTTAACTAGATAGAGCTAGTGGACTAGATTTTCCATATGTCTGAGCAGCCGCCCTACCTCCGCATCGCCGACGAACTCCGGCGGCGCATCGCGGAGCACGTGTGGGAGCCGGGGGACCGGCTGCCCTCCCGCGCCCAGATCGGCCAGGAGTACGGCGTGGGCGAGAACGTTGTTCGCCGGGCGCAGGAGCTGCTCATCTCCCAGGGTGTGCTGGAAGGACGCGCCGGATCAGGGACCTACGTCGCCGAGCCCCGGCAGCGAGTGCGGGTCGTTCGGTCGTCCGCGCGCGAGCACCCCGAGGAATCGCCCTTCCGTGCGGACATGAAGGCCCTGGGCAAGCAAGGCGACTGGGAGAGCAGGACCGACGCCAAGGTGCCGGCCCCGGCCGACATCGCTACGCGGCTGGGCATCGCCGAGGGCGACCTGTGCGTCAGGACGGCGTACGAGTTCCTGGCCGACGGCAGGCCGGTGCAGCTCTCGACGAGTTGGGAGCCGTACGACCTCACCGCTGGCACGCTCATCGTTCTCCCCGAGGGTGGTCCGCACGCCGGGGCGGGAGTCGTGAACCGCATGGCCGCGATCGGTGTCACCGTCAGCCACGCCGTGGAACAGCCGGAGCCGCGCCAGGCGACCGCCGAGGAGGCCTCTCTTCTGGGCATCCAGAAGGCCGCACTCGTCACGCACATCCGGCGGACGTACTACAGCGACCAGGGGCGGCCCGTCGAGACAGCGGACATCGTCGTGCCCGCCGCTCACTGCGAGATCGTCTACGAGATCCCGATCAACCGGTAGGTACGATCCCTGCGATCACGCGGTCAGTGGAGCAACCCCCGATGTGGGTTGCCGAGTGATCATTGCTGGGCCGTCCCTGGGCCGTGCGAGGGCGCCCGAGGCCGACCAACGGCGATCGACAGTGACAGCCGAGCCGGAGCCGCCCACCACGAACCCCCAGGTCACAGCCCCCCACGCATACGCGTTTCCACCCAGGGGTGGCGGTACGGCAAGATGGGGTGTATCTGCCCACTGCCAGTTTCAAGCTGCCGGACGGTTTCTCTTGGCTGAGTTCATTTACACCATGCGCAAGGCGCGCAAAGCGCACGGCGACAAGGTGATCCTCGACGACGTGACGACGAGCTTCCTGCCGGGGGCGAAGATCGGCGTCGTCGGCCCGAACGGCGCCGGCAAGTCGACGATCCTGAAGATCATGGCCGGCATCGAGCAGCCGTCCAACGGTGACGCCTTCCTCACCCCCGGTTACACGGTCGGCATCCTGCTCCAGGAGCCGCCGCTGAACGAGGAGAAGACCGTCCTGGAGAACGTCCAGGAGGGTGTCGCCGAGATCAAGGGCAAGCTCGACCGGTTCAACGAGATCGCCGAGCAGATGGCGACCGACTACTCCGACGAGCTCATGGACGAGATGGGCAAGCTCCAGGAGCAGCTCGACCACGCCAACGCCTGGGACCTCGACGCGCAGCTGGAGCAGGCCATGGACGCCCTGGGCTGCCCGCCCGGCGACTGGGCCGTCACCAACCTCTCCGGTGGTGAGCGCCGCCGCGTCGCGCTGTGCAAGCTGCTGCTGGAGCAGCCCGACCTGCTGCTGCTCGACGAGCCCACCAACCACCTCGACGCCGAGTCGGTGAACTGGCTGGAGCAGCACCTGGCCAAGTACCCGGGCACCGTCGTCGCGGTCACCCACGACCGGTACTTCCTCGACAACGTCGCCCAGTGGATCTGCGAGGTCGACCGCGGTCGCCTCTACCCCTACGAGGGCAACTACTCCAAGTACCTGGAGACCAAGGCCGCCCGCCTCAAGGTCGAGGGGCAGAAGGACGCCAAGCGGCAGAAGAGGCTGAAGGAGGAGCTCGAATGGGTTCGCTCCAACGCCAAGGGGCGGCAGGCCAAGTCCAAGGCGCGTCTGGCCCGCTACGAGGAGATGGCCGCCGAGGCCGACAAGATGCGGAAGCTGGACTTCGAGGAGATCCAGATCCCGCCGGGCCCCCGCCTGGGCAACGTCGTCGTCGAGGTCAACAACCTCACCAAGGGCTTCGGCGACAAGCTGCTCATCGACGACCTCTCCTTCACGCTGCCGCGCAACGGCATCGTCGGCATCATCGGCCCGAACGGCGCCGGCAAGACCACCCTGTTCAAGATGATCCAGGGCATCGAGGAGCCGGACTCCGGCTCCATCAAGGTCGGCGACACGGTCAAGATCTCGTACGTGGACCAGAGCCGCGAGAACATCGACCCCAAGAAGACCCTGTGGGCCGTCGTCTCCGACGAGCTGGACTACATCAACGTGGGGCAGGTCGAGATGCCCTCCCGCGCGTACGTCTCCGCCTTCGGGTTCAAGGGGCCGGACCAGCAGAAGCCGGCCGGCGTGCTCTCCGGCGGTGAGCGCAACCGGCTGAACCTCGCGCTCACCCTCAAGCAGGGCGGCAACCTGCTGCTCCTCGACGAGCCGACCAACGACCTCGACGTCGAGACGCTCTCCAGCCTGGAGAACGCGCTGCTGGAGTTCCCCGGCTGCGCCGTCGTGGTCTCCCACGACCGGTGGTTCCTGGACCGCATCGCCACGCACATCCTCGCCTACGAGGGCGAGTCCAAGTGGTTCTGGTTCGAGGGCAACTTCGAGTCGTACGAGAAGAACAAGGTCGAGCGGCTCGGCCCGGACGCCTCCCGTCCGCACCGCGCCACCTACAAGAAGCTGACCCGGGGCTGATCTTGCGGCACATCTACCGCTGCCCGCTGCGCTGGGCGGACATGGACGCGTACGGCCACGTCAACAACGTGGTGTTCCTCCGCTACCTGGAGGAGGCCCGTATCGACTTCCTGTTCCGCCCGGAGAAGGACTTCAAGCAGGGGTCCGTGGTGGCTCGCCATGAGATCGACTACAAGCGGCAGCTCGTCCACCGGCACCACCCGGTCGACATCGAGCTGTGGGTCACGGAGATCAGGGCCGCGTCCTTCACCCTCACCTACGAGGTGAAGGACGACGACGTCGTCTACGTCCGGGCCTCGACGGTGATAGTGCCGTTCGACTTCGAGGCCCAGCGCCCGCGCCGGATCACCGCGGAGGAACGCGAGTTCCTCCAGGAGTACACGGACGACGACGAGGGGGAGGCCGTCGCCGCATGACGGTGCTCCACCTCGCCGACGAGGGGGAGGCGGCGGATCTCGCGGCCTTCCTCTCCCGGCTGCTCCACTACGACCGTGGAGCCGCGGTGCGCCTCCAGGCCGCGGGCACCGCGCTCGCCGTCTTCGGGCGGCCGCCGTCCTTCGAAGTGCTGGCCATCCGCGCCGTACGGCTGGCGAAGCCGTACGAGAACGGGCTCGACGTCACGCTGGACGTGACCGTGTCCGCCGGTGAGCTGCTGGAATCGGTGGACGAGGCGGGCGCCACGGCCGTCGTGCCGGGTGCCGTCACCGGGCCGCCGTGGGCGGGCGTGCTGCCGCCGCGCGGCGGCTGGCGGCCCGAGCCGGGGCTGCCCGCGCCGGACGCCCTGCGCTCCCTGGTGGCCGCCGCGGTCGCCGAGTTCCGCGCCCGCACGCAGGAGTTGCCCGAGGAGCGGCGCACCCGGGCCGAGCTGGACCGGATCGGGCGGGACATCTGGTCCCGCACGGTCGGCGACACCCGGCTGCCCGTCCGGGCCGTGCACGCCGCGCAGTCGCTCGGCTTCCTGCGGCCCGGAGCGCCACCGGCCCTGTTCTCGTCGGGCGCCTGGCTCCGGCTGCGCACACCGTACGGGTCGGTCGCCGTACGGCGGGCCGGGCTCGGGGCGCTGGACGTCAGCGTCCGCTGACCGGCGCCACGCCCCCGTGCGTCAGCCCGGGGTGTTCACCATCGACGCCGCCGCGTACGTCAGGTAGTTCCACAGCGTGTGCTCGTGCTCCTCGGACAGCCCGAGCTCCTCGACGGCGACCCGCATGTGCTTCAGCCAGGCGTCGTGCGCCGCGCGGTCGACCGTGAAGGGCGCGTGCCGCATCCGCAGGCGGGGATGGCCGCGGTTGTCGCTGTACGTCGTGGGGCCGCCCCAGTACTGGATGAGGAAGAGCGTCAGCCGCTCCTCGGCCGGGCCCAGGTCCTCCTCGGGATACATGGGCCGCAGCAGCGGATCCTCCGCGACTCCCTCGTAGAAACGGTGGACGAGCCGACGGAAGGTCTCCTCCCCGCCGACCTGCTCGTAGAAGGTCTGCTCCTGAAGCGTGCCGCGCCGAATCTCTTTCACGCCCTCCATGCTCTCAGACACGGGGACATAGGACTCAAGGCCTAGGACCGGCCCCCGTGCCCTTAGTGTGGGGGTATGGGCGGGCATGCTCCCGACAGGGAAGCCGACACGGAAGCCGGCAGGGAACTGGACGGTCTCGCCGCCTCCGCGCGGGCGGCGCTGGTGCGCCGGATCGACGCGAGTGGTGCCTGGGCCGCCGACCCGGTGTGGCGGGAGGCGTTCGCCGCGGTCCCGCGCCACCTCTTCGTGCCGTACTACTACGTCGGCGTCGCCGGCGGCTACGAACGCCGCTGGGGCGAGAGCCCCGAGCGGGAGGCGCGGGAGCGGTGGGTGCGCGGCGCCTACGAGGACACCCCGCTGGCGACCCGGCTGCGCGACGGCGAGCTGCTGTCCTCCAGCAGCCAGCCGTCGCTGATGGCGGACATGCTGGCCGCGCTGGATGTGCGGGACGGGCACTCCGTGCTGGAGATCGGCGCCGGGACCGGGTACAACGCCGCCCTGCTGGCCCACCGGCTGGGCGACGACCGGGTCACCACCGTCGACCTCGACCCGGAGATCACCGAGTCGGCCCGCCGGCACCTGGCCGCGGCCGGGTACCACCCGGTCGTCGTCACCGGCGACGGCGCCCGGGGCGTGCCCGAGCGCGCCCCGTTCGACCGGATCATCGCCACCTGCGCCCTCGGCACCGTGCCGCGCGCCTGGCTCGCGCAGAGCCGCCCCGGTGGCCGGATCCTCATCCCGCTCGCCACCGGCCTGGTCGTCCTGACGGTGAGCGACGCCGAGCACGCCGAGGGGCGCTTCCTGCACACGCCCGCCTACTTCGTGCCGCTGCGGGGCGCGAGCCGGCCCGGGGGCGAGCCGGTCCAGCTGGGCGGGGTGCCGCGCCGGGCCAGGGAGGACGACCTGTTCCGCTTCCTGCTGGCCCTGACCCGCGGCAGCCTCGACCCGCAGGAGGCCCTCGCGCTGTGGGAGCAGGAGGGCAGGCCGCAGCGCGAGCGCTACGGCATCACGGTCAGCGGCGAGCGGGAGTGGGCCTGGCTGGACGACCCGGAGGGGCCGTACGCCTGGCCCCTCCCGTCCTGACGAGGCTCCTGACCGGGCTGACCGGACCGGGACGACCGGGCTGACCGGGCTGACCGGACCGGGCCGACCGGGCTCGCTCAGCCGCGGCGGATCGTGATCGTCGTCCAGGCGCCCACGTGCACCCGGTCGCCGTCCTGCAGCGGCACGGGCACGAACGGCTGGATCGGCTCCTCCGAGCCGTTGACCGTCGTGCCGTTCGTCGAGTTCTGGTCGACGACCGCCCAGCTGCCGTCCGGCTGCTGGACCAGCACCGCGTGCTGGTGCGAGACGCCCGGGTCCTCCGGCGGCACCGACAGGTCGATGTCGGGGGTGTCGCCGGTGGAGTGCCGGCGGCGGCCGATCGTGATCTGGTTGCCGGTGAGCGTGCGCTGCTGCTCGGGCGAGTACGCGGGCAGGTTCAGGCCCGCGGCCTCGGGGCCGGAGCGCTGCATCATCGCCATGAAGTACTCGCGGTCCGGGCCGATGGTCGCGGTCCACGTCGCCGGTCCCTGGGGCGCCTGGGGCTGCTGCGGGAAGCCGCCGGGGCCGGGCGGGGCCTGGGTCGCGCCGGGCTGCGGGTAGCCGTAGCCGCCCTGGCCGGGGCCGCCAGGACCAGGACCGCCCGGGCCGCCGTGGCCGCCCGGGCCGGGGGACGACGGCGGGGGGATCACCCAGTCGTCGTCACCGCCGCCGAAGGACGGGCCGCCCTGCTGCGGAGGCCGCCGGGTCTCCTGCGGGAAACCGGGCGGGGCGGGCGGGCCGGACTGCTGGAAGGCATGCGGACCGCCGCCGGGCCCACCGGGGCCGTTCGGCCCGCCGGGGCCGTTGGGACCGCCGGGGCCGGGCGGGCCCTGGGGCGGGCCGGGCTGCGGGTAGCCGTAGCCGCCCTGGCCGGGGCCGCCGGGACCACCCGGGCCGCCGGGACCACCCGGGCGACCGAAACCGCCGGGGCCACCGGGACCGCCGGGGCCACCAGGACCAGCGGGGCCGGGGCCACCAGGACCAGCGGAACCACCCGGGCCGGGGCCGCCGGGCCGGGCCGAGGGGTCGCCGCCGAAGGGCGGGATCGGCTCGGCCGGGCGGTTCATCTGCGAGGGGCGCGAACTCTGGTAGTCGTATCCGTCACCGCCGCCGTACGACGGGCCTCCGGGGCCGGGCTGGCCCGGCGGCTGGAAACGCCCGCCCGGCCCGGGCGGGGGCGGGGCGGCGGGGGTGTACGAGGTCGCCGTGTTCGTCAGGAAGTTCCACCGGCACTCCTCGCAGAACGGGGCGCCGCCCTCACGGGGCGTACGGCACTGCGGGCAGAGCTCCGGCTCGGCGTTCGGCACGGCGGACAGGTGCGGCGGGCGCCCACCCGGGCCGCCGGGAGGGCCACCGGGGCCGCCCGGACCGGCGGGGGGCGGGAAGCCGTAGCCGCCGCCGGGCGGGGGCGGCGGGGGAGGAGGCGGAGGCACGGCACCCGCCATGCGGTGACCGCAGACCTCGCACCAGTCGTCGGAACCCGACTGGTGTCCGTTCGGGCAGGTCGGCATGTCGGCGCGTCCCTCCTTCGTTCCTTCTAGGCCACTGCTCTAGGTCACTTCTTCACGCGAACAGTCTTGGTGGACCGGGTCTCGAGCGTCATCTCGTCGGCCTCCTCGACCTTCGCCTTCAGTCGCACAGTACCGGTCGCGGCATCGACCACGTCCACCACCTTCGCAAGCAGTTTCGCAGTATCGGCGTTCCCCGACGCACTCGCGAGCTGAACGGCCCTGCCCAGTTTGGCCGTTGCTCCATCCATATCTCCCGACTTACGAAGATCCAGACCTTGTTGGATGACTTGTGCCAGTTCGGCCTGGCCGGTGTAGTGGGCGACCTGAGGGTTGATCGACGTCGAGGCGACCATGTCGTCCGTCCACACGGCCCGCACCAGACCCTGCGCCCCGAGGTTCTGGACGCTGCCGTCGGGCTGCGGAATGACCAGCGAGATCCGGGCCGCCAGCATCTCCTGGCCGATGTTCGCGGCCGGGACCTCCACGCAGACGTGGTAGTCACGGGACTCGTCGCCCCAGGAACCCAGGGGGTAGTCGCCGGCCCGGGGGCCCGCCTCGGTGCGCCGGTCGGTCAGTTCCTCGACCGTGGGCGCGACCTGCTTGACGAACTTCACCGTCGTGTCGACCGGGGTCCACAGCCGCAGCGAGACGTCCGCGACCTCCTTGCCCATCGCCGTCTCCATCATCCGCGTGAAGTCGGCGGCGAGCCCGGCCGGATCGGCGACGATGTCGGCCGTGCCGAGCAGGGCGGAGGCGATCCCTGTGACTTCTTTCACTTCCCAGTCGGTGCCCACACCGCGCGCGTCGCACGTGAAGCGCCCGGCGCACGCGTCGAGCGCGGCCTTCAGGTCCTGGGGCGACTCGTGCTCGTTGCGGCCGTCGGTGAGCAGGATGCCGTGCCGGATGGCGACGTCCGCGGAGGACAGCAGGCGGTCGGCCAGTTTCAGCCAGGTGCCGATGGCCGTGCCGCCGCCCGCGCTGAGCGAGCGCAGGGCCCGCTTGGCCTGGTCGCGGGTGGTGGCGTCGGCGACCGCGAGGCGTCCGCCGCCGGGGTAGACCTCCTTCGCCTCGTGCGTCCCGCCGATCACGGCGAAGTGGACGCCGTCGCGCAGGGTGTCGATCGCCGCCGCCGTGGCGTCCCGGGCGTTGCGCATCTTGGTCGGCGGGTAGTCCATCGACCCCGAGCAGTCGACCATGAGCGCCACGGCCGCGGACGGGCCCTGGCCGGGCGAGTAGAGGTGGGGCGCCGCGACCGCGCTGCCGATCGTGCCGCCGCCGGTCGCCGTCACCGTGACGATGGCGTTGACCTCGCCGGCGCCCTCCGGAAGGTACTCGTTCTGGTACACGTCCACCGAGAACTGGGGCACGTTCGACTTCGAGAAATTGGCCATGGCTGCTTCGATCCCCCTCCAAAGCCCCCACCGCGGCGGGGTGCTGACGGTTGGGCGGACCGGTCCCCTCCGGTCCGCCGAGGCGCCCCCGTACGTGGCCTCAGGCCGATCCTGCCCCCTGGGGCACGGCCGGGAACGGCACGAGCGCCACTGTTACGTTGTCGTGGCCCCCGCCGTCCAGGGCGTGGCCGACGAGCACGCGGGCGCTGTGCAGCGGGTGCGCGGCGGCGTCGAGCGGAACGACCCGGGCCATGTCCTCCGCCGCCTCGGCGTAGTTCCACAGGCCGTCCGTGCAGACGACCACCACGCCCGGCCGGTCCGGCTTGAACGCGGCGGTGTGCGGCTCCAGTTCGTAGGCGTCCGCGCCGAGCCAGCCGGTGATCGCGTGGGCACGCTCGTCGGCGTAGGCCTCGGCCTCGTTCATCAGGCCCGCGGCGACCATCTGCGCGGCCCAGGAGTCGTCCTCGGTGAGCCGGGCCGGGGGAGCGCTCCGGTCGACCGGGACCCAGTAGGCGCGGCTGTCGCCGACCCAGCCGACGATCAGCAGGCCCGACGTCACCACGGCGCCGACGATCGTGCACGCCGGGGCGTTCTGGTGCGGGGCGTGCTCGCGGGCCGTGGCGGGCTCCTCGGCGAGCGAGTTGACGGCGCGCGAGGCGGCGACGATCGCGTCGTGCATCGCCTGCTGCGGGTGGGCCCCGCGCGGCAGGGCGGCCAGCAGGGTCTCGCTCGCCGCCCTGGCCGCCGCCGCGGAGGCGTCGTCGGGGCGGGTCGCCGAGGAGACGCCGTCGCAGACGATGGCCACCGAGGCGGGGGAGCCGTCGGGCAGCGCGGTGGTGCCGAGGGCGAACGCGTCCTCGTTGCGGTGGTGGCGCAGGCCGCGGTCGCTGACCGCGGCCACCGGGCCGGACTCCTGCTCCATGTGGTCCCGTTCGCGCGGCTGGGCGTGGCCGCAGTTCTCGCAGTAGCCGTCGTCGTCCACGCGGCCGGCTCGGCAGGCCACGCAGACCTTGCCGCCGGCGCCCGCGGCCCGGGCCGCCGGCTCGGCGGACACCCGTGGGTCCGGTGCCTGGAGGGGGTACTCGTCGGGCTGGGTCCGGTACACCTCGGCCGGCCCCGCGTACCCGTCGGGCTGCGGCGGCCGGTCGAACCGCACACCCGCGGCCGGGGCCGGCGGGGCGGCCGGCGGCGGGGGCGTGCCCGGCGGCAGGGAGGAGCCGCCCGGGGTGCCCGGGCCGTCCGGCCCGGGGGCGGGCCAGGGCGCGCCGGCGGGGGGCGCCGCCGGGGGCTCGGGATACGCACCGGCCGGAGCGCCCTGGACGGGCACCGAGCCGTTCATGGTGATGGTCGGGTTGTCCTGAGGCCGTGCCGGCACGGCGGACAGGTCGTATCCGCACGCGCCGCAGAAACGGTCACCCGACTCGAGGGGTTCCTCGCAACTCGGGCAGGCGGACAACTGGGGCATCTGCGACATCAACTACACCCACGTCCGGGGGCGGTAACGATTGGCACGTTCCACCAGGTCGATCCTCTCCTCGCCGCCCCGCGCCAGCCGGGCCAGCGTGCGGTACGAACGCTCCAGGCCGAAGCGCAGGCCCCGTTCGTCCAGGCCGCTGCCGAGCAGCGTCCGTCCTCCGGCGGCGGGAGGGGCGGAACCCTGGCCCCCGGAGAGTACCCAGTCCAGCGCGCAGCCGAGGACTTCGGCCGACAACTGCTCCCGGCGCGCCGGATCCAGACCGTACGCCTCCAGCGCCTCGACCTGCGCCGCGGCGGCCGTCAGGTCCTCCAGGAACGGCACGTCGGACGCCGTCGCCGTGCGCTGCCGCAGCCGCGCGCGGACGGCCGCCACCCGGGCGGCCGTGTAGTGGATGGAGGACTCCGGGACCGACTCCAGCGTCCGTACGGCACCGCGCCGGTCCCCGGTCGCCAACTGCACGCGGGCCAGCCCGAAGGCGGCGCTCACATAGCTCGGGTCCGTCGACCACACCAGCCGGTAGTACTCGGCGGCGTTGTCGAGCTGGCCCAGCACCTCCGCGCACAGACCCAGCGCCAGCTTGGGCGCGATCTCACCCGGGAACGCGTCGTAGATCGCGTCGAAGGCGAGGGCGGCGCCCTCGTCGTCGCCGGTCACCAGCGCGGCCACGCCCCGGTACCAGACCACCCGCCAGTCGTCGGGCCGCTCGCCCTCCAGCCTGGCCAGGGCCTCCAGCGCGGCGGCCGGATCACCCGTCTCCAGCCAGGCCCGGAGCTGCCGCAGCCGCGTCTCGATCGACGGGCTCGGAGCCGCCGCGAGAGCACCGAGCAGCTCGGCCGGCGCGGAGGTCATCAGGCCCGCCAGGAAACCGGCGTTGGGGTCGGTCGGGTCGACCCGGGGCACGGGCAGGGCCAGGGCGGCGGCACCGGTGTCGACCGGTTTGACGAGGCCCTGGGCGGTGCCGGGGCGCTGCGGCTGAGCCGGGACGGCGGGCAGCGCGGGGGCGCCGCGCCGGGTGCGGACCGCCCGCGCGCCCAGCCGCGACACCTCACCGTCGAGCTTCGGGAACAGCTCGGTGTCCGTGACCCGCAGCTCCGGGCCGAACAGCGTGGACAGGGCCGGCCGGGCACGGCCCGTCTGCAGGGAGACGACCTCCCGCAGGACGCCCGTGAGCTGCTCGGTCATCTCCTGCGCGGAGGCGAACCGGCGGGCCGGGTCGGGGTCCGTGGCGCGGACCAGGAGGCGGTAGAACGACTCGTACTGCCGGAAGACCTCGATGTGGTCCGGGTCGGGCAGGGAGTCCGCGTAGACGTTCGTGTAGCCCTGGAAGTCGAAGGTCAGGACGGCGAGGGTGCGGGCGACGGTGTACAGGTCGCTCGCCACCGACGGGCCGGCCTCGGCCACCTCCGGCGCCTGGTAGCCGACCGTGCCGTAGATGGCCGACTCCTCGTCGTCCATCCTGCGCACCGCGCCCATGTCGATCAGCTTCAGCTGGTCCTCGGTCTGGATCGCGTTGTCGACCTTGAAGTCGCAGTACAGCAGGTTCCGGCTGTGCAGGTGGCCGAGTGCCTCCAGCGCCTCGATGCCGTACGCGCAGGCCTGCTCCACCGGCAGCGGGTCGCGCCGGCCCTCCGGGGTGCGGCGGGCGTTGGCGATCTCCTTGAGGGACTTGCCGCCGACGTACTCCATGACGATGTAGCCGTCGAGCGAGCCCGTGCGCTGGTCCAGGTGCTCCACGAAGTTGTAGATCCGCACGATGTTGGCGTGCTCGATCTCCGCCAGGAAGCGCCGCTCGGAGATCGCCGCGGCCATCGCGTCCTGGTCGCCCGTGTCCAGCAGGCCCTTGAGGACCACCCAGCGGTCCGAGACCGCCCGGTCGACGGCGAGGTAGATCCAGCCGAGACCGCCGTGCGCGAGGCAGCCGACCACCTCGTACTGGCCGTGCACCACGTCCCCGGCCTTCAGCTTCGGCACGAACGAGTACGGGTGCCCGCACTTGGTGCAGAAACCCTCCGTACGGCCCGGCCGGTCGCCGCGCGCCCGGCCCACCGGGGCGCCGCAGTCCGAGCGCGAGCAGAACCGCTTCCGCTCGGGCACCTCGGGGTGGTCCAGGACCATCGCGCGCGGGTCGGGCCGCGGGATCGGCGGGACCTGGACCAGCCCGGCACCCAGCCGTCCCCGGGACGAGGAACCGGCGGCGGAACCGGAGCTGCGCACCGACACCGAGCGGCCCGTCGACTTGCCCGACAGGGAGCGCGAGAGGCGTCCCGACACCGAGCGGCGCGACTTCGACGACTGCGACGACGTACGGGAACTGCGGCTGCCGGAGCGGGAGCTGCCGCTGCCCCCCGAGCCGCCCTTGCCGCCGGCGGTGATGCCGGTGGGGGGTGACCCGACCATGCCTCCCCCGGAGGGGGGACCCCCAGGCGCGACGACCGGGGCGAGGCCGCAGGTGTCGCAGTACAGTTCGCCGCCGCCCACGTCCTCGTAGCTGCCGCCGCAGGTGGGGCGTTGACATGTGCGTGCCTCACTCATGGACTCCCCCTCCGGTCGTCCTCCACGACGCCCTGGTCCGGCACCCGCGGGCCGCCGAGCACTTCCGCGACCGCCTGCTGGTAGCGCAGCACCGCCTGCTCGGCCGCGCGCAGATCGCAGGGGGCGCTCCACAGCATGCGGCGCGCCTTCTCGTAGCGCTCCACCAGCAGCGTGTCCTCCGCGAAGCCGTGCCGGGCGACCTTCGCCTTGTACGCGTCGAGCCGGCCGCGCAGCTCGGCGCGGACCGCCAGCGGCGCGGTGACCGCGGTCAACGACTCGCGGGCGCGCAGCAGTTCGTCCTCCGCCTTCTGCTCCAGCGACTCCAGCAGCGGGGACAGCCGGTGCCACTGCGCCTGCCGGCGGTACTCCGCGGCCGCCGCCAGCTGCTCCTGCAGCGCGGTCGGCGGACCGCTGACGACCGGCACCTCCGTCGCGGCGATCTTCGCGAGGACCTCGCCGCGGGCGGTGCGCGCCTCGGCGAGCGTGCGGTCCGCGCGGCTGAGGATGTCGCGCAGCTTGACGATCCGCTTCTCGGCGTCCTGACGCACCGTCAGCACCGCGTCGATCTCCCGGCGCACGTCCTCCAGGCCGCGCGCCTCACGGTCGTACACCGTCGTGTCCGGCCGGCCGCCGCCCGGCGCCGAACTGCCCTCGGCCGGGACCCAGTACGCCAGCGGGTCCGACACGACCTCCGCGCGCAGCTTCGTCAGCGTGCGCGTGATGCGTTCCAGGTCGTCGCCCGCCGGGTGCTCGCCGGGGCGGACGCCGACCGAGTGCGCGAGCCGGCGGGTGCGCTGGAGTTCGGCCGCCAGCAGGTCGATCCGGGCCGGCAGCGCCGACCAGACCGCGTCGGCGGCGACCACCATGTCCAGGCTCGTCGCGTACAGCTCGTTCATCCGGTCGACGAGCGTGGCGAGCGAGTAGCGTTCGCTGAGCTTGTTCGCGGTGCCGTTCAGGGTCGGGGCGTTGGCCGTCGCGGTGGCGCTGCCCGCGACCGTGACGGACTCGCCGCTCAGCAGTTCCGTCAGCTCCACCAGGTCCTCGCGGCTGGACCAGCGGCGGCGGGCCCGGATCTCGCGGGCCGTGCGCAGCGCGTCCGTGTACGCGTCGAAGTACGTCCACAGCAGCGTGATCGACGCCTCCGTCGACGTCCAGCGCTCCCGGGTGACGCCGGTGAGCTCGGCGCCCTCCAGGAGCCTGCGGCCCGCGTGGTCCTGCAGGGCGAGGAGCGAGGTCTCTATCGCCTCGTGCTCCGCGCCGAGCCGCGCCAGCGCACGGTCCACCTCGTCCCGGTCCATCACCGGCCCGGTGGATCCCGTGACGCCCATCGATCACCTCTCGCTGCGGTAGTGCCGGTCGGGGGGTCGGTCCAGTGGTCAGGTCGTGCGGAGGTACTGCGGTGCCGGGGGTTCCGACTTCTTCGCATCCTTGCCCAGTGTTGCCGACAGCCATTTGTCGTACGACGCCTGCCAGCCGTTCGCCGCGTCCCTGCGGTAGTCCACCAGGATCTGGTTGACCCGGCGTACCAGATCGTCGGCGTCCTTCTTCATCGCCACGCCGTAGTACTCGGCAGTGAAGGCGTCACCCTTGAGCTGGACCGTCGGATCCTGTGCCGCCTGGCTCGCGGCGAGCGCGCCGTCGGTCACCACCGCGTCGACCTCGCCGAGCTGGAGCCGCACCAGGCAGTCGAGTTGGTTCGGGACGGTCGTGGAGATGTCGGTGGTGGAGGGGAGTTCGCCGTCCTTCTGGTCCTCCTCCAGCGTCGAGTACGCCGTGGAGCCCGCCGCCGTGCAGATCCTGCGGTGCGCGAGCGTGTCGTCGTAGCCCTTGACGGGTGAGAACTTGGGGGCCAGGACCTGCTGGCCCGTCTTGAAGTAGGGCGCGGAGAAGGCGACGTCCTTGATGCGCTCGCAGTTGATCGTCATCGTGCGGACGACCATGTCCACCCGGCCGTCCTTGATCGCCGGGATGCGCTGGTCGGTCGGGATCGCCTTGAACTGGACGGCGTCCGGGTCGCCGAGGATGTCCTCGGCGATGCGGTGGACCAGGTCGATGTCGAAGCCCTCGAGCTCCGCGGTCCTGCCGCTGTTGGGGTTGCGGTAGCCCCAGCGGTAGCTGTTCTGGTCGACGCCGACGATCAGCTTGCGCTTCTCGCCCTTGCGGTTCTTGATCGCCTTGATGGTGTCGCCGTCCGCGGCGGACGGGGTGAGGGTCTGCTTCTCCGGGGAGCGGCAGTCCTCCTCCGCCTGGGTCCGGGTGGCCTGGCCGGTGTGGGTGGCCGGGGCGGCGGAGCGGCCGTCCGCGGTGACGGCGGTTCGGGGGAGGCACAGGGCGATCAACGCCACCAGGGCGCAGACGACTGCCATCGCGGTCACTCCGCCCCAGCCCCTGAGTGTGCTGCGCATCGTCGTGCCTCCTCTCGTCCTCGGCCCGTTCATCGGTACTCCGACAGCCTGCGGCCGATGCCCAGGACCGCGCCCGCGGCGCCCAGGACCGCGAGGACGGCCGCGCCTGCCGCGAGGCCCGTCAGGGCGTCCCTGCCGTCATCGGCCGCGCGCTTGAACTCGGCTTCCTCGTGCACGAGGGCCGTGTGCAGGTTCTTGTCGACGCTGTCGAAGCACTCGCCGGTCGCGCCCTTGGGGCCGATGACCATGTCCAGTGCCTGCTGGTAGTTGCCGTGCTCGTCCTGTTCGCGGGCCGCGGAGTGGCGCTTCTGCCACTCCTTCATGTTGCCGACGGCGGCGGTGACCGGCTGTTCGCCGGAGGTGTCGTCGGCGAGCTTCCCGGCTGCCGCCAGGTGCCGGGCGAGGGCCTTGATGTCCGTGCCGAAGTCGTAGTCGTAGGCGTCGTACGTGTCGGCGCCGACCTTCTTCGTCTCGGCGCCGCGGGCCACCAGCGTCAGGTTCTCGTTGCCCCGGGCCTTGAGGGAGGCGATGCGGGCGTCGTGCAGGACGTTCAGGGAGCGGACGCCGTGGTCGTAGGAGTCGTTCAGGCCCGCGCGGGCGACGCTGTGGCCGACGACCAGCCACAGCAGGACGACGGTCGCCGTCGCCGTGGCGGCGACCAGGCCGTGGTTCAGGACCCTGTTCGTCCGCTGGTACGTGCGACGCTGGGCCCAGGCGAGGGCGGCGAGGGCGGCGATGCCGAGGGCGATGGCCGCCCAGGGGTAGGGCGTGGCGTCCGCGTAGTCCGCCCGGAGGCGCTGGTTCTCCTTCTTGTACAGGTCCTCCGCCGCCGGGAGCATCTGCTGCTGCATCTTCTCGTTGGCGTAGCGGAGGTAGGCGCCGCCGACGGGGAAGCCCTGGCGGTTGTAGGTGCGGGCGCGTTCGACCAGGCCCTTGTACTCCGGGAGGAGCCGGTTGAGCTCGGCGATCGTCGCGGTGGACGGGGAGTCCGGGTCGGCGTTGGCGGCGGCGTTGACGAGTTTCTCGGCGGCCGTGCGAATGTCTTTCTCGTAGCGGTCGCGGGTGGCGGCCGTCTCCTGGCCGCCGGCGAGGAAGCCGCTGGAGGCGGCGGTGTTGGCGTCCGCGAGGGAGCGGTAGATGTCGGCCGCGTCGGAGCTGAGGGGCTGGCTGCTGGTGAGGACGTCGTCGGCGGCGGCCGCGCGGGTGGTCATCTGCCAGGCGGTGACGGTGCCGAAGGCGATGACGAGGAGGGCCAGGAGGGCGCCGATGATGCGGAGGCGGCCGGGTTCGGTGGTGGCCGCGGCGCGGAGTTGGTCGAGGCCCTCGGCGAAGGCGGTGCGGCGGGGGGTGGGGGGTGGAGTGGTGCCGGTGCCGGTGCCGGTGCCGGTGCCGGTGTTGGGGTTGGTGCTGGTGGGTGGGGCGGCCGGGGGTGCCGGCTGTGCCGGGACGGCCGGGAGGGTGGGCAGGTTGGGGCCCGGTGGTGGTGTGCTGCTCTTCGGCGGGTATGTCACTGTGACCTCCCCCATGGTCATCCGTCGCCGCAAGTATCGCTGCCGGGACTGACATCCGCACCGGCCTTGCCTCGATCTTGATTGGATCGCAGCGTGAAGCAACACCGCTTGTATGTACACGTCGGGGGAGGGGGTTCGGTTCCCGTGGGGGTGTGCGTCGCGTCCCGTGGGGGTGCGCGTCTTCGCCTGATCGCCGTGGGGGGGGTAGGGGCCGCGCCGGGGGGTGTCCGTCCTCGGAACGGCGCGATGGGGTTGCGTACCGACTAACCGTTCGTTGACGCGCCAACCGCTGCGGGCGGACACCCCCCGACACGTCCCCTTCCGTGATCCGGCGTGTGCGGGTGCGTGGGGGCGGGCCGCTCGTGTCGGTAAGGGACGCCGGGTGTCGTCTCACATCTCGAAGTGCCTCCGCAATCGTTCCTGTGCTCCCTTTCCGGACCCCACCCTGTCCAGTCCCAGCAATGCCGCCCCGAGGACCGGGCTCGCCGTCACCACCTGGGGTACCGCCTTGGGTGCCCGGATCGTGAGCAAGTGTTCGATGTGGTCGTTGAGTTGTGGGTGGCGAGCTGCCAGGACACCGCCGCCCAGAAGGACGGGGGTCTCCTCGGTCAGGAGGCCCAGGCGGGTCAGGGCCACCACCGCCATGGAGACGACCTCTTCGGCCTGGCGTTCCACGATCGTGCGGGCGATCGGGTCGCCGTCGGCGGCCGTGGTGAACAGGACCGGAGTCAGTTCGTGGCGTCGGGGCGGTGGGATGTGCCCCAGGTGCAGGGCCTCGAGGAGGGCGTACATGGAGGGCAGGCCGAAGTGGGCGGGGAGGGTGTGGGCGAGGGCGGTGGGGGCGCCGCGGCCGTCCTCCGCGCGGGCGGCGTGCCACAGGGCCTCCTCGGACAGGCCCCAGCCGCCGCCCCAGTCGCCGGAGACCCTGCCGAGTGCGGGGAAGCGGGCGGTGCGGCCGTCGGGGCGCAGGCCCACGCAGTTGATGCCCGCGCCGCAGACGACCGCGACACCCCGGGGTTCGGTGACACCGGCGCGGAGGATCGCGAAGGTGTCGTTGCGGACCGTCACCGTCGTGCCCCAGTGGTGCGACCTCAGGGCCGCCGCCAACTGGTCCTCCTCGGCGGGGAAGTCGGCGTTGGCCAGGCAGGCCGAGACGTGGGTGACCGAGGGCGTTCCGGCGGTGGTGAGGGCCTGGGCGACCGGTTCGGCGAGGGTTCGCATCGCCGTGTCGAGGCCCACGGCCGGTGGGCGGAAGCCGCCCCCGCGTGCCGTGGCCAGGACTTCTCCGTCCGCCGTCACGATCGCGACGTCCGTCTTGCTGTTGCCCGCGTCGATCGCGAGGACACGTGCGGTCAGGCCCACGCGAGGTGCTCCCGGTTGTGTGCGACGAGCCGGTCGGTGAGCGTCTCGGCGTACTCGTACTGGCCGATGAGGGGGTGGGCGAGCAGGGCGCGGAAGACGCGGTCCCGGCCGCCGTGCAGGGCGGCTTCGAGGGCGAGGTGCTCGTAGGCCGTGACGTTGGCCATCAGGCCCGCGTAGAGGGGGTCCACGGGGCGGACGGGGAGGGGGGAGGCGCCCTTCGCGCTCACCGCCGCCTGGACCTCGATCACCGCGTCGTCGGGGAGGAAGGGGAGCGTGCCGTTGTTGTGCGTGTTCACCACCTGGTAGGGCGTGCCCGTGTTGCCCAGCAGGGACGCCGCCAGGTCCACGGCCGCCTCGGAGTAGTAGGCGCCGCCCCGCTCGGCGAGCAGGTCCGGCTTCTCGTCCAGGGCAGGGTTCGCGTACATCTCCAGCAGACGCCGTTCCATGTCGGCGACTTCGGCCGCCCGGGACGGTTTCGTCCTGAGGTCTCGTACGACTTCGTCGTGCGCGTAGTAGTAGCGCAGGTAGTAGGAGGGGATCGTCCCCAGCGTGTCGAGCAGGGGGCGGGGGAGGCGGAGGTCGGTCGCGATCGTGTCGCCGTGGGCGGTCAGCAGCTTCGGCAGGACGTCCTCGCCCTCCGGGCCGCCCAGGCGGACCGCCGTCTCCCAGGTGAGGTGGTTGAGGCCCACGTGGTCCAGGTGGAGGTCGGTGGGCGCGACGTCCAGCAGGCGGGCGAACGTGCGTTGCAGGCCGATCGCCACGTTGCACAGGCCGATCGCCTTGTGGCCCGCCTGGAGCAGGGCGCGGGTCACGATGCCGACCGGGTTGGTGAAGTCGATGATCCAGGCACGGGGGTTGGTGCGGCGGACGCGGTCCGCGATGTCCAGGACGACCGGGACCGTGCGCAGCGCCTTCGCCAGGCCGCCGGCGCCGGTGGTCTCCTGGCCCACGCAGCCGCACTCCAGGGGCCAGGTCTCGTCCTGTTGGCGGGCCGCCTGGCCGCCTACGCGGAGTTGCAGCAGGACCGCGTCCGCGCCGTCCACCGCCTCGTCCAGGTCGGTGGTGGTGGTGATCCGGCCGGGGTGGTCCTGGCGGGCGAGGATGCGGCGGGCGAGGCCGCCCACCAGGGCCAGACGGTCCTCGGCGGGGTCCATGAGGACCAGTTCCCCGACGGGCAGGGTGTCCCTCAAGCGGGCGAAGCCGTCCACGAGTTCGGGGGTGTAGGTCGAACCTCCGCCGACCACGGTGAGTTTCATACGTCTGACCCTTTACTCCGGTGAGCGTGACACCCTCTGCAAACGCCTTCTGGGCGAAGAAGAACACGAGGATCACGGGGGCCATCACCAGGACGGTGGCGGCCATGGTGAGGTTCCAGTCGGTGTGGTGGGCGCCCTCGAAGGACTCCAGGCGCCCGGGTTCTCGGAGGCGTCGGGGATCGTGGTGAGGAACTGGCGCAGCAGGAAGGTGGAGAACATCATCATCGAACCCGCACACCTGGCGGTGGGACAACTACCGAAGGGTCTTCGACCCCCCTGGCTTCCTGACCTGGTGGCGGATCACCCTGTGCTATGCGTTCCTGGGCACGGTGCTCACCGTGGTCTCCTCGATCCCGGTGGCCTACGCCCTGGCCAGGATCCGCTTCCGCGGCCGCGATCCCGCCCTGATGCTGGGCGAGGGCGAAAGCCGCTTTTCTGGATATTCCTGGCATGGCAGAGCTCCCTGAGGCACGGGGGAAGAGGGGGAATGCCGGAAGGGGGGTGGAGTCAGCGGGAGGTGTCGAAGACCTCGTCGCGCGTGGTCGCGAGCGCGCTCTCCAGCGCGCCGCGCAGCACGGGGTGTTCACGGACGTCACCCACGACCAGGCGCGGGCGGGACGCGGCCAGCTCCTCCAGCTCGGCCTGGACGAGGGCGCGCAGCGCCTCGCCGCCCGAGGCGAGGACCGCGCCGCTCAGGACGAGCAGCTCGGGGTCGAGGACCGAGACGAGGGAGGCCAGACCGGTGGCGAGCCGGGTCGCGTAGGTCTCGAGGAGGCGGCGGTGGGCGTCGTCGTCGCTCTGTGCCGCCCGGGCCAGCAGGTGGGCGGCGGCCTCGGCGTACGGGCCCGCGGGGATGTCCTCGATGCCCAGTTCGCGGGCCAGGCGCGGAACGGCCTGAGCACCGGCCAGCTCCTGGTAGCCGCCGCTGTTGGCCTTGGTGACCTGGCGGACCAGGGGCGTGCCCGGCACGGGCAGGAAGCCGACCTCGCCGGCGCCGCCGGTCCAGCCGCGGTGCAGCCGGCCGCCGAGGACCAGGGCGGCGCCCAGGCCCTCCTGGTTCCACAGCAGCACGAAGTCCGCGTGGCCCCGGGCCGCGCCGAGGCGCTGTTCGGCGAGCGCGACGAGGTTGACGTCGTTCTCGTACTCGAAGGGCATCGGCAGGGCGGCGGCGAGCTCGTCCAGGAGGGTGGGGGAGTGCCAGCCGGGCAGGTGGGAGGCGTAGCGCAGGCGGCCCGTGGTGGGGTCGAAGGCGCCGGGGGTGCCGATGACCAGGCGGTGGACGTCGTCCCGGGCGAGGCCCGCCGCCTTCACCGCGCCGTCCAGGGCGTCGGTGACCTGCTGGACGACCGGGGTGCCGGTGCGCCTGCCGGGGGTCGGCAGTTCGAAGCGGCCGACCGTGCGGCCGGTGATGTCGGCGACCGCGGCCAGGATCCGCTCGGGGGTGACGTCGAGTCCGGCGGCGTGACCGGCCGCCGGGTTGACCTCGTACAGCTGGGCGTTCGGGCCGGGCCGGCCTTCGGTGGTGCCGGTGGCCAGGACGAGCCCGGCCGCCTCCAGGCGGGCCAGGAGCTGGGACGCGGTGGGCTTGGACAGGCCGGTGAGCTTGCCGATGCGGGTGCGGGAGAGCCGGCCGTGTTCCAGGAGCAGGTCGAGGGCGGCCCGGTCGTTCATGGCGCGCAGGACGCGCGGGGTGCCCGGCGTGCCGGCGGTTCCTGCCATGCGTGTCCACACCTGCCTTTCGGCTGCTCAGCTTCTCAGTGACCGGGGACGGAAGTCCATCGCACCGAAGTCCCCTCGCGTACTGTTAGGAAAGTTTCCTATCGGTGGAGAGGAAGGTAAGCCCGTTGCCGTGCGGGCGTCAAGGGAGGACGGCCCGTCGTCCTCCGGGCACGCGCAGAGGGCGGCACCCGGGTCTGCCGGGTGCCGCCCTCTTCGGGTCGCTCTTCGCTTCGGGGCCGCTACTTCGTGGTGCTCGTCGGCGCGGGGGGCGCGAGCGGGGACGCCGCCGCCGACTGCGGGGACGCCGTGTTCGCGTACGCCGACGGGGCCGCCATCCCCGCCGTGGGGTCGTCGGGCGTCTCCTCCGCCGGGGCCGTGGCGCCGCCGACGATCCTGATGTCCGCCGCGTCGAAGGCCCGCTTGACGCGCCAGCGCAGCTCGCGCTCCACGGTCAGGGACTTGCCCGGCATCGTCTTGGCCGAGAGCCGCACGACCATCGAGTCCAGCAGGACGCTGTCCAGGCCCAGCACTTCGATCGGGCCCCACAGCAGCTCGTTCCAGGGCTCCTCGGCGCCCATCTTCCCGGCGACCTCGTCGAGCGTGGCCTTGACCTTGTCCAGGTCCTCGGAGGCGGCGACCGTGACGTCGACGTTGGCCGTCGCCCAGCCCTGCGAGAGGTTGCCGATGCGCTTGACCTCGCCGTTGCGGACGTACCAGATCTCGCCGTTGTCGCCGCGCAGCTTGGTCACGCGCAGGCCCACCTCGATCACCTCGCCGGAGGCGACGCCCGCGTCGATCGTGTCGCCGACGCCGTACTGGTCCTCCAGGATCATGAAGACGCCGGAGAGGAAGTCCGTGACCAGGTTGCGGGCGCCGAAACCGATCGCCACGCCCGCGACACCGGCGGACGCCAGCAGCGGGGCCAGGTTGATGTTGAACGCGGAGAGGATCATCAGGGCGGCGGTGCCCATGATGAGGAAGCTGGCCACCGAGCGCAGCACCGAGCCGATCGCCTGCGAGCGCTGACGGCGGCGCTCGACGTTGACCAGCAGGCCGCCCAGCGGACTTCCGTCCGAGCTCTGCGCGGTGCGGCTCATCCGGTCTATGAGCTTGGTGATCGCCCGCCGTACCGCGACCCTCAGCACGGCCGCTATGACCAGGACCAGCAGGACCTGCAATCCGATCGCGAGCCACGTCGACCAGTTCTGCTCGACCCAGCCGGCGGCGTTCGTCGCGCTCTCCTGCGCGTCCTGGAGCGAGGGCACTCTCGGGGTCTGCGTATCCGACGGGGTCGGCGACGGCGACGGTGACGGGCCGGCGGCGAGCAGGACGGCGTCCGCAACGGACAAGGACACGGCAGGTACCTCCAGGTGCAGCGGTCTGCCCCGGTGCGGTGGTCCTGGGGGGTCAAGGTCACGGTTGGGTCACCGAAGGGGCAGAACCACCACACTAACGGGGCATTGTGTGTGCTCCCTCGGAATGTGTGAAGGAGAGACCGTGCTCACCTGGGCTTGAACAGGCCATGGTCCGGGGGATGAATCAGATGTGGTCGAAAACACTCCCAGCCCGTTACGGGGACATGGTGGCGCTTCCACCAGGCATGAGGGGAGACTGGCTACGAATCGTCCCGGCGCGAGCCACGCGCCGCCGGCGTCCAAGGAGGCATCCGTGCCGCATGTCCTGGTCCTCAACGCGTCGTACGAGCCGCTAGGCGTCGTACCGCTCCGCCGCGCGCTCGTCCTCGTCCTCGAGAACAAGGCCGTCTGCCTCGAGGAGTCCGGCGCCTATCTGCACAGCGCGACCGTCACAGTCCCCGCACCCAGCGTGGTCCGGCTCAAGCGATTCGTCCGGGTTCCCTATCGGGGGCCCGTTCCTCTGACCCGCCGGGCGCTGTTCGCCCGCGACGGGGGCCGGTGCATGTACTGCGGTGGCGTCGCAACCAGCGTCGACCACGTCATCCCGCGCAGCCGCGGGGGAAAGCACGTCTGGGACAACGTCGTGGCGTCCTGCCGCCGCTGCAACCACGTGAAGGCCGACCGCCACCTCTTCGAGATCGGCTGGCGGCTGCGCCACAAACCCGCCCCGCCCACCGGCCTGGCCTGGCGCATCATCGGGACCGGCCATAGGGACCCGCGCTGGCTGCCGTACTTGCAGCCGTACGGCGCGGACGACGCCTTGGCCCGGATCGACGGCATTTCCGCCTGACGACGATCCGGGCCTTCGTCTTCCCGCCTGCCCTCCGGCAGTGTCGCGCAGGGCGGCCGACCGGCCCGGGGAACCCCCGTTCCCCCGGGCCGGCCCGTCATGCGGAGCGCGCTCAGGCGTACCGCAGCTCCCCGGGGCGCACCGAGCGGCGCAGCAGGGGCAGCGCGGTGGCGGCGGCCAGCAGGCAGGCGGCGTAGACCACCACGGGGACCAGGAGCGCCACCCATGGTGTGGGCCAATGCCCGCCATCGGCGAGCCTGGCGTATCCGGTGCCGAGTGCCGCGCCCCCGGCGCCCGCGAGCAGCACCGCCGGTGCCAGCGGCAGCGCGGTCTCCAGCAGCAGCGCCCGGCCGAGCACCGCGTGCGGCACCCCGGCGGCGGCCTGTGCGGCCAGGCCGCGGCGGCGGGTGGCCAGGGACTCGGCGGTGCCGACGGCGAGACCGGACAGGGTGATGAGGAGACCGACCGCGATGGCGGTGGCCGTCAGGTCGAGGCCGGTGGTGTAGTAGGACGTGCTCTCGCTCAGCTGCCTGTCCGAGTTCACCACGTTCAGGAGCACCTGCCGGACGCCCGTGAAGACGGCTCCCACGATGGTCACCAGCAGCACCGCCGCATGCGTACGGGCCGCCGCCCACGGGTCGTCGCGCAGCCGTTCCGCCGCGATCAGCGTCGCCGCCGACCGGGCCCGGGGCGCCAGCAGCCGCCCCGTGAGCCCCGCCGTGACCCCGGCGAGCCACACCGCGCCCGCGCCCACCGCGATGATCAAGCCGAACACCAGCAGCGGCGTCCGCCAGTGATCCGTGCCCGGCCGGCCGGGGGAGGTGGAGGTGCTGAGCACGGCGCCGAGCGCCAGGGCCGCCACCAGCAGCATCGCGCCCAGGAACAGCAGCCCCGGGCCCCGTCCGCTGCGCGGCCGCACCCGGCGCACCCAGCCGAGGGGCGAGGCCACCACACGGCGCAGGGCCAGCGCGCCCGTCGCCGCGCCCAGCACCGGCACCCCGACGGAGACCGCCGCGACGCCCGCCCAGGCGAGGACGGTCGGCTCGCCCCACAGGCGCAGCAGGAGCACCACCGAGCAGACGGTGGCGACCGCCGAGCCCAGCAGGCAGGCCAGCCCGGTCTCCAGTGCCGCGATCCGCCGCACCTGCCAGGGCGTCGCCCCGGCCAGCCGCAGCCCGGCCAGCCGCCGGTCGCGGTGCACGGCGCCGATGCGGGTGCACTGGCCGAGGAAGCCCAGCACCGGGATGAGCAGGAGCAGCAGGCTGACGATCACACCGGAGCGTGTACCGGGCTCGTCCAGCAGGCCGTGGCCCACGGGCACCTGGTGACCGCCCCGCAGGGAGGCCAGTACGACGGCCCCGAGCGCGAAGCCGGTCGCGAGCGCCGCGCCGGTCACGGTGAGCGCGATCCGCCACCACTCCCGGCGGTCGGAGCCGCGGATCAGCTCCAGGGCGAGACGGAGGTCGGATCTCATGCGGTCACCTCCAGCCCGGCCACGGTCCCGTCGCTGAGCCGCACCTCGCGGTCCGCGTACGCCGCCACCTGCGCGTCGTGGGTGATCAGCAGGACCGCCGCGCCCGCCTCGCGGGCCGTGTGCACCAGGGCCGTCATGACCTGCTCGCTCGCCAGGGAGTCCAGCGCGCCCGTCGGCTCGTCGGCGAAGACGACCCGCGGGCCGGTGACCAGGGCCCGGGCCAGTGCGGCCCGCTGGGCCTGGCCGCCGCTCATCTCGCCCGGCCGCAGGTCCTGCTGGCCGCGCACCCCGAACCGCTCCAGCCACTCGCCGGCCCGCTCCCGGGCCCCGGCCCGGTCGGTGCCGGCCAGCAGCAGCGGCAGGGCGACGTTGTCCAGGGCCGTCAGCTCGGGGATGAGCTGCCCGAACTGGAACACCACGCCGAACTCGGTGCGGCGCAGCTCGCTCAGCCGCTTCTCGGGCAGGTCCTCCAGGCGCCGGCCGTCGTAGGTCACCGAGCCCTCGTCCGGGCGTACGATCCCGGCCAGGCAGTGCAGCAGCGTCGACTTCCCGCTGCCGCTCGGGCCGGTCACGGCGAGGATCTCGCCGGCGCCCAGCTCGAGCGACGCGCCGCGCAGGGCGGTCGTCCTGCCGTGCGCCTTGGTGAGGCCGCTGGCCGTGAGAACAGGCACAGGTCTGGTCATGCTGCGTCGACCTCCGCGGTCAGGGTGGTGAGCCGGGCCGCTGTGGTGGTCATCCAGCGGAGGTCGGCGTCGAGATGGTTGAGGGCGTAGTCCGCCGAGAGCACGGTCGCCAGGTCGGCGCTCCTGGCGGCCTTGACCGCCGTGAGCTCCCGCATCCGCTCCATGTGGGCTGCGCGCTGGGCGCTCAGGTACGCGGCCGGGTCGCCGCCCGTGAGGATCGCGACGACGACCTTGGCGAAGATCTCGTTCGTCACGAAGGGCGCGGGCGGGGCGATCTCGGCGGCCCAGCGGGACAGTTCGCTCGTCCCCTGGTCCGTCGCGCGGTACCTCGTCCGCTCCGGGCCGCCGTCCGAGTCGGTGCCCTCGATCTCGGCGAGGCCGTCCCGGACGAGGCGTTGGAGGGTCGTGTAGACCTGCCCGTAGGCCAGCGGGCGGGCCTGCGGGAAGCGTTCGTCGTGGCGTCGCTTGAGGTCGTAGCCGTGGCTCGGACCCGTGGCGAGCAGGCCCAGCAGGATGTGGCGGGTGCTCATGCCGAGCATTATGTACTCAGTGTATGTACTGAGTACATAGCGAGCGGCGAGAACGTATGGGGAGATGGCCGATCCGGCGGCCGGGGATTCACTCCGTGACGGCGTACGCCTCCGCCGACCACAGCGAGTACCCGTACGGCGTGGCCCGCTTCTCGCCCTGCACCCGTACGAAGCGCACGTCGCGCTCGTCCATGCGGACGCTCTCGCGACCGCCCCGGCCGTCCCGTACCGCGGCGGCCGTGCGCCAGCGGCGGCCGTCCGGCGAGACCTGGACCCGGTACGCCGAGGGGTGGGCGTCCTGCCAGCGCAGCACCACCCGTCCGAGGCGTGCCGGGCGGGGCAGCTCGACCTGCCACCAGGCGCCGTCGTCGACCGGGGAGGACCAGCGCGTGTCCGGGTCGCCGTCGTTCGCCGCCGACGCCGGGAAGTCGGGCGTCTCGTCGCCCGAGGAGCGGGCGGTGCCGGTGCGGGCCAGGTCGGGGCCGCCGGTGGGCGGGAAGGCGCGGACGGTGAGCGTGCGGGTCGCGTCCGCGAAGCGCAGCCGGACGTCGTACGACCGCATCGGCGTGCCGCGGGGCACGGTCACCTCGACCGGGACCTCCACGGTCGTGCCACGGGGCACGGTCACCTCGGTGCTCGGCACCCGGACCCGGACGCCCTCGGGTGCCTCGACGGTGAGCCGGCCGCGGGCGTCGGCCGGACGCAGCGAGCCGAGCCCGGCCGTCAGCCGCCGGACCCGGCCGGTCTCGGCGTCCACGCGGTCGCGCGTCAGCTCCAGGGAGGCGGCCGGGGAGTCCGCGAACCACGGAACGAGATGCCGCACACGGGACGGGGCGGCCCCGACGACCCGCACGGCGTCCACCACGACCCGGCTCGCACCGGCCCCACCGGCGCCCCGCCGCTCCTGCTCCGGCCCGGGGTTCCCACCCGTGTCCGGTTCCGTCGTCGATCGGCCGGGTTTCCCGCCCGTGTCCGGTTCCGTCGTCGATCGGCCGGGCTTCCCGCCAGCGCCCGGCTCCGTCGTCTCCCGGTCGGGGTCCCGTCCGGGCGTGGTGCGCGGGCGCAGTTCGCTGGCGCCGGAGGGGGACAGGTGGCCGAGGGGCTGCCAGCCCCGGCCGGGTACGTGGACCTCGGCGGTGCCCTCCGTGCCGGGATCGGTCAGGATCGTCACGGCGGTCAGGGAACGGGGGTGCGGGAAGCGCAGCGTGCGGCCGTCGCCGGGGTCGCGGAGCGGCTCGTGGTCGATGCCCGCCCAGGCGGCGTACGACTTCTGCGCCCGCTGCAGGAACGGGTCGAGCACGTCCCCACCGACCTCGACCCGGGCCGACTCCAGCCGGGCCCGCAGACCGCCGAGCCCGCGGTACGCCGTCCAGGCCGCCGCCGCGTCCCCGGCGCGCTGCGCGTCCAGCATGTCGAGCGCGGTCGCGCCCGCCTCGCCGTACCGCGCCAGCTGCCCCGCCCAGGGGCCGACCTCCCTGGCCAGGGCCGTGCCCGACAGCCGCCGGGGCAGCTCGCGCAGCACCGTGAAGGCCTCGCGCAGCCGGCGCGCGGCGGTGTCGTCCCCGCCGGTGCCGCCCGCCGTGCGGGCCTGCCAGTACGCCTCGGTCAGCGGGCGCAGATACGCCGACTCCTGCTCGTCCAGCACCGACGACGCGTCGTTGCCGGCGAGCGCGGCCAGGGCCTGTTCGCGGCGCCGGTCCCCGCCCGCGAGGTCGGCGATCGCGGCCCGCCAGGACTCGCCCGGCCGGTAGCCGCGCGGGTTCCAGGCGAAGTCCGCGGCGGTGAACAGCGGGATGCGGGACGCCTCCGGCTGCTGCATCGCGTTGGCGAGCAGGGCGGCCGAACCGGTCGCCACGGCCGGCTCCCGGCCCCGGTACGGGCCGAGGAAGATGCGGCCCGGGTCGTAGTCGTTGACCGGGTAGTTGTCCATCGTGACCAGCGGGTGCCGGAACGCCTCCCGCGCGGCGGCCAGTTCACGGCCCGTGATGGTGCGCGGCACCACCCCGACGCCCGTCCACGCCACCTCGGCCCCCTCGGCCAGCGCGCCCGCCAGCGCCCGCCGGTAGTCGGTCGTGCCGTCCTCGTAGTACTCGGTCGGCATCAGGGACAGCCCGGCCGCCCCGGGATGCCGGTCCGCCAGGTGCCGGGCCACCGCGTTCGCCACCCGGGCCTGCGCCCGCGCGGCCGCCTCCGGGCCGGAGCCGAACCGCTCGGCGTCCGCCTCGCAGTGCCACTCGCTGTAGCTGACGTCCTGGAACTGGAGCTGGAAGGCCCGGAACCCCAGCGCCCACATCGCGTCCAGTTTCCGCGTCAGCGCCCGCACGTCGGCGTCCGACGCGAAGCACATCGCCTGCCCCGGGGCCACCGCCCAGCCGAGCGTGACGTGGTTGCGGCGCGCCCGCTCGGCCAGCTCCCGGAACCCGGCCCGCTGCTCCGCCGGGTACGGCTCGCGCCAGCGGGCCTGCCGGTAGAGGTCGTCGCCGGGGGCGTACAGGTAGCGGTTCTGCTTGGTGCGGCCCATGAAGTCGAGCTGCGCCAGCCGCTGCCGGTGCGTCCACGCGGTGCCGTAGAAGCCCTCCGTGATGCCGCGTACGGCGGTGCCGGGCCAGTCCCGTACGACGGCCGCCGTGATCGTGCCGTCGGGGCGCAGCAGCCGGCGCAGCGTCTGCACGGCGTGGAACAGGCCGTCCTCGCCGGTGCCGGTGAGGCTGACGCCGCCCGGGCCCACGGACAGCTCGTACCCGCCGGAGGGGAGCGCGTGGCGGTCGCCGGGGCGCACGGGTTCCGTCCGCGCCCGGACGAGCAGGGCCCCGGGCGCCGCGGAGTCCGTGATGCGGCGGGCCCCGGCCTGCCGCAGCAGCTCGCGCAGGGCCTCGACGGCCGGACGGTCCGCCCGCGCGTCCGCGACCAGGGCGACCTCGTCCGGCACCGCGACCGGGGCGCCGTTCGCCCGCAGGGACTGCGGGCGCGGCCACACCGCGAGGCCCGCCGCCCCGGCCGTGTCGGATGTCGGCGCGGTCGGCGCGGTGGCCGTACCGGGAGCCGGCGGTGCCGCCACCGCCGCGGGCGGGGCGCCGAGGCTGCCGGCGACGACGGCGACCGCCAGGGCAGCCGCCCGCTTCCCACGCCGCAGTCCCACAGGCCCCCCCTCCACAGGTGTTCGACCAGGAGAACGAGCCCACCACCCGGCCGGTGAGAGTGTCAACGAGAGTGGCCGCTCTGACCGGATTCGACGGAATATGGTCAGAGCGGAGGGGAGTGAAATGTGAGCAGAAGCACGATGTTCGGCCCAGGGCGTCTGCCTTCGCGTCGACTGGGTAGGGCTGCGATAACCCGTCGAATGCCGTACCCGACAAGGAGGCCCCCGTGGCTGCGATGACTTTCCTTCCGCTCCCGGCCCCGTCCAAACCCGTGGCGGACCCGTCCGCCGACCTCGACGACCCCCACTACGACGAATCCCCCTACGACGACCCCCACTACTGCGTCTTCAGCTCCGAGAGCACCTGCACCGAGCCCCCGCTGACCAGCGAGCCCCCGCTGCCCGACGCCGAACCCCTCACCAGCGAGCCGCCGCTCGCCGAAGCCGCCCCCCTCACCAGCGAGCCCCCGGCCTTCGTCCCGGACTTCACGAGGCCCTAGATGACCGCACCCCGGCCGGCCGACGCACCCTCCGAGGACCTGTCCCGCCTCGCCGCCCTGCACGGCGTGGCCACGTCCTACAGCCCGTCCCCGGACCGCACGGTCGCGGCCTCGGCCACCGCGGTCACCCTGACCCTGGCCGCCCTCGGCGTGGACGCGAGCACGCCCGGCGCCGTCCGCGCCGCGCTCGCCGCCCGCGAGCGGGAACAGGCCGCGAGGCTGCTGCCGCCGACCGTCGTCGGCTGGGGCGGCAGCCCCCCGGCCGCCCTCGCCGCACTCCCCGAGGGCAGCCGGCTGCGCATCGACACCGAGCAGGGCGAGACGCGCGCCTCGGCGGAGCAACTCCCGCCCGGCGTCCACCGGCTGACCGCCACCGCCCCCGACGGCCGCACCGCGGACGCCCACCTGATCGTCGCCCCGCCCCGCCTGCCCACCCCCACCGGACGCTCCTACGGACTCCTCGTCCAGCTCTACTCCCTGCTGTCCCGCCGCTCCTGGGGCATGGGCGACCTCGGCGACCTCGCCGAACTGGCCGGCTGGGCCGGCCGGTCCCTCGGCGCCGGATTCGTCCAGGTCAACCCGCTGCACGCGGCCGTCCCCGGCGCCCCCACCGACCCCTCCCCCTACCGCCCCTCCTCACGCCGCTTCCCCGACCCCGTCCACCTGCGGATCGAGGACGTCCCCGAGACCGCGTACGCCGAGGACCCCGAGCGGCTGCGCGCGCTGCTGGAGAGATCCGGCCGGCTGCGCGCCGCCGTACTGGAGAAGGGCGCCCTGATCGACCGGGACGCCGTGTGGGAGCTCAAGCGGGAGGCGCTGGAACTGCTCCACGCCGTCCCCCTCGGCCCCGGCAGACGCGCCGCCTACTGCGACTTCCTCGCCGAGCAGGGCCAGGCCCTGGAGGACCACGCCACCTGGTGCGCGCTCGCCGAGGTGCACGGCTCCGACTGGCACCGCTGGCCGACCGGCCTGCGCGACCCCCGCTCCGCCGACACCACCCGCGCCCGCAACGGCCTCATGGACCGCGTCGACTTCTGGTCCCGGCTCGCCTGGCTCACCGACACCCAGCTGACCGCCGCCCAGCGCGCCGGCCGCGAGGCCGGGATGCCGGTCGGGATCGTGCACGACCTCGCCGTCGGCGTCCACCCCGGCGGCGCCGACGCCTGGGCGCAGCAGGAGTACTTCGCCGCCGGCATGTCCGTCGGCGCCCCACCGGACGCCTTCAACGCCCGCGGCCAGGACTGGGGCCTGCCCCCCTGGCGCCCCGACCGCCTCGCCGAGTCCGGCTACGCCCCCTTCCGCGAGCTGCTGCGCGCCCTGTTCCGCTACGCCGGAGCCATGCGCATCGACCACGTCATGGGCCTGTTCCGCCTCTGGTGGGTCCCCCAGGGCCACCCGCCCACCGAGGGCACCTACGTCCGCTACGACGCCGAGGCCATGCTCGCCGTCCTCGTCCTGGAGGCCTCCCGGGCCGGGGCCCTGGTCATCGGCGAGGACCTCGGCACCGTCGAACCCGGCGTCCGCGAGGCCCTGCGCGAGCGCGGCGTGCTCGGCACGTCCGTCCTGTGGTTCGAACGCGACTGGGAGGGCGACGGCCGCCCCCTGCCCCCCGAGAGCTGGCGCGCCGACTGCCTCGCCACCGCCACCACCCACGACCTGCCCTCCACCGCCGCCCGCCTCACCGGCGAGCACGTCGAGCTCCGCGACAGCCTCGGCCTGCTGACCCGCCCGCTGGAGACGGAACGCGCCGAGGCCGCCGCCGACACGGCCGAGTGGCTGTCCCTGCTCTCCGAACTCGGCCTGCTGCACGGCACCGGCGGCGGCACCGACACCTCCTCGGAGGAGGCCGAGATCCAGGCCGTCCACCGCTTCCTGCTGCGCACCCCGGCCCGCATGGTCGGCGTCTGGCTCCCGGACGGCGTCGGCGACCGCCGCCCGCAGAACCTCCCGGGGACCTGGGACCAGTACCCGAACTGGCGCCTGCCGATCGCCGACGCGCAGGGGCGCCCCGTGACACTGGAGGACCTCGCCGCCTCGCCGCGGCTGCACGCGCTGATGGAGGTGCTCAGAGACGCCGGCACCTGACGCCGGGCTCCTTACGGCACCCCGGACGCGCGTCCCCGGTCGGCGTTGGATACTTTGACACCGTGGACAAGAAGAACGCCCTGCGCGCCGGCGCCCTGGCAGCCGGTACGACGCTGATGATGCTGCTCATGTCGTCCCCCGCGAGTGCGCTCACCCGCGACGACGGTGACGACCCCGGCCCGGGCCTGAGCGTCATCGAGACGCTGGGCCTGTTCGTCGTGGCCCCGATCGTGCTGTACCTGGTCATCGCCGGACTGGTGATGATCGGCGACAAGTCGCACAAGAAGAAGGACCCGACCAGCTCCAACATCAGCACCAAGTCCGGCGAAAAGGCCGACGCGAAGGCCTGACGCGGGGCTTCGCGTCGCCCGGACCGCCGCAGGGCTTTCCGAGGGCGTCGTCCGCAGCGTACGTACGTGTGATTTCGCCGTACGTGTGCCGCAGGCGGCGCCTTCGTCTTTTCGCCCCCTCCCGCTTCCATCCCTTCGCCATGCGCGCCTTCGCGCCGTCGCTCCTAAGGGTGCGGGGCCGTCAGATAGCGCTGCACGGTGGGTGCCAGCCACGCCACGATCTCCTCGCGGGTCAGTGCCACGGCAGGCGGGAACCGCAGGACGTACCGGGTCAGGGCCAGCCCCAGCAGCTGCGCGGCGGTGAGCGCGGCGCGCGTCGCGGTCTGCTCGGGATCGGGGCACACCCGGCGGGCGACCGGCATCACCTGGTCGCGGAAGACGCCCTGCATGCGCTCGGCCCCGGCCTGGCTGCCGGCACCGACCCGGAGCAGGGCGGTGAGCACCTCGTTGCCCTCCCACTGGTCGAGGAAGTGCGCCACGAGGACGCGGCCGACCTCCTGCCGGGGCAGCGTGCCCAGGTCGGGCAGCCTGATGTCCACGGCGACGGCCGCCGCGAACAGGCCCTCCTTGCTGCCGTAGTAGCGCATCACCATCGACGGGTCGATCTTCGCGTCCCGGGCGATGGCGCGGATGGTGGCCCGCTCGTACCCGTCGGACGCGAAACGCTCGCGGGCGGCGTCGAGGATGGCGGCGCGGGTGGCGTCGGAACGCCGGGCGGGGGCCGGGGCGGGGGCCGGGGGGCTGCTGCTGGCTGACGTGCTGTCGGGCATGTTGGCGAGCGTAGGACAACACTCGTGGGCCAACAACCGTTGACGCGGCCCGGTGGGCGCCGTACGTTGGTCAACGAGCGTTGGCAAACAGTTGTTGGCAACCGGCTGTTGGTAACCGGCTGTTGGTAACCGAGCGTTGGCAACCGGCTGTTGGCAAGTCGGCTGTCGGCAACCAACTACCATTGGCAAACCGCCCGCCCGCACCCGCCGTTGGCAACCAGCTGTTGGCCCACGCGTGTTGACCAACGTACGTTGGCCCCAGGGAGGCCCTGATGAACGGCACCACCCGCTCCGTGATCGTCGTCGGCTCCGGCCCCACCGGTCTGCTCCTCGCCGGCGACCTCGCCACCGCCGGAGTCCCCGTCACCGTCGTCGAGAAGCGCCCGCACCGGATCAGCAACCTCTCCCGCGCCTTCGTCCTGCACGCCCGCACCCTGGAGCAGTTCGACGCCCGGGGGATGGCCGACGAACTGGAGCGGGTGGGCCGGCGGCTCGCCCGGTTCCGCCTCTACGGCCGCCTCTCCCTCGACCTGACCGCGCTGCCCTCGCGGTTCAACCACATCCTGGTCCTCCCGCAGTACGAGGTGGAGGAGGTGCTGGAGCGGCGGGCGGCCGAGGCCGGGGCGCGGTTCCGTCACGAGACCGAGGTGACCGGGCTGACGCAGGACGCCGAGGGCGTGACGGTCGAGGTCCGGGGGCCCGGGGGCGGTACGGAGTCGCTGCGGGCGGCGTACGTCGTCGGGGCCGACGGGATGCGCAGCACCGTGCGGAACGCGGTCGGGCTGCCCTTCCCCGGCCGCTCGGTGATCCGCTCCCTCATGCTCGCGGACGTACGGGTCGCCGAGCAGCCCGGCGAACTGCTCACCTTCAACGCCGTCGGCGACGCTTTCGCCTTCCTCGTCCCCTTCGGCGACGGCTACCACCGCGTCATCTGCTGGGACGGGGGGCGTGAACTCCCCGACGACGCGCCCGTCGGCCTCGACGAGATCAAGGCGACCACCCGGCGCGCCCTCGGTCGGGACTTCGGTATGCACGACCCCCGCTGGATGTCCCGCTTCCACAGCGACGAGCGCCAGGCCCCGGCCTACCGCGCGGGCCGGGTCTTCCTCGCCGGGGACGCCGCGCACGTCCACACCCCGGCCGGCGCCCAGGGCATGAACACCGGCCTCCAGGACGCGGCCAACCTGAGCTGGAAGCTGGCCGCCGTCCTCAAGGGGCACGCGGACGACGCCCTCCTCGACAGCTACCAGGCCGAGCGCCACCCCGTCGGCCGGGCGGTGCTGCTGAGCAGTGGCGGCATCGTGCGTGCCGCCATGGCCAAGCGGCCCTGGACGATCGCCCTGCGCACGGCCGCCGCCTCCGTGGTCGACACCGTGGGCCCGGTGCGGCGCAAGGCGCTCGGCCAGGTCACCGGCATCGGCTACCGCTACCCCGCGCCCCGGGGCGCCCACCGCTTCACCGGCCGGCGGGCGCCCGACGTCGCCCTGGCCGGCGGTACGCGTCTGCACGAGGCCCAGCGCGGTGGCCGGTTCGTGCTGATCACCCCGGAGGAGTTCGAGACGCGGGCCGAGCGCAAGGACCGGCTGGCCGTCGAACGCTGGGCCAGCGACCGTCGTACGACCGTGCTGGTGCGGCCGGACGGGTATGTGGCGTGGGCGGCGGAGTCGGCGGACGAGCGGACGGTCGAGACGGCCCTCGCCGCGCACGTGGGGTGAGACGGCGCGCCTCCCCGGCCGGGCGCGCCTCCCCGGCCGGGTGCGGCTCCACGACGGTGGGCGCCGTTCCTGCGGCGGGCGCTGCTATCCCTCCGCGGACCGGAGCAACTCGCGCAGCAGGCCGGCCAGTTGGCCGGCCTGTTCGGTGTCCAGCGCCGACAGGGCCTCGGTCTGCGCCGCGAGGCCCGCGGCGACCGCCTCGTCGACCAGGGCCAGGCCCTTGTCGGTGAGGGTGACGTGCAGACCGCGGCGGTCGTGCGGGTCGGGGGAGCGGCGCAGCAGGCCCGCGCGCTCCAGCTTGTCCAGGCGGCCGGTCATGCCGCCGGTCGTGAGCATCAGCGTCGCGGAGAGCTGCCGGGGCGAGAGCGTGTAGGGCTCTCCGGAGCGGCGCAGGGTGGCCAGGACGTCGAACTCCCCGCGGGAGATGCCGAACGACGCGTACGCCTTCGTCGCCCGGTCCGCCATCGCGTGCGAGATGCGGTTGACCCGGCCGAAGACCTCCATGGCGGTGGTGTCCAGGTCGGGCCGGACCTTCGCCCACTGCTCGATGATCGCGTCGACGGGGTCCTTGCGCTGCTCCGGGCGTTCGCTCATGGCACGAGTATCGGTGCCCCCTCGGTCACCCGCAAGAAAGTAGCTTGACTGAAAGTTGCTTAGCGCTAAGCTACTTTCCACTGACCTACCCGAAGGGTGCTTCCCATGGCCGCGTCCCGCCCCGCTCTGATCGCCCTCACCGCCCTCGCACCCGTGTCCTGGGGCACGACCTACGCGGTCACCACCGAGTTCCTCCCGGCCGACCGCCCCCTGTTCACCGCCCTGATGCGGGCCCTGCCCGCCGGTCTGCTGCTGCTCGCCCTCGCCCGGGTGCTGCCGCGCGGTGCCTGGTGGTGGAAGGCGGCGGTGCTGGGCGCGCTGAACATCGGCGCCTTCTTCCCGATGCTGTTCCTCTCCGCGTACCGGCTGCCCGGGGGGCTCGCGGCGGTCGTCAGCTCGGCCGGTCCGCTCTTCGTGGCAGGCCTCTCGGCGGTGCTGCTCGGACAGCGGCCGTCGGCGCGCACGCTGCTCACCGGGGTCGCGGCCGCGTTCGGCGTCAGCCTGGTCGTGCTGCGGGCGGCCGGGGCGCTGGACGCGCTGGGACTGCTGGCGGCCCTCGCCGCCACCGCCTCGATGTCGGCCGGGACCGTGCTCACCCAGCGGTGGGGGCGTCCCGAGGGCGTCGGCCCGCTGGCCCTCACCGGCTGGCAGCTGACCGCGGGCGGCCTGCTCATCGCGCCCCTCGCCCTCCTGGTCGAGGGCGCGCCGCCCGCGCTGGACGGCCGGGCGGTCGGCGGCTACCTCTACCTCGCCGTCGCCAACACGGCGGTCGCGTACTGGCTGTGGTTCCGCGGCATCGGCCGTCTGACCGCCACGCAGGTCACCTTCCTCGGCCCGCTCTCGCCGCTGACCGCGGCCGTGGTCGGCTGGGCGGCGCTGGGGCAGGCGCTGACGCCGGTGCAGCTGGTGGGCATGGGGCTGGCCCTCGGGGCGACGGTGGCGGGGCAGTTCGTCACGCCGCGCGCGGCGCGTACGTTCCGTGTCCCTGGAAAGCCCGCTCGCAAGGACGCGTCGGACGTCACGGACGGGGCGCTGCGACGGTAGACGAAGGGGCGCCCGGGTGTACCGGGCGCCCCTGGGGAAGCCGTCGGGCTACTGCCCGGTCGCCGCGTCCGCCCGCTGCGCCCGCAGCGCGCGCTCCACACCGGCCCGCGACTCCGAGACCAGGCGCCGCAGGGCCGCGTTCGGCTCGGCGGAGTCCAGCCAGGCGTCCGTCTTGTCCAGGGTCTCCTGGGAGACCTGCACGGTCGGGTAGAGGCCGACCGCGATCTGCTGGGCCATCTCATGGGAGCGGGACTCCCAGATGTCCTTGACCACCTCGAAGTAGCGGTCCGCGTACGGGGCGAGCAGCTCGCGCTGGTCGGTCTGGACGAAACCGCCGATGACCGCCTCCTGCACGGCGTTCGGCAGCTTGTCGGAGTCGATGACCGACGCCCACGCCTCCGCCTTGGCCTCCGGCGTCGGACGGGCCGCGCGGGCCGTGGCCGCGTGACGCTCACCGGCGGCCGTCTTGTCCCGCTCGTACTCGCCCGCGATCTCCGTCTCGTCGAACCGGCCGACCGCCGCGAGCCGCTGCACGAACGTCCACCGCAGCTCCGTGTCGACGACCAGGCCCTCGATCGTCTGCGAGCCCTCCAGCAGCGCGTCCAGCAGGTCCAGCTGCTCGGGCGTGCGGGCCGTCGCCGCGAACGCCCGCGCCCACGCCAGCTGGTGGTCGCTGCCCGGCGCCGCCGCCCGCAGGTGGGCCAGCGTGGCGTCGGTCCAGCGGGCCAGCAGCGCCTCGCGGGCGGCCGGGTCGGCGTACAGGTCGATGGCCAGCTTCACCTGGCGCTGGAGCGACTGCACGACACCGATGTCGGACTCCTTGCCGATGCCGGACAGCACCAGCGAGAGGTAGTCGCGGGTCGCCAGCTCCGCGTCGCGGGTCATGTCCCAGGCCGACGCCCAGCACAGGGCGCGGGGCAGGGAGGACTCGAAGTCGCCGAGGTGCTCCGTGACGAACGCCAGCGACTGCTCGTCCAGGCGGACCTTCGCGTACGACAGGTCGTCGTCGTTGAGCAGGACCACGGCCGGGCGGCGCTTGCCGACGAGCTGCGGGACGGCGGTCAGTTCCCCGTCGACGTCCAGCTCGATGCGCTCGTCGCGGAGCAACTTGCCGCTGTCGTCGTCGAGTTCGTACAGGCCGACGGCGATGCGGTGCGGGCGCAGCGTGGGCTCGCCCTTCGCGCCGGCGGGCAGGGCCGGGGCCTCCTGGCGGATGGCGAAGGAGGTGACGACGCCGTTCGCGTCCGTCTCGATCTCCGGGCGCAGCACGTTGATGCCGGCCGTCTCCAGCCACTGCTTCGACCAGGTCTTCAGGTCGCGGCCGGAGGTCTCCTCCAGCGCGCCCAGCAGGTCGGACAGGCGCGTGTTGCCGTAGGCGTGCGCCTTGAAGTAGGCCTGCACGCCCCGGAAGAACTCGTCCTCGCCCACATAGGCGACGAGCTGTTTCAGCACCGAGGCGCCCTTGGCGTACGTGATGCCGTCGAAGTTGACGAGCACGTCGTCCAGGTCGCGGATGTCCGCCATGATCGGGTGCGTGGACGGCAGCTGGTCCTGCCGGTACGCCCAGGTCTTCATCGAGTTCGCGAACGTCGTCCACGAGTGCGGCCAGCGCGAGCCGGGCGCGGCGGCCTGGCAGGCGATCGAGGTGTACGTGGCGAACGACTCGTTCAGCCACAGGTCGTTCCACCACTCCATGGTCACGAGGTCGCCGAACCACATGTGGGCCAGCTCGTGCAGCACGGTCTCCGCGCGCGTCTCGTACGCCGCGTCCGTCACCTTCGAGCGGAACACGTACTGGTCGCGGATGGTCACCGCGCCCGCGTTCTCCATCGCGCCCGCGTTGAACTCCGGTACGAACAGCTGGTCGTACTTCTTGAACGGGTACGGGTAGTCGAACTTCTCCTGGAACCACTCGAAGCCCTGCCGGGTCACCTCGAACAGGGCGTCCGAGTCCAGGTACTCGGCGAGGGAGGGCCGGCAGTAGATGCCGAGCGGGACGGACTGGCCGTCCTTCTCGTACACGCTGTGCACCGAGTGGTACGGGCCGACGATGAGCGCCGTGACGTACGTGGAGATGCGCGGGGTCGGCTCGAAGACCCAGACGCTGTCCTGGGGCTCGGGGGTGGGCGAGTTGGAGATGACGGTCCAGCCCTCCGGCGCCTTCACGGTGAACTGGAAGGTCGCCTTCAGGTCCGGCTGCTCGAAGCTCGCGAACACCCGGCGGGCGTCCGGCACCTCGAACTGGGTGTAGAGGTAGGCCTGGTCGTCGACCGGGTCGACGAAGCGGTGCAGACCCTCACCGGTGTTGGTGTACGCGCAGTCGGCGACCACCCGGAGGATGTTGCGGCCCTTCAGCAGGCCGGGCAGGGCGATCCGGGAGTCCGCGAAGACCTCGGCGGGGTCGAGCGAGTCCCCGTTCAGCGTCACCTCGTGCACGGTCGGCGCGACCAGGTCGATGAACGACTCGGCGCCGTTGTCCGCCGTGACGTCGAAGCGCACCGTGGTCACGGACCGGTAGGTGCCGCCCTCCTGCGCGCCGGAGAGGTCGAGTTCGATCTCGTACGAGTCAACGGCGAGCAGCTTCGCCCGCTGCTGCGCCTCTTCGCGGGTCAGGTTTGTGCCAGGCACGCGGTCATCTCCTCGTTATGGGTGGGTTGCGCCATCTTTCCACGGCGGCCGGGCGTCAGGCGACGACCTGGGCGTCTCCTAGGGATACCCCTCGGGTGGCGAGTGTCCGGGCGAAGGCCCGTACCGCCGCCGACTCCCCGTCCCGGTGCCACACCAGCCCGAGCGCGGACTCCGGAACGCCCTCCACCGGTACGAACGCCACGTCCTCACGCCGGTGGTAGGAGGCCGTGGGACGGCACAGCAGCATCCCCGCGCGCCCGGCGGCGACCTGGGTCAGCCCCTCCTGGAGGGTGCTGACCGCAGGGCCCGGGACGGCGGACGGGGCGTGGGCGCCCCGCCAGTACGCCGGCGCCGGGGGACCGGCCGTGACCAGCGGTGTTTCCGCGACCTCCGCCGCCGACACCGCCGCACGGGACGCGAAAGGGTGGTCCCGGGCGACCGCCACCGTCTGCGGCCGCCGCGAGAACACCGGCCCCAGCACCAGGTCCGGCTCCCGCACCGGGAGCAGCACGACCGCCGCGTCCACCGCGCCGTCCCGCACCCCGCCGAAGGGGTCGGCGAGCGGGATCTCCACCAGGTCCGTGGCGCACCCGGGGTGCGCCGACCGGAAGGCCCGAACCGCCGCCGCCAGCCCGGCGTCCGCCGTCCCCTGGAAGCCGATCCGCAGGGCGCCCTCGACACCCCGGGCCGCCGCCCGCGCGTCCTCCACGGCCTCCCGCAGTCCGCCGTACGCCGGGCGCAGCCGCTGCACGAACCGTTCGCCGAGCGGGGTCAGGGCGACCCGGCGGCTGGTGCGGTGCACCAGCCGGCCGCCCACCCGGCGCTCCAGCGCGCTCACCAACTGGCTCACCCGGCTCTGCGAGACGTACAGCCGCTCACCCGTCCGGCCGAAGTGCAGCTCCTCGGCCAGGACCAGGAAGCACTCCAGCTCACGCAACTCCAGCCCCGCCACGGCGGTTTCCCTCCCGTTCGGATCGATCAGTCCCGCTCATGGAAGGGTGAGGACTTCGCCGTTGTTCCCGGGCGGGCGCCGCAAAAGGGTGGAGGCATGCCTTCCACGACGTCCGCGACGGTCCCGCAGGGGACCGACGCCGCCTCATCATCTTCCCGCCCCTGGTCCGCTGTCCTGGCCCTCGCCGCCGCCACCTTCGCCGTCGTCACGACCGAGATGCTCCCGGTCGGCCTGCTCACCCCGCTCGGCGCCGGCCTGCACGTCTCCGCCGGCACGGCCGGGCTCGCCGTCACCCTGCCCGGCCTCGTCGCCGCGGCGAGCGCGCCCCTGCTGCCCCTCGCGGTCCGCCGCGCCGACCGGCGCACCGTGCTGTGCGTCCTGCTGCTCCTGCTCGCGGCCGCCAACCTGCTCTGCGCCCTCGCCCCGAACCTCGCCGTCCTGCTGCTCGCGCGCGCCCTGGTCGGGGTGTGCATCGGCGGGGTGTGGGCGATCGCGGCCGGGCTGGGGGCGCGGCTCATGCCGCCGGAGCGGGCCGGGCGGGCGACCGCGCTGATCTTCAGCGGGATAGCCGTCGCCTCGGTGCTCGGCGTCCCCGCGGGCACCCTGCTCGGATCCCTCGCGGGCTGGCGCTGGGCCTTCGCGGCGCTGGCCGCCCTGGCGCTCGCGGTGACGGCGGCCCTGTTCCTCCTGCTGCCCCCGCTGCCGCCGGGCAGCCCCGTCCGCCCGGGCACCTTCGCGGGACTGCTGCGCACGGCGGGCGTGGCGCGCGGACTGCTGGCCGTGCTGCTCCTGGTCACCGGCCACTTCGCCGCCTACACGTACGTCCGCCCGGTGCTGGACCGCGTCCCGGGCCTCGGCGCGGGCACCTTCAGCACCCTCCTCCTCGGCTACGGCATCGCCGGAGTCGCCGGCACCTTCGCCGGCGGCGCACTGGCCGCCCGCGACCCCCGCAGGACCCTGCCCGCCATCGCGGCCGGGCTCGGCACGGTGGTGCTGCTGCTGATCCCGGCGGCCGGTTCCCTCACCGCTGCCACGGCGCTGCTCGTGCTGTGGGGCCTGGTCTACGGGGGCGTCTCGGTCTCCGCCCAGAACTGGCTGTCGGCGGCGGCGCCCCGGGCACGCGAGGCGGGATCGGCGCTGTTCGCGGGGGTCTTCAACACGGCGATCGCGCTCGGGGCGTTCACGGGCGGCCGCACGGCGGACGCGCTGGGGCCGACGGCGGTGCTGGCGGTCGGCGGCGCACTGGCGCTGCTGGCCCTGCCGGCGGCGCTGAGCGCGGGAACACGACGTCCGGATCCCGCCGGTGACCCGGCCCCGCGCGAGCGAGTCTGATCTACATGCCGACGACGACGACATACACCCCACGCCCCATCGACCCGCAGGCCCTGAAGGAACTGCGCACGACCGACGACGCGGGCCGCCCCACGGCCCCCTTCACCGACCCCGAGGGCGACGCCCCGCTCCGCTGCTGCCTGCGCCGCAGCGAGCCCGGGGAGCGGATCGCCCTGGTCTCCTACGCGCCCCTGCGCCGCTGGGCGTCCGCCACGGGAGCCGAACCGGGGCCCTACGACGAACAGGGCCCGGTCTTCATCCACGCCGACCCCTGCGAGTCCTCGGCCGACGGCACCCTGCCCTTCACCAACGCCCACCGGGTACTGCGCCGCTACTCCACACAGGGGCACATCCTGGGCGGGCGGCTGGTCGAGAGCCCGGCCGCCTTCGAACAGGCCCTCGCGGAAGCGTTCGACGACCCGTCCGTGGCGCTCGTCCACGTCCGGGCCGTCGAGTACGGGTGTTTCCTCTACGAGGTGCGCAGGGACTAGCCCTTCAGCTCCGCCGCCACCAGTTCCGCGATCTGTACGGCGTTCAGTGCCGCGCCCTTGCGGAGGTTGTCGTTGGAGACGAACAGGGCCAGGCCGTTGTCCACCGTCTCGTCGCGGCGGATGCGGCCGACGTAGGACGGGTCCTTGCCGGCGGCCTGGAGGGGGGTCGGGATGTCGGAGAGTTCGACGCCCGGGGCGTCCTTCAGCAGCTCCGTCGCGCGCTCCGGGGAGATCGGGCGGGCGAAGCGGGCGTTGACCTGGAGGGAGTGGCCGGAGAAGACCGGGACGCGCACGCAGGTGCCGGAGACCTTCAGCTCGGGGATCTCCAGGATCTTGCGGGACTCGTTGCGGAGCTTCTGCTCCTCGTCGGTCTCGTTCAGGCCGTCGTCGACGATCGAACCGGCCAGCGGCAGCACGTTGAAGGCGATGGGGCGCTTGTAGACGCCGGGCTCCGGGAAGTCGACGGCCTCGCCGTCGTGCGTGAGCTGGTCCGCGTCGGCGACGACCTTCTGCGTCTGCCCGTGCAGCTCGGCCACGCCCGCGAGGCCGGAGCCGGACACCGCCTGGTACGTGGCGACGACGAGGGCTTCGAGGCCCGCCTCTTCGTGCAGCGGGCGCAGGACCGGCATCGCGGCCATCGTCGTGCAGTTCGGGTTGGCGATGATGCCCTTGGGGCGGTTCTTGATCGCGTGCGGGTTCACCTCGGAGACGACCAGCGGGACCTCCGGGTCCTTGCGCCACGCCGAGGAGTTGTCGATCACGACGGCGCCCTGGGAGGCGACCTTCTCGGCCAGCGCCCGGGACGTGGCACCGCCCGCGGAGAACAGCACGATGTCCAGGCCGGTGTAGTCGGCGGTCGCCGCGTCCTCCACCGTCACGCCGTCCAGCTCCGTCCCCGCCGAGCGGGCCGAGGCGAACAGGCGCAGCTCCGTGACCGGGAAGTTCCGCTCCTTGAGGATCCTGCGCATGACCGTGCCCACCTGTCCGGTGGCTCCGACGATTCCGACCCTCACGGTGACTCCCTCTCCTGCGTCTCTTCACGTGCTCGTTGCTTGGCCGAGGCTTTTCCATCATGCGGCCGACCACGGCCCGTCTGTCCACTTCTTTCCCGGGACTGCCCGGGGAGTGGGACGACGTGTCCGGCTCCATGGTTGCGGACCTGCGGTGTCGACCCCGCTGAGCTGGAGATATTCGTCCGGCGGGGGTCGCGCGCCGCAAGCTCGCCTGCCCCTGTCGAGTCTCGGCCACACGGAAGTGTGACGTACGCCTCTGTCGCCTCGGCGGAACCGGCAGGAAAGTCGGCCGAACGTTCCGGGCCGTGGCGGCGTCGTAGGAGAAACACGGTGAGGGGGGTGGCTTGTGCTGCTGCGCGGAAGAGCCCGGCGCGGCCGGGAGGAGGCGCACGCCGGTGCCGGTGCCGGCGACGGTCCGCCGGGCGACGTTGTTCCGCTGAACGACGCCGATCAGCGCAACGACGCCGATCAGCGCAACGACGCCGATCAGCTGAACGGCGCCGATCCGCTGGACGCGGCCCAGGAGCGCCGGGTGCGGGCGGTGCTCGCGCTGGGCGGCGTGCCGCAGGCGGACCTGCCGGACGGGGTACAGCAGGTCCGCCTGCGCCTGCTGGAGCGGGCCGCGAGCGGGCGGGAGGCGCCGCGGGACGTCTCGGCGTGGGCGGCGGTCGTGGCCTCCAACCTCGCCATGGACTGGCACCGGGCCAAGCGCCGCCAGGAGCGGCTCGGGGAGCGGCTGGCCGCCCTGCGGCAGCCGGCCCACCCCTCCGGCGAGGACACGAGCGTGCTCTCCGTCGCCGTCGCCCAGGGTCTGGACGCGCTGCCCGACGCCCAGCGGCAGGTCGTGGTCCTGCGTTTCTACGCCGACCTGCCGGTCCGGTCCATCGCCGAGCAGCTCGGCGTCCCGGAGGGCACGGTCAAGAGCAGGCTGCACACGGCGGTACGGGCCCTGCGCGCCCGCCTGCACGAGGACGAGGTGGTGTGACATGACCGCCCGGAACGACGACGACCGGCACCACGCCGGGAGCGACGACGGTGGCGAGCGCGGCGGTGGCGTCTACGACGGTGGCGCGTACGACGGCCTGGATCCGCTGATGGCCGTGCTCGTCGGCGATCCCCTGCCGTCGGCGGCCCGCCGTGACGCGGGCTTCATGGCCGCTCACCGCGCGGCTGCCGCGGACGTGGCGCTGCTGCGGGAGCAGCTGGGGCTGATCGGGGACACCCTGGCGCAACAGGCCGGAGCCGACCCGTCCGCGAGGCCGGCGCAGACGGTGCCTGAGGCGGTGCCGGCGGCTGAGGCGGTGCCCGAGACGGAGTCGGGCGGTGGCGCGACGGTGACGCCGCTGTCGGTGCGGCCCCGACCCCGACCTCGGACCCGACCCGGCCCCCGGACCCGCCCCCTGGTTCTGGCCCTGCGCGGCCTCGCCGCGGCCGCGGTCGCCGCCGCGGTCGTGGGCCTGGGCTGGGTCGTCGTGCAGAGCGGTGCCGGGGCGGGGAACGACACGGCCAGCAGCTCGGCGGCCGACAGCGGGGCCCGTGCGGAGAGCGGCGCCGGGTACGGGGCCGAGGAGGGCAAGCTCAGCGACGCCGGCTACCTCGCCTGCGCCCGGCTCGTCGTCGAGGGCACCGTCGCCGAGGTCGAGGCCGTCCCCGGCACCGGCCGGAACCGTGTCACCGTGGACGTGGACCGCCACTACAAGCCCGCCGAGGGCCGGGACCGGGTCGTCTTCCCCATGGACGCCGGGATCGACCCGCCGCTGCGGCCGGGCGACCACGTCCTGGTCGGCATCCGGCAGGGCCACGCGGAGCCCGACCTGTGGACGACGGACGAGAAGGAGATCGCCCGCGAACGGGCCTGGATCACGGCCGCCCTGCCCGAGTCGCGCACGTACCCGTGTGAGGAGTAGCGGCGAGGGCGGGCGCCCGTACGGACGCCCGCCCTCACCGATGGCCGTGACCGGTTACGGCACGACCTTCTCGATCTTCACGCTGCCCACGCCCGCGACCGTGCCGCGCGCGTTGACCAGCTGGATCTGGCCGAAGAACTCACGCCCCTCGGGCGCGGCCGCCGCGGCGGTGACGCTGCCCGAGACCGTGGCCGACGCGCCCGTGCCGAGCTTCACCGACGCCGAACCGTCGACGCCGACGCTGCCCAGGCTCGGAGCGAAGAACACGTCGTAGTAGTCGTAGGCGGTGGTGCCGGCCGGCACCGCGTAGCCGACGACCTCGATCGTGTACGTGCCGGCGGCCGGCGACGGGAGGGAGACCGACTCCTCGGAGTCGCCGTCGGCGGAGCTGCCGGCCAGCGTGCCGGAGGCGTCGTAGACCGCGAGGTCCAGGTCGGCGGCCGCGTCCGAGACGCCACCGATGGTGACGTCCAGGGACTTCGCGCCCGCGGGGACCTCGACGGTCGTGGTCTGCGTCTCGCCCTCCTTGATCGACGGGCGGGTCGTCTTCGCCGAGCCGAGCGGGCCGCCCACCAGCTTGCCGTCGATCGCGGCGAAGCCGTTCGTCACCTTCCAGGAGGCGGCGGCCGGGGTGCCGACCTTAGCCTCGGGCAGGGTCACGGTCTCCGGGTCGAAGGCCGCGCCGAGGACGGCGACGTCCAGCTTGTACGGGTTGTCGAGCAGCGGCGACGTACGGCGCGACTCGACCTCGATCTCCCAGACGCCCGGCTGCGGGTTCGCGTAGGAACGCACGTCGGGGCGGCAGGTGTTGGCCGGGTTCGCGTAGTTCGGGTAGCAGTTGATCGTCGACGTCGGGTCGGCCGGGACACCGTACGGGTGGATGGAGATGAACCGGGTCTGGCTCTTGTCCTTCAGCCCGCTCATCGCGACCTCGAGGGACTTCGCGCCCTCGGGGACGGTGACGAAGTAGTGGTGCGAGCTGTTGCGCTGCACCGAGTCCGAGGCGGTGAAGGTGTACTTCAGCGGCGCGGAGACCACGACCGTGTGCAGGACCTGCTTGTCGATGCCCTCGGTCTTCGGGTCGTCGACCTCCAGGATCGCGCTCTTGATGCCCGCGGACTTCGGCGCGGCCTGGACCTTGACGGTGACCGGCTTGTTCAGCGGCAGCTTCACCTCGTCGGAGCCGACGATCCGGAAGGTGCCGCCCGCGTTGTTCTCGAAGTGCAGCTCGTGCCGGATCGCCTTGGCGGCGCCGGACGTACGGGTGATCGTGACCTCGTACGTCTTCTTCTGGCCGGCCTTCAGGCCGCCCTCACGGTCGTAGAGGCCCGTGCCGTAGCCGGGCGTCTTGAGCTTGTCGTCCATCGCGGTGTCGACCGGCGCCTTGACCGTGTAGGCGTGGGAGGTGGCGCCGTCGCGGATGGCGTCCCAGGCGTCCTCGATGTTCATCAGGCCCGCGCCCTCCTCGTACGCCTGCACACCCTTGATGTGGTCGGCGGTCGAGGTGAGGGCCGTGCGCAGGGTCGCCGGGGCGAGGTCCATCTTCTTCTGCTTCGCGGCGGACAGCAGCAGCGCGGCGGCGCCGGCGGCCTGCGGGGAGGCCATCGAGGTGCCCTGGAGCATGCCGTAGCCGGCCGGCAGGGTGTAGCCCGCCTCGGCGACCGGCTGGCCCGGCATCCAGGTCTGGATCGTGTTGATCGCGGCACCCGGGGCGACCAGGGTCGGGGTGAAGCCGCCGTCCTCACGCGGGCCGCGCGAGGAGAACGGCATCAGCGCGTACTTCTTCTCCACGACCGAGCCGTAGTTGGCGGCCCAGGTCTCCTTGGAGACGGACGCGCCGACCGAGATGACCTTCTCGGCCAGGGCCGGGTCGCCGATGGTGTTGGCGCCGGGGCCGGAGTTGCCCGCGGAGATCACCAGCTGGACGCCGTAGGTGTCGATGAGGCGGGTGTACAGCTCGGCGCGCGCGTTGTTGCCGTCGTTCAGCGCCGGCAGACCGCCGATGGACATGTTGACGATGTCGACGCCGCGCTTGGTGACGAGGTCGATCATGCCCTCGGTCAGGGCGACGTTGGTGCAGCCGCCGGACCAGGTGCAGGCGCGGGAGGAGACCAGCTTGGCGCCGGGCGCGGCGCCGTTCATCTTCCCGCCGAACAGGCCGTTGGCGGCGGTGATGCCGGCCACGTGGGTGCCGTGCTCGGACTCGATGACGCCGATGTTGACGAAGTCGGCCTTGGCGCCGGCGCCGTTGTAGACGACGTCCTTGCGGATCTCCACGACGAACGGCTGCCGCTCGGCGACGTCCGTCTTCGGGTCGTCGGTGCCGAAGTACCCGATCTGGAAGCCGTCCCGGTACGGCTTCATGGCGGTGTCGTCGCCGAAGTCGTGGTTGTCGTTGAGGTCGACGCGGACCGTGCCGGCCGCCGGGTCGTACAGCACGCCCCAGTCGTCGGTCTTGTCGCCGTCGCGGTTGGCGTCTCCCGCGGCGTCACCGCCGGTGGTGTACGACTCCTTGAAGGTGCTGATCCGGTAGGAGCCCGCGGGCGCCGTCCAGGTCGTGCCGCCGTGCGTGAACGTGGGGCCCGAGACGGAGGTGTCCATCCGGCGCCAGGTGTTGTCGCTGTCCACGACCGGGTCCGTCGCCGTCACCCAGTCGACGATCTTCCGCTCGCCGGTGGTGGTCTTCTGCAGCGCCGGGTGGCCGAGGTCCACGCCGGAGTCGAGGATGCCGATGGTGATGCCGCGGCCGTCCGCCTTCGGGTGGTCCTCGACGAAGTCGACCGCGCCTGTCTCGAAGGACGGGTTGTACGGGTTCTCCGCCGGGGTCCTCCTGCCCGGCGCCGGGTAGGCGCCCGTGGCCTTGGCGCCCTTGGCGGCGTCCGCGCTCGGCGTCGGGTCGTCCAGCGGGATCTCCTCGCGCAGGTCGATGCCGTGCACGGAGGGGAGCTTGACGGCGGCGGCGATGGCCGAGTCCGCCCGGGACGTCGGGACGGTGGCGCGGACGTAGCCCAGCTTGTCGTCGGCCCGGCCGACCGCGCCGCCCTTGACCGCGTCCAGCTGACCGGCGACCTGCTCGGTCTGCCCGGGCGCGGTGGCGATCATCATCGTGACGTTCTTGTCGCCGTCGGCCTTGGCCTCGGCGAGCAGGTCCGCGTCGTCCGAACCGAGCTTGGCGTGCGCGGACTTGACGTCGGCGTCGGCCGGTGCGGCGGAGCCGGGGCCGTCGGCGGCGAAGGCCAGGGGGATCGGCCCGGCCGCGGAGAGGGCGGCGACGAGGCCGGCGGCCACGGCGATACGCGCCACTCGTCTCGGGCCCGATATCGGGTCACGCTGGGGGGTGAGGGTCATCGGCATCCCTTGTAGGTAAAGGAACGAGCGGGAGCGACCGGGTCCGATCGGTCCTGGTCGCGACCGTCCGGAACGCAAGCCCGGACGATCGCACAGCTTTACGCAAGGGACGGAAGTTTGGGGATGGTTGACCGAAACGAAATGGACGCATGGGGAAAACCCGCTATGTGCTTTACGGACATGGGGCCCGAACGCGGCGAATCGGCCCGCTCGTCGGGTGTCACGGGTTAACGTCCCGTAATGCGACAGAGGTTGAGGGTGGCGGCCTACGCCGTATGCGTCCGGGACGGACAGATCCTCCTCGCCCGCTCACCCGCGCCGGACGGTACGCCCGAGTGGGTCGTGCCCGGCGGCGGCATGGAGCACGGCGAGGATCCCTACGACACCGTGCGCCGCGAGGTGGAGGAGGAGACCGGCTATCGCATCGAGGTCACCGGGCTGCTCGGCGTGGACTCCTCCCACCGGGTCTTCCGCAACGGCTTCGGACCCGCCGTCGACCACCACGCCGTCCGGCTCGTCTACGAGGGCCGCGTCATCGGCGGCGAACTGCGCTACGAGGTGAACGGCTCCACCGACCTCGCGGCCTGGCAGGACCTGGACGCGGTGCCCGCTCTGGCCCGGATCTCCATGGTCGACATCGCGCTGCGGATGTGGCGCGAGCGGCCGGTGACCGGACGGCTGGCAGGCGCCCTGGACTAGTTCTGGACTAGGTGCAGTACCCCGGAAGATGAACGCCGTGTGACCGGCTCCGGACCGTTCCCGGAGCGGACGACGACGCACTGGGTAGTCCAAGATCCACGTACGGTGATCGGCGCTGCCCGTTGCCGCCGCGTTTACGCACAGGTCATCCCCGCTGCCAACGATCCAGTACGAGCGGGGTGTTCACGTGAACGAACACCCCGCGACCACTGCCGACGCGTTCGCACTCGGGGAGAGAAGCGCATGTCGCGCACACGCTCAGTCGCCGGCTCCGGCCAGGGCATCCACCGTCGTTCCGTCCTCGCCGCCACCGGAGCGGTCGCCCTGTCCGCGGGCGTCGGCTACGCCCTGCGGCCCAGCGACAGCCAGGCGGCCACGGCCGAGGAGAGCGCGAAGGCCGCCGTTGCCGCCTCCTCGCGCCAGGCACCGGCCGCGCCGCTCGCCCCCTACACCAAGGGCACGACCGTGGCGTCCGTCGCCACCCCGCGCGCCGGCTCCGGATACCGGCGCCTGGGCGACGGACCCGGCTGGCAGCGGGTCGTGCGCTCCGAGCTGGCCGCGCCCAAGTCCGGCCGCGCCGGGCGCCGTACCGCGCTGGCGGCGTTCGTGCAGCTCACCGACCTGCACATCATCGACGCCCAGCACCCGCTGCGCCTGGAGTACCTGCGCTCGTCCGACGTGCACGCCTGGCGGCCGCACGAGGCGCTGACCGTGCAGGGCGCGATCGCCCTGGTGGAGCGGATCAACGCGCTGCGCGGCGCCCCCGTCACCGGCGCCCCGCTGCACTTCGCCATGACCACCGGCGACAACACGGACAACAACGCCAAGTCCGAGCTGGAGTGGTTCCTGAAGATCATGAGCGGCGGGCGCATCACGCCCAACACCGGCGACCCGCGCCAGTACGAGGGCGTCCAGAACAGCGGCCTCAAGCTCTACTGGCAGCCGGACGCGGCGGTCCGCGACACCGACAAGCAGGCCGGCTTCCCGCACCTCGACGGCTTCCTCAAGGCCGCGATCCGCGAGGTGCAGAGCCCCGGCCTGAACCTGCCCTGGTACTCCACAGTCGGCAACCACGACTCCCTGCCGATGGGCTGCTACGCCTCGCACGGCGACTCCTACCTCACCGAACTGGCCGTCGGCGGCAAGAAGCTGATGAATGTGACGGCGGCCGAGGCGCAGCGGCTGCAGACCCTCATCAAGAAGGCCCGGGACCCCGAGGGCGTCCGCTACCACGACTTCCTCAAGTCCCACGCCCGCGCCATGCGCTCGGTCACCCCCGACGAGAGCCGCGCCCCCTTCACGCCCACCGACTACATCAAGGCGCACCTGGACCCGGCCTACCGCGGCATCGGCCCGGCCGGCCACGGCTACTCCTCCGCCAACCTGGACGCGGGCACCCAGTACTACGCCTTCCGCATCTCCGACGACGTCATCGGCATCAGCCTGGACACCACCGACGCGGGCGGCCACTACGAGGGCTCCCTCGGCGCGGGCCAGCTGAAGTGGCTGGACCGGACGCTGCGGGAGAACAAGGACTCCTACGCGGTGATCTTCAGCCACCACACCAGCAAGACGATGACGAACACCCGCCGCGACCCGGCCCGCCCCTACGAGCGCCGGCACACCGGCCAGGAGGTGCTCGCCCTGCTCGGCGGCCACCGCAACGTGCTCGCGTGGGTGAACGGCCACATCCACAAGAACGTCATCACCCCGCACGCCACGTCCGCCGGCGGCTCCTTCTGGGAGATCTCCACCGCCTCCCACGTCGACTACCCCCAGCTGGCCCGGGTGATCGAGCTGACCGACAACAAGGACGGCACGATCTCGCTGTTCACCACGCTGGTGGAGTCCTCGGCCCCGCACCGCACGGACTTCTCCGACCTGTCCCAGACCGGCCTCGCGGCCCTCTACCGCGAACTGTCCCTCAACGCCCCGGGCGCGAGCACGACCCTCGGCGGCGACCCGGAGGACCGCAACACCGAACTGGTCCTCAAGAAGGGCTGAAACCCGCTCAACCCGCCCGGGCCGGTCAACCCGGACCGGGCGGCCGGGGTCCCTCGGCACATGAAGAGACGCGTACGGACGACGACCCTGACGGCGGCGACGGCGGCGGCCCTGTCGGCGGCCCTGGTGACGCCCGCACTGGCGGCGGCTCCCGCCGCAGCGCACGGCGGCCACGACGCGACCCGCAAGGCGGTGCGGGCCGCGGTCGCGGACGGTGTGCCGGGCGCGACGGTGACCGTGCGGCGGGGCCACGGCACCTGGGCGGCCACGGCAGGCGTGGGCGACCTGCGGACGGGCGAGCCGCGTTCGGTGCGGGACCACTACCGGGTCGCCAGCATCTCCAAGACGTTCGTGGCCACGGTCGTGCTGCAACTGGAAGCCGAGGGGCGGCTGTCGCTCGACGACACGGTGGAGAAGTGGCTGCCGGGCGTGGTCCGGGGCAACGGCCACGACGGCCGCCGGATCACCCTCCGCCAGCTCCTGGACCACACCAGCGGCATCTTCGACTACCTGCGGGACACCGGCTTCCAGCAGACGTACGCGACCGCCGAGGGCTTCATGAAGCACCGCTTCGACGAGGCCGACCCCCAGGACCTGCTCGCCCTCGCCCTGCGGAACGAGCCGTACTTCGAGCCGGGCGAGGGCTGGAGGTACTCCAACACGAACTACGTCCTGGCCGCGCAGGTGATCGAGAAGGCCACGGGCCACGCCTACGGCGACGAGATCAAGCGCCGGATCATCGACCCGCTGCACCTGACCTCCACGTCGGTCCCCGGCCGCCGGACCACCCTGCCCAAGCCCAGCAGCCGCGCCTATTCCAAGCTGGCCACCACGGCCACCGGCCCGACGTACGACGTCACCGAACTCAACCCGCGCCTGGCCTACGGCTCGGGCGAGATGGTCTCGGACTCGGCCGACCTGATCCGCTTCTACTCGGCGCTCCTGCGGGGCCGGCTGCTCCCGCCCGAGCAGCTGAAGGAGATGAAGGCCACGGTCGACGCCGAAGACACCTACCGCTACGGCCTCGGTATCGCGGATCTCGAACTCAGCTGCGGCGTCCACGTCTGGGGCCACGCCGGAGGCATCACCGGCTCCAACTCCATGGCGGTGACGACCGAGGACGGCCGGCACTCCCTGGCCGTCAACTTCAACGGCGACTGGTCGGGGGACACCGGCGCGGTCCTCGAGGCGGAGTTCTGCGGCAGATAGGTCCCGCCGTCGAGGAGGGGCCGCCGGCAGCACCCGGCGGCCCCTCCTCCCCCCTCCTGGCCCTGCCCCGGTCCGTCACTACCGGGGCAGGACCACGACGTACGCGGCCGGTTCGCGGTCGGCCGCCGCCATCAACGCCGTGCGCACCACCGTCGCCTGCTGCTCCAGCGAGTCGCGGAGCTTCCTCGGCGTGATGTGGACGACCGTGATGCCGAGCCGCTCCAGGTGCTCGCGCTTGCGGGCGTACTCCGACCACAGGGCGTCGTCGTCCTGCCGGGGCGCCCGCGTGTCCAGCTCCACCGCCACCGCCTGGTCGGGCCAGTACGCGTCCAGACCGCCGAGGTAGGGGCCGCCGGGCAGGCGCAGGTCGACGTTCCAGACCGGGTCGGGCAGGCCGTACTCGCGGACCATCCGGTACAGGCGGTCCTCCGCGATCGCCCGGCCCTCGGCCAGCAGGGACTCCACCGCGTCCACCACGTGCGGCCGGCTCAGCAGCCGCGCCTGGTTCAGTTCGCGGACCACCGCCGTCGCGTCGCAGTGGCCGCCGCGCACCGCCTCCGTCATCAGGCGGCGCACGACGTCGGCGTCCGAGAGGCCCGCCACCGCGTCGGCCAGCGCGCGGGCGACCGGTGCCACCGGCAGGCCGGTGACCTGCTCGGGGGCGGGCAGCGCGGCGCCGCGGACGATCCGCGCGCAGCCCGCCGAGCGCAGCCGCCGCATGCGCGGCACCAGGACGTCGATGGCGTCCAGGGAGGGCAGCGGGGGAGTGGAGGAGAAGCCGTGCAGCGTCAGCGCCGCCAGGCCCGTGATCATCACCTCCGGGTGGGCGGGGGCGGACGGCCGGCCCGCGCCGGGCTGGGCGGGCACGCCGCCGCGCTCCCGCGCCGCGTACATCAGCACCGCGTGCAGCCGCTCCTCGCTGGTCGGCGGGCCCGGGTGGAGCAGGACCACGCCCGGCAGGAACTGCTGCCAGGGCCCGCCGGGGCGGCACTGCTCGTTCGTCTCGGCCGTCGACACACCGTGCGAGCGGAGCTGGGCCGTCGTCATCACGCGGGGGCGGCCACGGCCGGACAGGGCGTGCGGGGGGCGGGGGGAGAGCGGGGTGTTGTGGGTCATGCTCCGCAATTTCCCGTGCCCGGACCGCCCTTGAACCGCTGTTACAGCTCCGTCGACAAATACGGACAACCCGGCCCTAAAGGACGGATGTTCGGATGCCGAAAGCCCCTGGTCCGTTCGGGTGCGGACCAGGGGTTACGGCTCGCGGCGCACACGTCTTGTAACGAAGGCGGAACGCCGGATCTTAGGCCAAAGCTACTGGTCAGCGGCCTCGTCGCACGCCTGTCCACGCAACGCCCGTGCCAGGTCGTCCCGGGCCTCCAGCACCAGTCGGCGCAGCGCCGGGGCGGCCTCCCGGTGGGTCTCCAGCCAGGCGTCCGTGGCCTCCAGCGTCTCCGGGGACTGCTGGAGCGACGGGAACAGGCCCTGCACCACGTGCATCGCGATCTGGATCGACCGCTCGGACCACACCCGCTCGATCACCGCGAAGTACTTCTCCGCGTACGGCGCGAGCAGCTCCCGCTGCGAGCCCTGGGAGAAGCCCGCGATGGTCGCCTCCACCATGGCGTTGGACAGCGCGTCCGACTCCACGACCTGCGCCCAGGCCTGTGCCTTGACCGCCTCCGACGGGCGGGCGGCCAGACAGCGCACCTGGTGGCGCCTGCCGGAGGCCGTGTCGTCCCGGGCCAGCTCCTCGGCCAGCGCCTTCTCGTCCACGGTCCCGTGCGCGGCCAGCGGCTCCAGGAACACCCACCGCAGCTCCTGGTCCAGCTCCAGGCCCTCGACCGTCGCCGTGCCCTGAAGCAGGTCCCGCAGCAGCGCGAAGTCGGCCTCGGTGGTGGCCGTCCGGGCGAAGAAGCGCGCCCAGGCCAGCTGGTGCTCGCTGCCGGGCTCGGCCGCGTACAGCTCGCGCCGCGCGCCCTCGGCGAGCAGCCCGGCGGCGACCTCGCGCCGGGCGGGCGCCGCGTAGTGCGTGACCGCCGACTCCGCCCACGCGTGCAGCATCTGCACCACGCCGATCCCGGACTCGCGCCCCGCGAAGCGCAGCACCAGCTCCACGAAGTCCCGCGCCGGGAGCAGCGCGTCCCGCGTCATGTTCCACAGCGCCGACCAGCACAGGGCGCGGGCGAGCGGGTCGGTGACCGACCCCAGGTGCTCGCGCAGGGTGGCCAGCGACGTCGCGTCGAAGCGGATCTTGCAGTACGTCAGGTCGTCGTCGTTGACCAGGACGAGGTCCGGGGCGTCCGCGCCGGCCAGGTCCGCCACGACCGTGCGCGCGCCCTCGATGTCGGTCTCCACGCGCGCGTACCGCTCGACCGCCCCGCCGTCCGTCACCCGGTACAGGCCCACCGCCACCCGGTGCGGGCGCAGTTCCGGATGCGACTCTGCCGCCTCCTGCACCACCGCCAGCTCCTCGACGCGGCCGTCCGCGTCCAGCAGCACCTGCGGCGTCAGCGAGTTCACGCCCGCCGTCTGCAGCCAGGACCGCGACCAGGCGCCCATGTCCCGGCCGCTGGTCTCCTCCAGCACCGACAGCAGGTCACCGAGGCGCGTGTTGCCGTACGCGTGCCGCTTGAAGTAGCGCCGGGCGCCCTCCAGGAACGCGTCCTCGCCGACGTACGCCACGAGCTGCTTCAGCACCGACGCGCCCTTGGCGTACGTGATGCCGTCGAAGTTCAGCTTGGCGTCCTGCAGGTCGCGGATGTCCGCCGTGATCGGGTGCGTGGAGGGCAGCTGGTCCGCGCGGTACGCCCACGCCTTGCGGCGGTTGGCGAAGGTGACCCAGCCGTTCTTGAAGCGGGTCGCGCCGACCAGCGAGAACTCGCCCATGAAGTCCGCGAACGACTCCTTCAGCCACAGGTCGTCCCACCACTCCATGGTGACCAGGTCGCCGAACCACATGTGCGCCATCTCGTGCAGCACCACGTTGGCCCGGCCCTCGTAGGACGCCTGCGTCACCTTGCCCCGGAAGATGAACTCCTCGCGGAACGTCACCAGACCCGGGTTCTCCATCGCGCCCAGGTTGTACTCGGGCACGAACGCCTGGTCGTACTTGCCGAACGGGTACGGGTAGTCGAAGTGGTCGTGGAAGAAGTCCAGGCCCTGCTTGGTGACCAGGAAGACGTCGTCGGCGTCGAAGTAGGGCGCGAGGCCCTTGCGGCACAGGGCGCCGAGGGGGATCTCCAGCGTGGTGCCGTCCGCGAACGTACGGGAGTACGTGTCCGTCACGTAGTGGTACGGCCCGGCCACCACGCACGTGATGTACGTCGAGATCGGCTTGGTCTCGGCGAACCGCCACACCCCGTCCGTCTGCTCGCCCGCCCCGTTGCTCCACACCGTCCAGCCCTCCGGGGCCCGCACCTCGAAGCGGTAGGGGGCCTTCAGGTCGGGCTGCTCGAAGTTGGCGAAGACGCGGCGCGAGTCGGCCGGCTCGTACTGCGTGTACAGGTACACCTCGCCGTCCTCCGGGTCGACGAAGCGGTGCAGGCCCTCGCCGGTCCGGGAGTAGGCGCACTGGGCGTCGACCACCAGCTCGTTGTCCGCGGCGAGGTCCTCCAGCGTGATCCGGGAGCCGTCGAAGACCTCACCGGGGTCCAGATCACGGCCGTTGAGTGAGACGGCCGTCACACTCGGCGCGATGAGGTCGGCGAAGCTGCTCGCGCCGGGCTCGTTGCAGCGGAACCGGATCGTCGTGACCGAGCGGAACGTGCGGGGCCCGTCACCCGCGTCCTCACCGACCGCGGACCGCAGGTCGAGGGACACCTCGTACCCGTCGACGCGCAGCAGGGCGGCCCGCTCCCGGGCCTCGTCGCGGGACAGATTCTCACCGGGCACGGGCGGCACTCCTCAAGCGTCGTGGGATACGGCTGAACAGCACCGATCCTGCCACGTGCCCCTGACGCCGGGCAGCCGGGAATGACGGCGGCGAACCGCGGTGTTCCCGGAGAAACGGTTCCCTCATGAGGAGAGACATGTCGGACAAGACCCCCGTCGACTTCTGGTTCGACCCGCTGTGCCCCTGGGCGTGGATGACCTCCCGTTGGGTGCTGGAGGTGGAGAAGGTCAGGGACATCCGGGTCCGCTGGCATGTCATGAGCCTCGCCGTCCTCAACGAGGACAAGCTCGACGAGCTGCCCGAGGAGTACCGCGAGCTGCTCGAGACCAAGGCGTGGGGTCCCGTCCGGGTCGTCATAGCCGCGCAGCAGGAGCACGGCGCCGAGGTGCTCGGGGACCTCTACACCGCGCTCGGCACCCGCATCCACAACCAGGGCGAGGGCCCCGGCAAGGAGACGGTCGCCGCCGCCCTGAAGGACGCCGGCCTGCCCGAGTCCCTCATGGAGCACTGGGACGGCACCCGCTACGAGCCCGAGCTGCGCGCCTCCCACAAGGAGGGCATCGACCTGGTCGGCCAGGAGGTCGGCACCCCGGTCATCGCCGTGCCCGGCGCCGACGGCGAGCAGCTCGCCTTCTTCGGCCCGGTCGTCACCCCGGCCCCCAAGGGCGAGGAGGCCGCCCGCCTCTGGGACGGCACCCTCGCCGTGGCCTCGGTGCCGGGCTTCTACGAGATCAAGCGCACCCGTACCAAGGGCCCGGACTTCTCCAACCTGTAGGACTCACTCGGCGGGGGCGGGCTGGATCTTCAGTTCCTCCGGGAGCAGGCCGTCCTCGCCGCGGTTGAGGTAACGCTGGTACCACCGGCAGCCGACAGCGGTGCAGCGCCAGTAGTCGTCCACGAAGTGACCGTCCCCCTTCTCCGCCCGGACGGCCGCCCGCTCGGCGGCGTTGAAGATCCGGAACTCCTGCATGGTGCCGCAGGTCCGGCACGCCCGGCTCACCGTCATCAGCCCCTCCTCGCCATCACCGCCAGGTCGGGGAAGTCGGTTACGACCGCATCGACCCCCATGCGGTAGTACAGCGCGTATTCGGCGAACGCGTCCCCGAAATCGTTCGGTCCGGTTCCCCGCCGCAGGTCCGCCGGCAGGAACTGGTTCTCCGCCCGGAACGTGTACGGCCCGATCCGCAGCCCCGCCGCGTGCGCGTCCGCGACGAGGGACGTGCCGACGAGCGACGACTTGTCCGGCCCGATCCAGTCCGCGTACTCCGCGATGTCCGCCAGGCCCGCCGGGGTCGCCATCTCCTCGTAGGTCGTCCCGGGCAGGTCGTACGGCCCGCCCGTCGTCCCCAGCGCCTGCCACAGCGGCACCCCCAGCCCCGCCGCGGCGATCCGCTTCAGGCTCGTCGGCTCGAAGGACTGCACGACGCACTCGCGCCGCCCGAGCCGGTTGCGGCGGATCGCGGACGCCAGCTCCGTCTCCAACGGCAGGCCGATCGACCGGAAGTACGTGGGGTGCTTGGTCTCCGGGAAGACGGCGATCGTCCGGCCGTACGTCCGCGACAGCCGCCGCGCCAGGTCCACGACCTCCTGGAACGTCATGACCTCCTCGCGGCCGTCGAAGACGGTGTTGCGATCGCGGACCTGCGGCAGCCGCTCCACCGCCCGCAGCGTCTTCAGCTCGGCCAGCGTGAAGTCCTCCGTGAACCAGCCCGTCACCGAGCGGCCGTCGACCGTCTTCGTCGTACGGCGGTCCGCGAACTCCGGGCGGCGGGCCACGTCGGTCGTCCGGGAGATCTCGTTCTCGTGCCGGACCACCAGCACGTGGTCCTTCGTCGGCACCAGGTCCGGTTCGATCCAGTCGGCGCCCGTCTGCACGGCGTACGTGTACGAGGCCGCCGTGTGCTCCGGCCGCCAGCCGGCCGCGCCCCGGTGGCCGATGACCACCGGGCCGCGTGTGCGGGGCTCGGCCGCCGCCGCAGCCGTTCCCGTGGCGGCCGTGGCTGTTCCCGTCGCCGCCGCGAGCAGGAGGGATCTCCGTCCGAGCCGCATGCGACTCCCCTTCGTCGAAGACAGGTTCACGAACGCGCCCGGTCCCGCGCCTGCGCCAGCCGGGTCAGGTGCTCCTCGTAGCCCCGCGTGTAGGACGCGGCCCGGCCCGGGTCCGGCTCGACGACCGCCGTCGGTTTCGTCCACGCCTTCGTGTCCAGCCCGACCCCGTACCGCTCGGCCGCCGCCAGTACCGCCCCGCGCGCGCCCACCTCGCCCTCGACGACCCGCAGGGGCCGCCCGAGCACGTCGGCCAGCAGCCGCATCCAGGCGGGGCTGCGGGTGCCGCCGCCGCACACCGCCAGGTCCCCGGTCAGCCCCGCCGCCTCAAGGCAGTGCCGGGCGGCGTACCCGATGCCCTCGCAGGTGGCGCGGACCAGATCGCCCCGGGTCGACTCCAGGGAGACGCCGGTGAGTTCGGCGCGCAGCCGGGGCTCGACGAAGGGGGCCCGTTCGCCGGAGGGCGCGAAGTACGGCAGGACGCGGACGCCGTTCGCGCCCGGCGGGGTCCCGGCCAGCAGGCCGTCCACCTCGTCGTGCCGTACGCCCGTCGTGGACAGCACCCAGTCCAGCGCGGCCGTGCCGACCATCGCGGGCATGGCGCGCAGCCAGTACCCGGGCCGGTCGGTGGAGATGTACAGGCCCGCCGGCTCACCGGTCAGGTCCAGCTCGGTCGTGGCGACCAGGCTGGCCAGACAGGTCCCGACGATCAGCAGACCGTCGCCCGGGGACGTCACCCCGGCGCCCAGCGCGCAGGCCGGCAGGTCGTAGGGGCCGTTCGCGATCCGGGTGCCGGACGGCAGGCCCTCGCCGCGCGCCTCGGCCGTCGCGACCGGGTCGCTGACGGGGGCGAGCAGGCCCCGCCGGTGGGTGAGGCCCAGCAGCTCGACGACCCGGTTGTCGTACGTGCGCGTCCGCGGGTCCAGGAACGGCATCGACGCGTCCGACACATCCGTCGTCGGACCGGCTCCGGTCAGCCGGTGGAACACCACGTCCTTGCAGTACAGGGCGGCCTGCGCGGCGTCCAGCGCCTTCGGTTCGCGGCTGTCCAGCCAGGCCAGCAGCGGGCCCGGGCAGCCCGGGAACATCGCGCTGCCGGTCCGCCGGAACACCGTCTCGAACGTGCCGTCGGCCAGCCACCGGTCGACCAGTTCGTGCGCCCGTCCGTCCATCCAGGAGGCGGCGGGGCGCACGGGCCGGCCCTCGCCGTCCACCAGCCACACCCCGTCGCCCTGCCCGGTGAGCCCCGCGAGCTCCACCGGTTCCGCCACGGCGGAGGTCAGCGCGTCGAGCACCGCGACGACCGCCCCGTACACCTCCTCCATGTCCTGCTCGACGAACCCGCCGTGCAGCGACAGGCCCACCGGGCGGGACTCCACGGCCAGTTGCCGGCCCGTGCCGTCGAAGGCCGCCGCCTTGACCATGGACGTGCCCACATCGATACCGACGTACATGCGGCTCTCCTCCGGGTCCTCAGGTCAGACAGTGCGCGAGCGGCTCTCCCCGCACCCAGCGGCCCACCTCCTCGGCGGCGATCCGCGCCGCCTTCTCCGCGACCGCGCGGGACGCGCCGCCCAAGTGGGGCGTGAGCACCACGCGTTCGGCGAACCCCCGCAGCCGGGACTCCTCCGGCAGCGGCTCCCGCTCGTACGTGTCGAGCGCCGCCGCCGACACCCGACCGCTCTCCAGGGCGTCGCACAGCGCGTCCTCGTCCAGCAGCGGGCCCCGGGCCACGTTCACCACCACCGCTCCCCGCGGCAGCAGCGCCAGCTCCCGGGCGCCGATCAGGCCCCGGGTCTCGGGGGTGAGCCGGGCGTGCAGCGTGATCACCTGGGAGCGGCGCAGGAGTTCGTCGAGCGAGGTCACGCGCAGCCCGTGGATCTCGCCGTGCACATAGGGGTCGTACACCATCACCCGCGCCCCGAACGCGCACAGCACGCGCGCGACCCGGCTGCCGACGGCCCCGTAGCCGACCAGGCCGACGGGCAGGTCCTCCAGTTCCAGGCCGCTCCGCTCGTACGTGTAGTACGTCGCGCCCTCCCAGCTGCCGTGCCGGGCGAGCGGCTCGTGGGCCTGGGGGATGCGGCGCAGGGCGGCCAGCATCAGGCCGAGAGTGAACTCGGCGGTGGCGGCGGCGTTGCGGCCCGGCGCGAAGCACACCCGCACGTCCCGCCGCTTCGCCGCGTCCAGGTTGACGTTCACCGGCCCGCCCCGGCACACCACGACCAGTTTCAGGTCCGGGCAGGCGGCCAGCACCTTCTCGGTGACCGGCCCCATCTGCGTGACCAGCACCTCCGCCCCGGCCAGCGCCTCGATCATCTCGTCCTCGGCGTCACTGGCCTCCTGCACCTCGGCGACCGGCCCGAACGGCTCCAGCGGCCAGCCGAGTCGCAGCTCACCGACCTGCGCCTGTGCCACCTCGTGCCGCACCGCCCGTGCGATCAGGGACGGCAGGACGAAGTGGTCACCGGCGGCCACGACACGCACGCTGTTTCCGGCAGTCATCGCAGGGAGTCTCCTGTCTCGGCGTCGAAGACGTGGGTGTGCTGTGGGTCGGCGGTGACCTCGACCCGGTCGTCGTGGGCGAGCCGGACCTCGGGGTCGGTGAGGACGACCAGATGCCGTTCGACCCCGTCCAGGGCGAGAGTCGCCAGGCCCGACTCCAGCAGGGGTTCGTGGGCGACGACCCGGGCGGGCAGCCCGCCTTCGGCGGTGAGCCGGACGTCCTCCGGGCGGATGCCGACCACCACCTCACGGCCCCGGTCCACCGGCACGGGCAGCGCGACGCGGACCGCGTCGGAGAGGCGGGCGTGGCCGTCGCCGTCGGCGATGCCGGGCAGCAGCGTGATCGCGGGCTCGCCGACGAAGTCCGCGACGAAGACGTTGGCCGGGCTGTCGTAGATCTCGTAGGGGGTGCCGAGCTGCTGGATGACGCCGTCCTTCATGACGGCGATCCGGTCGGCGAGGGAGAGGGCCTCCTCCTGGTCGTGGGTGACCAGGATGGTGGTGTGGCCGAGGTCCTTCTGGATGCGCTTGAGTTCGCGGCGGGTGGTGTCGCGCTGGGCCGCGTCCAGGTGCGAGAGGGGCTCGTCGAGGAGCAGCACGTCCGGTTCGCGGATCAGGGCCCGGGCCAGGGAGACGCGCTGTTTCTGGCCGCTGGAGAGCCCGGCCGGGCGGGCGTCGAGGAGGTCGGTCAGGCCGACCCGCTCGGCGATCTCCTTCACCTTGCGGTCGATGTCACCGCGGGCCGCCTTCCGCCGGGCCTTCAGCCCGAACGCCAGGTTCTCCGCGACGGACAGCGGCGGATACAGCGCGTAGTTCTCGAACGCGACCCCGATGTTCCGCTGCTGCGCGGGCCGTTCGACCACCGACGCCCCGCCCACCAGGATGTCCCCGTCGGTGACGGACTCCAGTCCGGCGATCATGCGCAGGGTCGTCGACTTGCCGCAGCCGGAGGGCCCGAGCAGCCCGAGCAGTTCCCCGGAGCGGAGGTTCAGGTCGATCCCGCGGACGGCGTCCACGGCAGGCCGCCCCCGCGACCGATAGGTCTTCCGCAGCTCACGTAGCTCCAGTCCCGTCATGGCCGCCCTTCGTCGCGCAAACCTCGTAACGGACCTTGTGCTCGTCCAGATCCCGCAGTGCCTCCGGCGACGCCCCGTCGTCGACGAGGACCGTGTCGAAGCGGGACAGCGGGACGACCCGGTGCAGGGCGACCCGGCCGAGCTTGGTGTGGTCGATCAGCAGGACGTTCCGTGCCGCCGCGTCGAGCATCGCCCGCTTCACGGACACGATGTGCTGCTCCTGGTGGTACGCGTAACCCCCGTGCACGGCCGATGTCGACGCGAAGCACACGTCCACCCGCAGCTGTTCGACGGCCTCCACGCAGGACACGCCGAGGAACGAGGAGTGCAGCGGGTCGTAGTCGCCGCCCAGGGCCATCAGATGGATGCCCCGCTGGTCGGCCAGGAGGTTGATCGCCTCCAGGAAGTTGGTGACGACCGTCAGGGGCGTGACCTCGCCCGTGCGCAGCCGCCTGGCTATCTCCAGCGTGGACGTGGAGTCGTCCAGCAGGATCGCCATGCCGGGCTCGACCATCCGCACCGCCCGCTCGGCGACGGCGGCCTTCTCGGCCCGCATGGTCTTCAGCCGGTACTGCACGTTCGACTCGAAGACCCCCGACGGCTGCGCGGTCACCCCGCCGCGGAACTTCCGTACGATGCCCTGCCGTTCGAGCTCGTCGAGGTCCCGGTGAATGGTCATCAGGCTCACCCCGAACCGCTCGGCCAGCTCCGCCGCCGTCGCCGAGCCGTCGGCCAGCACCTGCTCGGCCATGGCCGCCTGCCGCGCCGCGGGCCCCTGCTGTCCACCACTGCTGCTGCTCATGGCTGTGTCTCTATCCGTCGTCCCGGTCGTTCCGGCCGGTCGGCCTCGAACAGCAGCAGGTTCTCAGGCCGGACCACGAGCCGTACCGGATCGTCCGGACGAAGGCGCGCCGCGTCGGCCCGGGGGGCCACCAGCGACACCCGCTGCTCCCCGGTGCCGAGCCGGACGGTGACCTCGACGGACCGGCCGAGCACCTCGGTGACGTACACGGTCCCGGTCAGCCCGTGGCCCTCGCCGCCGTGCAGGGCGAGGTCCCGGGGGCGCAGGCCGACCAGGACGTCCGTGCCCGGAGCGGCCTGGGCCCGGACCGGCAGCTCCACCCCGCCCTCCGACCGCACCCCGCTCTCCGTCACCACGCCCGGCAGCAGGTTGATCCGGGGCCGGCCGAAGGCCCGCGCGACCTCAGTGTCGTGCGGCCGGTACCAGATCTCCTCCCGCGTGCCCGTCTGCACGATCCGCCCCTGCCGGATCACCCCGATCCGGTCGCCGAGCGCCAGCGCCTCCACCGAGTCGTGGGTGACGTACAGGGTGGTGGTGTGCTGCACGGCCCCGATGGCCTTCAGCTCGGCCCGCATCTGCTGGCGGAGCTTGGCGTCGAGGTGGGAGAGCGGCTCGTCGAGCAGGAAGGCCCGGGCGGGGCGGACCAGCACCCGGCCGAGGGCGACGCGCTGCCGCTGCCCGTTCGACAGCTGCCCGACGGGCCGGTCCAACAGCCCCGAGATCCCGAGCAGTTCGGCGATCGCGCCGATGCGCTCCCGGGCCTGGTCGGCGGGCAGCCGGTGCCGGGGCGAGCGCAGCGGCGAGGCGAGGTTGTCGTAGGCCGAGCGGTGCGGGTAGAGGGCGTAGCTCTCGAAGCACATCGCCACGCCCCGGTCGTAGGGCTCGACGCCCCGCATGTCCTGGCCGTCGAGCACGACCGTGCCGGAGTCGGGCTGTTCGAGTCCGGCGATGGTCTTCAGGGTGGTGGTCTTGCCGGCGCCCGACGGGCCCAGCAGGCAGAAGAACTCGTCCTCCCGGACCTCCAGTTCGAGCTCGTCGAGCGCGAGGGTCTTGCCGTACGTCTTCCGTATCCCGCTCAGCCGGATCATGACTTCACCGCCCCGAACGACAGGCCCCGCACCAGATACCGCTGGATCGTCAGCGCGAGCAGCAGCGGCGGGACGACGGACACCAGCGCGGCGGCGGCCGTGAGGTTGTACTTGGGCCGGTCCCCGCCGAGGAAGGACAGCGCGCCGACGGTCACCGTCTGCGCCTCGTTGGAGGTGAGGATCAGCGGGAAGACGAAGTTGTTCCAGGCGAAGATGAACGCCAGCAGCGACACGGCCGCGATGCCCGGCTTGACCAGCGGCAGGGCCACCTTGAAGAAGGCCTGCTTGCGGGTGTAGCCGTCGAGCAGGGCCGCCTGCTCCAGCTCGGGGGTGAGGTCGGCGAAGTAGGACCGCATGATCCACACGATCAGCGGCAGCGTCACCAGTTGCAGCACCCACACCATGCCGACGTACGTGTCGAACAGGCCGAGCTTCTGGTACAGCACGAACAGCGGGATGATGACGGTCAGTTCGGGTGCGAAGCGGAACGACAGCAGCGTGAACATCAGGTTCTCCGAGCCCTTGAACCGCCACCGGGCCGAGGCGTACGCCGCCGGCAGCCCGACCACCAGCGACAGCGCGACCGCCCCCACCGACACCACCAGGCTGTTGACGAAGAACCGCACGAACGGGATGCCCTCGCTGTCGCCGAGGACCGTCCGGTAGCCGTCGAGGGTGGGGGAGAAGGAGAAGTAGGTGGAGAAGAGCTGGTCCGCCGGCTTCAGCGACAGGATCACCATCCAGGCGATCGGGAACAGCGCGAAGACGAAGTAGAGGACCAGGGCGGCGTCGCACAGCCACCCCACCAGGCGTTTCCTCATGTGGTCACCTCCGCGGCCTTCCGCTGGATCTTCCCCAGGTGCTTCACCAGCACCATCGCGGCCAGGTACACCACGGCCCACAGCACGATCGTGTAGGAGATCCCGAACGAGTAGCGCTGGAAACGGATGGCCTCCAGGTACGCCCGGATCTGGAGCACGACGGTCGAGTCACCCGGCCCGCCCTCGGTGAGGGCGTAGATGATGTCGAACACCTTCAGCGAGTCCATGAACCGGAAGATCACCGCGACCAGCACGTACGGCCACAGCATCGGCAGGGTCAGCCGCCGGAACGTGTACCACCATCCCGCGCCGTCCACGGCCGCCGCCTCGAACGGGGAGGCGGGCAGCGACCGCAGACCGGCGAGGGCGAGGATCGCCACGAACGGGGTGTACACCCACACGTCCACGGCGATCGACGACAGCAGCGCGCCCGTGGGGGTGTCGGTCCACTGCACCCCGCCCAGGCCGAAGGGCCGCAGCAGGTAGTTGACGACGCCCACGGACGGCTGGAGCATCAGCTTCCAGATGATCGCCGCGATGACCGGCGCGATCATCAGCGGCAGGATGAGGATCTTCTCCAGGACCCGTCCGACGATCGTCGAGCGGTGCAGCAGCAGGGCGACGGCCACGCCGAGCACGGTCTCGGCGAGCGCCGCCCCGACCGCGTAGAGCACGGTCACCCACGCCGAGTTCCAGAACGCCTCCTGGGTGAAGACGGCTCTGTAGTTCTCGAACCGCACCATGTCCGGCTGCGGTTTGCTCGCCGAGAAGTCGAACAGCGTGTAATACAGGCCGAGCCCGAAGGGGTAGAGGATCCCGCAGGTGAGCAGCAGGGCCGGGACGATGAGGAGGTACGGTCGCAGCGCGAGCCGCATGGCTAGCCCACCTTGCCGGCGAGGTCGTCCGCCAGCCCGTCCAGCACGGACTTCGCGCCCTTGCCGCCGTAGATCTCCTGGAGGGCCGCCGCCCAGCTGGTCGTGGCGTCGAAGAACTGCGCCTGCGGGGTGAACTGGATCTTCGTCTGGTCGACGACCGTCTCGAAGGTCTCCAGGAACCCGGGCAGGTACCGCATCTTGTCCTTGTACGCGGCGTCCTCGGCGACCGACCTGCGCACCGGGTCGATGTGGTTGTGCGTGATCGCGCTCTTGCGCAGGTGCTCCTTGCCGGTGGCCCACTGCAGGAACAGCCAACTGGCGCTCTTCTTCTTGCTCTTGGAGTTCATGCCCAGCGACCAGATCCACATGTTCGTGGCGAGCGACCCGTCCGGACCCTTCGGCCCGGGGTGGAAGGCGATCTTCCCGGAGGCGGGGCTCGCGCCCTTCACCGCCTGGAAGTAGGCGGCCGTGTCCGCGTCGAACAGCATCCCGGCCTTCTTCGCGCCCAGGTCGCTGGAGCACTGGTACCAGGTGTACGAGGTCCAGGACGGCGGCCCGCCCCGCTTCACCATGCGTGCCCAGTCCTCGGTGAAGGCGACGGCCTCGGGACTGTTCATCGCGGGTGTGAGCTTCCCGCCGTCGACCGTGAAGTCCTTCAGGCCGTTGCGGGCGTACATCGTCATGAAGCCCGGGTGGATGGTGGCCCAGCTCCTCGACCCGCGTACGGCGATCCCGTACATGCCGTCGAAGCCCGCGCCCGGAGCCTTCCGCTTGATGGTGGCGGCGAGTTCGGTCAGCTCGTCGAAGGACTCGGCCGGTTTCAGGCCGAGTGTGCCGAACACCTCGGTGTTGTAGGCGACGACGTTGGTCTCCCAGCCCCACGGCAGCGCGTACTGCCCTCCCTGGCCCAGCGGCGCGCCCGCCTTCAGCGACCACTGGTCGGCCTGGAGGAGGTTCGGGAAGAAGTCCGCCTGGTCCCACTCGGCGCCCGTGGCGGCGGAGTTGCGCATCCAGGGCCCGAGGTCCTCCAGCCAGCCCGGCGGCCCGTACTGCCACACCATGTACGCGCCGAGCATGAAGACGTCGTAGGAGGCACGCCCGCTGGACAGGTCCACGGTCAGCTTGTCGAAGTAGTTGTCCTCGGGGAACACGTCGTACTCGACCTTGATACCGGTCTTCGCGGTGAAGGACTTCAGGTCGGCGATCAGCGCGTCCGTGTACGGGTGCTTGTTGAGCAGCGCCTTGACGGTGGTGCCCTTCTCCCGCTTCCAGTCGAAGGAGCCGGTGATGTCGTCGGCGGCGGACCCGTCGCCCTTGTTGTCGTTCCCGCCGAAACCGGCGCCGCAGGCCGTCAGCAGCGGGGCGGCCGCCGCCCCGGCGGCGAGGGCGAGGAAGCGCCGGCGGTCGTGCACGTGCGTGTCCATCCGTACCTCCGCGTGGAGCCTGGTTAACACGTCGAGTCGACTCGTTAACAGAGGGTGGAACGGCTGAAGTTGGGCGTCAATCCCTCGCGCACGGGAAAATATCGGGGCACAGTGAGAAGTTCACAGATCCGGCTGCGACGGCGTGGGAGGTTCCGGATGGTGGACGAGGATGCGGGCTGGCTGGGGATCGACCTGGGCACGCAGAGCGTCCGCGCGCTGCTCGTCACCGCCGACGGCACGGTCCTCGGCAGCGGCTCGGCCCCGCTGACCGGGCGGCGAGAGGGGGTGCGGCACGAGCAGGACCCGGTGCGGTGGTGGCAGGCGCTGTGCACGGCGTCCCGGGCCGCGCTCGGCGCCGCGCCCCCCGGCACGCCGGTCGGCGGACTCGCGGTGTGCGGCACCTCCGGCACGGTGCTGCTGACGGACGGCTCGGGCCGGCCCGTCAGCCCCGCCCTGATGTACGACGACGGGCGCGCCAAGGCGGAGGCGGCGCGGGCGCGGGAAGCCGGGCTCGCGGTCCAGGACACCTGGGCGCTGCCGAAGGCGCTCCGCCTGGTGGGGGAGTACGGCCCGGGCCTGCGGCTCGCCCACCAGCCCGACCTGATCGTCGCCCGCCTCACCGGCGCACCGCCCCCGGCCGACTCCAGCCACGCCCTCAAGACGGGCTACGACGTGGAGCACGAGTCCTGGCCGGACGTCGCCCTCGCGCAACTGGGCGTGCCGGACGGCCTGTTGCCCGCCGTGGTCCGCCCGGGCACCCTCCTCGGCGAGGTCCGCCCGGCCGCCGCCGACGCCACCGGCATCCCCGCCGGCACGCCGGTGCTCGCCGGGATGACCGACGGCTGCGCGGCCCAGATCGCCTCGGGCGCCCTGCGGCCCGGCTCCTGGAACTCGGTGCTCGGCACCACGCTCGTGCTGAAGGGCGCGACCCGCGACCCGGTCCGGGACCCCGCCGGCGTCGTCTACAACCACCGCGCCCCCGACGGCACCTGGCTGCCCGGCGGAGCCTCCAGCGTCGGAGCCGGGGCGCTCGCGGCGCACGTCCCGGACGCCGACCCCGCCGCGATGGACGAGCGGGCCCGGGCGTTCGAGCCGTCGAGCGCGGTCGCCTACCCCCTCGTCTCACCGGGGGAGCGGTTCCCGTTCCGGGCCCCGGACGCCACGCCCTTCCTCCTCGGCGACCCCGCCGACGACGCCGACCGGTGGGCCGCGCTGCTCCAGGGCGTCGGCTTCGCGGAACGCCTGTGCCTGGACTACCTCCACCACCTCGGCGCGCCCCTCGACGGCCCGCTCACCTTCACGGGCGGCGGCGCGCGCAGCCCCTACTGGAACCAACTGCGCGCCGACATCCTGGGCCGCCCAGCCCGCGTCCCCGAGCAGACGGAACCGGCCCTCGGCATGGCCGCGCTGGCCGCGTACGGGGTGTCGGGGGCCGGCACGCTGGCGGACACGGCCGCGCGCATGGTCCGGGTCCGTACCGTCCTCGAACCCCGCCCCGGCCGCACGACGGCCTTCGCCGAGCCGTACGCCCGCCTCGTCCGGGCCCTGCGGGAACGCGGCTGGCTGCCCGCCCCCGTGGCGGCGCACACCCTGACCCGTCTGCACCTGGACACGGGGGGATCATGACCAGGACCCTGGTGCGGCCCCGCACCGGAGAACCGACCACCCCGCTGCCGCCCCCGCATCGACCGCCCGACCGCCCGACCGCACGCGAACGGACCGGCCCATGACCACCACCCTCCTGCTGGCCCGCCACGGACAGACCGTCTGGCACGCCGAGAACCGCTACGCCGGCGTCAGCGACATCGCCCTCACCGACACCGGTCGCGCCCAGGCCGAGGCACTCGGGCGGTGGGCCGCCGCCCACCCCGTCGACGCGATCTGGACGTCCCCGCTCTCCCGGGCCGTCGCCACCGCCGACCCCGCCTGCCGTGCCCTGGGCCTCACCCCGCAGCGCGAACCCGGCCTGCGCGAATGCGACTTCGGCGTGGTCGAGGGCCGTACGCTCGCCGAGTTCGAGACCGAGGACCCCGAGTGGGCCGCGGCCTACCGCGCCGACCCGGTGGCCCACTCCTTCCCCGGCGCCGAGGACCCCACGGCGGCAGCGGCCCGGGGCGTCCGCGCCCTGCGCGACATCGCCGCCGCCCACCCCGGCGGCCGCGTCCTGGTCGTCGCCCACAACACCCTGCTGCGCCTGGTGTTGTGCACACTGCTGTCGATCCCGGCCCGGGAGTACCGCAGAGTGCTGCCCCGGTTGCGGAACGCGGCGATCAGCGAACTGCGCATGAACTCCGACGGATCCGCCGCACTCCTCTCACTCAATGTGCCGTGCGAGCCGGACATGCCGTAGCACTATGAGCCCATGACGCAGATCGACACGTCGGTGCCGCACTCGGCCCGGATCTGGAACTACTGGCTGGGCGGCAAGGACAACTACCCGGTGGACGAGGCGGCCGGTGACGCCTACACCGCCGTCTTCCCCGGCATCGTCACCATCGCCCGCAGCAGCCGCGCCTTCCTCGGCCGCAGCATCCGCCACCTCGTCCAGGAGGCGGGCGTACGGCAGTTCCTCGACGTCGGCACGGGCCTGCCCACCGTCGACAACACCCACGAGGTGGCCCAGCGCATCGCCCCCGAGTCGCGGATCGTCTACGTCGACAACGACCCGCTGGTCCTCGCCCACGCCCGCGCCCTGCTCACCTCCACCCCCGAGGGCGCGACGGCCTACGAGCCCATCAGCCTCTACGAGCCCGAGCAGATCCTCGCGGCCGCCGGCAGGACACTCGACCTCACCCGCCCCACCGCCCTGATCCTCAGCGGCATCCTGGGCCACGTGGCCGACTACGAGCAGGCCCGTGACCTGGTCCGCCGCCTGATGGCCGGCCTGCCCTCCGGCAGCTACCTCTCCCTCAACGAGGGCTCCCGCGGCACCGACCCGGCCTACGAGCAGGCGCAGGACGCCTACAACGAGACGGGCGCCGTGCCGTACTTCCTGCGGCCGGTGGAACAGATCGAGGCGTTCTTCGAGGGCTTGGAGCTGGTGGAGCCCGGCGTGGTCTCGGTGCCGCTGTGGCACCCCGAGCCGGGCGCGCCGACGGAACCGATCGGCCAGCACGGCGGCCTGGCCCGCAAGCCCTGACCACAGGCCCCCGCACACGGGAAACCCCCGCGAGTCACGTCCTCGCGGGGGCTTCCTTCTTACCGCCTGCCGTGCGTGAAGGGTGAGAAGACGATCACGAGGCAGGACGCTTCACGGAACCGGACTCAGGGAGCCAGCAGCAACACGTCCGCGCGGGACTTCGCGGCCTCATAACGCCGGGCCACGTCCTGCCAGTTGACGACCTGCCACATCGCCTCGATGAAGTCCACCTTCTGGTTGCGGTACTGCAGGTAGAAGGCGTGCTCCCACGCGTCGAAGACCAGGATCGGGGTCGCGCCCTGGCCCACGTTGCCCTGGTGGTCGTAGACCTGCTCCACGATCAGCCGGCCGCTCAGCGGCTCGTAGGCGAGCACGCCCCAGCCCGAACCCTGCGTGGTCGCGGCGGCCTTGGACAGCTGCGCCTTGAAGCGGGAGAAGGAGCCGAAGGACTCGGTGATCGCGTCGGCCAGCTCGCCCACGCCGTCCCGCGCCAGCGGCTCACCGCCGCCGTCCTTCGGGCCGGTCATGTTCTGCCAGTAGATGCTGTGCAGGATGTGCCCGGAGAGGTGGAAGGCCAGGTTCTTCTCCAGCCCGTTGATCGATCCCCACGACTCCTTGTCCCGCGCCTCGGCGAGCTGCTCCAGCGTGTCGTTGGCGCCTTTCACATAGGCCGCGTGGTGCTTGTCGTGGTGCAGCTCGATGATCTCGGGGCTGATCACGGGGGCGAGCGCGGAGTAGTCGTAGGGCAGGTCGGGCAGCGTGTAGACGGGCATGGGCGGGTTCCCCTCCGAACCTCTTATTGCAATAGCCTTGCAACTGCACGCTAGCAGCAAGAGTGCCGGGAGGGGTGGCCAGGGCACACAAAAAGGCCCCCGCGTGTGTCGCGGGGGCCTCTCACCGTGCGCTTCCTACCGCCGGGCGCGCGCCTTCTGCCAGGCGAAGCCGACGGCCGCCAGGGCCAGCGTCATCCCGCCCGTCGAGTACAACTGCACCCGCGTGTCCGGCTCCCGGGCCATCAGGACGAAGACGGCGGCCATGCCGGCCAGCGCGACCCACGTCAGCCACGGGAACGCCCACATCCGCACGACCAGCTTCTCCGGCGTCTCGCGCTCCAGCCGGCGGCGCAGCCGCAGCTGCGAGACCGCGATGAAGATCCAGACGACCAGGATCACCGCGCCGATCATGTTCAGCAGCCAGGGGAAGACGTCGTTCGGCCGCCAGTAGCTCAGCAGCACGCACAGGAACCCGAAGACGGAGGACGCCAGGACGGCGATCCGCGGCACCCCGCCGGAGACCCGGCCCAGCCCCTTCGGGCCCTGGCCGCGCTCCACCAGCGAGTAGGCGATGCGGGAGGCCCCGTAGATGTTGGCGTTCATCGCCGACAGCAGCGCCACCAGCACGACCACGTTCATCAACTGGCCGGCGCCCGGGATGCCCAGCTCGTCCAGGGCGGCGACGTACGGGCCCTTCTCGACGACCGCCTTCGAGTCCCACGGCACCAGCGTGACGATGACCGCCATCGAGCCGACGTAGAACAGCGCGATGCGCCACATCGCCGTACGGACCGCGCTCGCCACGCCCTTGACCGGGTTCTCCGACTCGGCCGCCGCGATGGTGACCGTCTCCAGGCCGCCGTAGGCGAAGACCGACGCGAGCAGGCCGATGACCAGGCCCTCGCCACCGTTGGGGAGGAAGTCGGTGAGGTGCGAGGCGCCGGGGGAGTCCGTGCCCGGCAGGATGCCGAGGATCGCCAGGACGCCGAGCACCAGGAACAGGGTGATCGCGCCGACCTTCAGCGCCGCGAACCAGAACTCGAACTCGCCGAAGTTCTTCACCGCCGCGAGGTTCGTGCCGCAGAAGACGACCATGAACAGCGCCACCCACACCCATTCCGGCGTGCCCGGCAGCCAGCCGCTGACGATCTTCGCGGCGCCGATGCCCTCCAGTCCGACGGCCGTGCAGAGCAGCACCCAGAACGACCAGCCGGCGGTGAACCCGGCCCAGGGGCCGATCGCGCGCTCCGCGTGCGCCGAGAACGAGCCCGACGACGGATACGCGGCCGACATCTCGCCGAGCATCCGCATCACCAGCATCACGAGGAGACCGGAGAGGGCGTAGGCGACCACGATCGACGGGCCGGCGGCGGCGATCCCCGCGCCGGAGCCGACGAACAGGCCGGCGCCGATCACCCCGCCGAGGGCGATCATCGACAGGTGGCGCTGCTTCAGGCCGTGGGAGAGGGAGACGTCGTCCGTGCTGGGCGGTGTCCCGGTGGTGGTGCTGGGCATGGGCGCGGCTCGTCCAATGCGTGAGAGGCGTGAGAGGGCAAAAACGCCGCCAGTCTGGGCGGTCCCGTCGCCCGGGAGGGACGACTGTCCAGCATGCGGACGCGTGGAGCGCAGCCCGTGAGGCCCCGGGGACGGAGGGTGGGCACCGGCGCGGACGCCGCAAGGCCACCTACCCGGAGGCACCCGGCGGGCGTTTGGCGAAACCCTACAGTCCCCCTGCGCGCCGACGGCGTGAGCGAAGCCTCCCTGCCTCCGTGACCGGCGTCACGCCGTACTCCGTGTAACCCCCACCCTTTGTCCGAAGGCGACCAAGCGTGTGTTCGCGCCTTTGTCGGGCGCTGACGGTGAACCGGGCGAGCACGCTGGGATAGCGTCACCGTGTCCCGACCGGCCCTCACCCTCGCGGAGTCCCCATGAGCACCGCTGCCGCCACACCCGTACGCACCGGACAGGTCCTCGCCGACCTGCTCCCCGCCTCCCGCGTGAGGGACGTGGCCCTCGTGCTCGGCGGTGCCGCCCTCACCGGCCTCGCCGCCCAGATCTCGGTGCCCGTGCCGGGCTCCCCGGTGCCGGTGACCGGCCAGACCTTCGCCGCGCTGCTCGTCGGCACGTCCCTCGGTGCCGGCCGCGGCTTCCTCTCCCTGGCGCTGTACGCGCTGGCGGGCCTCGCCGGCGTGCCGTGGTTCGCGGGCGCCTCCTCCGGCGTCGCCCCCTCCTTCGGCTACATCCTCGGCATGATCCTCGCCGCCACCGTCGTCGGCGCCATGGCCCGCCGCGGCGCGGACCGCTCGGTGTGGCGCATGGCGGGCACGATGCTGGTGGGCGAGGCGATCATCTACGCCGTCGGCGTGCCCTACCTGGCCCTCGCCAGGGACATGTCCGCCACCGCCGCGATCGCGGCCGGCCTCACGCCGTTCCTGATCGGCGACGCGCTGAAGGCGGCGCTGGCGATGGGCGCGCTGCCGTCGGCGTGGAAGTTCGCGAACAAGCGCTAGCCGCCTGCGTCTTCGACGAGAGGCCCGCCGGGATTCCTCCCCGGCGGGCCTCTCGCGTGTTCAGCCCTCCTGCGGTGCCGGCCGCCGCCGCTGCGACCACCACAGTCCGGCCGCGCCCGCCGCGAGCAGCGACGCCCCGGCCGCGCCCAGCGGCAGCACATCGCGTGCCGGACCGGTCTTCGGCAGTTCCTTGCGGCCCGGGGACACCGGCTTGTTGTCCGTACCGAGCAGCAGGGGAGTGGCGGGGGCGTCCGGCGACGGGTTCGTCGTGCCGAACGGCACCGGGCCCTGCTGCCAGAACGTCTTCTCGCCGTCGCCCGTCTGGACCGGCAGACAGATCTTCCCGGTCTTGCCCAGGTCGTACGTAGCGTCCACGGCGTACGACTTCGACTCACCGGCCGCGAGATTGTCGATCGGACAGGTGAAACCGCTGTTCGAACCCTCCGGAAGATTGTTCTCGGGTATCGGCGAACAGCCCTGCACCTTCTTGACCGTGAGCCCGTCGAAACCGACGACCCAAAGCCTGATCTTCCCGCTGTCCTTGCTTCCCCCGTTCTTCACCGTGGCGGTAATCGCCGTCTTTTCACTGCCGTTGTCGACCGAGATCTTCTCCGGTAGCAGCGTGGTCAGCTCCACTCCCGCCGGTGCCTCGTCAACGGCCTTTCCGCCCTTGTCGCTTGCCGGGCCTTCGTCTTCCGCGGCGGCGGTGCCCGACAGCATCACCACCGCCGAGAAAGATGCCACGACCAGCGATCCCGCGACCCCCGTCGTGCGACGAGAACTCATGTTCGCCCCCCTTGCCGTCCCCCTGGCTGCGCCTGAATTCGCAGCACTGAAAGAGGTACCACAAGATTTCGCCGCACTATCCTGGTGCGGCGTGAAGTGTGACCGTTGTGTTTCACTGGAGGCGGTCGCGGCGTCGTGGAGGGGGTGCAGCGAATTGCCGGGGAATGCGAACGGCGGCGGTGTTCCAGGGATATTGGTGACAGGGCGCTATCGCTTGGTCGAGAGTATCGGCCAGGGGGGAATGGGGCGGGTGTGGCGAGCCGCCGACGAAATACTCGACCGGCAGGTCGCCGTCAAGGAAATGCGGATCGACGGCCATGACGCGGAGGACAGCAGGACGCGCCGCGAACGCACCCTGCGCGAGGCCCGGGCCACGGCCCGGATCGACCACCCCAACGTCGTACGGATCTACGACGTGGTCGACGAGGGCGAACGGCTGTGGATCGTCATGGAGTTGGTGGCGGGCCGCTCCCTGGAGAGGATCCTTGCGGAGCAAGGGCCCCTCGGCCCCTGCGAGACGGCCCGGATCGGGCTCGGGCTGGTCGCGGCGCTGCGGCAGGTGCACGCGCGGGGTGTCCTGCACCGGGACATCAAGCCCGGGAACGTCCTGGTGGAGGACGCACGCGGCCCGGCCGGACCCGGACGGGGCGACGGCGGCGGCTTCGGCGGGGGACGGCGGGTCGTCCTCACGGACTTCGGGATCGCCGCGATCCAGGACGCCAAGGCGCTGACGATGGTCGGGATGCTGGTCGGCTCGCCCGACTACATGGCCCCCGAGCGCGTCTCCGGCCGCCCGCAGGGCCCGCCGTCCGACATCTGGTCCCTCGGCGCGACGCTCTGCGCGGCCCTGGGCGGCCGCTCCCCCTTCTCCCGCGCCACCACACTGGCGACCCTGCACGCGGTCCTCTACGAGGACCCCGAACTCCCCACCGCCGCCGGCCCGCTGCGCGCCACCCTGACGTCCCTCCTGCAGAAGGACCCGTCGACCCGCCCGAACCTCGACGACCTGGAAACGGCCCTGGAGCCGGTGGCGTTTCCCGTACCGACGCCTACGGTGCGGGTGGGGGAGTGGCCGGAGGCGGGGGTGGCCGAGCCCGGGCGGGGGCCCGAGCCTGACGAGCAATCCACCGCCCCCGCCTACGAGTCGACCCCTCGCCCCATCGCTCCACGAGACCCCCGCCAACCCGCTCCCGCCCTGCAAGGGGCACCACACCCGCGCCCCGGCCCCGTTTCCCTCACGCGCGCCCAGGCAACGACCGAGCGCGACCCGCAACCCGCACCGACACCGACGCCCACCCCGAACTCGGCACTGACATCCGCACCGACATCGGCCCCCGCACCGGCCCCCACACCGGAGCCCGCCCCAACGCCGAGAGGCGAACCGCCCGGCCCCGCTGTCCCCGCCACCCCCCGCCCCCGCACCGGCCCGCGTCGTGCCCTGCTCGGCGCCGCCGCGGCCACCGTCGCGACCGTCGGTGCCGTCGTAGGGATCCTGCTGGCGACGTCGTCCGGCTCGCCGGGCGGCGGCGACGACACCCGCGCGGGCTCCTCGACGTCCGCGTCCTCGTCCGCCACCACGGCCCCCGCCCACCCCACCCCCTCACCCACCGTCGAGGGCACGAGCAGGCCGCCGACCCTGCCGCCCGGGACCCACCGGGAGGCCGGTGGATTCGCCTGGGCGACGCCCGACGGCTGGCGGCGGGACGTGAAGACGGGCGCGGAGGTGCACTACACCTCCCCGGACGGCACGCAGGAACTGGTCGGCAAGTCCTCCCTCGCCCGCGGCGACCTGCTGGAGACCTGGCAGACCTCGGAGCGCAACGCCCACCAGGGCCAGGACTACCGCAAGGTCCGCCTGGAGGAGACGACGTTCCGCGGCCACCCGGCGGTGGTCTGGGAGTACACCTTCACGCTGGACGGCGTCCACTGGCACGCCCGCCTGCTCGGCTTCAACGTGAAGGGCAAGTCGTACCAGGTCAACACCTGGTACGACGCCGGCATCGAGGCGGAGGCCCTGCGCACGTACGACAAGGTCAAGGACAGCTTCACGGTGCTGTAGGGCAACGAAAAGGGCCTGCGACGCGCATGCGTGCAAGAAGCGGCACGCGCGCCGCAGGCCCACCCGTTCACGGGGAACGGCGAGTGTCTGAAGGGGCTCAGCCGGCCGAGACCTCGTCCCGGGCCGCGGCGGCGTCGGCGTCGGCCCGCCGCCCCCCACGCACCTTCTCCTTCACGAAGGCGATGACGAGCACCACCGCCGCGACGAGCAGCGACAGCGAGATGGTGGTGCGCCCGTCGTGCTCGGTGTCGGTGAGCATGTAGCCGAGGATGAACACGATCAGCGCGGCCGTGGCCCAGGTCAGGTACGGGTAGAGCCACATCTTCACGACGAGCTTCTCCGGCGCCTCGGCCTTGATGATCTTCCGCATGCGCAGCTGGGAGAAGCAGATCACCAGCCACACGAACAGGGCGACCGCGCCACTGGAGTTCACCAGGAACAGGAAGACGGAGTCCGGGAACTTGTAGTTGAAGAACACGGCGAGGAAGCCGAACGCGACGGAGGCGAGGATGGCCGTGCGCGGCACGCCGTTGGAGGTGGTGCGGGCGAAGGACTTCGGCGCGTCCCCGCGCTGGCCGAGCGAGAAGGCCATGCGGGAGGCGGTGTAGAGACCGGAGTTGAGACAGGACAGCACCGAGGTCAGCACGATGAAGTTCATGATCTGCCCGGCGTGCGGGATGCCGAGGGAGTCGAGCGCCGCGACGTAGGAGCCGTCCTTGGTGATGGACTTGCTGTCCCACGGCAGCAGGGCCACCACGACGAAGATCGAGCCGAGGTAGAAGACGGCGACGCGCCAGATGATGCTGTTGGTGGCCTTGGTGACGGCCTGCTGCGGGTTCTCCGACTCGCCGGCCGCGAGGGTCGCGATCTCGCTGCCCATGAAGGAGAAGACGACGAGCAGCACACCGGTGAGGATCGCCCCGGCCCCGTTGGGCAGGAAGCCGCCGTGCTCGGTGAGGTTGCCCAGCCCGGCCTGGTCGCTGTCCACGCCCGGCAGCAGCCCGAAGACGGCGAGCCCGCCGATGACGATGAACGCGGCGATGGCGACGACCTTGATCCCGGCGAACCAGAACTCGAACTCGCCGTAGGAGCCGACGGAGACCAGGTTGGTGGCGGTCAGCACCACCATCACGATGAGCGCCCAGCCCCACTGGGGCACGGCGGGGATCCACCCCTCCAGGATCACGGCTCCGGCGGTCGCCTCGACCGCCAGCACGACGACCCAGAAGAACCAGTACAGCCAGCCGATGGAGAAACCGGCCCAGGGCCCGAGCGCCCGGTCGGCGTGCGCCGAGAACGACCCGGAGGTCGGGTTGGCGGCCGACATCTCACCGAGCATCCGCATCACCAGCACCACGAGCGTGCCGACGAGGGCGTAGGAGAGGAGGATGCCGGGTCCGGCGGTGGCGATACCGGAGCTGGACCCGACGAACAGGCCCGCCCCGATGACACCGCCGATGGCGATCATGGACAGATGCCGGTTCTTGAGCCCGGCCTGCAGCCCGGAGCCGTGCGACCCGGGTTCGCCGGGGCCTTCGCGATCGTTTCCGGTGGTCTTCATCGTCGGCTGCGAGGTCATGGAACGGATTTCCTTTGCGCCGGGGAGTGGTACTTCCGTACGGAACCGCACGCGCCGTACGAACGGGGTGTGTCGCGGCATGACGGTGTACGGGGCCCGCACGAGCGGTGTACGAGCCGGTCCAGTGAATCGGAGGCGAACGTTTAGGAGAACCTTTGAATCCAGATTGTTACTTGAGGTTTTCCTGAGCTTCCGTAATGCGGCTCACATTCGCCTCACGTTTTCATGAGCGCCACCCCGCGCGCCTTCCCCGAAACACCCGTGTCACACTCATCCCATGCGCGTGTACCTCGGCTCGGACCATGCCGGCTACGAACTGAAGAACCACCTCGTCGAGTGGCTGAAGGAGGCGGGCCACGACCCCGTCGACTGCGGCCCCCACATCTACGACGCCCAGGACGACTACCCGCCCTTCTGCCTCCGCGCCGCGGAGCGGACGGCCGCGGACCCCGACGCCCTCGGCATCGTCATCGGCGGCTCCGGCAACGGCGAGCAGATCGCGGCGAACAAGGTCAAGGGCGTCCGCGCGGCCCTCGCCTGGAGCGAGGAGACGGCGGCGCTCGGCCGGCAGCACAACAACGCCAACGTCGTCGCCGTGGGTGCGCGCATGCACACGCAGGACGAGGCGACGAAGTTCGTCGAGACGTTCCTCAACACCCCGTTCTCCGGTGACGAGCGTCACATCCGCCGGATCGACATGCTCGCCACGTACGAAACGACGGGCGACCTCCCCCCGATCCCGCCCCACCACCCGCAGCAGTAACCGCACCGGGGCCCGCCCCCTGCGGACGCCTCAGCCCGACGCCGCCACGCCCCCCTGCGCCGGGCATCCAGGTGCGCCCTGGCACCCCGGTGCGCCCTGAGACCGAAGGGAGAACCGAGAGCCGTGCCGGAAGGCCACACCATCCACCGCCTGGCCCAGGACTACGCCACGGCCTTCCTCGGCACTGCCCCCCGGGCCAGCAGCCCCCAGGGCAAGTTCACCCCCGCCGCCACCCTCCTCACCGGCGCGGAACTCACCCACACGGAAGCCCACGGCAAACACCTCTTCCTCGGCTTCCGCGCGACCGACTGGATCCACATCCACCTCGGCCTCTTCGGCAAGGTCACCTTCGGCCCGGCCCCCGCGCCCCCACCCACCGACACCGTCCGCCTGCGCCTCGCGAACGACACCGCGTACGTCGACCTCCGCGGCCCCACCACCTGCGCCCTCATCACACCCCCGGAGAAGCAGGCGATACACGACCGCCTCGGCCCCGACCCGCTCCGCGACGACGCCGACCCGGACACCGCGTACCGCCGCATCTCCCGCAGCCGTACGACGATCGCCGCCCTCCTCATGGACCAGAAGGTCATCGCCGGCGTCGGAAACGTCTACCGCGCGGAGGTTCTCTTCCGGCACCGCATCGACCCGTACCGCCCCGGCAGGGACATCACCCCCGCCGAGTGGCAGGCGATCTGGACCGACCTGGTCGAGCTCATGCGCGAGGGCGTCCGCAACAACCGCATCGACACCGTCCGCCCGGAACACACTCCGGAGGCGATGGGCCGCCCGCCCCGCGTGGACGACCACGGCGGCGAGGTGTACGTCTACCGCAGGGCCGATCAGCCCTGCCACATCTGCGGCGGCGAGATCCGCACCGCCGACCTCGCCGCCCGCAACCTCTTCTGGTGCCCCACCTGCCAGCGCAACTGACCGCACCGCACGCCCGGACGCCGCCCGCCCGGACGCCGCCCGCCCGGACGCCGAGCGCCCCGAGCCGCCCCCGGCGTCAGAAGCCGTGCTGCAGCCACGGCGCCACGACGCTGCCGAAGGCCGGCGAGGCCTCCGCCAGCGCCCCGCGCCGCAGCTCCCGCACCCGCCCCGCCGCCGCCAACGCGGCCAGCGACACGCCCCCGAGGTACGCCGCCCCCAACTCCCGCACCGACAAGGCGAGATCCGCCGCGTCCGACGTCCGCTCGCAGGACGCGCCCTTCGCGTCCCCGCCGAGCCGCCAACGCCCGGCGTTCCAGGGGCAGAACGCGTCCTCCACCTCGAACACCACATCCACCGGCGTCTGGTACGTCCGCGCCTCCAGCGCGGCCCCCACGTCCACCGGCCGGACGTACAACGAGTCCCGCACCCAAGGCCGGCACCGCCGCGGGTCGGAGACCAGGTACTGCCACGCGTCGTCCACCGGCCGTCCCCGCACCACCAGCGTCGACGTCAGGTCGATGTCGAACAGGAACCGCCAGAGCGCCGCGTCCGCCGCGGGATCCAACGCGGCCGAGTCCCGCAGGATCACCGAGCCGTTGGGCCCGGGCGTCTCCCAGCTCGGCTTGACGCGGAACCGCGCGTACCCGACCGTCTCCCCGTCCCGCTCGGCGACGACGCACTGCAGCGGCGACGCCCCCTCCCGCGTGCTCTCCGGGTCGAGCAGCCCGAGCCGCTCCCAGCCGGGCAGCCGGGCCAGCATCCCGGGGCGCTCCGGAACCAGCCGGGCGCACACCGCCTCGCACGCGTCGAGGACGTCGGCGGGCACCGCGTACCGCACGCGTACGTCGTCGGTGCCGGGCGGTACCGACAGCCGTACCCGGCTCGTGTCGATCTCGGCGTTCAGATGGAACGTCGCGGCGCCGTACCCGAACCGGCCGTAGATCGCCGGCTCCGACGCCGTCAGCACGGCCAGCGGCTCACCCAGGGCCCGGACGTCGTCCAGCTGCCGCCGCATCATCGAGGTCAGGATTCCGCGCCGCCGGTGCGTGGCGGCCACGCTCACCATCGTGACGCCCGCGGCCGGCACCGACGCGCCGCCGGGCACGGTGACCCGGAAGCTGAACGCCCCCGCCGTCCCCACGCACGCGTCCCCGTCCCAGACACCGAGTGAACGGTCGAACTCGGTCAGTGAGTTCCACAACTCCCGTTCCTCGGCGGCCTCCGGCACCCCGCCGAAGCTCCGGAGCAGGGTGTCGTACCACTTGTCCCACTCGTCCCGCGCCAGTATCCGGAGGCCGGCCGAAGAGCCGGTCGCGTCAGTCGCCATGGGTCATGCCTACCAGCGCCCTGCGGGACGGGCGAGGGAATTTCCCCCGGGCGGCGGCGGGGCGGCGCGCTGTGAAGTTCACTGTGAAGTCGGCCCTCGGACGGGGGACAAGTGGGACCTCCCGTGCCAAGGGGCTGGTCCGATGGATAGGGTCCCGAACTAATGGCATCAGGACGAGAGCGGCGCGCGGAAGCCGAGACGTTCACGGCCCGGTTGAAGAAGCAGTGGCACCGGGCCCGCGTCGGCGTGCGCCGGGCCGCCGTGGACTACTTCCGCGGCGACGGCTCGGACTGGATCGCCCTGGCCGGCCTGCTCCTGACCGTCCCGCTGATCGCCACGGCGACGCTCGTGAACCCGGTGTGGTTCTCCCCGGCGGCACTGGTCATGCCGGTCGTCGTGGGCGGCCTGCTGCTGCGCCCGGCGAGCCTGCTCGGCCTGTACGCGGCGTCGGCCACCGCCCTGATCGTGGAGTCGGTGCGGCTCGGCCCCTACACGGAAGGCCCCTCCCGGGTCACCCCCGGCGTGGTGCTGGTGGTCGCCGCCTGCGGTTTCTTCGGACTGCTGCTGGCCCAGTTCCGCAGCCGGGTCGGCGTCCCCTGGCGGCGCGGCGGCACCATGCTGTTCGACCTGCGCGAACGCATCCGGGTGCAGAGCAAGCTGCCCGGCCTCCCGGACGGCTGGCACCGAGAGATGGCCCTGCGCCCGGCGGGCGGCCAGTCCTTCTCGGGCGACTTCGTGGTGGCCGCTCGCACCAACGGCGGCCGCACGCTCGAAGTCGTCCTCACAGACGTCTCCGGCAAGGGCATGGACGCGGGCTCCCGCGCCCTGCTCCTGTCCGGCGCGTTCGGCGGTCTGCTGGGCTCCCTCCCGCCGCACGCCTTCCTCCCCGCCGCCAACGGCTACCTGCTGCGCCAGGACTGGGACGAGGGCTTCGCCACCTCCATCCACCTGGTCCTCGACCTGGACTCCGGAGACTACGAGCTCTACTCCGCCGGCCACCCGCCGGGCCTCCAGCTCAGCGCCGGCACCGGCCGCTGGGAGGAGAAGGCGGCCGAGGGCCCGCTCCTCGGCGTGTACGACGGCGCCCAGTTCGACCCGGTGAAGGGCTCCTTGCGCCCGGGTGACGTGCTGATGCTGTTCACCGACGGCCTGGTGGAGACCGCCGACCGCGACATCGTCGAGGGCATCGACCGCCTCACCGGCGAGGCCGACCGCTACGTCGCCGGCGGCTTCCACGGCGCCGCCTGGCACCTCATCGAGGCCGTGGCCAAGGACGTCAACGACGACCGGGCCCTGCTGCTGATCTGCCGAGAGGGCCCGACGGCCGCCTCCGCCCGCTGACGTACGGACCGCCCGACCCATGGTTCGGTCATGATTGTGTGGTGCTTCTGTGACTGAACCGGACCCCGATTGCACAGGCAACTGTCGTGTTGATAGAGATTATTGACGAGACTTGAGGGCGGCCGGACGTGGCCGCCGCGATGGCCCATACGGGGGAGGCGAGTTAGCCATGAAGTTCGACATGGGGGCTCAGACGCTGTCGACGTTGCAGCGTGACACGCGTGGTTCGACGGATGATCTGGGTGGTCTGGTCCGG
>NZ_JBEXTS010000016.1:0-171504 GCF_040628815.1 Streptomyces sp. NPDC006140 | reverse complement strand
CGACCTGGCGAGGCGCAGCCAAACGCAGCCGAACAAGGAGTGAGCAGGACCTCACCACCCAAGACCACTCCACCCCCCGCCACCACCTCCCGGGCCCGGGACGCTTCTCCAGGCACATCAGTGCTGGGAGAAGAGGAGTTGCAACCGGCCGGGGCAGGCGAATCGGGGGTCTGGTCAGCGCAACCGTCAGAGGGCGGCTTGAGAACCCGTCTTTGAACCTCGAGATCGACCGCAGTAGTCACGGTCCGCCTCATCTGATTCGAGGGTGGGGGCTGAGAACGTCTTACTCTTCTGACGGCGGCCGTGGCAAGCGGCTCTGATCCACCTCTTGTGGGGGCGGGTGGCGTGGCGTCAGATGGGGCTGCAAAGAGTCGCGCGGTCGTCTTCCAACGCCTCGGTGTAGGCGAGCCGGAGTGGATGGGACGGGCTTCGGTGGGAGCATCGGGACGGACCGGCGTGGCTCACCTGCGGGTGAGGCCATCGTCGTTCATACGGCGGAGGGTTTCATCGTAGGAGCGGGCGCTGCGTGAGCGGGTCGGCCAGGCACTCACGGAGCACCGTGCGGAGATCCGCCGGTACTTCCAGAAGTGCGCGCTGGCTGACTGGGACAAGGCGGCCGACAAGCTGACGGAGGAGGGGCGTGCCGACACCTCAGGTGCTCGATGAGTTGCTGCGTCAGTTGAGGCCTCATGTCTGCCAAGATGCCGATCTTGATCCGCAGACGCTGATGGACTGGTTGGGGCGGCAACTCGGCGCGGAGATAGCCCTGGTCGACCGCGCGGGCAAGGTGGAGGTGTTCACTGCCAGGCTTACGCCGGACATTCTTGCCAGTCTCCAGCCGATGCTGACGCAGTTGTCGAGCGGACAGCTGGCCGCTGCGGCCTCGCAGGTGGGTGTGTTCCATGTGCGGTGCGAAGCGCTGGGACGGCACGTGCCGCGTCCGGTGCTGGTGGTGGGCAGCCGGTCACCGCTGACACGCGAGGCGCTGGCGCTGGCGTCCCATGTCGGCGCCATGGTCGAGGTGTTGCGACGTGTCCGGCAGGCCGACGACCTCGCCCTGCGCTATCAGCAGGCGGCAGCGCAGCTGCGCCTGGCGGTCTTCACGGCCCTGATGGCTGGAGAACCGACGCTGGCCCGCCGGATGACGGCCGGCGCCGTTCCGCCGCTGCTGGACGCTGAACGTCTGAGCGTCCACCTGCTGCGCTGCCCGCCCTCAGACCGCGGCAGGCTCATCGATGCCTACCAGGATGCGTCCAGTTATCACGGTCGCGGAATGATGGTGCGTTGCCCTGTCTACGACGACCACCTCATCTGTCTCCTGCCCACGGACCACGACGGCGACTGTGTGGATGGCGGCCTGGCCGCGCCCTTGCGGGCGCTGGTGCGAGACAACCCGCACTACGCGCTGGGCATCAGCACCTCCGTGCCCCTGCGGGCCACTGCGCAGGCCTACGATCAAGCCCGCCATGCCCTGGCCGTCGCCGGCCACACGCCCGAACGGGTCGCCGACTACCACGGCCGGCCACCTCTGGCCGGGCTACTCCCGCGTCGGCAAGCCCTCGCCTGGGCCCGTGCCTTCCTGGATCCGATCAGAGCGGCCCCCCGGCTCACCCTCGACATCACCAGCCTGGCCCTGAACTTTCCCCGCTCCGGTGTGGCGCGGCTGCTCGACGTCAGCCGCAACACCGTCACCGCCCACCTGAAGCGTGCCCAAGACGCCCTCGGCCTCAACCTGCGGGACCCCCGCAGCCGCGCCGAGCTCGCCCTGGCCCTGGCGATCACCGACCTCCCGCCACCCGACGACAACGCCATAGCCGAGCATGTGCCGACGCCTTCGGTGGACAGTCTGCTGTCCACCGAAGCGGCCATCACCTGGGCCCACGCCTTCCTCCACCCCCTGCAGCCCGGCACGGACCGCACCGTGCACCAGACCCTGCGAGCCTGGATCGAAGCCGGCACCGATGCCCAGCGAACGGCCCAAACCCTCGGCATCAGCCGCACCACCGTCCGCGCCCACCTGCACACCGCCGAACAACTCCTGAAACGCAGCCTCCAGACCCCAGGCCCCGGCACCCACGACCTCGTCAACGCCTTCCGCATCACCGACCGTGCACCGTGAACAGCCGCAACCCCACAACTGCGCACCGTGCACATTGCCCGCCGCCCACAGCGCTTTCTAAAGTCTGTCCCACCCGGCCTGTGATTTCGGGCCAACTGACCAACGCGCCATTCCGGCGCACACCAGTAAAAGGGGGATGGAATGCGTAGACTTGCCTCCGCTGCGGCTGCTCTGGCTATGACTGCAGCAACACTCGTCGGATTGACAGCCACCGCGTCGGTGGCCAGCGCGGCTGATGCCTGCTATGACGGCAAGGCCAAGTACGACGTCCGTGGCTACTGGATGCCCGAAGGCCGAAACTGGTACGCCCATACGTCGAGCCGCTGCCGCGATATCAACATCTGGCCGAACACCACCCAATACGCCCAGGTCTGCTTCTACAGCCGCAGTGACTATTCGCCGTTGTACTGCCAGGACGGCGGCGCCAAGAAGGCCGAGGCGGGCAAGTGGACGGTGCTGGCCTCCCACGTCCAGGACGGCCAGCCGTTCAAAATCTTCTTCGAATACGGTGACGGAGATACCCGTCGCACCGGCGTGTTCGCCGCCTGAGCCAGTCGCGCTCACGCCTCGGCGCGGGCTCGGTTCGTCGCACACAGATCAGCGATCACGTCGCAGCCTCCATCCCGCTCTGACCACCCATGTCCTGCACGTCAACAACGGCGGCAACATGCTGGCCTGCACAGCCCGGCGCACCCGGACCGGGTATCAGTCATAGCCCCAGCGACCAACTGGCCGACCCACGTGGGATCGTGGTGGCATCGGCGAACGATGCCAGGGGCGACTTCCAGGCCGAGCGTCTGCTCCCGCCGGTTGGAGTGCTGGTGGGAGCGGGCACCAGCTGACTGCGGCGTGAAACCGGGGCGCGCCTGCAGGTGATGAGGATCTCAGGCGGCTTCTGGCATCACGGAGCCGTGGGCGACGTCGCGGCGTTCGGCGGGACGGTTCGTGCAGGCGCCCTCTGCAGCGCCACGCAATGCCCTGGGGCTGCACCGGACACCAGTTGGCACTACGGGGAGGTAACGTGCTGCGATCACTAGGGCTGGACGCCTCGGCGGAATCCGTCTATCGGGCGATGCTCACCAACCCTGAGGAGGGACTGACCGGACTCGCCCAGCACACCGGGATACCTGAGTCCCGAGTGCGTCAGGCGCTGGACACCTTGAGTGAACTAGCACTGGTCCAGCCGTCCCAGACCGCCTCCGGGAGACTGCGCGCCGTCAGCCCCGAGGTCGGCCTGGAACTGCTGCTCTCCCGCCAGCGTGCCGAACTCGCCGCCCACCAGCAACAGGTGGAGGTCTCCCAGACCGCTGCGGCGGGCCTGATCGCCGAGTACGGCAGGCTCAGCTCGCACAGCCCGCACCCCGAGGTCGAGCAACTGGTCGGCCTCGACGAGGTACGGGAGCGCCTCATGCTGCTGACCCAGAAGGTGGACAACGAAGTCCTGTCCTTCGCCCCGGGAGGTCCCCAGTCCGCGGAGAACATGCGCGCCTCCGCCCCGCTCAACCAGCAACTCCTGGAACGTGGCGTCCGGATGCGCACCATTTACCTCGACAGCATCCGCAACAGCCCTGCCACGATGTCACACGCGATGCGCCTCGCCGAACTCGGCGCTGAGGTACGCACCGTCCCGCAGCTTCCCACACGCATCCTCATCCTCGACCGCCACACCGCCCTCATCCCGGTCCGCGGCGACGACCCGGCCCGCGGCGCCCTCCAACTCACCGGAGACGGCACTCTCACAGTCCTCTGCGCCCTCTTCGACACAACCTGGCGCTCCGCTAACCCCCTCACCGACCAGCCTGTACAAAACGACGAACAGGACCTCACCCCCCAGCTACGCACTGTCCTTGAACTCCTCGCCGAGGGCTACACCGACGAGTCCATCGCCGCCCGCCTCGGGGTCTCCCCCCGCACCGCCCGCCGCCTCGCTGCCGAACTGATGACCCGCCTCGGCGCCCGCAGCCGCTTCCAAGCCGGTGTCCGCGCCGTCAGTCACGGCTGGTTCACTCCAAATTCCGGGAGTGTCTAACCTCGCTGGGGGTGAGGCGGGGGAAGTGCTGCCAGATGAAGATGCGGCAGGAGAGCATCGGTTCACGGCGCAGCACGGTGTGGCAGCCCTCGCCGCCGACGAAGATGATCGCGAGCTGAGTGGAGGGTTCGTCCCACAGGGAGCGGAAGTATTCGAACGCCTCGCCGTTGAGCCACTGGGCCTCGTCGACGAGGAAGGTGCGGGGGCGCTCGGCCAGGGAGGTTTTCAGCAGTCGGTCGAATTCGCTGGGGTGGCGCGGTGGCTGGCCGGCCAGGTCGAGGGCAGTGAACAGTTCGTAGCGCACCGCGCGGGCGGTGGGCCGGGCCCGGAAGGTGATCTTGCGGACGTCCTCGCCGGGTTCGAGTTCGCGGGTGCACCCGCAGGCCCGTCCCCCTCTCCCTGCCGGCCGAGGTGACATCGAACCCGGCACGGGTGAACGTCCGGCAGACCTCATCAAACAGCGTCTGCGGAACATCCTCAGCGGCCATGTCCAGAGCATAGCCGCAGGTCAGAGTCCCGAAGCAGGCACTAAATCGGACGCCCGCCTGTTCGGAATATCACTGCGGCGCACCTCTGGCCGAACGTTCCTGCCCCCGGAGGGGGCAGGAAGGTCGGGATGTCGATCATCACCCCGGGGGTATGTCTCCACCCGCGTTGCGCATCATGCGTTGCAGTACCTTCAGGGTGATCAGGTATTCCTCGTCCGGGATACCCGTGTGCACCTGTGTCCGGCTGGCGCGCTGAGTCTCGGCGGCGCGCTGGTGCAGCGCCCTGCCTTCGTCGGTGATCTGGAGTCGGCCGTTCCTATCCAGCACGAGCAGCTTCCGCTCCACCAGAAGGTCGATGTCGGGAGCAAGGCCGGCGCCAACGTCCAGGTTGGCCTGCTGGGCACTGATCACCTCGTCCCGCGTGGCCCCGGTTTCGCTGTGCAGCACCTGGTGCAGCACCCACCACTGAGGCTGTGTGATTCCGATGGCCGCGAGCCGCCCCCTGACGTACGCCGTAAGCGTCTTGTTCGCGGCCCATGTCCAGTACCCGATCGGCTGGTTCACCAGCTCTTCGTCGTCGTGCGAGTACTTCATCACGCCACCTTCTCTCTGCAGGTTCGCCCACCGCGCCGTGCGAGCGGCCACGCCACGTGGACAGCCACCGCGGCTCACTTTGGGCATCAGCAACTGTCGCCTCTCGACTGCGGTCAGCTCACGTGGGACCGCGTCGGCATCAGTCGTCTGCGCGCACCGCTGGGAGCCTGCGCCCGTAGGCAAGCAGCAGGAGCTCCTGAGCGGGGCGCGCCACCTGGGTGCCCCTGCCGTACGACCACTCCAGGTCGGTGGCCCGCAGTTCGACATCGCCGAGGTTCGCTCGGAAGAAGCGGAGCGTGCTCGGCTTGACGGTTTCCAGCACGATCCGCAGGCGTTCCATGGGGACTTGTCGCCCGATCCCGAGCGCGACGGTGATGTCCGATCCGTGAATGACATCGTGCCCGAGTGCCGCTGCCGGGCCGCCCACCGGCGGCCTCCAGGGGTGATGGGCGTTGTCCCGCAGTGCTGCGGCGAGTTCATGGGGCGTGAGGACAGCGGCGTCGCGGCGCGCGACGCGGTCGGTCATCCGGTGCAGGTTGCCTTGCGACCGAGCCAGCTCCAGCGCCGTCCTGCCGTACGAGTACCTGAATCCCATGCTCATGTGTGCGGCGACCTCTCGCACCCGCCACCCGCTGCACAAGGTCGGCGCATCCCACTGGTGATCGGTCAGTCCGTCCAGCACGTCCGCCAGTTCGCGCCGCTCGGCTGCGATCTCGGCACGAACGTCCACCGCTGCCCTCTTCATGATCACCAGCATCTCGGACGCTGGGCCAGAAGTCCAAGAGACAGTAATGCTCGCAACTAGCATCTCCGCTTATGGAGCTCCGCCAGCTGCAGTACTTCCTCACCGTCGTCGAAGAAGCCAACTTCACCCGCGCCGCGGCCCGCCTGCATGTTGCGCAACCGGGGGTGAGTGCCCAGATCCGGCAGATGGAGAGGGAACTTGGGCAACCCCTGCTGGACCGGTCCGGTCGAAGGGTGACCACCACCGAAGCGGGCGAGGCTGTCCTTCCCTATGCGCGGGCAGCACTTGCGGCCATCGAGGGGATGCGGCAGACGGTGGACGAGTTCACCGGTCTGGTGCGAGGACATGTCACCATCGGCGTCGTCTCAGGGGCCGCCACCGACGAGTACGACCTGGCCGCCTTGCTCGCCAACTTCCACGACGAGCACCCGCAGGTGGAGATTTCCCTCACCGAGGACACCTCAGCACGCATGCTCACCGCCCTGCGTCGCGGTGAACTCGACCTCGCCATCGTCGGCGTCACCGACGACGATCCCCTGCCGGGCACCAGCCTCCAGGTCGTGATCGACACTCCACTGGTCGCCGCCATGACCCCAAAGGATCCACTGCTGCTCCCCGTCGGCCGCACAGCACTCCCACTGGCCGCGCTCGCCGACCGCCCACTGATCAGCCTTCCACGCGGCACCGGCATACGCGGCGCACTCGAACGCGCCTGCCGACAGGCCGGTTTCCAGCCACGCATCGCCTTCGAGGCCGCCGCGCCGAGCCTGCTGACACGCTTCGCCGTCCGCGGCCTCGGAGTTGCCATCCTCCCGGAGATCCCGTCCGAAGCCGCAGCCGCTCTCGGCCTCCGCACTCTGCCCCTGACCTCCCCCCGCCTCCGCGGCCGGATTGCTCTCGCATGGCCGACGGACGGTCCCACCACTCCGGCAGCCAAGGCCCTCCTCATCCGCATGCAAAAGGCCCTCCCACCGACCAAACCCTCACAGCACTAGGAACGTGGCCAGGCCACCCCAAAGTATTCCGCAAGTTCAGAAGCAGGCACTGACGGCGGATCATGCTGCCCTGCTCCTTGCGGGTGGCGTGGTCGGTGCCGTCGAGGGTGAAGCAGCGCAGGGCGGTGAACCGGGCCTCGATGCGGTTGAGCCAGGAGCTGTTGGTCGGGGTGTAGGCGATCTCGACGTTGCTCGTGGCCGCCCAGGTGCCGACCCGCTGGCAATTCTTCGTGCTCGGGTGCGGGGGAAAGTCGTCACAGACGATCGCGATGCGGACCTCGGGCGGGTAGAGGCTGCGCAGGTAGCGGCAGAACTCCAGGAACTGCGTCCGCCTCTTAATCGGCTTGATGCGACCGTAGAGCTTGTCCTTGGCCAGGTCCAGGGCGGCGAACAGGTGCCGCACTCCACCGCAGCGATTGCAGGTGGCCCGGCGCCTGCGGCGGGGTCGCGGTCGGGGTCCTTGTGTCTGCCCCCGCGCTCGGCCCACTGCCGAACGGCTGACCACGCTGGGCATCGAGCCGCTTGAGGCGCCGTCTGCCGGCCCGGCGGCCACACGTAAGGGCAGGGCCCGGGCAAGGCGCAGCAGGCATTCCAACGCGGCCTGGCGGCCCTCGCGCAGCGGGTGGAGCGGGAAGGCGCACACCGGCCGGTGCCAGGCGGCCGCGCTGAACAGATCAAGGTCGACGGCGAGAGGGAGCCGGTGGTCGTGAAGCTGGGCGTGTGGGTAGCGAACACCAGATCGAGGCGGGACCGGCTTGACCAGGAGCAGCTGGACGCCGCGGGAACTGGGCGTGGACTGGGCGAAGCCGGTGACGGTTGTCCAGGCAGGCCCGGGCAGCGTCTGACCGCTTCCTGCGCCGTGACCGGGCCGAGGCTGCAGTGGTCCTGGTCCTGGTCCTGGTCCAGGGATGACGTGCTGTTGGCAGGTTCAGGCCGTGACCGTTGGGCGTCCTGGCAACTGCGCGGACCGGTGCCTGCTGTCGGTCGCCACCGGCGCTGTCATCGGGGCCGCAGGGTGATCACAGCGTGTGCATCAGTGTGGCGAGGGGCCGCGCGCACGTACGGAGAGGGCGTCACGGATCCGCAGCCTGCGCCGGGCTTCACCGTGCCACGCTCGCCTCACACCGGCGGCGCGATCTTGCGATCCTCATGGGGCAGAGCCTCACCCAGGCGCGGATCACGGCATCTTCGCTTCCGTTCGCTGTGACGGGCCTGTGCACCGGCCATGGACTCCGTCGCCGACAGCGAGGCCTCGCTGCAGGCCGCGCTCACCCAGTACTGCCAAGCCCTCGTGGACGAGCTGGGACACACATTGGGCATCGTTCGTCGTTCCCGCCTCGGGCAGGCACCGGCCGCTTCTGATGCTCGGACCAGCGGATCTCGCTACTGCGAGGCGTCTGCCGGGTCGGCGGAGGGCTGTTGTCCACGCTGGAAGGTGCGGCCGAGGCGTTGGCCGGAGCTGGGGGCGGGCAGGAGGCCCGGGCGTTTGGCCACGCGGCCGTCTCCGGAGGAGCGCCCACGCGCGCGCCTGCCGATCCACGGACCGAGGAATCCGGCGAGCCAGCGCGCCTCGGCTGACGCGGCACGCAGGAAGCGTGCCCGGCCGACAGGAAGGACGGGCAACGGGTGGGTCCAGGAGTCGTCGGTGCCCGGCAGGTTGAGCGAGTGAGCGAGCGCCGCCGCGATCCGCTGGTGGCCCAGCGGGCTGCAGTGGAGGCGGTCCTGACTCCACAGGCGTGGATCGGTGGCCACCGGATACCGGGTGACGTCGGCGACGACGACACCGTGCCGGTGCGCCGCGGCGCGAACGCGGTGGTTCAGCGCCTCAAGACGCGGCCGGAGCGGACGGGCCAGTGGAGTCAGGCACGTGATGTCGGGAATCGTGAGCGTGGCCACGCGCGCCCCCTGGCCGGTGAGCGCGGCGAACATCGCCTCCAGATGCGCGGCCACCTCATCCGCATCGAAGCGGGGGCGCAGCATGTCATTGACTCCGGCCACGACCGTGGCGAAGTCCGGCCGCAGCGCGAGCGCCACGGGCAACTGCTGTGCGTGGACCTGCCCGGCCAGACGGCCCCGCACGGCGAGATTGGCATACCGAAGCTGCGGGCTGTGCCGGGCCAGGTGCTCGGCGAGCCGGTCGGCCCACCCGCGCAGGCCTGTCACATCGTCGCCGTCGCCGACTCCTTCGGTGTGGCTGTCGCCCAGGGCCACGAAGCGCAGGAAGCGGGTCTCAGTGCCTGACATGTGCGGCCGGCTCCTTGTCTGCGATCACCGCCAAGAGCCACCATCCTAGTCAATTTTTTGAGTAAGCATCTTGGCGCGCTGGTCGAGCCTGCGCAACGCCATGTCGCCCCACTGGAGGTTCTCCCGCTCGAACGACATCCCGCGCAGCAACGTCAGGTACGGGCCGATACGCTCGGCCTCGGCGAAGTACGCCTCCTCCGAGCGGCCGCCCAGCAGCCGTTGCCGGATCCTCTCGTAGCGGGCCAGCTTGGCCGTGGCCCACCCCATGCGTTCGACGACGGCGGCGCGCACCGCCTCGACGTCGCCGGCGTCCGCGCACTGCACCTTGACCAGCAGCTCGTCCCTGATGACCGCAGGCCGGCCCGGCGGCTCGGCCGTGTATGCGCGCACCGCCTCCCGCCCGGCCTCCGTCAGGGAGAACAGCCGCTTGTTGGGACGACGCCGCTGCTCGACGAGGCGAGCGGTGACCAGCCCCTCGGCCTCCATGCGCTCCAGCTCCCGATAGAGCTGCTGAGGCGACGCCGTCCAGAAGTTCGCGACCGTCGCGTCGAAGCCTTTCGCGAGGTCGTAACCGGACGCCTCGCCCTCCAGCAGCGCGGCCATCACCGCGTTCCGCAATGCCATGGGAGCACGGTACGGCCCCGCGAGTGTCCAGTGCTGAGCACTCCCGCAGCGCCGCACCCTCGCCAAGCAGCGCAGTCGCCTCTACCCTCCTCCGCACATATGCAACTTATTGAATATAAAGATTGATCATGCACCCCTTCCGCAAGGCCGTCGAGAACGGCGACCCGGACGCCGTGGCCGCCCTGCTGGCCGACGACGTCGTCTTCACCAGCCCGGTCGCCTTCAAGCCGTACCCGGGCAAAGCGATCACCGCCGCCTGCGCGCTGTGACACAGGTCTTGGAGAACTTCACCTACGTCCGGGAGACCGCGGACCCCGACGGCCGCGACCACGCGTTCGTCTTCACCGCGAGCGTCACCGGAAAAAGCTCCAGGGCTGCGACTTCCTGCACCTCGACAAGGACAGCAAGATCGACGACTTCACGGTGATGGCACGCCCGCTGCCGGCCGCCCACACGCTGTCCGAGGCCATAGGCACCCAGATCAACAAGATCACCCGCCAGACCGCCGAGCAGTGAGCCCGAGCAGCCGACGCCGTGGTCATCGGCACGGCAACGCCTGACTCACCGCCGCCACCCGCCGACATACGGGACGATGCACCTCCTGGCGCAGCGTCACCCCATCCCCGGCGGCTGTGCCACGTCCTTCGCCGCGAGCGCTTCGCATTCGGCACGGCGCCGCCACCAGGTGTCCCCGGGGTGGGACGTGGAGGCGCCCCACCCGGCCGGGTCTCATCGGATGTGCTTCGCCGGCTTGGTGGCGGCGTTGAGCAGGTACTCCAGGGGGCCGCGGCAAAAGAAGCGGGACCAGAAGGCCGCGAACAGAGTGACCCCGAAGATGAACATCAGCAGCGGCACCCATGACTGCTGGGTGCCGGTCCCGGCGGGCACGGACAGCGCGGACTGTGCGAGGAAGTGGCCGACGTAGGCGGTCAGGGACATCGTGCCCACAGCGATGACCGGCCTTACCAGACGGCGCAGTCGCGGCAGGCGCTCCATCGCCACCGTCGCGCCCACGATCACGAGGATCGCGATGCCGACGCTGCCGATGATGTCGAACGTGGTCCCGCTGTGCGGCCCGGCCGAAAGAAGCGACGACGCCGGCATATCGGGCAACGACCCGCCGCCGGAGGGCATCGACCCGGAGCCGGAGGACGACGGCCCGTCTTCCGCCATGCTCCTCAACGCGCCCGGGCCGGCCAGCAGCAAGGACATGCCGTACGCGGCCACGGTCAGGACGGCACCGAACGCGGCCAGACGCCACCGGACCGTGCCGCAGGACAAGTCCAGGCGGCCCAGCGCCATACCCGCGATCACGAACGACATCCACGTCAGCGCCGGGTAGAAACCGGTGAGCAGCAGATCGAGCACTCCCACCCCACTGAGCCGGCAGAGCAGGTCGTAGGCGTTGATGCTCTCCTGGACCGACGGAGACAGCAGCGAGGTCATGACGAACGCCAGCTGCGGCATGACGAGCGCGATCCCTGCCGCGACGATCGCGAGCGTCCTCGCGCTCAGACGCACCAGAGGCAGGGCCAGGAGGAAGTAGACCCCGTAGAAGCCGAGGCTGATCACTCCCCCGTACTCCACCGCCAGCGTCGTGCCCAGCGCCAGCAGGACCACGGCCCGGATCGCGATCCGGGCCCTCGCCTGCCGGCCGGCCAGGCCGGTCTTCGGCTCCCGGCGGCCGGCGATCAGCATCAGCGAGAACCCGGCAAGGGTGGCGAACAGGACCGAGGAGTGACCGTCCGCCAGGTACCGGATCCAGCCGGCGACGCCGCTCGTGGCCGACAGCGGCGGGCCGATGTGCACGACGTACATGCCGAACACCGCCAGCGCACGGGCCAGATCCACGCCGACCAGACGTCCCATCGAGGGACCGGGCGAGACGGGCGCAGCGCACCCGGGGGAGGTGAGGGGCGGCGGAGGCGAGTTCTCCCGCGGGGCCGGCGTGCCCTGCTGTGTCGTTGGTGTCTGTGGCATGCGGAGACTCTCGCCTCGCCGCCGGGCAGGGAGCCATCCGGCAGGCTTCGGCAACGGCCCCGCCGACCGGCGGGTACCACCCCGCCGACCGGCGCAGTCCTACCTCCGGCCTGTCCGGTGCCAACCGCTGCGACTCGACGACGATCTCCTTCAGCCACTCGGCGGGGGTGAACCCGACAGGTGCCGGATGGGCGCACACAGGCCCGGATTCCAGGCTGGAGGCATGACACACCGTGCGCGACACAAACAGCCCGACACCCTTCTCACGCCATGGGACGACGTGCCGGGCCGTGACGCCGACCCACAGGAGGCGGCGGAGTTCCCCTCCGCCTGATGCCGGCAGCGGGCACTCGCCCCGCCGGTCGTACGACCCGAAGTCCGTCGAAACGTTGGCGGGCGCCGCCGCCACGAACACAACCGGACTCCTCCGCTGAGCCGGCACACAATCACGCCCTCCCCGCCCGGCGCCGCCGACACCGTGCCAGGCCGGTCCGGCCGACGCCGCCGACACCGTGCCAGGCCGACCGCAGAAGAAAGGAATTACGTGAACACCGCATCCGCCCCGACGACGGATGAGACCCACGAGACCTCCCTGTCCGCCCGGGAGACAGCCAGGGCCCTGTATGCGTATGTGCGGCCGCACTGGTGGGCCGTCACCCTCGGCCTGCTGTGTGCCCTCACCGGTGCCGCCGGGGGACTGCTGCAGCCACTGGCCACGAAGGCGCTGGTGGACCGGCTCGCGACAGGTGAGACCATCGCCGGGATCCTGATCGCGCTCACCGTGCTGGTGGTGGCGGGCACGGCGGTCGAGGCGTTCGGCGCGTATGTGCTGGAGCGGACGGCGGAGTCGGTGGTCCTGGCCGCGCGGCGCACCCTCGTGGGGCGGCTGCTGCGGCTGCGGATCGCGGAGTTCGAGCGGATCCCGCCGGGCGATCTGATGTCCCGGATCACCTCCGACACCACGCTGCTGCGGGCGGTCAGCACCCAGGCGGTCGTCTCCGCCGCCACGGGAACAGTGACCTTCACGGCAGCCATCGTCATGATGGCGTTCCTGGACGTCGTGCTGCTGGGTGTGACGCTCGGGGTCGTCGTGCTGGTCGGCGGGGCCGTCGCGCTGGTGATGCCGAAGATCGCGCGGGCCACCGAGCGGGCGCAGCAGGCGGTCGGGGAGGTCTCCGTCGCACTGGAGCGGACCCTCGGGGCGTTCCGTACGGTGAAGGCGTCCGGCGCCGAGGAGCGGGAGACCGCCCGGGTGGAGGCGGCGGCGCGGCGGGCGTGGCGGCACGGCGTGAAGAGCGCGAAGTGGGAGGCCGCGGCCGGCTCGGCCGACGAACTCGCCGTCCAGCTCGCCTTCCTCGCGGTGCTCGCGGTCGGCGGCACGCGCGTGGCGTCCGGGGAGATCCCCGTGTCCACCCTCATCGCCTTCCTGCTGTACCTCTTCTACCTGATCGAGCCGGTGTCCAGGCTGGTCGAAGCCGTGTCCTCCTATCAGGAGGCAGCGGCCGCCATCTCCCGGATCGCTCAGGTGGAACGCCTGGCGACGGAGCCCACCGACCATCCGGCGGGCGCCCTGCCCAGACAGGGGACACCGCAGCCGGGTCCGGCACCGCACCCGGGTGGGGCATCGGTCCGCTTCGAGGACGTGTCCTTCCGCTACCGCCCGGGCCAGCCGCATGTCCACCGGCAGGTGAGCTTCGAGGTACCGGGCACCGGGATGACGGCCTTCGTGGGCCCCTCCGGCGCGGGCAAGTCGACCGTGTTCGCACTCCTCGAACGGTTCCACGAGACCACCGGCGGCCGGATCCTGGTCGACGACAACGACATCCAGCACTGGTCCCTGTCCGCACTGCGGTCCGCCATCGGATACGTCGAACAGGACGCCCCAGTACTGGCCGGCACGCTGCGAGAGAACCTCCTCCTCGCGGCACCCGGCGCAACCGACGACGACATCCGCGACGTCCTGACCCGCACGAAACTCGACACCCTCATCGAGCGCCTCCCCCACGGCCTGGACACCCCGGTCGGACACCGCGGCTCAAAGCTGTCAGGCGGCGAACGGCAGCGCCTCGCCATCGCCCGCGCCCTGCTGCGCAGGCCACGCCTACTGCTGCTGGACGAGGCGACCTCGCAGCTCGACGCCGTCAACGAACTGGCACTGCGGAACGTCATCACGCAGGTGGCCCGCCAGACCACCGTGCTGGTCGTGGCCCACCGCCTGTCGACCGTGACAGGCGCCGACCGGATCATCGTCATGGACGGCGGACAGGTCCGGGCCGTCGGCACCCACGAGGAACTGGTGGCCCAGGACCAGCTCTACGCACAACTGGCCGCCACCCAGCTCCTGACCCCCACGCGATGACACACCACACGCCAGGTCGCCCGACCCGTCCACCACCACATTCCCGGCAGTGCGGTCACTGACACGGAAACCCATTTCCGTTACTCGGAGCGGCTGCGCGAGCATGTCGGCATGACCTTGCCGCGGTGCTGTGGAGGCACCTGATGGATGCGAGTCCCGAGCCCAGGCTGATCTTGCTCTGTGGGCTTCCTGGCTCTGGGAAGACGACGCTGGCCAAGCGCCTGGCGAGAGAGATTCCAGCGGTGCGTCTGTGTCCGGACGAATGGCTGGCAGATCTTGGTGTCGACCTGTTCGATGAGCGGATACGCGACCGGCTTGAGGGGCGGTTTTGGGCTCATGCCCAGGATCTGCTGAGGCTCGGACAGACCGTGATCTTGGAGTTCGGCTTCTGGCGGAGCGCTGAGCGGGATGAGAAGCGTTTGGCGGCGCATGCACTCGGGGTTCCCGTCGAGCTGCACTACCTTGCTGCGTCGGTCGATGATTTGTGCCGGCGCCTCGAAGCCCGCAACCGGGAGGGTGGGCCGGGGACCGTTCCAGTCAGCCGCGAGTTGCTCGAGGAGTACGCGAAGTTCTTCCAGGCGCCCGACGACGACGAGCTGGGTCTTTTCGACAACCCGCCTCCGGAACGGCGCGGATGACCGCGCCCCTGCGGTGCGGGTCCGGTCAACCGTCGGCTGGCGCCGGTTTCCTCGGCCAGCGGGGGCGGGCCCCTTCCGGCCTCGACACCTGGTCATGAGAGGGCGGCGGCGCGCCCATCCCCCCGGGCCGCCTGCTGGCGGCCAGGGAGCCCGCCAGCAGGCGGCCGGCGTCATTGGGGCGCAGGCTGATCGTGGGGAGTGGCCCGTAGACGTCGCCCTCGCGCGGCCCGTGCCGCAGCTGCCGGCGGGACCGTAGGCGTACGAGATCAAGGTCGATGGTTCTTCAGGCACTCAGAACTGTCTTACCGAGTGGCTGTCAGGCCGGGCGTTGCGCTCACCAGGCCGCGGGTCCCGGGAAAAGCCTTCGCCCACCGTCATGGCGGTCCGGCAGGCTCTGGGCCATGACCACACCGTCCTTCACCCCCGGACTGGAGCTCTCCCGCCGTTTCTACTTCGAAGCCGTCCGGCCCCTGCTGGACGAGGCCGCCCCCGGCATCTGTCACTCCGCCGCCCGTCTCGGCAGCGGCTCGGAAGTCCTGGGATTCGACACCGCCCGCTCCGCCGACCACGAGTGGGGACCCCGCCTCCAGCTTCTTCTGTGCCCGGACGATGTCGCCCGCCACGGGGCGGCGATCAAAGACCTGCTCTCCGCACGTCTGCCGAAGACCTTCCACGGCTTCCCCACCCACTTCGCCCCCACAGCCGAGGCGGGTATCCGCGTCATGCAGGCGACCGACGGGCCGGTGCACCACCGCGTCGACATCACCGACCCAGCCACCTGGTTCACCGAGCAACTGGGCTTCGACCCCGGCCGGGGCGTCACCCTGACGGACTGGCTGGCCACTCCCACGCAGCGGTTGGCCGAAGTCACCGCCGGCGCCGTCTTCCATGACGGCCTCGGCCGACTCGCCCCGGCCCGCGAGCGTCTCGCCTGGTATCCCCACGATCTCTGGCTGCACGTGCTTGCCTGCCAGTGGCAGCGCATCTCCCAGGAGGAGGCCTTCGTCGGCCGGTGCGGCGAAGTGGACGACGAACTCGGCTCCGCCGTCGTCGCCGCCCGCCTGGTCCGCGATCTGATGCGGCTCTGTCTGCTCATGGACCGCCGCTACCCGCCCTACAGCAAATGGCTGGGCAGCGCCTTCGCCCGCACCCCGCAGGCAGCCGTCCTCACGCCCGTCCTCTCCGCGACCCTCGCCGCCACCGACTGGCACACCCGCGAGCACCACCTGGCCCGCGCCTACGAGACCGTCGCCGCCGCCCACAACCGGCTCCGCCTCACCGACCCGGTCGACCCCACCACGCGCACCTACCACAGCAGACCGTTCCAGGTCCTGCACGCTGAACGCTTCACCGCGGCGTTGGCAGCCCGCATCACCGACCCAGCCGTGCGCGCACTGCCGCCGACCGGCACGGTCGACCAGTTCATCGACAACACCGACGCCCTCAGCCGCCCAGGACGGGCACGAGCGGTGACCCGGGCCGCCACCTCCGTCCCACCGCCGTGACGATGTGCCCGGCCTGTGAACCGCACCTCGCTCGTACTCCTCCATGTGTCACAGGGGCAGCCGTCCGTCGGGTACGGCGGCTTGCCAAGTCCTGCCTGACGAAAGCGGCCCAAGCCGATCGTGGTTACGGTCAGAGGCCGATGTCGGTCAACCACTGCCCGGTGGTGCGAGGGGTGATGCCGAGCAGCTTCTGGGCGGAGTTCTCGGGCGTGATCGAGCGGTCCGCCAGGGTGGTCATGGCCGCGTAGGCTCCGGCGACGTCGGCGGCGGGGCCCTCGCCGATCAAAGGTGCGACGGAGCTGCGGAACTGTTCGGGAGTGATCTGCTCGAAGAGCACGTCCTTGCCGAAGTGGGCGCCGAACGCCTCGGCCAGGTCCGGGCCGGTGATCGCCGGGTACTGGCCGACGGAGATCACACCGGTGATGTCCGGGCGGTCGAACAGAGCGGCGACGACATCGGCGATGTCCAGGTGAGACGCCCAGGAGGCAGGGAAGTCCGCGCGGATCGGATAGGGCAGTACGCCTCGCTCGCGGACCGCGTCGAGGACGTACGGCATGAGCAGGTTCTCCAGGTAGAACGTGGGTGTGATCACCGCATGGGGCACCCCGGAGTCGGCCAGCCCGTCGGCCAGGGCCGCGGCCGCGCCGCCGGTTTCCGGGTCGATCGGGGTACCGCTGGTGGAGAACACCACTCGGGCCGGGCGGGCCGCGCGGACAGCGGCGACGATGTTGTGCGCGTAGGTGCGGCGGTCCTCTTCGGAGACCACCGGCAGGTGGACGAACACGCCGTCAGCACCGCGGTATGCCTCGGTCAGTTCAGCGGTGGAGCCGTAGCCGGCGGCTACGACGCGCTGCGCGCCGTCCACGACGGCGTCGGCGTCTCGGGTCAGAGCGGTCACGGACTTGCCCGCGGCGGAGAGAACGGCGACGACGGGGGCACCCTGGGCGCCGGTGGCGCCGTGAATCACGTAGGTCATGGCGCCATTAGTGCATGCGATACACCAGTTACATCAACTGCACTAATGGCGTACGGTCAAAGTTGTGACCGATCCCTGTCTCCCCGAGTGCGGCGTCGCCCGGTTCCTCACGCTGCTCAACGGCCCGTGGGCCACCCTGATCGTGCGCGAACTGCTGCACGGTCCCCACCGGTTCAACCAGCTGCGCGAGGCGCTGCCCGGCATCAGCCCCCACACCCTGACCAGCCGGCTGCGCCAGTTCGAGCGGCACGGCATCGTCACCCGCACGACCTACGCGGAGGTCCCGCCGCGCGTCGAGTACGCGCTGACTCCTCTCGGCGAGGGGCTGCGCGATGTCCTGGACGCCATGGGCACTTGGGCCATGGCGGTGCCGGACCCGGAGGCAGACGTCACCACCTGACGTACGCGACGCCGCTGGGGCTCCGCCCCGAGCGGGACAAGCGGTTCGTCGGCATCGGGGAACCGCAGCCGAAGCCGCGCATGGCCAGTCGGAGCGGCACAGGCTAGTGACCGTCCTGTCCCAGGCCCCGGCGGATCGCGATCTCCACGGCGGAGTAGGCGCCGTCGGCCCGCTCCAGTTCGTACGGCGCGGCCGGCATCAGGGGAGGCTGGGCCATGAAGCGCGGTCGCACCCCGTGGTGCGGTTGCGCCGCGTGCACCAGGAACGGATGGCACAGGAAGACGTCGCCCGGGGAGCCGGTGGCGTAGGCGAGTGGGCGGTGGTCGGACGCCGCCACCAGATCGGGCGCGAGGGCCAATCCACTCGCCCCGTCCTCCCCGTACTTCTCCAGGACCTTCGGTACGTCGAGGTGTGAGCCGACCCGGATTCGTGTGGGGGCGTCCTCCTCACCGACCTCGCTGAACAGGAACAGCATCAGCAACGCCCGGTCCCGGGAGCGCAGGTTCGTGAAGTACCAGCTCTCGCCCTCCGGCAGGTAACTCCCCTCGATGTGCCAGCCCGCGTCGTCGGGCTCCTCCTCGTGCGGGAAGCGGAGCGGGAACGCGCCCAGCGAGTAGCGCGGCTCCCAGCGTCCCGCGCCGACGAGCAGGTCGTACGCGCGGTGCAGGGACGGGGAGTTGGGTGCGGCCGCGAACGGCCCCTGTGCCATGCCGGCCACCCAGTGCACCGGCTGCGTCCACGTCGCTGGATCGTCCGGGTCGCAGCCCGTCTCCCGCCACAGCAGCCGCGCGCAGTCCGCGGCCACGCGCGGCGCGACGGCGCCCTCCAACTTCACGTAACCGTCGCGGATGAAGGTGGATACCAAGGTCGTGTCGTCCATGCCCCCATCGTGTGGCGGCACCCGTTCCGGCCACCCGACATTTTCTCCACCACCTTTGTCGGGCGCGCGGGTCGGGTTGCAGAGTCACGCCAGTTCACGCAGAAGGCCGGGCGATGATCAGAGGACGGACCGTCTGCGCTAGATTTTGCCTCTCCTTGAACGCGATCACTCACGATCTCAACCCTTTGGAGTCGGCAATCCCATGAGCGACATCGTCAACGGACTCGGGCGGGCCACCGCGTACGGCGGGTTGGGCCTGGTCCTGTTGGTCCTCGGCATCGTCCTGGTCGACGTGCTGACGCCCGGAAAGCTCGGCCGACAGATATGGGAACAGCGCAACCGCAACGCCGCCGTGGTGCTCAGCTCCGCACTGCTCGGGATCGGCGGCATCGTGTTCACGTCCATCTGGACGACGTACGAGCACTTCGGCAAGGGGCTGGTCTCGACTGCGGCCTTCGGGTTGCTCGGGCTGGTGATGATGGCCGTGGCGTTCCTGGTGGTGGACCTGATCACGCCGGGGCGCCTGGGCGCGACGCTGGTCGAGACAGAGCCTCATCCCGCGGTCTGGGTGACGGCGTCCTGCAACCTCGCTGTCTCCGCCGTCATTTCGGCGTCCATCGCCTGAACCCTGGTCCTGTGGGAAGGTGTTGCGGCGGCCGCTGAGAGAGGGAGCGTGCTCCGGCGGGGCGGGCCGTCAGTGGTCACGGGGGCTGCCCGACCGCTTCGGGCCGAGCGGCCGCCGCCCCGGTCGGGCAGGTCGCCGAGCGCTGGGCGGCCGTATCGCTCGGTCCTTGCCTGCGGCCGGTCAGCGCCTGCGGCCCCGTGCCGACCAGCCGCTGCCGACCCCCGCGACGTGCAGGGCGAGCAGGGCCAGCCCGATCAGCATGACGTTGGTCGAGGTGAAGACGTCGTTGGTGGAGATCTCCGCCGCGTTGATGAGGAAGGCGAGAAGAAACAGGACTGCCGCGATGATGCCCAGCACTCTGTGCCTCCTTGGGTGAGGTGCCGGCCGAGGGTTCCTGTCACCCGTATGCCCCCGGCGGTCCCGCTCACGCACCGTGCGCGGCACGCTCGGGCGCGGCGGTGATGTGCGCCCCGTAGAGTGGAAGTGACCGGGCCCCTTCGCCTCTCGCACCATTCGTCCGGGAGCACTCATGCACCACCCGTCCGGCGGTCCGGACGACGACTCCGGCGCGCTGTTCGAGCTCGACGCCCTCACCCCCGCACCCGCCGCCACCGACCGGCACCCCTCCTTCCGCACCTCCGCGGAGGCCCGCCGGATGCTGCCCGTGCGGGAGATCTTCGCCGAGCCCGCGGCTGCCGCGTCCCCGCGCGGGAGGCAGATCACCGCCCGGTTCCCCGGCGCGCGCGTGACCATGGTGGACTCCCACTGGCGCATCCCCGGGCTGCACGGCAACCAGGGCAACATCGAGCGCTGGGTGCGTGTCAAGGGCGAGACGCTGGTCCTGGGTGAGAAGAAGACCCTCACCACACGTCCCAACGGCCGGTCGGCGGACTGGATCGCCCCCGGACCCTCCAACGGCTGCGCCATGGCCTGCGCCTACTGCTATGTGCCCCGGCGCAAGGGGTACGCCAACCCCATCACCGTCTTCACGAACATCGACCGGATCATCGGCCACCTCGCCCGGCACGTGGCGCGGCAGGGGCCCAAGCCCGAGCCGAACCAGTGCGACCCCGAGGCATGGGTGTACGACATCGGGGAGAACGGCGACTGTTCGGTGGACGCGCTGATCTGCGACAACACCGCGGATCTGGTGCACGCGTTCCGGCAGTGGCCCACGGCCAAGGCATCCTTCGCCACGAAGTTCGTCAACCCCGACCTGCTGGCCCTCGACCCCCGGGGGCGCACCCGCATCCGCTTCTCGCTGATGCCGCCGGACGACGCCCGGCTGCTCGACGTGCGCACCTCACCCGTCGCCGAGCGCATCGGCGCCGCGGCGGACTTCCTTGACGCGGGGTACGAGGTGCACCTCAACCTCTCCCCCGTGGTCGTCCGTCCCGGCTGGCAGGACGCCTGGGCCGAGCTGCTCGTCCACCTCGACGACGTCCTGCCACGGAGGGTGAAGCAACAGGCCGCCGCTGAGGTGATCATGCTCACGCACAACCAGGAGCTGCACGAGGTCAATCTCGGCTGGCATCCCCGAGCCGAGGAGGTGCTGTGGCGACCTGAGCTCCAGCAGGCCAAGCGCTCCGAGAACGGTGCCCTGAACGTCCGCTACCGCAACAGGGTAAAAGGGGATGCCGTGCGGACGCTGCGCGCCCTGATCGGCCGCCATGCGCCGTGGCTCCGGGTGCGGTATGCCTTCTGAGAGCGGGGCGTCGTAAGGGCGGTGCAGTTCTCCTCCGGCCTCATCCGAGGCGGTCACGGGTGTCGAGGGGGCCCTGGTGGTTCCCGTCGGAGGTGACCGCCCAGCTGGCGAGGAGTCTGAGCCGGTCTTCGTCGCGTCATGGAGTCGAGGTCCACTGGACGTGGGGCGGGATGTCGACGGCTCGACCGCCGTCGGCTCCTGGATCGCCGGGCTGGCCATCGGTTTTTCCCTGGGGGTCACGGGCCCCGCCGCCGTCGGCACGGTCGTCGCGGCGCTGACCCTGGTCCCCGCCGTCACCGTCGCGCTGGTCCAGCGCCGCCGTCCGGGGCCGTCGCCCGCCTCCCCCGCCCGGGCCGCCGACGCATTCGGTGGGACGAGCTGAAGAACGAACCGACGCCACCGTCACAGAAAATCCCCGCCGCAGAACAAGGAGACAGAACCCATGCGCGGGTTAGTCATGCACACGCCCATGGGTCATGAGTACGGGGGCGTGGTCCAGAAGGTCGGCTCCGAGGTGAATACCGTCAGGCCCGGGGACTTCGTGGTCGGATCCAGGCGGAGAAGGCCCGTATCCCACTGGCCGCCGGCACCCTGGTCGCCACTCCCGGGCAGCCCGGCCCAGAGCTGATCCCCGCCTCGCCTCCGACGTCCTCGGCACCGGCTGGTACGCCGCCGTCTGTCTGATGGCCGTCCTGGCCGCCAGGAAGCTGGGTGCGGGACGCATCATCGCCATGTCGCGTCACCCCGAGCGGCAGAAGCCGGCCCGCTGCGGCGGCGGGCACCTGGGCGCATCCACACCCTGGGCGGGCCCGCGCCCGTACGGCGGTTCCTGCCCGAGCTGATCCGGCTCATCTGGGACCGCGAGATCGACCCCGGCAAGGTCTTCGACCTCACCCTGCCCCTGGAGCGGGCCCCCGAGGGATACATGGCGATGGGCGAACGCCGCGTCACCACGGTGCTCCTCACCCTCTGAGGTGCGCGCGCCCTTTCCCCCGGGCGCCGGAGCCAAGATCGATTGTCAGTGGTGGGTGAGAAGGTGGGAACACCAAGCCGGAACGAGGGGGAGCTGTGACGACCGGAAGCCAGAACTACATCAACCACGTTGCGCTCGTGCTGGATGCCAGCTCGTCGATGTCGCATCTGAGCGGCAAGGTGGTCGAAGTCGCCGACCAGCAGATCGCCTATCTCGCGCGCCGTTCGAGGGAGCTGGACCAGGAAACGCGCGTCACGGTGTACGTGTTCGCCGACAAGGTGGAGTGCGTCATCTACGACAAGGACGTGCTGCGCATGCCGTCGCTGAAGCAGCTGTACCGGCCCGGCGGCATGACAGCCCTGCTGGCCGCCGCGCTGAAGTCGCAGAGGGAACTGGCCCAGACGGCCCAACTGTACGGCGACCACAGTTTCCTGACGTTCGTCCTGACCGACGGACAGGAGAACGCGAGCCACCGCTGCGAGGACTCCCCCGCCCGGGATCCGCGTGAACTGGTCAAGGCCGTGGCCGAGATGATGGCGACCCAGCAGGACAACTGGACACTGGCCGTCCTGGTGCCCGACCAGATGGGCAAGCGCGAGGCCATGCAGTGCGGCTTCCCCAAGGACAACATCGCCATATGGGACGCCACCAGCACACAGGGGCTGGAGGAGGCCGGGCAGGTCATCCGGCAGGCCACCGAGAACTTCATGGTGGGCCGCACGCAGGGCATCCGGGGATCGCGGGCGGTGTTCTCCACCGGCGCGGACGCGGTCAACAAGGACACCATCAAGGCAGCCGGCCTCACCCCGGTCGACCCCTCGAAGTACCAGCTGATCCCGGTGGCTCGCGACGCGGGGATCCGGGAGTGGGTCATCGAGTGCGGGCACCCTTACCGCACGGGTGCGGCGTTCTACCAGTTGAGCAAGTCCGAGAAGATCCAGGCGCAGAAGCAGATAGCGGTGCTGGAGAAGAAGACGGACCGCGTGTACACGGGCCCCGCGGCCCGAACGCTGCTGGGCCTGCCGAACGCAGAGGTGCGCGTCAAGCCGGACCACAACGACGATTTCACCATCTTCGTGCAGAGCACCAGCGTCAACCGCAAGCTCGTTTCGAATACGCGGCTGCTGCTGATGCTCTGACACCTCGTGGATCCGGGGGCCGGAGGCTTCGCCGCCGGCCGGCCCCTCATCACCAGCACCAGCGGCGTACCGTCCGTCGCCGGGGCGGCACCGCCCGTCCTGGGTGGGGACCGGTGACGGGCGCGCTCACCCGGCATCCTCCGCGGCGGCGTCGGTTGGTGCCGCGAGACCTGGGTCGGGCCGGCCGGGAGGGGTGAAGAAGCGCTCGACGTCGGCGTCGGTGACCTCGGTGAGGGTCTTCGGTGACCAGCGCGGCCTGCGGTCCTTGTCGACGACCTGGGCGCGGATGCCCTCGACCAGGTCGGGTGTGCCGAGGGCGGCGCAGGAGACGCGGTACTCCTGGTCCAGGACGCGGTCCAGCGAGCCGAGTGCCCGGGCCCGGCGCAGGGACGCGAGGGTGACTTTGAGGGCGGTCGGTGACCTGGTGAGCAGAGTCTCCGCGGCCTCCTTGGCGTCGGGGTCGCCGTGTGCGAGCAGCCGGTGCACGATCTCCTCGACGGTGTCAGCGGCGTAGCAGGTGTCGATCCAGTCGCGCCGGCCGGCCAGGACACCCTGCGGGGCCGTCCGCGCCACGCCGGCCAGCGCCTCGCTCGCGGACCGCTCGGTCAGAGAGTCGAGGAGGCGCCCCAGCGAGGCCGAGGGCACGTAGTGGTCCGCGAGGCCGCACAGCAACGCGTCGGCGGCGCCGGCCTGGGCCCCGGTCAGGGCGAGGTGGGTGCCCAGTTCGCCGGGGGCCCGAGCGAGCAGGTACGTGCCGCCGACGTCCGGTACGAAGCCGATGCCGGTCTCCGGCATGGCGACCCGGGACCGCTCGGTGACGACGCGGACGCTGCCGTGTGCCGAGACACCGACGCCGCCGCCCATCACGATGCCGTCCATCACGGCGAGGTACGGCTTGGGGTAGCGGGCGATCCGGGCGTTGAGGCGGTACTCGTCGCGCCAGAACGCCCGGGAGGCCGAGCCGTCGCCGTCGCGGGCGTCGTCGTGGATGGCGCGGATGTCACCGCCCGCGCACAGGCCGCGCTCCCCCGCGCCGGTGATGACCACGGTCTCCACGGCAGGGTCGTGTTCCCACGCGGTCAGCGCCTCGTCGATGCGGCGGACCATGGTGTGGGTGAGGGCGTTGAGGGCCCGAGGCCGGTTGAGGGTGATGCGGGCGGCGCGTCCGGTGGTGTGGAAGAGGACGGGTTCCTCGGCTCCGCTCATCGGAACGTCTCGGCCAGGTCGTGGGCCGGGGTGGTGCGCATACGTGCAGCTTCCTTCCGTTTCCGGTGAAGGACACGGTGTCCGCCACCGCCGGCAACGAACCGTCTCGCCGCCGGGCCCCTACGTTGCCTGATGACCTGCCCGGGCGACCCGGCGGGGGTGGGGCCGGCCCCGCCCGCGAGTCGGCGGTCACGGGAGGAGTTCGACGTACCCGTCGCTGCCGTGGACGCGGATGCGCTGTCCGTCCCGGATCAGGCGGGTGGCCTGATGCACGCCGACGACGGCCGGCAGGCCGTACTCGCGGGCGATGACCGCGCCATGGGTCATCAGGCCGCCCACCTCCGTGACGAGGCCCGCGATGCCGACGAACAGGGGCGACCAACTGGGGTCCGTGTAGGCCGTGACCAGGATGTCGCCCGCCTGGAGATCGGCTTGCGCCATGTCGAGGACGACGCGGGCCCTGCCCTCGATGGTCCCGGCGGAGACCGCCAGGCCGACCAGGGCACCGTCCGGCACGTCGTCGCGCCGGTACGCCCCGTCGACGGCCTCGCCGTCGGAGGTGAGCACCCGGGGCGGGGTGAGGGCCTGGTAGGAGCGGAACGCGTCCGCGCGCTGCCGGATGAGCCGGTCGTCCACCCGCTGCGAGCGCACCGCCTCGTGGAACTCCTGGAAGGTGAGGTAGAAGACGTCCTCCCGCTCGGCGAGCACGCCGGCCCGGACGAGCCGTTCGGCCTCCTCCAGCAAGGCCTGCTTGTAGACGAAGTAGCGGCTGACGATGTCGTATTTCGGGTACTCCCGGTACCCGATGAACGTGCGGACCCGGTCGATCATCCGCTTGGCCTCGTCGGCCTTCCGGTCCCCGTCCGGGAGGGCCCGCAGGCGCGACAGCACGTCCTGCTCCTTCTTCCGCGCCTCCTGCAGGCCTTGCTCGAAGCGCCGCCGGGCGGCGCCCGGTTCGAAGTTCCTGACGTTGTCGAGAATCGCCGGTACGAGCATGCCGGGGCGCTCGCTCCAGCGGGGCCTGGTGATGTCGATCTCGCCGGCGCAGCGCATGCCGTACCGGTCGAGGTAGGCCTCGATGGCGTCGCGTGCTTCGGTCCCGCCCGGGAGTTTCGGCAGCTCGTCCAGGAAGTCGTCGTCCTCGACGCCCTGGAGGAAGGCCACCACGTGCGGATGCGGGCGGATGACGTCGGCGACGTCGAGCAGGTCCAGTCCCATCTCCGAGGTGATGTTGCCGGGGGCGGACAGTGTGAGCGTGTCGGCCGCGTTCTTCTCCCCCAGCCACTCCCGCAGCTTGTCGTTGAGCCACCATGTGGCCTCCATGCCGGCCATGATGACCTGCATGCTCAGCGGGTCGCCGAGGACCCGCTTGTGCTCCGCGAAGGCCTCCACGAGGAAGTCGAACAGCGCCGGCCCGCTCTTCGTCCGGATGTCGCGCCTCAGGGCGGCGATGGAGGCCTGGCTGCGTTCGACCAGCTCGGTGACGAGGGCCGGATCGGTCTCGATCGGGGCCGGGGCGCGGCCGGGCGGTGGCCCGGCGGGGCCCTGGTCCGGGAGCGACGGGACGAAATCGCCCCGCTCGAGGACGGTTTCCAGCGCGTCCCTGACCAGCGGGTCGCCCCTCCCCACGAGGTCCAGGAGGCCGGCGCGGCCCGCGGGCGTGGCCAGGCGCCGGGTGACGTCGACGAACAGCCTGCCGCCTGCCTCGTGCATGGGCGCCATGGCCGTTAGCCGCCACATGGAGAGCCCCAGGGGCTTCATGGGGTCGGTCATCATCTGCTGGTGGCCGACGGAGACGTAGACGTGGTTCTCCTGGTCGCCGGTCTCGGGGACGGGGAACAGTGTCGTGATCGGCCGGCTCTGAACGATCCGGAAGCCGTCGTCGGCCAGGCACCACTCGATGTCCTGCGGACGGCCGAAGTGCGCTTCGATCCGCCGCCCGAGCCGCACGAGCCGCACGACCTGGGCGTCCGTCAGCGTCGGCTGCTCCTGCCGCTGCGCGTCGATCGTCACCTGCTGCGTACCGCCACCCGGCAGGGCGTGCACGGCGCGCTGTTTGGCGGCGATCGTCTTGGCGACGACCTCGCCGTCGCGGACCTTGTAGACGTCCGGGTTCACCAGGCCGGAGACCAGGGCCTCGCCGAGGCCGTAGCCGGCGTCCACGGTGGCGACCTTACGGTTGCCCGTGACGGGGTCGGCCGTGAACAGGATGCCCGCGGCCTGCGGGGAGACCATCCGCTGCACGACCACCGCCATGTGGACCGTGCGGTCGTCGATGCCGTTGCGCCGGCGGTAGGTCACGGCCCGCTCGGTGAAGAGCGAGGCCCAGCAGCGGCTGACGTGCCGCAGGATCGCCGACGCGCCGACGACGTTGAGGTACGTGTCCTGCTGGCCGGCGAACGAGGCCGTCGGCAGGTCCTCGGCGGTGGCGCTGGAACGGACGGCGAAGGCGGCTTCCTCGCCGAACGGTGCGAGCGCGCCGGTGATCGCCGTCGCGATGTCGGCCGGGACGGCGGTGTCTTCGATGGTGCGGCGGATCCGCGCGCTGAGCGTGCGGATCGCCTCCACGTCGTCCGGGCTCACGCGCGACAGCCGATCGAGGTCGTTGTCGATCGACGGCGCCTCCGCCATCGTGCGCCGGAAGGCGTCCGTCGTCACGCAGAAGCCGCCCGGGACGCTGACGCCCTCGATCCGTGACAGTTCGCCCAAGTGCGCGCCCTTGCCGCCTGCGACGGCGAGCTGTGTCCCGTCGATCTCCTGAAGGTCCAGCACGTACCTGTACGTCGACAACAACACACGCACCCTCGTTCCCCGTTTTCGCAGGTCCTGGTCTCGGTCGACGATTCTGCGCCGTCCCCGGGGCCTTGCCGCAAGCCCCCCTGTGCGCTATAACTTGAGACAGGCAAGGAGAGGTCTCCTTGCCTTCGTGTTTTTCTGCCACCGGTTCGTCTCGCCTTCCCGCTCAGGGTGAGGTGACGGCGGTGTGGGCGAGGGTGGCGGTCTCCTCCGGCGTACCGTCGATCGGGACGGCCGCCCCGGCTTCGTCCTCCCCCAGCGGTTCGAGGTCGGCGTACTGGGTGCGGAGCAGGTCGGGCGGCATGAAGTGGCCGCGCCTGGCGGTGAGCCGGGCGGCGATCAGCTCGGGCGAGCCGTCGAGGTGCAGGAAGAACACGCGCGGGGCGGCGGAGGCGAGCCGGTCGCGGTAGCGCCGCTTCAGTGCCGAGCAGGTCACCACACCTCCGCTGTCGGCGTGGCCGGTCAGCCAGCGTGCGATCTCCTCCAGCCAGGGGCGGCGGTCCTCGTCGTCCAGCGGGTGACCGGCCCGCATCTTCGCCACGTTGGCTTCGGGGTGGAAGTCGTCCCCCTCGGCGTACGGAACGCCGAGGCTCTGTGCCAGCAAGCGGCCCACCGTGGTCTTCCCCGAGCCCGACACGCCCATGACCACGACCAGCGGAGCGGAGTCCTGAGACATCCGGCACCTTCCCTTCGAGTTCTCGTTGCCATCGTCTAGAGATCGACGACTACCTTGACGTCGTCCGGTTGTGGGGTGAACGCCTCCGTCGCGCGCTCCAGGGGCACCCGCCGGGTGATCACGCGCTCCAGCCATGACAGGTCGGCCTCGGCCAGGGCGTCGGCGGCCTGCCGGTAGTGACGCAGGTTGGCGTTGACGGAGCCCACCACCGCGTCGTTCTGCAGCACGATCTCCCGGTTGATCGCGCCCGCGTCGACGGTCATCCGGCGCCCTGCGGGTGACACGCCGGTCAGGCACACCACCCCGTAGGGCGCGGTGCCGGTCAGCGCGGCCAGCACGGGCTCGTTCGCGCCGGTCGCCTCGATGACGACGTCCGGGCATACGGCCGTGACGACCTGCTCGGTGTCCTTCGCGTGGTACGTGGCGCCCAGGTCCCGCACCAGGCCGGGCTTGGGGCCCTCGGTCACGCGGTCGAGGACGTGCACGTCCAGGCCTCGCTGCGTGCCGAGGAGCGCGGCGAGCAGGCCGATGGGGCCCGCGCCGGTCACCAGGACGCGCCGCGGCTCGAACCAGGAACGGCCACCGACACGCTCGACCTGTTCCCACGCCTTCGCCACCACGGTGGTCGGTTCCATGAGCACTCCGACGCGGTCCAGGTGCGGCTCCAGCCTCACCGCGTACTCGGCCTCCACGCACCACGCCTCGGCGCCGTAACCGTCGATCTCCTTGATGCCGCGCTCGGTGTAGCGGCCGTTGCGGCACATGTCGAACTCCCCGCGTGCGCAGGCCCCGCACGGCTCGGGGTCCGGGCGGCGCACCACCCCGGCGACGAGGTCACCGGCCGAGAAGCCGCTTCCGGGGGGTGCCTGGCGCACCCGCCCGAGGGACTCGTGTCCCAGGACCAGCCGCTCGCGGCCCGGCGGGGCGGAGCCGTACTCGCCCCGGACGATCTCCTTGTCCGTTCCGCACACCCCCACCGCCAGGCCGTCCACCACCAGCTCGCCCGCGGCCGGGGCGGGGTCGGGCACCTCCCTCACCTCCACGGAGTCCTTGGTGCCGGGTCGCACAGTCACCGCACGCATCGCTCACCTCATCCCTCGCTCGGGCGGCGCGGGACGGGCACGCGCCGCTGTCCGACCGTCTGTCCCGTTCAGAGGGTTTCAGCACTGATCGCGTGTGTCTTCGGGACACGACCGTGTCGGCGTCTCTCCGGGGGCTGCTGCGCGTCCTCGCGCGCGCACCGGGCGGGGCTGCCGTTCCGTACCCTGACGGCATGCGCATGCGCCCCACCCTGAGCTGGACACCTGCCGAGGACCTGCCGCCGGGGACCACGGACCTGGAGCCGGTCGCCGACGCGCTGGGCACCGGCGGTGTGCTGGTGCTCAGCGGAGCGGGCCTCTCCACCGAGTCGGGCATCCCCGACTACCGGGGCGAGGGCGGGAGCCTGAGCCGGCACACACCGATGACGTACCAGGACTTCGTCGGCGGCGCCCAGGCCCGGCGCCGGTACTGGGCGCGCAGCCACCTCGGCTGGCGCACCTTCGGCCGGGCCCTGCCCAACGCCGGGCACCGGGCCGTGGCCGCGTTCGAGCGGCACGGTCTGCTCTCGGGGGTCATCACCCAGAACGTGGACGGCCTGCACCAGGCCGCCGGCAGCGAAGACGTCGTGGAACTCCACGGGGCCCTGGACCGGGTCGTCTGCCTGTCCTGCGGCGCCCGCAGCGCGCGCCGCGAGCTGGCCCGGCGGCTGGAGGAGGCCAATCCGGGGTTCGAGCCGGTGGCCGCCGGGATCAATCCGGACGGTGACGCCGACCTCACGGACGACCAGGTCGCCGGTTTCCGCGTGGTGCCCTGCACGGTCTGCGGCGGCATCCTCAAACCGGACGTGGTGTTCTTCGGCGAGACCGTGCCGCCGCAGCGCGTCGAGCACTGCCGCGAGCTGGTCCGGGCGGCGTCCTCGCTGCTGGTCCTGGGCTCCTCGCTGACGGTGATGTCCGGGCTCCGCTTCGTCCGCCAGACGGCCCAGGCCGGCAAGCCGGTGCTGATCGTCAACCGGGATCCGACCCGGGGCGACCGGCACGCCCTCACCCGGGTGGCGCTCCCTCTGGGCACGGCCCTCACGACCGTGGCGGACCGGCTGGGCATCGCGGTCGACCGGCAGGCGCCGCCGAGCCCGTGACCGTACGGGGCTCCCTCCGGGCCCGCTGTGGAAAGCAACTCCCGCCTCACAGGGAACGCACAGCCACTGTCCTTCCTCTTGCAGGGCGAAACCCCGCAACTGAGAGGAACGTGCTGTGCGTTCACGTACACGTATACGTCCGCGCCTGTACCCGGCCGGGTCGGTGGTGCTGGCCATCGCCGCCGCGGGATCCGTGCTGGCCGGTCCGGCCGGACCCGCGTTCGCCGCCGACGCGGCGGGACGCGCCGACCTGCGGGCGGATGTGAACCGCGACGGACGGGTCGATGTCACCGGCGGCAGCGACAAGAAGGGTGAGGACGGCTGGTCCGTCGAGCGTGGCGCCGTCTACCTGCCCAACATCGACGACGACGCCAAGCGGTGCCCGGTCACCGGGCCCGGCGGCAGCCCGCTGTCCGACGCGAAGTTGGCCGCGTGCAACGACGGCTCCGACACGCAGGTCAACGGCGCCGAGGACGCCGCCGACCTCGCCCGGGTCAGATCCGTGCCCCTGCCGGGGCTTCCCGCCGACGCCAAGGGCAGCCTGAAGCTCACCACGGGCGGCGAGCACGCGCACCTCTTCCTCAAGCGGGCCGGGAAGTGGGTGCTGGTGACGTCCGCGACCCGGCTCACCGCCGCCGAGTTGCGTGCCGGTGCGGAGTTCGGTGTCGAGGCCACCGACGTCGTCCGGGACCGTGCGCAGTGGGACGGCCGCGCGGTGGTCCGGCTGACGGTGACGTCCGGCGGGAAGTCCACCTCCGACGCCGTGACCCTGCGCGTCGCACCGCTGCTGACCCACCATCACCTGCAGGACACCCAGCAGGTGATGGTGAGCGAGGTCCAGGGGCAGGGCCCGTACAGCCGTCTCCAGCAGAAGTTCGTCGCCGAACTCGCGAAGGAGGTCGAGCAGGCCGGGGTCACCGCGCCGCTGGTCAAGTTCACGAAGTACGCCGACCCCTGGGCCCAGGACTTCGTCGAGCCGGCCTACGTCAGCATGACCGGGCCGGGCGGCCGGCGGCACGTGATGCGGGTGATGCTGCGTTCCGCCCAGCCCGACCGGGACGCGGGCCGGGAACTGTTCGAGAAGGTGCGCGGCCGGGACATCGGCGTCGTGCAGGTGACCGACCGGGCGGAGCCCGACGACTGGTCGCTCAACTCCATGGGGAACCTGGAGACGATCCCGCCCTACGCGCACAACGGGCGCTCGTTCCCGGCCGGGCGGATCATCATGGGCGAGCGCAAGGACAGCGGGGCGCGTCCGTCGAAGGTGGTGCGGACGCTGCTCGCGTCGCAGGGGATGCAGGATCCGCTGCTGCTGGACACCTCCTGGCTGGGCGTCGGGCACGTCGACGAGTTCGTGCAGTTCCTGCCCGCCGACACCCCCCGCGGCTGGCGCATCGGCGTCGCCGACCCGGAGGCGGGGCTGCGGCTGCTGCGCGACGCCCAGCGCGACGGCCACGGCAAGACGAAGATGTTCTCCGTCCCCGGCCGCAGCGACAGTCCCGCGCCCAAGGAGACCATCGACCAGGCGCTCGCCTCACGTCACCTGGTGGCCGACAACGAGATGGCGGCGCGGCGCATCGCGGCCAACCTGGAGGTCCTCAAGCGCGAGACGGGGGTCACCGACGCGGAGATCGTGCGGGTGCCCGCGCTGTACACCCGTGACTCGGAGGCCGTGACCGCCGAGGGCGAGGAGATTCCGGTGCCGCGTCTGACCCGCATGGGCGCCGGCTCCGACCTCGTGGACAGCCTCGGGGACCGCGGCCAGCAGAAGTGGCTCGCCGAGAACCCGGCCGCCCCGCGCGCGGCGGCTGCGCCGACGGTGATGACCAGCGCGTACGTTCCCGGCGCGGTCAACGGCGTGCTCCTGGCGCGCGACCGCTACCTCGCGCCGCGCCAGTGGGGGCCCGTCATCGGCGGCAAGGACATCGTCACGGAAGCCGTCAGCGCCGCCTACCAGCGGGTCGGGCTGAAGGTGTCGTACATCGACGACTGGTACACGTACCACCTCGGGATGGGTGAGGTGCACTGCGGCACCAACACCCTGCGCGACGCGACGGCGGCTTGGTGGCAGCGTCCGGCTGGGGGTCGTAACGGGGCCTAGGCGGCAGGTGGTTCCGGCCCGGCCCCGTCGCCCCGGGGCCGGGCCGGCCGGCGAGGACGTCGCGGCTGATCATGTCCCGGCACGCCGGCGCCTCGCCTCTGGTCGTCAGTCCACGATCAGTTCGGCGCGCGGCGCCGGGGTCCGGCCGGTGAGGACGCGGCTGAAGTTGGCTTCGACCTCCGTCTTCTCCGCCGCGTTCGGGTACGGGTTCGTGCAGGAGATGCCCGCGCTGGAGCCGGACATCAGGCTCGAGCACGGTCCGGGCTTGCGGTCGGGCAGGCCCAGGATGTGCCCGAGTTCGTGGGAGGAGATCCGGATGGTGTCGTAGCCCTGGTCGACGGCCTGGCGTCCGATGTAGACGGTTCCGTTGCCCAGGGTGGTGGGCAGGGCGCGCGGCCAGCCGTTGTCCGCAAGGACCCGTATGTTCGCCCGTTGCCCGGCGGTGACCGGCCGGAGCTCGACGGCGTCGACACTCGCGTTCCAGATGGCCGCGCCCCGGTCGACCGCGCTCTTGAACTCCGCGGCGCCGCCGGCGTCGTAGGTGAGGACCCGGGCGGCGAGGGTGGTGCCGGCCGGGCCGGGGGAAGCGGCCGCGGCTGGGCCGCCCGTCAGTGACAGGGCCATCAGGCAGGCGGCGGCGAGACCGCCGGTCAGCGTACGGACGTGCATGATCGACCTCCTTGTGGGGGAAGGGCAGTCGTGCTCATGACATTCGCAGGCCTCTTGCCCATGGAGGGTGGAGATGAATCCGTCGATTCGCGGACCGTGTCCCGGCGGACGAGCCCTCGGCGTCCGGTGGTTCAGGGTCGGTGTGCTCGGGTTCGGGTCGGGGTGGTGTGCCGGGTCGGGGTGGTGTGCCGGTTGATCTCGATCGCGAGCGGGGTGGCGGTGAAGACCGAGGAGTACGTGCCGATCGCCAGGCCGATGAGCAGGGCGAGGGCGAAGTCGGTGAGGGTGTCTCCGCCCAGGACGGCCAGGGCGGTGAGGATGAGGGCGGCGCCCATGCCGGTGTTGATCGTGCGGGGCAGCGTCTGCAGGATCGCCTGACGGGCGATGTGCGGCAAGGGGGTTGTGCGGTCGCGTCGCCACAGCTCCCTGACGCGGTCGAAGACGACGACCGAGTCGTTGACGGAGTAGCCGATCACAGTCAGCAGCGCCGCCAGGAACACCCCGTCGAGGGGCTTGCCGAGCCAGGCGAAGACGCCGACCAGGATGACGACGTCGTGGGCGAGCGCGGCGACCGCGGCGGTGCCGAACAGCCAGCGGAAGCGGGCGGCCAGGTACAGCAGTTGGGCGGCGAGGGCCACGCCGAGGGCGACCAGGGCGTTGCGGCGGAGTTCCTCGCCCAGGCTGGGGCCGATCAGTTCGTCGCGGATCTTCTCCGTGTCGCCGCCGAGTGCGGTGAGGGTGCGGGTGACGGTGTCCGCCTGCGTGTCGGTGAGTTCCTCGGTGCGCACGGTCAGGGCGTCGTCACCCGAGGACTGGACCACGGCGCGCGGGAAGCCGGCGTCGGCGAGTGCGGCGCGGGCGTGGTCCGGAGTGACGGGGCGGGTGGTGGTGTATTCGATCAGGCGGCCGCCGGTGAACTCGACGCCGAGGTCGATGCCGCGGACGGCGATGCCGGAGGCGGTCAGGGCGAGCGCGGCGGCGGAGAGGGCCAGCAAGCGGCGTGGCCGGCGCATCAGTAGGGGCTGGGAGCGCTCGATGCGGTCGCGGACCCGGCCGGCGGTGGCCAGTCCGGTCAGGTGGGGCCGGCGGCGTACCCACGGGCGGGACGCGGCGTGCTCGGCGAGGACCCGGGTGACGACCAAGGCGCTGATCATGGAGGCGAGGACGCCGATGCCCAGGGTGACGCCGAAGCCCCGCACGGGGCCGGAGGCGAGGAGGAACAGCAGACCGGCCGCGATCAGAGTGGTGATGTTGGAATCGGCGATCGCGCTGAAGGCCTTGCGGAAGCCGGCGGTCAGGGCCGAGCGGGGGCTGGAGCGGCGGCGGTTCGCGTGCTCTTCGCGGGCGCGTTCGAAGACGAGGACGTTGGCGTCGACGGCCATGCCGATGGCCAGGACGAAACCGGCCAGGCCAGGCAGCGTGAGGGTGGCGCCGAGCGCGGCCAGGGCGGCGTAGGAGATCAGTCCGTACGCGGCCAGGGCCAGTACCGCGAGGGCGCCCATGAGCCGGTAGACGGTGATGATGAACAGTGCGGTCAGAGCGGTGCCGATGACGGCGGCCCAGGCGCTGGCGGTGATGGCCTCGGCGCCCAGGGTGGGGCCGATGGTGCGCTGTTCGACGGTCTCCACGGGCACGGGCAGGGCGCCGCCGCTGATGAGCAGGGCCAGTTCGCGGGCCTCGGTGTCGGTGAAGGACCCGGTGATCTGGGTGGTGCCGCCGGTGATGCCGTTCTCGCACGTCACCGACGGGTCGACCTGCGGCGAGGAGATGATCTTCTCGTCGAGGACGATGGCGATGCGGCGCGCGGGATCGCCTGCCGGGTGGCAGGCGGCCCGGCCGGTCAACCGGCTCCATTTCCCGTGGCCGGAGGCGTCGAAGTCGACGGTGACGTGCCATCCGGCGCCGGTCCGCTGGTCGAACCGGGCCTCGGCTTTCTTGACGTCCTGTCCGGTGAGGGCCGCGGCCTCCAGGCGGAGGAGCCGGCCGGATTCGTCGGGCAGGACGTGCTCGCGGGGCCGCTTCGGCAGGGGGTCGCGGGCGTCGTCGGCCAAGGCGGATACGGGGTGGACGGTGAGCTGGGCGGTGCGGCCCAGTACGTCGGCCGCCTTCTTCGGGTCCTGCACGCCGGGCAGTTCGACGATGATCCGGTTGCTGCCGGAGCGGTGCAGGGAGGGTTCGGCGACGCCGAGCGCGTCGATACGGCCGCGCAGCACCTCCAGGGTGCGGTCGGTGGCCTCGGGGCCGGCCTTCGCGGTGGCGGTGGAGCGGGTTTCGAGCACGATCTGGGTGCCGCCGCGCAGGTCCAGACCGAGACGGACCGGCACGGTGAAGGCGATGAACAGGGACAGGGCGAGCACGGTGAGGGCGAGCAGGGCTCTCACCCGGGCGGAACGGATCAACGCGGGGCCTCCGGCGGGCACACCGCGGCGGCGGCCGGCGCGGCCGCGGTGAGGGACAGGATGAGGTCAGGGTGGGGTCAGGTGCCGGTGGGCGTGGGCGGCGCGCGGCCGCGGTCGGCCGGTGCGGGGTCCGTGGGGAAGGCCGCCGGTGACGGGGGTGCCGTCGGCCGGGCGGCGAGGCGCGGGGCGGTGGCCGCGCCGTCGGCGAGGGCGGCGAACGGCCCGTGCGGGGGTGTGCGTTCGCCGTGCGGCTCGTGCCGGGCCGGTGGCTGGAGGGTGCAGGGTGTGGCGCAGGCGTCGTTGGCCTGGAGGGTGCAGGGTGTGGCGCGGCCGTCGTCGGCGTGGAGGGGGCAGGGCGTGGCGCGGCCGTCGTCGGCCTGGTGGGTGCAGGGCGTGGCGCAGGCGTCGTCGGTCTGCCAGCCGGTGCCGGGGCTTGCGCCGGGCGCGTCGGCGGATACCGTGCCGGCCGGGGCGGGCAGCGGACCGGCCGGGGCGGGCAGCGGACCGGCCGGGGCCGCGCCGGTGAGGAGGGCCAGCAGTACTGCTGCCCAGACGGCGACCGCAGCCGCCGGCCGGGCGCGGAGGGTGGCGCCGACAGTGGCGCCGAGGACCTTCAGGGGCGGCCGGGCGGCGGGCGGCGCGGCGGTGGGCGATCCGGTGGTGGGCAGCCGGACAGTGCGCGGCACGGCGGTGGCTGGCCGGGCGGTGGGCGATCCGGTGGTGGACAGCCGGACAGTGCGCGGCACGGCGGTGGGCAGCCGGACAGTGCGCGGCACGGCGGTGGCTGGCCGGGCGGTAGGCGATCCGGTGGTGGACAGCCGGACAGTGCGCGGCACGGCGGTGGCTGGCCGGGCGGTAGGCGATCCGGTGGTGGGCAGCCGGACAGTGCGCGGCACGGCGGTGGCTGGCCGGGCGGTAGGCGATCCGGTGGTGGGCAGCCGGACAGTGCGCGGCACGGCGGTGGCCAGCCGGGCGGTGGGCGATCCGGTGGTGGGCAGCCCGACAGTGCGCGGCACGGCGGTGGCCAGCCGGGCGGCGGGCGGCCCGGCGGTGGGCGGCCGGGGCTCCGGGCGGTGGTGGTGGCGGTGGCTCATGGGTCGATCAGGCCCACGCGGATGGCGTAGCGGGTGAGTTCGAGGCGGTCGCGCAGGCCGAGCTTGTGGAGCAGGTTGGCTCGGTGCCGCTGGACGGTCTTGATGCTGATGAAGAGCAGGTCGGCGATCGCCTGCGAGGAGTGGCCCTCCGCCACCAGCTTCAGGACCTCCTCCTCGCGCGGGGTGAGGACCTGGTCGGGGGCCTCCTCGCCGTGGCGGGCCCGGTCGAGGTAGTTGCGGATCAGCGCGGTGACCGCACCCGGGTAGAGGAAGGGCTCGTCGCGCATCGCCGCCCGGCACGCGGCGACCAGGTCCCGGTCGGCGACGGACTTCAGCACATAGCCGCTGGCCCCGGCCTTGAGCGCCTGGAAGAAGTACTGCTCGTTGTCGTGCATGGTGAGGATCAGGATGCGCAGGCCCGGCTTGAGCCCGGCCAGTTCACGCGCGGCCTGGAGGCCGGTCATGCGGGGCATGGCGATGTCCAGTACGGCCAAGTCGACCTCGTGGCTGCGGACCTGCTCGATCGCCTCCGCGCCGTCCCCGGCCTCCGCGACGACCTGGAGGCCCGGTTCCTGGTCGAGGATGAGCCGCACACCGCGGCGTACCAGGGCGTGGTCGTCTGCCAGAAGGATGCGGATGTTCCCGGTCATGAGGTCGGCTGCTTCCTGGGCAGGGGCACGGTGAGCTTGACCTGGGTACCGGCGCGGGGTGCGGGCGTGATGTCCAGCGTGGCGCCGACGAGCAGGGCGCGCTCGCGCATGCCGAGGATGCCGGCGCCCTCGCGGGGAGCCTTGATGCCGCAGCCGTCGTCGGTGACGGCCAGGATCACACGGGTGTCGCTGTGGCCCAGGGTGACGACGACCCCTTCGGCGTCCGCGTGGCGGGCGGCGTTGGTCAGCGACTCCTGGGCGACGCGGTAGAGGACCAGTTCCGTCTCGGGCTCCAGCGGGGGCAGGTCGGCGGCGAAGCGGCGGGTGACCTGCAGCCCGGTGTGGGTGGCGAAGTCCTCGGTGAGCGAGGTCAGCGCGCTGACCAGGCCCAGGTCGTCCAGCACGCCGGGCCGCAGCCGGCGCACCAGGCGGCGGACCTCGTCCAGGCTGTCCCGGGTGATCTCCTGCACCTCGCGCAGGTCCTCGCGCAGCGGCCCGGGGGCGTCGTCCGCGGCACGCTTGAGTCCCAACAGGATCGCGGTCATGCTCTGCCCGACCTCGTCGTGCAGTTCCTGGGCGATGCGGCGGCGTTCGGCCTCCTGGGCGAGCAGGACCCGGCCGCTGCTGGCGGCCCGTTCCTGCTCCAGCCGCTCCAGCATGGAGTTGAAGGTGCGGATCAGTTCGGCGAGTTCCCCGCCGCCGTGCGCGGACAGCCGCTGCCCGGGCCGCAGCAGGTCCACCGTGGTCATGAGCCTGGTCAGCCGGTCCAGCGGAGCGAGCCCCCAGCGCAGCAGGGCGGCGTTGGCGACCAGCATCACCGCCAGACCGCCCAGCAGGATGATCGCCTCGGTCAGCAGCACCGGCACCGACACGGTCACCGGCGCCCACAGCAGCAGCGCCGTGGCCGTGCCCAGGACGACGGCGTTGAGGGCGAAGATCCGCCAGAACAGGGACACCGGGCGTCACGCCTCCTTCTGAGATGCGGCCCGCCTCCACCGTCGGGCATCACGCATCCCGGACGAGCTGCCGCGCCTGGCCGTCGGCCGAGCCTGGCCACAGCCTGCCCGCACCGGCGAGGCCGGGTCGATGGGGCCCAGCCCCCATTTCCCGCGGCGCGGCCTACCCACGCCCTGGTGGCCTGCATCGCCCGGCCCGCCGCAAATGGGGCCCGCGCCCGATGGGGATCCACGGCGAGGACGACCAGGGTGGAAGACGACCAGGTTGAGGCATGACCACGAGAGAAGGAGACGTACCGTGTCTGTCGACGCACCCCTCACCGGCCCCCGCTCTGAGCGCATGACCGCGCCCGATGTGCGACGGCGGCTGGAACACGCCCGCAGCACCCGGCTGACGCAGCTGCGCGCCCTCGACGAGACCGGGCAGAGCACGGACGATCACCTGATGTCCATGCAGCGCGGCGCCATCGCGCGCGTCCTGCGAGAGATCGACGACGCGTTCGCCCGCGTCGAGGACGGCACCTACGGCACCTGCCTGGGCTGCGCGGAGCCCGTCCCGGCGGAGCGCCTGGAGATCCTCCCCTACACCCCGTACTGCGTTGCCTGCCAGCGCCGCGCCGCCGCCTGACCGGCACGCCGACTCCCGCCGTTCTTCTCCCTCGCTCTGCCCAAGGGGTGCAGTGGTGAACAACCCGCTCATCGCCGACCGTGCCGCGACGCGTCTGTCGGCCGAGGATCTCGCCGCGCTGCGGGAGAACCTCACCGAACAGCGCCTGTTCCGCCAGGAGCAGCTCCAGCAGCTCGCCGGCGCGGCTCCCTCCCGGAAGGGCGACGTGCCGCGCCACGACGCCGCCTCCCAGGTCGAGGTCCACGTCAAGCTCGCCGCCGCCGCGCGCATGGTCCTCGCCGACGTCGAAGCAGCCCTCCGGCGCATGGACGAAGGCAGCTACGGCACCTGCCGACTGTGCCGGGGCCCCATCGCGCGCGAGCGGCTGATGATCGTGCCGCAGGCCCGCTACTGCGCGCGCTGCCAGCACGTCAGGGAGGCCGGCCGATGACCGCGGCCCGCCCCGCCGACTCGGAATCAGCACCCACCACCTCCGGCCGGCTCAGGAGGAGGTGTATCGCGGGCGTATCGGGAAGCGCATACGCCGCCGCAACCGCCCTCCGCCTGCCATGGGGGCATGGACGACAACGCATCCCTGTCCGCATCGCCCCGCCGTACCCGCGGGATCGTGTTGCCCGCTCTGGCGGTCCTCGGGGTGGCTTGTGCCGTGTTCGCCCTGCGGCGGCCGCTGATGATGTCCGCTCCGATGTGCGTGGCCGGGCGGTGGCACGGCTGTTTCGACACGTTCAACGGGGTGGTGCTCATGACGTTGGTCGCGCTGCCGTTGGCCGTGCTGGGGGTGTGGGCTCTGGCGCGCCGTCGGCGGGCCGCCGGCGTCCCGTCGGCGTGGCGGATTTCGGTGGCCGAGGTGGGCATGGTCCACGGGACGGTGCCGTTCCTGTGGCTGACCATGATGCCGGGTGCCGGGGCCGGCTCCGTGCCCGCACGGGTGAGCCTGGTGCCGCTGCGGGACCTGGTCACGATGGGGCCGCTCGGCATCGTCGGCAATCTGCTGGTCTTCGCGGCGCTGGGGTTCTTCGCGCCGATGCGGTTCGCGGCGCTGGCGTCCCTGCCGCGGATCCTGGCGCTCGGCTCGGGCTGCTCGGTCCTGGTCGAGACCGCGCAGTTCGTCCTGCGACTGGACCGGGTGTCCTCCGTGGACGACGTACTGGTCAACACCACCGGCGCGGTACTGGCGGCGCTGGCGTCGCGCCGCTGGTGGCGCGCCACGGCGCGAACGCCGTCGGACCGGCCGCGCCCCACGCCGGCACCGGCGGGCTGAGGCCCGCCTGGGGCGGGCGCCGCCCGTCACTGCATACGTCGGCGATGTCCCGTCACGCATACGTCGGCGATATGTGTTGCTGCCTAGGCTTCGGACATGCGCGTACTGATCGTGGAGGACGAGCCCTATCTGGCGGAGGCCGTCCGTGACGGTCTGCGGCTGGAGGCGATGGCCGCCGACGTCGCGGGCGACGGCGACTCCGCCCTGGAGCTGCTGAGCGTCAACTCCTACGACCTCGCGGTCCTCGACCGCGACATCCCCGGCCCCTCCGGCGACGAGGTCGCCCGGCGCATCGTCGCCTCCGGCAGCGGCATTCCGATCCTCATGCTCACCGCCGCCGACCGGATCGACGACAAGGCGTCGGGCTTCGGGCTCGGCGCCGACGACTACCTCACCAAGCCGTTCGAGCTGCGGGAGCTCGTCCTGCGGCTGCGGGCGCTGGACCGCAGGCGCGCGTACGCCCGGCCCCCGGTCCGCGAGATCGCGGGCCTGCGCCTGGACCCGTTCCGCCGGGAGGTCTTCCGCGACGGACGCTACGTCGCGCTCACCCGCAAGCAGTTCGCCGTGCTGGAGGTCCTCGTCGCCGCCGAAGGAGGTGTCGTCAGCGCCGAGGAACTGCTGGAGCGGGCGTGGGACGAGAACGCCGACCCCTTCACCAACGCCGTCCGCATCACCGTCTCCGCGCTGCGCAAACGGCTCGGCGAGCCGTGGATCATCGCGACGGTGCCGGGTGTCGGCTACCGCATCGATTCCGGCCCCGGCGCCACCCGGCCGGGCAGTGCGCATGCGTAGACGCCCAGGGCTCAGCGTCCGGCTGAAACTCACCCTCAGCTACGCCGGGTTCCTCGCCGTCGCCGGGGCGCTCCTGCTGGCCGTGGTGTGGGGGTTCCTGCTGCGCTACGTACCCGACAACTCCCAGGGCCTGCTCGGCGTCTCGCCCAACCGCTACCTGCTGGTGCGCACCTTCGCCCCGGCCGCGGCCCTGGCGATGCTCTTCCTGCTCGTGTTCGGCCTCGTCGGGGGATGGATCCTCGCCGGGCGGATGCTCGCGCCCCTCACGCAGATCACGGATGCGGCGCGGCTGGCGGGGAACGGGTCGCTGTCCCACCGGGTCCGTATGAAGGGCCGTCAGGACGAGTTCCGTGAACTCTCCGACGCTTTCGACTCGATGCTCGAACAGCTCGAGTCCCATGTCGCCGAGCAGCAGAGGTTCGCCGCGAACGCCTCCCACGAGCTGCGCACCCCGCTGGCGATCTCGCGGACGCTCCTCGACGTCGCCCGCAAGGACCCCACGCGGGACCGGGCTGAGCTCCTCGAACGCCTGGAGGCCGTCAACACGCGGGCGATCGGCCTCACCGAGGCCCTCCTGCTGCTGAGCCGCAGCGACCGCGGGAGCTTCGACCGTGCGAGCGTCGATCTGTCCCTCGTCGCGGAGGAGGCCGCCGAGACTCTGCTCCACCAGGCGGAACAGCGCGGGGTCACGCTCGATGTCACCGGTGGGGCGGCCCGGACGAGCGGCTCCGCGGAGCTGCTGCTGCGGATGGTGACGAACCTCGTCCAGAACGCCATCGTCCACAATCTCCCGGCCGGCGGAACCGTGACGGTCCACACCGAGGCGCGGGGCGGCGCGAGCGTGCTGCGGGTGGAGAACACGGGCCGTCCCGTGCCGGCGGAACTGGTACCGACCCTCATCGAACCCTTCCAGCGCGGAACGGAACGCGTGCGCGCCGACGAGCACGCCGGCGTCGGCCTGGGCCTGGCCATCGTGCACAGCGTCGTCCGCGCGCACGGCGGGACCCTCGGCCTCGTCCCCCGCCCGGCCGGCGGTCTCCTCGTCACGGTTCGGCTGCCTGCCGCGCCGTCGCAGCCAGGGCGGCAGCCGCCTGGGTCGACAGCGAGCGGTCCCGGGCGGGCGGCCGCGGGCCCGCTCGCACCGTCCTGACGTCAGGTCACATGTCTCGCCGACGGCCGACAGTGAACCGGAAGCTGTCGGCGGTCCCTGCCGGCCTCGGCCCCGTCACGACTCTCGTCGTCAACGCCACCTGGTGGTTGGTCGCATGGGCGGGTTCAGGCCGCGGCATTTCCCTGTGGCCCGGACGTCCAGGCCAGGATGTGCGGGACGGCTTCGCGCAGACTGGTGAAGTGGCGGTGCACGCCCTCCACCGGGGCGGTGGCGTTCACGCCCCACACCGTCATCCCGGCTCCCAGCCCGGACCGCACTCCGGACGGAGCGTCCTCTATGACCAGGCAGTCCGCCGGCCGAGCGCCCAGCCGTGCGGCGGCCTGCAGGTAGGGAGCGGGAGAGGGCTTGCCCTCGTCCACGGCGGCCGCGTCCACGATCACGTCCGGCACGGGCAGGCCCGTTCGTGCGAAACGGCCGCGCACCCGGTGCTCGTAGTTCGAGGTCACCAGCGCCCAGGTGCCCGGCGGCAGACCGTGCAGCAGCTCCGACGCGCCGTGGAAAGCCCCGTAGACGCCGGACCGGACGTCCTCGTCCTCCAGCTCGTGCAGCAGGGCCAGGCACTCGCTCGGATCACGGTCGGCGGCGACCTGGGCGAACGTCTCCACCGGCCGTGTCCGCAGGGCCACCCGGTAGACCTCGTCCGCATCCAGCCCGTACCGCATGGCCCAGGTTTCCCAGACGCGGCGCTGGTTCCTCACGGCGTCGATCAATGTGCCGTCGACATCGAACAGAACGTACTTCACGCGGCCCGGCCGCCCAGGTTCACTGGTCACGCGTCGATCATGCCAGGCGGCCGGCAGGCGACCGCGGGGCAGGCGCTCGGCTCGTGTACGTCCGCGGTGCGCCGCAGCGGAGCCGAGGACGGGTGCCGTCGGTCAGCCGAGCTTCAGCAGCAGCGCGGCGAGTTCGGCCGGCATGGTGATCATGCAGTCGTGGCCGGTCGGCAACTCCCAGACCTGTGCCGGGGTGCCGTTGGGCTGGATCTCGGGGACGGGACGGCGGGTGAAGCCTTCGGGCATGCCGACGACGCAGTGGATGTGCGTCCGCGGGATCGTGCGCACGGCCGGGTTGTCCAGCCGGGCCGGTTGTCGGAGGCAGCGCACCGGGTGGTCCGACAGGATCGAGCGCAGCCAGGCGGTGTCCGCCGGGTCGGTGACGCCGAACAGCCCCGAGGGGGGCGGCAGTTCGGGGAGGGGTGGGACCCGCCAGCCGCTTTCGGACTTCTCGGCGAGGTCGATCAGGACCTGGGTCACGGGCATGACATCGGCCGCGCTCTCGCCGTCCTCCGGGACCATCGCGTCGAGGTGGACCAGGCGCGCGATCCGGTCGGGGACACGGTTGGCCGCGGACGAGATGACCAGCCCGGCGTAGCTGTGTCCCACGAGGACCACCTCGGTGAGGTCGTCCGCGGCGATCAGATCGACGATGTCGTCGACGTGCGTGTCGAGTCCCACCTCGCGGCTGAGCAGATGGGCCTTGTCGCCGTAGCCGGTCAGCGACGGTGTGAACACCCGGTGGCCGGCCGAGGTCAGCAACGGGACCACCCGCTCCCAGCATTCGGGGCTGTGCCAGGCACCGTGCACCAGCAGATATGTCGTCATGGTTTCGCTCCTCGTTGGACTCCGCGCCGCGTCCGCACTGGACGAGTCGCCGGGCGGTCCGGGTCCGCTCGGCGGGTCGCCGACCAGGCTTGCCGCCCGCCCTCCGGCGGAGCCAGGGCCTCCGTGATCCTGGGGGTGACAGGGCCAGGTACGCGCCGGGCCGCGCGACTTAGGGTGAGGAAATGACCGGCGGACCCAACCTTCTGGGCGATTACGTGCGCGCCCGTCGTGAGCTCGTCACACCGGAACAGGTCGGTATCCCGGTGGTGGGGGCCAGGCGGGTGCCGGGCCTGCGGCGGGAGGAGGTCGCGATGCTCGCCGGCATCAGCGCCGACTACTACCTGCGCCTGGAGCAGGGCCGCGACCGCAACCCCTCCGTCCAGGTCCTCGAGTCCCTCGCCCGGGCGCTGCAACTGGACGACGACGCGACGGCACACCTGCTGCGCCTCGGCGCAGGCCGGCCCCGTCGCCCGACGCCGAGGTCTCGGGACGAGGCCGTACCCGAGGGCATCGCCACGCTCGTCGCCACGCTCCCGCTGCCCGCGGTCGTCGAGGGCCGCTACTTCGACGTACTGGCCGCCAACGCCTTGGCGACCGCTCTGTCACCACGCCTGGCGCCGGGAGGCAACCGGCTGCGGGACCTGTTCCTCGACCCCGCCGAGCAGGCCCTCCACCCGAACTGGGAGAAGGCCGCCGAGGGCATGGTCGCCGGCTTCCGCCAGTCCGTCGGCACCGAGACGGACGACCCCCGGTTCGTCGCACTCGTCGGTGAACTCTCCCTCGCCAGTGACCACTTCAGCAGGTTGTGGGCCCGCCACGACATAGAGGTGTGCGAAGGCGCGCCCAAGGACATCGACCACCCCCGGGTCGGTCGCCTGCGGCTGAACCGGGAGCTGCTGGGCATCGGCGGCGCGGCAGGCCAGACGCTCGTCCTCTTCCATCCGGACCCGGGCACCGACGACGCCGGAAAACTGGCGCTCCTCGCGTCCGCCGTGCCGGCACCGTCCGCCCCGAGGCCCGACCGTCGGCGAGCAGGTGTTGTTTCTCCAGGGGCGAAGGAAGGGCGGCGATGACGATGAAGGTGGCGATCTTGGGCAGACGTCGGGAGTGATCTTCCCGTCGGTCCCATGAGAGGGGGCATGCCGTGACCGCACCCGCGCGTCCCGCACCGCCTGCGAGGCGTCGGCGCCGGTTCGACCTTCGCGCGACCGCTCTGTTCTTCGTCTTTCTCGCCGTGGTCGTGAGCGTCGTCGGCCTCGCCGCCCGCGTGGTGGCAGGTGCCGTCGAGCGGCGTCCCGCCTGGGTCTTCGTCCTGGTCGTCGTGGCTGTCGCGGGCTTCACGGGCCTGGGGCGACGGTGGCATCTGGCGCGAGCGGCCCGCCGGGCCGCGGCGGCGCTCGACGAAGCGGCGCGCGAGGCGGCCGGCGAGTTGGCGGCACCCGCGATTCCCCGGCAGCACCCGGCCGTCGTCGAGGTCTCGGTGGACTACGACGCCCTGACGGCCGAGGAGTTCGAGGAGGCGGTCGCCGCGCTCTGCGAACGCGACGGCTGTTCCGGCGTCGAAGTGGTGGGAGGTGCCGGGGATCTGGGCGCCGATGTCGTCGCCGTGGCCCCCGACGGACGGCGGGTCGTCGTCCAGTGCAAGCACTACGGCGACTCCCACCGGGTCGGCTCCCAGGACCTCCAGCGTTTCGGCGGCACCTGCTTCACGGTCCATGAGGCCGATGTCGCCGTGCTGGTCACCACGAGCGACTTCACCGCGCCGGCGGTGGAGTACGCCGACCGGTGCGGGATCGTGTGCGTGGACCGGGAGGCCCTTTGGACCTGGACGGACGGCACCGGTCCCGCGCCCTGGGAGGCCGCCCCGACAGACCGGGCGGCGGGGTGGGAACGCGCAGGTGCCGAGTCGTGAGCCGGGCGAGCGACACCGCGCCCCCGGCGGCCGGCGGCCCGTCGCTCCAGCGCCTCGCGCCGGGGTCGCGGGCCGCCTTCACCTCGTGGCTCGGTCAGTTGAGGGGGTCGAGGGTGAGGTAGGCCTGGCGCGGGTTGCCGTCGTGCACCAGGGATTCGTGGTGGCCGACGTCGTCGAAGGCGAACGCGTACGCCTTCCCGTCGGCCATCTGCGCGTGGATCTTGCGGGCGTAGTGGTTGGTGACGCCGTCCCGGTAGAAGGCGTCGGCGGTGGTGTCCGGCTGGTGGGGGTTGACCAGGAGCGTGGAGCGGTTGAATCCGGCGCACAGGGTGCGGGAGATCGGGCCGCGTACCTGGTCGTTCGGTGCGTCGAGCCTGCGGTGGCAGCCGAACACGGAGGAGGCGTCCGGCTCCTGGAAGCTGGTGACGGTGGCGCCGGAGCCGTTGGTGAAGTTCATGACGCCGCCGGAGACCCGGCCGTAGTACTTGGTGCCCGGCTGGTCGGCGAACGGGGTGACCGTCAGGGTGGAGGTGGTGTACTTCTGCCAGACGCGGTTGATGTAGTCGTCCATGACGGTGGCCGGCAGGGCGCCGGTCTCCACGCCGTACAGCGGTGACAGGGCGCGCAGGACGGTCCCGTCGGGGCGGGTCTGGATCAGGTTCGCCCAGCCTCCGGGCTGTCCCCGCAGGGCGTTGAAGAAGCCGTTGTAGCCGCCGGGCCTGAGCCGGCCGGTGCTCGCGGTGGTGCCGTCGGCGCGCTGCACTCCGACCGCGTACGGGGCGGAGAACATGTCGACCTGTGTGCTGTTGATCCATAGGCCGGAGTCGTTGAGTGTGTACTCCGACCAGTTGAACAGGATGTTCCGGTTCGGGTCGGTGGGGTTCTGTACGGCGGGCTGGACCAGGCCTCCGGTGGTGAGCCGGAAGACGAGTTTCTGTCCGTAGGAGAAGTACACGCGGCCGGAGAACTTCGGCATGCGGATGGTGATCGACTGTCCGGCCGCCGGGCCGGGGATGGAGGCGTCGGGGGCGGGTGTCGGGGGGTTACCGCCGGCCGGCCAGGGGTGGAAGGTGCCGTTCGCGTCGGCCCAGCCCTGGCGTCCGGTGGACAGTTCCGTGCCGAGGTTGTAGAGGTACACCGGCTCGTTGCGGGCCGAGTTGTTGGTGATCTTCAGGGGGATCGTCGCCGGGACCGCGGCTTGGGCCGGTGTGCTCGCTCCGGCCGTGAGCAGTGCGCCGGTGAGCGCCGTGGCGAGGGACAACCCCATTGCTCTTGCCTGGCGTCTGAGGGTCCGTAACATGCTCTGCCTCCGATCGACGAGGGCCGGTACAGGGCGTTCTGAGAGCGCTCTCAGCGTTGCGCGTTGGTACGGACCTGTCAATGAGGTGGGCATGCGGAGGTGGAGGTGCGCCGCCGTGGGCGCACCTCCGGGCGGCACCGTCAGTCCCCGAGTGCCCGGGCGGTCTCCTCGCGCAGCAGGGCGACGTAGTCACGGGTCCAGACCTCGATCGTGCTGCGGTCCCACAGGTCGGCCGAGTACTCGACGAAGCCCCGCAGCTCGTCCCCGGCCGGGACGAGGCCGAAGGTGAGTTCCGTGCGGGACGCGGCGGGGGCGAGGTCCTCCACGGCCGTGGTGAGGCCGGGGAGTTCGACTTCCGCGTCCAGGGAGTTCTGGTAGGCGAAGCCGACGTCCAGCCGGTCCGGCACGTCGGCGCCCGTGTGCTCCCGCAGTGCCGGGGCGATCAGCCGTACCGGCATGGCCTGGTCCATGCACTCCACCGCCGTGCGGGCGACCCGGTCCGTCAGCGCGGTGAAGGAACCGGCGGCTCCGTCCCGTACCGGCAGGGCGAAGCCGGTGATCGTGCAGGCCAGCAGGGATTCGAACGCGCGGCGCTCCCGGTTGGCGTAGGAGATGTTGAACACGACGTCGGCCTGCCCGGACTTCTGCGCGAGCATCCGGCCCAGGGCCGCCGCCGTGACGGCGAACGGCGTCGTGCCCCGCTGCCGCGCGAGGCGTTCGACGGCGGACCGCACGCCGGCCGGCACGGTGAAGGTCACGGCCCCGCCCCGGCCGCTCGGCTTCTCGGGCCTGGGCCGGTCCAGGGGCAGGCCCACAGTGAACGGCAGTCCGTCGAGTGCGCGCAGCCAGAACCGCAGCTTGCGTTCGTCGGCGGCCTCGTCGGCCTGCTCCCGCTGCCATCGCGCGTACGCCACCGGCTGGCACAGTACGGCCGGCAGAGGGGGCGGCTCGCCCCGCCGGGCGGCGCCGTAGAGCGCGGCGAGTTCCTTCAGCAGCAGGCTGACGGACCATCCGTCACAGGCGGAGTGGTGCAGGACGAGGAGCAGGACCCAGGTGGTGTCGCCGGTGCGCAGGAGACGCACGGTCATCGGCGTGCCCCGGGTGGGGTCGATCGGGGTTTCGGCGGCCTCGGTGCTCGCCTCGTCCAGGGCGGCCTGGCGCTCGTGCGCGGGCCGTGAGGTGAGGTCGTCGAGCGGCAGGTGCACCGGGCCGGGCCACAGGACCTGCTGCTCCCATCCGTCTCCGCCGCGGGTCAGGCGGGTGCGCAGTCCCTCGTGCCGCTCGACCAGTCGGGTCAGGGCGGTGCGCAGGGCCGGGACGTCCAGGGTTCCGGTGAGGGTGATGCGCAGGGCGACGTTGAAGACCTGCGGCAGCAGGTGGTCGGCGTGCACCGTGGCGAAGCGCACCTGCTGGGCGGTGGCGGGTGCCCGGTGCTCGACGGTGCCGGGGAGGGCGTCCGGCTCGGGCGCCGTCTCCTCGGCTGCCCGGGCCAGTCGGGCCGTCATGGCCCGCAGGGTCGGCTCCTGGTAGAAGCTCAGCATCGGATAGTCGGTGCCGAACTCCTCCCGGACCAGGTTGACCAGCCGCATCGCGGTGATCGAGTGGCCGCCCAGGTCGAAGAACGAGGCGTCGGCCGTGAGGGCGTCGGGGTCCGTGCCGAACTCGGCCGCCCAGAGCTCCCGTACGCGCCGCTCGACGTCCGCCCGGTGGCCGGCCGCCGGCTCGCCGGTGGTGGTGGGGACCGGCCGGTGGCTCGGTGCGGTCGTGACGAGGTCGGGTGCCGGGAGCGCGGACCGGTCGAGTTTGCCGTTGCCCGTCACGGGCAGGGCGGGCAGGACCCGCCAGGCGCGCGGCACCAGGTATTCCGGCAGGCGGGCCGCCAGTTCCTCGGCCACGAGGTCGGCGAACGCCTGCCGGTCGTCGGCCGCCGCGCCGATCGGATCGGCGGGGACGGCGTAGGCGGCCAGGTAGGCCTCACCCCGGTTGTCGCGGCGGGCCAGGACGGCCGCCGCGCGCACACCGTCCAGGGTGGCCAGGACGCGGGAGACCTCCTCCGGCTCGACCCGGAAGCCCCGGATCTTCACCTGGTCGTCGGCCCGGCCGCAGAACTCCAGTGTGCCGTCGGCCCGCCAGCGGACCAGGTCGCCGGTGCGGTACCTGCGGGCGTCCTGGGCACCGTCCGGGTCCGGCAGGAAGCGCTCCTCGGTCAGCCGGGGGCGGTGCAGATAGCCGAGGGCGACGCCGGGGCCGCCGACGTACAGCTCCCCCACCGCGCCGACGGGCACCGGGCTGCCTGCGGTGTCGAGGACGCTCAGCGTCACGTTGTCGGCCGGCCGCCCGATCGCGATGGACCGGCCGGGCTCCTGGCCCGCCGGGGAGACGGTCTGGGTGGTGCACAGCACGGTGACCTCGGTGGGCCCGTACACGTTCACCGTCTCGTACGGCGCCTCGGGCCGCGGCCGGGTGCGCAGCACGTCGCCGCCGAGCAGCAGGTGGCGCAGCGGCGGCTGCTCGGCCGGGGGAAGACGCAGCAGTTGCTCGCCGAGGGCGGTGGGGAGGATCGAGAAGGTGACGCCCTGCTCGGCGTACCAGCGGGCCAGGGCGAGCGGGTCCCTGCGCCGGTCCTCGTCGGCGATCGTGACCGACGCGCCCGCCGTCAGCGCCGGCCAGATCTCCAGGAGGGAGGCGTCGAAGCTCTGGCTGCACACCACGGCGCCGCGGTCGGCCGGGGTGAAGGCGAAGCGCCGGTGCTGCCACTCGCACAGGTCGACGACGGCGCGGTGCGGCACCACGACGCCCTTGGGAGTGCCGGTACTGCCCGAGGTGTACAGGACGCAGCACGGCGCCTGGCCGCCGGGGGCGGACTCGCCGGCTCGGCCGCCCCGTGCGGTCGCGTCCGGCGGTACGACGGTCACGTGGCCGGGCAGTTTCAGGGCCGCGGCATCCTCGCGCGTCGACACCAGGGTGCGGGCGCCGCACTCGGCGATGATCTGCTCGGCGCGCGCCCGGCCGAGGGACGGGTCGAGCGGGACGTAGGCGCGGCCCGTCCTGAGCACGGCGAGCATGGCGACCACGAGGTCGGCGGAGCGGGGCAGCCACAGCGCCACCGTCCCGTCGGCGCCCGCCGCGTCCCGTTCCCCCAGGGCGGAGGCCAACCGCTCGGCCCGGTCGTCGAGTTCGCGGTAGGTCAGTCGGGTGTCGCCGCTGATCACCGCCGTGCTGTGCGGCTGCGCGGCGGCCCGCCGGGCGACGAGGGCGTGGAGGGTGGTGTCCGCGGGCGGGCGGGACGGGCCGTGCCGCCAGGCTTCCGGCACGGGGTCGCCGTCGGCGGCGGTGTCGGGGGCCGGCGGGGCGAGCCGGGACAGGGGTGTCCCGGGGTCGTCGACCGCTGCCGCGAGCAGGTCCCGGAAGGTGGCGAAGAAGCGGTCGACGGTGTGCCGGTCGAACAGGTCGGTGTTGTACTCCAGATGGCAGCGGACGCCGTGCGGCTGGTCGGTGAAGTAGACGGTGAGGTCCGTCAGGGCCTTGTCCGGGCCCGCGTCCAGCGGGGTGGCCTCGATGCCGGGCAGGTCGAAGCGGAACGGTTCGGCTCGCTGGAACTCGGCGAACGTCTGGAACACGGGTGTCCGGTCGACCGCCCTGGCCGGGGCGAGTTCGCGCACCACCGTCTCGAAGGGCACGCGCGCGTGGTCGTACGCGTCGAGGGCGACCGTGCGCACCCGGTCCAGGAGGGTGCCGAACGCGGGGTCGCCGGACAGGTCGAGGCGGAGCGCGAGGGTGTTCACGAAGAAGCCGAGCAGGTGCTCGGCGCGTTCGGGCCGGTCCGAGATCGGGGTGCCGACGACGAGGTCCGTCTGCCCGGTGACGCGGTGCAGCATCGCCGCGTATCCGGCGAGCAGGGTCATGAACAGGGTGCTGCGGCGGGTGCGGCTCATCTCGCGCAGTCGCCGGGAGAGTTCCGGGTCGAGGGTGTGGAAGACGGCCCGGCCGTTCGACGTCATCGTCGCCGGGCGGGGCCGGTCGGTGGGCAGGGCAAGGACGGGCAGTTCGCCGCCGAGGGCGGTGCGCCAGTACGCCAGGTCCTCCTCGGCCTCCCGGCTGTGCGCCGACGCCGCCAGCTCCCGGGCGTGATCGGCGTAGCTCCAGGTGAGGGCGGGCAGGGCGTGGGGGGTGCCGTCGCGTTCGGCCCGGTAGAGGGCGGACAGGTCGCGGGCGAGGACGGTGGCGGAGGCCGCGTCGACGACGATGTGGTGCAGGGACAGGACGAGGACGTGCTCCGCCTCGGCCGTCCGGACCAGCCGGGTGACGAACAGCGGGCCGTCCGCCAGGTCGAAGCGGCGGCCGCTCTCGGCGGACAGGACGTCCCGCAGCGCGGTGCCGGGAGCGGCGGTGGCGTCCACGACCTCGAAGTCGGGCTCGGCGGACGCCCGGACGACCTGCCGGGGCTCTCCTCCCCTCTCCCGGACGACCGTGCGCAGGCCCTCGTGCCGGGCGACGAGGCCGCGCAGTGCCGCGCGCAGGGCGGGGACGTCGAGGGGGCCGTCGAGGCGGATCGCCTTGATCTCGTTGTAGGCGGTACGTCCCGGCAAGAGGCGTTCCAGGAACCAGACGCGTTCCTGGCCGGGTGACAAGGGGGCGTCGGCGAGGGCCGGCCGGACGGGTGCGGGGCGCGGGGGTGCCGGGGCGGCGGTGGCCCGCCGGTCGTAGTGCCGGCGCAGGGCGTCCAGGCGCGGCAGGCCCGCGCGCAGCCGGTCCGCCGCGACACCGAAGTCCACGAGGGCCACGATCTCGTCGGCTCCGGCCGCGGTCACCGCGTCGACCACCGGGCGGACGCCGTCCGCCGTGCCGATCAGGGCGCGCTGGTCGCAGTAGCGGCCGTAGGCGCGGCGGAACAGGGCCTCCAGGTCGTCCTCGCTCAGGGCGGCCAGGTCGACGCTGTGCCCGAGGCTGCTGGTGACGCCGCTGAACAGGGACAGCGACGCGCGCATGTAGCGGGACAGGGGCTCGTAGGCCTCGGTGCGCGCGGTGTCGTGGTCGTCCGCGAGGAAGGTGTGCAGCAGGACGGCCACCCGGCCGGCGTCCGGGTCCAGTCCGTGCCGGGCCCGGGTGCGGCGGTAGCGGGCGATGTTCTCGCCGAGCTGTTCGACGCTCTGGGTCATCAGGTTGGTGACGACGCCCAGGTCGTGGCGGGCGGCCAGTTCGTACGAGGCGGGGTTGCCGACGACCGCGGTGTACAGGGGCGGGGTGTCCTGCACCGGGCGTGGGAAGAGCCGCAGGTCGGCCTCGCCGTCGCCGGTGGTGCGGCGCAGGGCGGCACCGCGCCACAACGTCCGTACGTCTTCCAGCTGTTCGTACATCAGCTCCTTGTGCCGGCCGAAACGGTCGGGGAAGAAGGCGAAGTCCTTGGAGTTCCAGCCGGCGGCGACGCCGATGCCGACGCGGCCGCCCGAGAGGTTGTCTACCATCGACCACTCCTCGGCGACCCGGATCGGATCGTGGAGCGGCAGGACGACGGAGCCGGCGTTGAGGCGGATGCGCTCGGTCTCCCGGGACAGTGCGGCGGCCAGAACCGCCGGGTTGGGGAAGAGCCCGCCGAAGGAGTGGAAGTGACGCTCGGGCATCCAGAGCGCGTGAAAGCCGTGCCGGTCGGCGAAACGGGCGGTCTCGAGGAGGAGTTCGTACTGACCGTGGGGCGGGGAGGACGCGTCCTGGGGGTAGTCGCCGAAGAAGTAGACGCTGAAGTCGGGGGTGCGGGGGGAGGCTTGTTGCGTGGGGGCGGTGCGGGGTGCGGGGTCCTTTGCGGGGGCGGTGTTGGGCGCGGCGTCGTTCGCCGGGGCGGGGCGGGGTGCGGTGATCGTCGCGGCGGCGTTCCAGGGCATGGCGGCCACGGAAGCGACTGTTTCGGGAGCCGCTTGCGGCTGCGGCTGCTGCGGCTTCGGCTTCGGTTCCGGCTCCAACTTCGGGTCCGGCTTTGGTGGCGGGGCCTTCGGCGTCACCAACGGTCCGCCCGGGAAGAAGCCCGCCGACCGCAGCTCGCGCAGCGAGTCCCGTACGGCGTCCGCCACGAACTCGATGTCGCCGTCGGAGTGGGCGGTGGACAGGAAGAAGTTGCGCCACTCCCAGACGTGCACACCGCGCAGCATCAGGTGGTGGTAGAGGAGCTCCATGTCGGCGCGGTGCTCGAAGCGGAACTGGGAGCCGAAGTGGCTCATCCGCAGCGGGTACTCCTCGGCCTCGAAGAAGCCGTTGAGCGTCGCCGCCAGTTCGGCCGTGCGCGCGTTGAGCCGCTCCTGGAGACCGGGGCTGTGCTCCTTGAGGTGGGCGAGGACGGCACGGGCCGCGACCATCGACACCGGGTGCTGGATGTACGTGCCGCCGAAGAAGGTGGTGTCGGCGGGCGGGTAGCTGTCGTCGCCGTAGGACCAGTGGCCGCCGTCGACGCCGTCCATGATGTCGGCGCGGCCCGCGATGGCGCCGATGGGGAAGCCGCCGCCGAGGAGCTTGCCGTAGGTCGCGAGGTCGGGTGTGACGCCGTACAGCTCCTGCAGGAGGAGCCGAGGCCGTCCACCGCGCGGATCGCGATCATCGCCATCAGCAGCGGGGCTGTGCCCAGCAGCATCCGGGCTGTCCAGCGTGCGGCCCCCGAGGCTTTGGCGGAGCCGTCGTCCGCGGGGTCCCCGGCCGCCCGGGTGCGGACGGGGAGGAGGAACAGCACGGTCGCGGAGACCAGGAACGTCGCGGCGTCCAGGGCGAACGCGGCGGAGTAGCCGAGCTGCGCGACCACCAGGCCCGCCGAGGCGAAACCGGCGATCATGGCGAGCGAACGTCCGGTCACCAGCAGCCCGTTGGCCCGGACCCGGTGCTCCGCTCCGACGATCTCGGGGATGCTGCTGCGCAGGGCGACCTGGGAGAGCGTCGAGCAGCCGCCCGTGACCACGGCCAGGACGTACAGCAGCCCGGGGCGCACGCCGTCGGGCGCGAGCAGCAGCGTCAGCAGTGCCGTGGCCTGGCACAGGTCGGCGCCGACCATCAGCCGCTTGCGGTCGTACGCCGAGACGAGCCGCCCGCTCACCCAGCCGGAGACGACACTGGTCCCGAGCCGTACGGCCATGAAGAGGCCGGCGGCGAGCGCGCTGCCGGTGGCGTCGTAGACGAAGACGTTCAGCGCCACCATGTTCAGGTAACTGCCGTACGCCGAGATGCCGTTGCCCAGGACGAGCAGACGGAAGTACCTCATGCACCTTCCCCTGGTCTGCATGAGGGGCGCGCGTTCCCCCCGATACGCCGCCGGCCGGCAGCCATTGGTCCGTCACCCAAGCAGAACCGGACAGACGTCTTCAAGACTCGGAAGTGGTCCAGACGACTTCCGGTCTTGTTTTGGCGCTTTCGAAGCGACGGGCAACCCGTCGCGGGCGCGCTTACGACGTCAGTCGGTCGAGGGCCGTCAGGACCGGTGCCACGCCGTCCTCCTCGGCCAGGCGGCGGGCGAGGTCCTGGGCGCGGCCGCGGTGGCCGGGGTCGCTCACGGCCCTGCGCAGGGCGGGGGCGAGGGCGTCGGCGGTGAGGCGGCGCAGGGGGACGGCGCAGGGCGCGGTGCCCAGGGCGATCAGGCGGGCCGCCCAGAAGCCGGCGTCGAACTGCACGGGCACCGGAACGCTGGGGACTCCGGCGCGCAGGACGGCGGCGGTGGTGCCGGCTCCGGCGTGGTGGACCACGGCGGCCATCCGGGGGAACAGCAGCGCGTGCGGCACGTCGCCGACCGTGATCACCTCGTCGGTGCGGGCGGCCAGCCCCGCCCAGCCCTGCTGGACGACCCCGCGCAGTCCCGCGGTTCGCAGGGCGCGCACGATCTCGCCGCTGAGCCGCCGCGGATCGGGCACGGTGGCACTGCCCAGCCCGACGAAGACCGGGGCGGGCCCGGCGGCGAGGAACTCCTCCACGTCCCGGGGCAGTTCGCGGGTGTCGTGCGGCCACCAGTAGCCGGCGATCTCCAGCCCGGGACGCCAGTCGCGGGGCCGGGGCACCACCTGCTCGCTGAAGCCGTGCAGCACCGGCCACAGGGCCCGCTCATGGGCCCGGCGGCTCGCGACGGGGCCGCCGCGCAGCGTCATGCCGTGCCGGGTGCGGAGCCTGCGCAGGGCCCGGGTGAAGACGCGGTCGACGGCGGTGGTGACGGCCAGTCCGCCCAGGCGGTTGCCGACGCTGCCGAGGGAGCGTCCACCGAGCATGGGGGCGCCGAACTCCCGCGTCGGGTGCTGGGGTTGCAGGAACAGGCCCAGGCTGGGCAGCCGCAGCCCCTCGGCGATGGCGGCGCCGAGCGGGGCCACGGCGCCGGCGGCCAGGACGACATCGGCGCCGCGGGCCGCCTGGACCAGGGCGTCGGTCATCTCCTCGGCGGCGGACCGGGCCATCGACGCCGCGCGCAGGAGTTTGCCGAGCCCGGTGGTGCTGGCGTGCAGGCTGCGGCCGCGGTCGGAGTGCGACACGGCGAGCGGATCGACCGGGGTGGGGTGGAACCGCACGCCGGAACCGGCGGTCAGCGGCTCGAACAGGCCGTGGGTGGCGAGCGTGACCTCGTGTCCGCTCCGCACCAGCCCCGCGCCCAGCCCCGTGTACGGCGCGACGTCGCCGCGCGACCCCGCCGTCATGATCACCACCCGCATGCGTCCCAGTGTGGACCGCCCGGGCGGGCGACACGCGGCGTACGGCGGCAGGTGGACGAAAATCGCCGGTGCAGGTGAGGACCGGCCGGAACTGCTTACGACGGGTCGAACACCGGGCCCGCGTCGAGTGCTTCGACAAGCTCTGCGGCGGCTCGGCGCACCCGGAGGGAGGCGTCCTCGGTGAGGGCGGTCAGCCGGACGCGCGCCGCCTCGCTGCCGGGCGGCAGCGTACCGGTGGCCTCCACCCAGCGGGTGAGCCCGAGGACGGCCTGGTAGCGGACCCCCTCGTACGGGTCGTCCAGGCTCCGCAGGAAGCGCCGTACGTCGCGCCGGGCCCGCTCGTCGGCCGGGTCGTCCCCGTCGAGCAGGGACAGCGCGGCGGCCCGGACCTCACCGGACCCACTGCCGTCCGCGAGGTGCCGTACGGCGGGGAGTGCCTGGGCGAGGCCGGAGAGCGCGTTGCGGGTGCGCCAGGTGTGGCGCGCGTCGGTTTCCAGATGAGCGGCCAGGGCCCAGGCCACGGGGTGGCGCTCCCAGAGGCGGAGCCCGTTCTCGACGCGTGCTTCGAGTCCGTCGAGCGCGCCCGCGCGCAGGTCGTCGTCGGGGTCGTCGAGGAGGGGCAGCAGGAGCCACACGGCGTCCCAACGGCCTTGCGCTCCGATGGCCGTGGCGGAGGCGGCCCGGGTGCCGGCGGGCAGTGTCTCGTCGGCCAGGGCCGTGCGCAGGTGTGCGGCGGCCGTGTCCGTGTCCAGGGCGCCCAGGGCCTGCGCGGCCGACGGTCCGGCGACGGGGTCGGGCAGCCAGCGCACCGCCGGTTCGGCGATGTGCTCGTCGCCCCGTTCTGCCAGGCCGCGCAGCAGCCTCGCCGCGACCTCGGGGTCCCGCTCGGTGCGCAGGGCTTCGGCCAGCTTGTCCTGTACCTGCCGTTGTTCCACGCGGAACAACCGCCGGGCGACCGCGATCCTGACCGCGGGAGAGGGATCGCGCAGGCCGGTGAGCAGCGAGTCGAGGAGTTGCTCGGTGTGGCTCTCCGGCAGCCAGTCCAGGGCTCGCGCCCGGGCGGTGCCCGTACCGTTGCGGGCGGTGCGGATCACCTCCTCCCGCACGGCCGCGTCTCCGGCGCACTGGTAGATCAGGGTCCGGGCCCGCCCCCAGACAGCCGGGTCGGGGTCGCCGAGGAGTCGGGCCAGGGCGGCGGCATCCCCCGGCGCGCCCAGGGCGATCAGTCCCTCCAGGGCGTTGATCCGCACAGTCCGGTCAGGGTCGGCCAGTTGACGCGCGAAAGCCCGCAGGAACGCGGGTCCCTCGAGTCCCAGCCGGGTCACGGCGACCGAGGCCCTGCACCGTACGCCCGGATCCCCGTCGCTCATCAGCAGGGGCAGCACCGCGCGGCCCGCCTCCGGGTCCCCGAGGCGGGCCAGGGCCAGGGCGGCGGCCGCGCGTACCGAGGGCACGGGGTCGCCGGCCGCCTCCGCGGCCACGGGGGCGTACTCGGACCGGCCGGTCCGCCCCAGCCCCTTCAGCGCCGCCGCCCGCCGCTCCGGCTCCGGCGCCGCCGACTCCCGCAGGAAGAAAGCGATCTGATGGTCCGCCCCCATGGCCACCTCCACGAAGGAAGACCCACGAGCGACGCGAAGGTTGCTCCCACGCTCCCCGAGGCTGGCCGCCGGGGCGTCAGCCGGTGGGGGCCGGGGGGCCGGAGGGCCGGGGCGTCAGCCGGCGGGCGGCCCGGGGGCGCGGTCAGCCGACGGGCGACACCCGGGGGCGACGTCAGCCGGCGGGCGCCGAAGGGCCGAGGGCATCAACCGGCGGGCGCCGAGGAGCGTCAGCCGGCGAGGGCCGGAGGGCCGGGGCGTCAGCCGAGGGGCGGCGTCACCCGGGGGCCGAGGGCGTCAGCCGGCGACCGACGGGCCGAGGCGCCGGGGCGTCAGCCGTGGGCGCCGGAGGGCCGAGGGCATCAGCCGGCAGACGTCGAAGGGCCGAGGGAGTTAGCCGGTGGGTGCCGGCGGGCGCGTGTCCGGGTCGGTTTCCGGCGCTCCGGCCGTTCGGGGCGGTGGCGGGGCGTCGGCAAACGATCGATGCGTGGCCAGCGCGCGGTCACGGGATTCCGCTTGTCGGTGACCCCTGCGTCACATCCGGTGCGTGAGTGACTCCCCGAGGGGTCAGGGGGTGCCTTGGCCGGCCTGCTGTGCGCGGGGTGCCGGGAGGGTGATGCCCGCCTGCTCCGCCTGGAGTTCGGAGCGGACGAGTTCCAGGAGGCGGCCGGTCCAGTTCCGGCCGCGGCCTCCCCGGTTGCCCCAGTGCTCGGAGTCCGAGTCGTCGTAGACGAGTGTCGCGTCGGCCGTGTCCAGGAGGACCCGGGCGAGCGCCGGGTGCTGGGTGAACTTGGCCCTCAGCAGGGAGGTCATGACCGCCGTCCGGGCCTGTTCCCACCCCTCGCGCCGGGGAGCGCCGGCCGCCGCGCCGCGGGCGGCGAACGCCGTGTCCGCGTCCCGGACGGCGGCCCGGGCGCCGGGATCGGCGGTGGACAGGGCCCAGTACGCGTGCGTGACCGTGGGGTAGGTGTCGCCGTCGATCAGCAGGGGCGCGGGGAACTCGTTGCGCAGGGCCTTCGTGCCCGGGTCGTCCGAGGGCTTGAGGGGGTAGCTCTCGTAGAGGTGGATCGCCGGAGCCATGGGGGTGGCGGGGCCGTCGGACGGGACGCGGGAGGGGCGTTCGCTGCTCCACTTCGCCCGGTCCTCGAAGTAGGCGACCGCCTCGTCGTACTCCTCCTGCGTGACCGGTTCGTCGGGCAGGGCCTCCAGATGTCCGCCGGGGCCGGCCACCAGGACCTGCAGCGGCCCGTCCTTGCGGTCCATGTCGCCGAGGGCGTAGTGGCGTTGGGTCTCCGGGATGGCGTGGTAGGCGGCGCGGGCCGCGGCCCGGTTCTCCTCCGTCCGGTCGGCCAGGAACACGTCGACGGCGGCCAGGCAGCGGTCCGTGGAATCCGGGCGTCCGTTGAGCTGGTCGATGGTGTCGCGGATCTCGGCCAGCAGCAGTTCGGGGGTGAGCCAGGTGTACGGCTCGCTGAACTTCCACGCGGCCAGGTTGTGCGCGGAGACCCTGGCGCCGTCGGGGAGCCGGGTGGCGACCCAGCCGCTCCGCAGCTTCTCCTCGAACTCCTCGAGGGTGACCAGGCCCCAGCAGTCGATCAGCCCGTCCGCGTAGACGAACAGGTCGGTGAGGAAGTAGTCGCCGTTGCGGATGAAGGCGGGGCGCCAGGTTCCGGGGACGCGTCTGCCGTCCGCCGTGCGGTAGGTGATTCGATTGCCGATCATTCCGGCATTCTGCCGTAATCGCTGGTCAGCGCAACGGGTTTACCGTCGTCGCGGATCGCCGCGGATCGCTGCGGATCGCCGTGAATCGCCGTGGGAACGCCCGGAGCCGGGCCTTCCGCCGTGGCGCGGCGGAGGACCCGGCTCCGGGTCGGGACAGTGGCTCAGGACGACTGGGCGCTCTGGTACAGGTTCTGCGCGTCGGCGCCGAAGTACGGGCCGTACATGGCGTTCGGCAGGAAGTTGTACTTGAAGCTGTTCACCGAGGACTGAAGGCCCGTCCCGGTGGCCTCGTTGAACTGCGTGAACCACGGGCCTCCGCTGGAGCCGCCGGTCATGTTGCAGGTCAGACCGTGGTCGCTGGACAGCAGGAAGTCCCGGTAGGTGGTGCCGCTGCAGTAGATGAACTTCGAGCCGTCGTACGGTGCCGCGGCCGGGAAGCCGAAGGCGTACATGGCCTTGTTGTAGCCGGTGTTGAAGGCGAGTCCCTGGCCGCCGACGACGTCGGTCAGCTTCTTTCCGTCGAGCGGGGCGACGACGGCCGCGCCGATGTCGTAGTTGATGTCCTCACTGGCCGTCCACTGGGGTGTGGACAGGGTCTTGGACGCCGTCCAGGTGCCGTACGGGGCCTGGCCGTCGTGGTAGCCGGGCACGAACACCCAGTTGGTGTGCCAGGCCCCCTCCATCTTCACGCAGTGCCCCGCGGTGAGCACGGTGCTCTTGTTGGCGCTGGTGACGGCGTTGCCGGAGCAGGAGGCGGTGCGCCCCTGGTAGGTGAAGAACACCCGGCCGGCGGTCTTGACCACCGCTCCCCCGCCGGACCAGGGTCCGCCGCTGTGGGGAATGGCCAGGGGGCCCACGCCGGAGGCGGAGGCGGTGGGGGCGATGACGGTCGTCCTGCCCTTGCGGGGTGCCGCCGCCCGCACGTCGGAGCGGTCGACGGACAGGACGTCGAGCGGGGTGGCCTCGCGCATCCGCTGCGGGGTCCAGAAGGCGCGGGCGCGCTCCTGCGCCGAGGGTGCCGTCGTTCCCGGTTCGGGCGCGGCGCTCGCGGGTGCGGCGGTGACGCCGGTCGCCAGCAGTGCGGCGACGCCGGCGAGTACGCCGAGGAGGGTGCGGCGAACGGGCTCGCCGCGTCCGGACGGGCGGAGGCTACGGGGTCTGCCTATCACGCGGTCTCCTTCTGCTGTGGGGGCCGGGCGGAGGGTCCGTCCGCCCGGTCAGGCAGGGGTGTCGCTGCGGACAGCCAGAGGGCAGCGTGCCACCAGGAGACCGATATGGACAGGTGCATGTCACGACGATGGCCGAAACGTCACATGCTCTCCGCGTGGGGCACACGCGGGCAGGGGCACGCCCGGTCAGGGACATACGCGGGCACGAGAGAACCCGGCCTCCACGGTGGAGGCCGGGTCCGGGACGGAGAGGGGTGTGGGTCAGAGGGCGGGGCCGGGGCCGGTGCCGCCCGGCTGGATGCGTCCGCGCCAGGCGCCGGACTCGGCTCCGCGCTCCTCGATGTACTGCTTGAAGCGCTTCATGTCGCCCTTGATCCGCCGGTCGATCGTGCCGATCATGTCCGCGGCCTTCTCCACCGCTCCGCTGGGCTCGACGTCCATCACGAGCTCCACCCGGGTGTGGGTGTCATCCACGCGCTCGAAGCGGACGGAGCCCCTCTGGTTGGTGTCACCGCTGGTCGTGCGCCACGTGACCCGCTCGTCGGGCAGCTGGTCGACGATCTCCGTGTCGAACTCGCGGCGTACTCCGCCGATCTTGGTGGTCCAGTGGTTGTGGCGGTCGTCGAGCTGCCTGACCTCCTCGACGCCTTCCATGAAGTTCGGGAACTCCTCGAACTGCGTCCACTGGTTGTAGGCGGTGTGCAGAGGGACGTCGACTTCCACGGTTTCCTTGACGGTGCTCATCTGTATGCCTCCGTTTTCCCTGATCGACTGCAGGAGGCCCATCGGCCCACACACAGGTCCGGGCCCGACACGACGAGTACCCGGCATGCCGCGGTTGCCACATGCGATCCGATCAGTGCCTCGCCGGGCGCCGGGGCGGAACCGGCACCACCGCACCGGCCGTGGCACCCGTCAGGCGGCCGGGGCCGTGGTTCTCGCCGTTTCCGAGCGGAAGCCGTGGCCGAGTTCGGGGGTCAGGCCGTGGTAGTGGCGGAAGTTGTAGATGAGCGGGCTCCACCGCGCGGGGTCGATGTGGTGTGTGCCGGGTACGACGATGTGTTCGGCGGCGTGGACGCGCAGGACGTCGCACTCGACGGTGAAGAAGACGCCGGCGCCGCCGGGGGTCAGCTTGCGGGCCCGGGCCTCCAGCTGCAGGGCGCACTCGGCGACGCGCGGTGGCCGCACGAGATCGGCGGCGGCCGGAGTGAGCCCGGCCGCGCCGAACTTGTCCCGCTCGTGGCGGTACACCGCCCGTTTGGCCTCCGGGACCGGACTCGCGCCGGTGAGCGGCGCCAGGCGTTCCACGTGCTCCCACAGCTCCGGCGAGGCGACGTTGATCACGAGTTCGGGGCGCTGCGCGAGGTTGCGCGCGGTCTGGCTCTCGCTGCCCATGCCCAGGACGATGTGCTGCCCCAGGGCCCACGCGGAGGAGATCGGGGCGAGATTGCAGGTGCCGTCGGCGTTCTCGGTGGTCAGCAGGACCACGGGGGTTCCGAAGTAGAGGATGCTCGGCTGAACCACCAGGTGGGTGTCGTTCGTCATGCCTCAGGACGCTACGGGCGGGACGTTTCGCCGGTCGTCGAAGTGTCACCCGGCGACAATGGGGCGGTGACCAGCCCTGACGTCCACGCCGAAGAACCGGACCTCGCCGCGCTGGGTGCGCTGCTGGCCGACCGTACGCGCGCCGGGATCTGTCTCGCCCTGCTCGACGGCCGTTCCTGGACGGCCTCGGAGGTGGCCGCCCTCGCCGGCGTCGCCCCGTCCACGGCCACGAGCCACCTCAACCGGCTGGTGGACGGCGGACTGCTGGTGCAGGAGCGCAGGGGGCGGCACCGCTATGTGCGCCTGGCGGACCCCGGCATCGCGGAGATGATCGAGGCGCTCGCGGCCAGGGCGCCGCGCCGGCTCGTCCCGGTCCGTTCGCTCACCGCCGCCCGCCGCCACCGCGCCGTGGGCTTCGCCCGCGTCTGCTACGACCACCTCGGCGGCTCCCTGGCCGTGGCGATCACCGACGGCATGACCGCGCGCGGGCTGTTGTCCTGGGAGTCCGGCCCGGCGCTCACCGCGTCCGGCGGTGCCTGGTTGACGAGCCTCGGCGTCGCGGGCGAGGGAGCGGGGGAAGCGCGCCGGCCGCACGTGCGGACCTGTCTGGACTGGACGGAGGGGCGCCTGCATCTGGCGGGCGCGGTGGCCGCCGCCGTGTTCCACCGGGCGCTGGAGGCGTCCTGGCTGGTGCACGGCGATGGTTCACGCGTCGTCCGGTTGACGGACCGGGGGCGGGACGCCTTCCGGCATCACCTGGGTCTGGCGGACGAGGTGCTCACGGCCGGCTGAGCACCTCCTCGGCCCGGGGTGTCCGCCCGTCTCAGTACCGGTGCTGCTGTTGCTGCGGCTGTCCGTACGCCGGGCCGCCCTGGCCGCTCGCGCCCTGCGCCTGGAGCTGCTCGGCCTGCTCCTTGGTCAGCTTCTGTTCCGCGCCGCAGAAGGTGCACTGCGTCTGGTATTTCGTCGAGATCGGGAACAGCGGCACGAAGAACAGCGTGAACTTCGTGACGCGCTTCCTCAGGGTGTGCGCGGCGGGGTTGCCGCACTGGCCGCACACCAGCGTCAGTATCGCCAGCTGGTACAGGTAGCCCTTGGTGCCAAAGATGATCACGTGTCGGTCCTTCCCGGGTCGGATCTTTCTCCAGTGTCCTGTATCGCGGCGCCCGGTGCGCGCGCCCCTCGTTCGTGTGGAGCGCCCGGCGGGGCGTGGTCCAGTCGGGTGACAGCGGGCCGGCCGCGTTCCGGCGCGCCGATACGGTGCCGCGGTGACCTCGATCTCACCCGAAACACAGTCCGTGCACACCGACGACCTGGGCTCCCTGGTCGTGCTGTCCTGGCGGGGCACGACCCCCGACGGGGACGTTCCCTACCTCCTGGCCTGTTCCCTCGGAGACGGCGCGAACGGCCGGGAGGCGACGTCGGCGGCCCTCGAAGAGGTGCTGACCGGCGCCGGGCTCCCCCCGGGCGAGGGCCTCGTCCACGCGGTCCAGCGGCCGAGCCTGCCGGTCAGCCTGCTCGTCGTGCCCGGGTCGGCCGTCCTCACCGTGCGGCACCTCAAGTCCCAGTTCGTCCCGCCGGAGACCTGGCTGAAGGCCGTGGCCGAACTCGGGTACGCCTACCTCATCTTCGCCACCCGCCCGTGGCCGGAGGGTGCCGAGCCCGGCGACGTCGAGACGCTGGCCGCCTTCACCTCCGACGAGGACGTGCTCACGTCGGCGGCCCATGTGGTCCTGCCCGCGCGCAATCTGCGCGGCTGAACGCCGCACGGCCCGGGCCACGTCGTCGTGGCCCGGGCCGTGCCGTGCCGGTGCTCAGCCGGACAGGGCCGCCAGCACCACGGACTTGGCCTCCTCCTGCACCCGGCGGAGGTGGTCGGGGCCGCGGAACGACTCGGCGTAGATCTTGTAGACGTCCTCGGTGCCCGAGGGGCGGGCCGCGAACCAGGCGCTGTCCGTGGTCACCTTGATGCCGCCGATCGGCGCGCCGTTCCCGGGGGCCTCGGTGAGCACCGCGGTGACCGCGTCCCCGGCGAGGGTGTCCGCGCTGACCTGCGCCGGGGAGAGCCGGGCGAGCAGGGCCTTCTCCTCGCGGGACGCCGGGGCGTCGATCCGGGCGTAGGCCGGCTCGCCGAAGCGGGCGGTCAGCGTGGCGTAGTGCTCCGAGGGGGTCCGGCCGGTGACGGCCGTGATCTCGGAGGCGAGCAGCGCCAGGATGATGCCGTCCTTGTCGGTGGTCCACACGGAGCCGTCCCGGCGCAGGAAGGACGCCCCGGCCGACTCCTCGCCGCCGAAGCCGATGGTGCCGCCGACCAGCCCGTCGACGAACCACTTGAACCCGACGGGCACCTCCACCAGCTCCCGGCCCAGGTCGGCGGCGACCCGGTCGATCATGGCGGAGGACACCAGGGTCTTGCCGACGCCGGTGCCGGCCGGCCAGCGGTCGCGGTGGGCGTACAGGTAGGAGATGGCGACGGCGAGGTAGTGGTTGGGGTTCATCAGACCGGCGTCCGGGGTGACGATGCCGTGCCGGTCGGCGTCGGCGTCGTTGCCGGTGGCGATCCGGAAGCGGTCGCGCTGCTCGATGAGCGAGGCCATCGCGTACGGCGACGAGCAGTCCATGCGGATCTTGCCGTCCCAGTCCAGCGTCATGAACCGCCAGGTGGGGTCGGTGTGCGGGTTGACCACGGTGAGGTCGATGCCGTGCTGTTCGGCGATGCGGCCCCAGTAGGCGACGGAGGCGCCGCCCAGCGGGTCGGCCCCGATGCGCACCCCGGCCTCGCGGATCGCGTCCAGGTCGAGCACGGCGGGCAGGTCGGCGACGTAGGTGCCCAGGAAGTCGTAGCGGCCTGTGGTGGCCGCGGCGAGGGCCCGGGCGTACGGGATGCGCCGGACGTCCTTGAGGCCGCCCCGGATGATCTCGTTGGCGCGGTCCTGGATCCAGGAGGTCGCGTCGGAGGCGGCGGGGCCGCCGCTGGGCGGGTTGTACTTGAACCCGCCGTCGCCGGGCGGGTTGTGGGAGGGGGTCACCACGACGCCGTCCGCGAGGCCGGTGGTGCGGCCGCGGTTGTGGGCGAGGATGGCGTGCGAGACGGCCGGGGTCGGGGTGTAGCCGTCCGCCTGGTCGATCAGCACCGTCACGTCGTTGGCGGCGAACACCTCCAGCGCGGTGACCCGCGCGGGCTCCGACAGGGCGTGCGTGTCGGCGCCCAGGAAGAGGGGGCCGTCGGTGCCCTGGCCGGCCCGGTACTCGCAGATGGCCTGGCTGGTCGCGGCGATGTGGTCGTCGTTGAACGCGCTCGCCAGTGACGAGCCGCGGTGTCCGGAGGTCCCGAACGCCACGCGCTGCCCCGGGTCGTCCGGGTCGGGGTGGAGCGCGTAGTACGCGGTGACCAGCCGGGCGACGTCGACGAGATCTCCGGGTCCGGCCGGACTGCCCGCTCGCTCGTGCTGCATGGGCCCGCTCCTCCGCATGGGTTGATCCTTCGTGTGCGGTCTCATCCTTCCTCGTCACGGCCGTGACGCGCGAGGGGGGCGCCGCCTCGGCGGCCGGATGTGCGCGCCGGGCCGCCGGGGCGGCGGTGAGACGCGAGAGGGCGGCGCTACGGACCACCGTGGATGCGGTGATGCGCCGCGCCGCCTGCTCTCCTCGTGGCGGGCTCGCCGGGCGTGCCGGTCGTGGTCAGATCCGCCCGCCGGTGATCCGGGTGAGCGGGCCGTGCGTGCCGCGTTCCGCGCGGCGCCCCACGGCGTACGACGCGGCGCTCAGGGCGGTGAGGCCGGCTCCGACGCCGGCGGCGACGAGCTTGCGCTGGGCGATGACCGTCCAGGCGGTCTTCGCCGTGGACGCGACCTGGCCCGACGCGGCGACGACGGCCTGGCGGCCCGCCTCGACGCCGCGGGCGGCGGTCTGCGCGGCCGCCTTCGCCGTCTCGGCCGAGCGTTCGACGCCGGACGTGGCCGCTGACGCCGCGTCATCGGTCTTGTCCGCCGCGCGCTTCGCGGCCTGGGAGGCCGGCGCGGTCGCCTTGTCCGCCGTGCGGCGGGCCTTGGACTGCGTCGCACGGATGGTGGTCGGCTTCTGATTCGCGCGCTTGTTCTCTTCAGTCATGGAACACCGACTTGCCCCTGACTTCGGCGGCAAACACGTTCGGTCGCGCGCCGACCGGGCGGGCGGGTGCCTGAGCAGGTCGTCGCGGGGGTAGGCGAGCTACAGCAAGGACGACGTCAGGACACGAAGGAAGGTACGTCATGGCCGGAATGCTGGATCGCATCAAGCAGTTCGCACGGAGTCCGCAGGGGCGGCGTGCGGTGGAGCAGGCACGCCGGGCGGCGGCCGACCCTCGCAAGCGGGCCCAGGCCCAGCGTCTGCTCGGCAAGCTCCGCGGCCGCCGCTGACGGGACCGCACCGCCCGCCTCAGGGCTTGCCCCGGTCCCCAACTCCTCGGTTCCGTGCGTGTGTTCATGACCGGCCTGGGCACTTGGGTCGCATCACACACCTCTGAGAGGAGCTGGTCCGATGGGCAGGGCAGGCAACGGCAGGAAGGTCTGTGCTTTAGGGATCGCCGGTGTCCTGGCGGGAACGGTGCTGGTCGGCTGCGGCGACGAGGACGGCACGGGTGACGCCGCGCCGGGTTCCTCGACGCGGGGCGGCGCCCAGGAGGAGGGCACGCGGGCGGTGCGGTCGGCCTACGACAGGACGGCCGAGGAGGACACCGCCCGGGTGAAGCTGCGGGTGCAGACCTCGGCGCAGGGCGCGTCGATGACCGCGAACGGGCAGGGCGCCGTGGACCTGGACGACGGCGACAGCGTCATGACGGTCACAGCGGAGGGGCAGCGGATCGAACAGCGCGTGGTCGACCAGGTGCTGTACCAGAAGCTGCCGAAGGGGCAGGCGCCGGGCGGCAAGCCGTGGATCAGGATCGACCTGGGGAAGGTCGCCGCACAGCAGGGCTCCGGAGAGCAGCCGGTGGGCGACCCCGCCCGGTCCGCCGCGTTCGCCAAGGCGATCACCGACAAGGACGTGACCGAGAAGGGCACGGACACGGTCGACGGGGTCGAGACCACGCGCTACCGCGTCTCCGTCGACGTCGCCGACCTCCCCGGCGGCGACGCCCTGCGCCGCCAGGTCGGTCCGACGCTGCCGATGGACGTGTGGCTCGACGAGCAGGGCCGGATGCGCCGGCAGCAGTTCGACATGACCCTCAGCGCTCCCGCCGCGGCGACGCAGCGGTCCTCCACCGACGCCTCGTCCTCGCCGCAGAAGGTCACGGTGCGCACCCTCATGGAGTTCACCGACTTCGGCACCGACGTGGAGGCGGAGGCGCCGCCGGCCGGGCAGGTCACCGACATGACCGGCAAGGCCCTGGAGCAGGGCGAGCGGGGCAAGGGGCAGAGCTGACCCGGGCTCATTCCGCGCGCCCGCCGCGCAGCCGCCGTACGAGGTCGTCCGCGGCCTGCGGCCAGGCGGGACGGCCGAAGGTGAAGCCCGCGTCGAGGAGGCGGCCGGGGACGACACGGCGGCTCTTCAGCAGCAGTTCGGTGTCCGAGCGCAGGACGAAGGCACCCGCCTCGGCCATCCAGCGCGTGGCGGGCAGCCCCACCGGAACGCCCCACGCGGCGCGCAGCGCGCGCATGAAGGCGCGCTGCGGGAGGGGCTCGGGCGCGGCCAGGTTGACCGGGCCGTCGATGTCGTCCCGGGCGACGAGGAACTCGATCGCCCGGACGAAGTCCTGGTCGTGGATCCAGGAGACGTACTGGGCGCCGCCCGCCACCGGGCCGCCGAGGCCGAGCCGGGCCAGCCGCAGCAGGACGTCGAAGACGCCGCCCCGGTCCGGGCTCATCACCATGGCGGTGCGCAGCGCCACCTTCCGGGTGTGCGGGGTGTGGGCCGACTCCTGCGCGCGCTCCCAGGCCTTGGCGATCTCGACGCTGTAGGCCCAGTAGCCGGGGACGTCCGGCTCGGTTCCGCCGATCACGCCGGTGGCCTCGTCGTGGGGCGCGTCGAAGCGGTGGGCGTAGACGGTCGCGGTGCTCATCTGCAGCCAGATCCGGGGCGGCCGGGCGGCCGCGGCGATCGCCTCGCCCACGACCCGGGCGGAGTCGACCCGCGAGTCCATCATCTCCCGCAGGTTGGCCGGGGTGTAACGGCAGTTCACGCTCCGGCCGGCCAGGTTGACGACGACGTCGCTGCCGTCGATCTCCTCCGTCCAGGGGCCCTGCGTCACACCGTCCCAGTGCACTTCGCCCCGGCGTGCCGGGTGCCGACTGAGCACCACGACGTCATGCCCCGCCGCGCTCAGCGCGCGCTTCAGCACGGTGCCGACCTGACCGGTCCCGCCCGGTATCACGATCTTCATGGAGGTCTCCCCCTCGACGTGTGAGGGTGACCCTAGCTCATATTTGAACGCGTTCAAAACGTTGTGAGGTCCCAGGCCCTTAGCCGGCGCCGACGTGCCGTCGGGCAAGATGGGGCCATGAGCGTAGTCAAGATCAATGTGCTGACCGTGCCCGCCGAGCAGCGCGAGACGCTGGAGAAGCGGTTCGCGTCCCGCGCACACACCGTGGAGAGCTCCGACGGGTTCGAGTGGTTCGAGCTCCTGCGCCCGGTGGAGGGCACCGACACCTACCTCGTCTACACCCGGTGGCGGGACGAGGAGTCGTTCCAGGCGTGGATGGAAGGGCCGATGAAGGCCGCGCACCAGGGCGGCGGCGAGGGCGGCGAGCGGCCCAGGCCCGCGGCGAGCGACTCGACCCTCTGGTCCTTCGAGGTGGTGCAGCAGGCCGGGCCGAAGGGCGCGTAGCCCACGGCCACCGAGGACGAGGCCCCCCTGGCCGGAACGGCAGGGGGGCCTTGGCGACGACGGTGGGTGCGGGGCGCTCAGGTACGCCAGGAGCGCGTGCTCAGGTACGCCAAGAGCGGGCGCTCAGGTACGCCAGGAACGCGAGGGCGCGGCGGTGCGGCTCACGGCCGCCGCCAGTTTGCGCAGCCGGCGCCAGTCCAGGCGCGGTGGCGCCTCGGGTACCCCGGGCCGGTCGCGGGGCACCCGGACGCGCAGGGCCCGGCGCGTGATGCGGCAGTGGACGGGGGCGGGCAGGGTGAGCGCCTCGCCGTCGAGGCCGACCTCCAGGTGCGGTGTGTCGGCGTGCACGACGACGTGCTGGGCGGTGAGCACGGTGAGCCCCTCCGGCCGCGGGGACAGGAGGAGTTCGGCCGCTTCCACGGCGCTGTCCACACGGACGGCGAGCACGCCGAGCCGCCCGGAGTTGAGCCGCTCGCGCCGGCCGAAGCCGAACGGGTCGTCCATGCGGTAGGGGTTGTTGCTCACCAGGACGGCCTGCGGGTCGGCGATGGTCGTGCCGTCGGCGCTCGCGGTCAGACGCGGGCCGCTCTGCCGGGTGAGCAGCTCGGGCAGCCGCTCCAGCGCCGCGCCCACCTTGTCCTCGCGGTAGCCGGGGCTCTGGACGACCGCCCCGTAGACACCGAACGACGCGTTGTTCACGAACGGGCGGTCGTCGGCGAAGCCGAGGTCGACCCGGAGTTCGACACCGTCGGTGAGGGCGTCGAGGCACCGGGACGGATCGTCCCGGTCCAGGCCCAGGTCCATGGCGAAGTGGTTGCGCGTGCCGGCCGCGATGACGAGGAACGGCAGCCCGTGTTCCGCCGCGACGGCGGCGACCAGGGCCTGGGTGCCGTCGCCGCCCGCGACGCCCAGGAGGTCGGCTCCGTCGGCCACGGCGGCCCGGGCGAGGGCGGTGACGTCCTGGCGCTGCTCCGGGTCGAGCAGCACGACCCGGGCACCCAGCGCCTCGGCCTTCTCCTTCAGGCCGAACTTCTCGACCTTGCCGCCGCCGGAGCGCGGGTTGAGCAGGAGGAACGGGCGCTGCGGCGGTGGCGTGCGGTACTCCTTCACCCGGACCGGCCGCAGGCCGGTGCTGCGCAGGGCGTAGCGGCCGCTCCAGACCGCCGCGCACCACAGCAGCAGGGACAGGAAGACCACCCAGAGAAGATTCGCGGTCGCGAAGAGCGTGATGAGGCCGACGGGCGCGGCGACGGCCAGCACGGCCGCCGCCATACGGGCCGGTCCGCGCCGGGACAGGACCCACCAGAGCGCGGCCGCGGTCAGGGCCAGTCCCGCCAGGCCGGCCACGAGCAGCAGCAGCCCTGACAGACCGCCGGCCACGAGGGGCAGCAACGCGGCCGAAGCGGCTGCGGCCAGGGCTCCCCTGGCGGCCCATCTCTGCCGGTGGTGATACCACTCGCTCATCGCCGATCCCATGTCGTCCCTCCGCTCGGAGGCCGGCGCGGGCGGACCCTGGCAGACCGCGCCCGGCCGTGCCCATGGTGCCCGCCGACGGACCGGCTCCACCACCGCCGTTCCTGAGGCTCCCCGGCCGGCGAGCACGTCAGACGTGAAGATCTCCCGGGGCGGAGCCACCGGTAGCGTACGCGGCCCGCGAGCGCGGGTTCCGCGCGCCGGGGCGCGCCGGCCCCCGCGCCCGGCCCACCGGACCGGCCGTCGGGGCGGCGGGCGGGTAGGCTCCGTTGCTGATCACCGGCCGACACGATCAACAGGGGGGCTCCGTGCGGGCCATGGCTACCGTGACGACGACCGCGATGTGCCTGCTGGCGGGCGCGGTCCTGGCCGGGTGCGGTGCCGGCGGCGCCGGGGAGGACAGGTCCGCCGGCGACATCCTCGACGAGGCCAACGCGACGATGCGGAAGCTGGACTCCGTCACCGTCGACATCACCAACCGCACGCGCCAGGGCGCGGTCACCAGCCGCCTGGTGACCGACCTCGACAGCCGGTGCAGGTCCAGGACCGCCTGGGCCGGGGGCGGCGTCCTGGAGCAGATCCGGCTGGGAACGACCGACTACGTCCGCCCGGACCGGGCCTACCTGCGGAAGTGGAAGAACAACCCGGGCCTCACCGGCGAGCAGAAGCTGTGGGTGAAGACACCGGTGGACCCGGCGAGCACCGGTGACGGACTCACCTCCTGCGAGCGGCCCTTCGACTCGTTCGGCACGGCGCGCAAGGGCGGATCCGCCCGCGTCGGGGGCACGAAGGCCGTCGAGCTGATCGTGACCGACAAGGCGGACAAGGAAGGGACGTACACCTTCTACGTGGCCGACGAGGGAAAGCCGTATCTCCTGAAGACGGTGTACAAGTCCGGTGCGCAGCGGACCACCACCTCGTTCAGCGGCTTCGACGAGCCCCTCGACATCCGGCCGCCGAAGCCGGCCGAGGTGCTGAGCCCGGGCGGCTGACGGCCCTTTCGCCGACAGCGCTTTCCGTCGCCGTTCCGGCGGCAATCGGTCGAGTGGGGCGAATCGCCTCACCAGGGGTTGACGGGGCGGGACGGGCTCGGCCTACTGGTAGACGCAGCCGGCCGTGTCGGGGGTCAGGTCCGGTGTGGTGGCCCTGGGATCCGGATCCCTTCCGTACTCCCCCGCCGAGACGCAGGTCAGGGGTCTGATGGTGCGGCGACGATGGGCAGCGGCGATGGGCCTGGTGGCCTGCCTGCTGATGCTGCATCTCGTCGTCCCGGCGTTCACGCACAGCGGGAGTGCGGCGGAGGGCGCGGTCACGGCGGCCGCGGCGTGGGACGCCGAGGCCGAAGCGGCCGGTGAGCCCTGTCCCTGCGAGGAGGAGCCGTCGGACCGGCAGCCGGCGGCACGCGCCCCCAGGGCGGCCGGAGCGGCCGGGGCGGGCGCCGTGGTGACCGGGGCGCCCGCGGTGGACCGGGGCGGTACGGACCTCCGCGCGGCGGGAACGGCCAGGCGTCCGGGGGCGGTCGGGGCCGCCCGGAACGCCGTGGAGCTGCAGACGTTCCGCTGCTGAGCGGCGGCGGTACCGACCAGGGCCTGCGCCGTGCGGCCCGAGTACTGCCTGGTGCCGGTACGCGGTGGTGTGCAGGCCTTCGTGTGTCCCATGCCGATGACACAGGAGGCAGTCTTGCCCGGAAAGCGCGTTCTCGTTCTGAGGCCGGAGGAACTGAGCCCGAACGACCAGAAGATGTGGCGGGAGATACGGACCGAGTCCGGGGCCCCGGCGAACCCTTTTCTCGACCCGGCGTTCACCGTGGCGGTGGGGCGGGTCAGGCCGGGAGCCAGGGTCGCGGTGCTGCAGGACGACGGCTCACCGGTCGGGTTCTTCCCGTACGAGTCGGGGCCGTTGGGGCAGGGCCGGGCCATCGGGCTCGGGGTGTCGGACAGTCAGGGGGCCGTGTTACGCCCCGGGATCCGGCTCGACGCCCGCGGGCTGCTGCGGTCCTGCGCGTTGTCGTGCTGGGAGTTCGACAACCTGGAAGCCGGACAGGGGCTGTTCGTGCCGCACGCGGCCGAGGAACTCGCCTCGCCGGTGGTCGACCTCGCCGAGGGGTTCGAGCGGTACGCGCAGGGGCTGCGGGCGAAGTCGCCGGGGTTCCTCAGACAGACCCTGGCCAAGGAGCGCAGGCTGGCCCGGCAGGTCGGCGAGGTGCGGTTCGTGTACGACGCCGACGACCCCGCCGCGCTGCGGGCGCTGATGGACTGGAAGTCGGCGCAGTACCGGCGGACCGGCCGGCGGGACCGGTTCGCGCAGGAGTGGATCACCCGGCTGGTGGGCCTGCTCGGCCGGAGCGAGGAGCCGGAGTGCCGCGGGGTGCTGTCCGTGCTGTACGCCGCGGACCGGCCCGTGGCCGCGCACTTCGGTCTGCGCTCGCGCACGGTGCTGTCCTGGTGGTTCCCGGCCTACGACCGCGCGTACGCGAAGTACTCCCCCGGGCTCGTGCTGCAGCTGAGGATGCTGGAGGCCGCGGCGGCCGACGGGGTCGAGACGGTCGACCTGGGGAGCGGCCCGGCCCGCTACAAGGAGTCGCTGAAGACGCGTGATCTGCGGGTGTACGAGGGGTCGGTGATCCGGCCGGTGCCGGGCGGGGCCGCCCACTGGCTGGGCCGGGAGCCCGCCCGGGCGGCCCGCCGTTTCGTCCGCAACCGGCCCCGGCTGGCCGGTGCGGCCGCCCGGGCGCTGGCGGAGGCGGGGCGGCTGCGCGAACAGCCGCGCGCCCGCGTCGGCCACCGGCGCGGTCCGCAGGACCCCTGACCGCGGTCCCCGCCCGGGGCGCCCGGCTCGGGGAGAGCCGGGCGCGCAGGGGTCAGCTCGTGGCGGTCCAGCTGTGGGCTACGTCCACGATGACGCGGTCGTCGAGTTGCAGCACCCGGAAGGGCAGCCGGGCGCGGACGCCGAGGCCGATCTGGGTCTCCCCCTCGAAGCTGCCGGCGAAGCGCGTGTCACGGAAGGTGCGGTAGCCGGTGAGGTCCACGCCCGGCAGCGGGAGCGCCACCCGGCCGGGATAGGTGGGTGAGCCGGTCTCCGGGTCGTAGGCGGGCGCGGCCACCCGCACCGCGAGGACGGCGCCGCCGGCCACGGGTATGTAGCGGCCGGACCCGTCCTGGTAGAGCCGGTCGACGTACTGGACGGTGTAGCCGACGCCGCTGCCCGCGCCGGGCACGTCGACGACCATCCGGTCGAAGCAGGCGTGGCGGCCGGTCCTGACGTTCGTCATCGGCGCGACCGTGGCGCTGGTGCCGGTCTTGGCGAGGCTTCCCCAGCCGGTCGGGCACGTCGTGGTCTGCGTGGTGGCCTGCCGGGCGGCGGCCGGTGCGGCACCCGCCGGGATCGCCGCCACGCCCACCGTGGCGCCCACGAGTGCGAGAGTCGCGCATGCTGTTCTGATTCGTACCATTGCCGCCCCCGAGGCTTGCGTGGTTGTGATACCGGGTGAGACGACCGGCCTGACCCGAAGGTTGCACGCGCGTGAACGGAAGACTGCACCCACCGCGCCGGAGCGGCGACCATGGCACATCCTGGTGGGGAGCGATCGGTGTCCGGTGCGTCCGTACCGGGAGGACGCGACATGGATGAGGCAGCCGCCGTACCGGACGGGCCGCGGTCGTCCGGCGGCCGGATCCGGGGCGGGGGCGACGACCGGGACCGGGCCGGGGACACGGGGCGGGTCGAGGACGCCCTGACCGCTCCGCTGGTCCAGGCCGTGCGCGACCTCGGAGGCTACGGCGGCCTGGTCTACCTGCGCTCCCGCGACCGGCGCTCGCTCGTGCTCGCGGTGGTCACCGGGGTGCCCAGGTCGCTGCTCAGGAGCTGGTGGCGGGTGCCGGTGGGCGGTGCCCTGCCGATGGCGGAGGCCTACCGGCGCGGGGAGACCCTGTGGCTGCCGGACGAGCGCGCCACCATGGTGCGCTTCCCGCACTTCACCGCCGGGCTGCCGTACTCGTTCGGCTCCGCCCACCGGCCCGTGCGGGCGGGCGGCGAGCCCGTCGGCGTCCTGGTCGTGCTGCGCTCGGCCGCCCGGACGCCCATGGACGCGGAGGCGGTGGCGCTCGCGCTGCGCCCCGCCGGGCGGGACATGGAGGAGCGGCTCGGCCGCCTCGCCGCCGGCCGGCCCGGCCCGGGCCGCTCCGCGCGGCGCATCGAGTACGACGACGAACCCGTCGGCGTGCGGCTGCCCACACCCGCCGCCCACCCCGTCCGGGTGGGGCTCGTCGACTGGGACCTGGAGACGGACCGGTGCGCCCCGGACGACGAGGCCCTCGCCCTCCTCGGCATCGACCGGGCGGACTTCGGCGGCACCCTGGCGGACATCGAGGCCCGGGTCAGCCCCGACGACCTGCACGAGCTGCGGGCGAGCCGGCACGACGCGCTCACCCACGGCCGGGTCAGGTCCCGGCACCTCCGGGTGCGGGAGGCGTCCGCGGACAGCGGGGAGAGCGGCTACCGGCCCGTCGAGCTGTGGGGCCATCTGGTGGGCGGCGGCACCGGTTCCGCCCGGGTCCTGGTGGCGGCCCTGGTCGACGCGGCCGGCGGACTGACCGCGGCCGAGGCCGCCGAGCGGCTGCCCGACGGGATCTTCTCCCTGGACCAGGACGGCCGCCTCACGTTCGCCAACCGGCGCTGCGAGGAACTGCTGGGCCGCGGCCGGGAGGAACTCCTGGGCCGCTATCCGTGGGAGGTGGTCACCTGGCTCCGGGATCCCGCCTACGAGGACCGCTACCGGGCGGCGATGCTGTCGCAGGAGCAGGTGTCCTTCCTCGTGCGGCGCCCGGACGGCGACTGGCTGGGCTTCGTGCTGTACCCGGACGTGCACGGGCTGACCGGCCGGGTCTCGCCGACCGGCCCGCCCACGGGCGGCGAGTCCGCGTACGAGGCCGGGGCCGCCGCCGGTCTCGTGCCGGGTCCCGGCGCGCCGCCGCCCGGGCCGGTCGCCGCGGCGCGGGCCGGCGCGCTGTACCACGTGGTGCAGATGGCGAGCGTGCTCACCGAGGCGGTCACCGTGCGGGACGTGTGCCGGGCCGTCTCGGAGCAGTTGCTGCCGGCGTTCGGCGCCCGGGAACTCGCCCTGTACACCGTCCGCGAGGGCCGGATGTACCTGCTGTGGGAGTCGGGCTACCCCGAGGGTTTCCTCACCCCGTTCGAAGGGGTCACCCTCGACACGCAACTGCCCGGCGTGCACGCCCTGACCACGCGGCTGCCCCTGTTCTTCGAGTCGCCGGAGGACCTCTCCGTCGCCTACCCGGGCATCGCCCTGGACCGTATGAACGCCTGGTCGTTCCTGCCGCTGATCGCCTCCGGTCATCCCGTCGGCTCCTGCATCCTCGGCTGGGACACCCCGCACCGGTTCACCGCCGACGAGCGCTCCGCCCTCACCGCCCTGAGCGGCCTCGCCGCCCAGGCCCTTGAGCGGGCGCGGCTCTACGACGCGGAGTCCGCCGTCGCCCGCGGGCTCCAGGAGGGGCTGCTGCCGCACCGGCTGCCCGCCGTGGAGGGGCTGCGCACGACGGGCCGGTATCTGCCCGGCACGCAGGGCATGGCCATCGGCGGCGACTGGTACGACGTGATCACCACGGGGCGTGGGGTGGCGCTGGTCATCGGGGACGTCGAGGGCCACAGTGTCGGCGCCGCCGCGGTGATGGGGCAGCTGCGCAGTGCCGTGCACGCGTTCGCCGCGAGCGGGCGGCCGCCGCAGGAGGTCATCACCCACACCAACCGGCTGCTGGCCGAGCTGGAGGCGGACGCCTTCGCGACCTGCTGCTACATCGAACTGGACCCGGGCAGCGGCCGCGCCCTCGCCGTGCGGGCCGGCCATCCCCCGCCGCTGCTGCGCCATCCCGACGGGCACGCCGAGACGCTCGACCTGGCGGGCGGGGTCATGCTGGGCGTGCAGCCCGACGCGTTCTACCCCGTCACGCCGATCGAGCTGGCCCCCGGCAGCGTCCTCGCGCTGTACACCGACGGGCTCGTGGAGCGGCCCGGCAGCGACATCGACACGGGGATCGAACGGGTCCGCAGCTGCCTGGCCGACACGCCGGCGGACTCGGTCGAGCACCTCGCCGACCGGCTGGTGCGCACGGCGCGGCGCGCCACGGAGCGGCCGGACGACGTGGCGCTGCTGCTGACGGCGTACCGCTGAGCGGGGACGCGGCTCCGGGGCCGCGAACGTCGCGTCCCGTCGGCGGTCGGCGTGGCGGGCGCGGCGCGAGTACCGTGGTCGGGACCGGTGAGCGAGGCGGTGGTGGCGGTGGAGTGGCAGCGGTACGCCGAGCAGATGGCGTTGCTCGCCCGGGATCTGGTGGCGCAGGACTCGGTCCAGGCGACGCTGGACGAGATCGCGGCGGCGGCGGTGAAGCTCGTCGAGGGCTGTGACGCCGCGGGCATCCTGACGGTGTCGAAGGGCCGGGCCGTGACGCTGGCGGTGTGCGGCGACATGGTCGAGGAGTCCGACCGGCTGCAGGGCGAGCTGGGTGAGGGGCCGTGCTTCGACGCCGCCCGGCGTGTGGACGGAGAGCGGCTGTTCCGCATCGCCGACATGACCAGGCCGCAGCCGTCCTGGCCGCGTTTCTGCGAGGCGGCCCGCAAGCTCGGGATCGGCAGCATGACCGGTGTGCTGCTCTACACCGAGCAGGAGGACTTCGGCGCGCTGAACCTCTACTCGCGCCGCCCCGGGGCGTTCGGCAAGGACATCGAGGCCGCGGGCTGGCTGCTCGCCTCCCACGCCGCCGTCGCGCTGGCCACCGCCCGCACCGTCGACCAGCTGGAACACGCCCTGGAGACCCGGCACGCGATCGGGGAGGCCATGGGGATCCTGATGGAACGCCACCGGCTGAGCGAGGACGAGGCCTTCGATGTGCTGCGGCGCATCTCGCAGCACCACAACATCAAGCTGCGCGACGTGGCCCGACGGGTCCGCGCCGACCATCCCGGTCAGGCCTGACCGGCGGGGGCGGGGTGGCGCGCGGGGGCAGTACCGCGATGGCGCGGTCGACGCCCAGCAGCGATCCGGGGTCGATGTCGAGGACGCCGGCGCCGCCGGGCCGGGAGGCCGGGGCAGCAGCGGGGGCACGTGCGTGACCGGCGCCGGCGAAGGACGCCTGTCGTCCGGCCAGAGAGGCCGGACGCTACGCCTCGCGGGGCGTGCGGTCATGTCGTCCGGGCAGCCCCCGGTGGAGGCGGTGGGGCAGGGTGTGCGGACGCCGGTCCGGGCAGGGGCCGGCGGGGGCGGGGGGTGGTCCTGGCCGGGGCGGGTGTGCTGGGGTCTGCGCGGATTCGTCGCCGCGCCTGCCGGGCGTCGGAACCCGGGCTGCGCCGCCGCGGAATCCGGCCGGTTCCCCGGTCCCGGTGGGTGCCGGGCTGGCAGAATCGGAGGCTCCGGACGGCGATCGGGAGGCCGGCTTGCAGACGCTGACATCGCAGGACCCGCTCGCCGTCGCCGTGACCGAGGCGATCCGGGCCGGTGATCTGCCCGGTCTCCGGCGGTTGCTCGCCGACCACCCCGGTCTGGCCACCGCGCGCGTCACCGAGCACGGTGAGAACGGCAAGGGCACGCGCAGTCTGCTGCATCTCGCGACCGACTGGCCCGGTCACTTCCCCCGCGGCCCCGAGGTGGTGGCCGCCCTGGTCGCGGCCGGGGCGGATCCCAACGCCCGGTTCGCCGGTGCACACGAGGAGACGCCACTGCACTGGGCCGCGAGCAACAACGACGTGCCCGTCCTGGACGCGCTCATCGCTGCCGGGGCCGACATCGAGGCCCCCGGGGCGGTGATCGCCGGCGGCACCCCGCTCGCCGACGCCCGCGCGTTCGGCCAGTGGCGCGCCGCGCACCGCCTGGTCGAGCACGGCGCCCGCACGACGCTCCAGGATGCCGCCACGCTCGGCCTGCTCGACCGGGTCCGGGCCTGCGTCGAGGACGGCGAGCCTCCGTCGCCCGACGAGATCACCAGCGCCTTCTGGGGTGCCTGCCACGGCGGGCAGCCGGCCACCGCGCAGTACCTCCACCGGCACGGCGCCGACATCGACTGGTGCGGCTACGACGACAGGACCCCGCTCGAGATCGCCCTGGCCCAGGGCGCCGACGACATCGTGCGGTGGCTGCGCGGCCTGGGCGCGCGCGGCCGGTCGTAGCGGCAGGGGCCGCAGCGCCACGGGGCACCGGCGCAGTGCCGTGACGGCGGTGTGGCCGCGGCCGGCCGGGATTCGTGACGGGCGTCGCCGCGGTGGGGCGGGGGGCGCCGGACGGGCCGCGTCGGCGGTGGGTCGGCGCGCGGGCTCAGGGCCGGTGCGTCACAGGCAGTAGCGCACGAGCCATTCGTCCTGGTTGTACGCCGTGCGGTCGGGGTCGGGTGAGGTCGCCGCCCGTTCCTCGACCATGTCCTCCAGGCGTACCGGCTCCGGCAGCGCCCCGAAGCGGGACCGGCGTGCGGCGGCCTCCGCCTCGCTTCCCTGCTGCGACGTCGCGTCGTCCACGGCGATTCCCCTCTCCGGCTGGTCTCTCCGACCGATCGGCCCTACCCGGGCAAAGAGTTGACGTGCGAGCGGGGCTCACGGTTCCCGCCGGGCGCGCTTGTTCGACCCTACGAACTTTCCGTTCATCTGTTTCCCCTGCACTCCCCCAGTGACAGGAAACCTTCCTATCAGTTTTGTACGGTTCGCCGCGGCGTCCGTCCGCGCCGTCGGGCTCGACGACCCGGCGAAGAAGGAGATCGCCATGCGGCTCGTGTCGAGCGCGGAGAACTCCTCACTCGACTGGACGGCGCAGTACCCGTACATCGAGGACATCCGCGACGGCCGCGGCTACACCGCCGGCATCATCGGGTTCTGCTCCGGCACCGGCGACATGCTCGACCTCGTCGAGTTCTACACCGACCGCCGGCCCGGCAACGTCCTGGCGGCGTACCTGCCGGCGCTGCGCGCGGTCAACGGCTCCGACTCGCACGACGGGCTCGACCCGGGCTTCCCCGGCGACTGGCGCCGGGCGGCCCGCGACGCCGCGTTCCGGCGGGCGCAGGACGACGAGCGCGACCGGGTGTACTTCGGCCCGGCGGTCCGGCAGGGCAAGGCGGACGGGCTGCGGGTGCTGGGCCAGTTCGCCTACTACGACGCCCTCGTGATGCACGGCGACGGCACCGACCCCCTGAGCTTCCGCGCCATCCGCAGGCGCGCGCTGCGCACGGCGCAGCCGCCGGCGCAGGGCGGGGACGAGGTGCGGTACCTCGACGCGTTCCTGGACGCACGGGTGTGGGCCATGCGGCAGGAGGAGGCGCACAGCGACACGAGCCGTGTCGACACCGCGCAGCGCGTCTTCCTGCGCCGGGGCAACCTCGACCTCGACCCGCCGCTGGACTGGAAGGTCTACGGCGACAGCTACCACATCGGCTGACCACATCGGCTGACCACTGCGGCCCGGGCGGAAATTGGTCCGCCGAACAGGTGCGGAAGTGGACTCCTTCCCGGGCCGCGCGGTTGCCTAGCGTCGCCCGTATGAACGCCACCACCACGCGCGGCGCCCTGCTCGCCGCGCTCGCCTGCGTCCTCGTCGGAGGGTCCTTCACCGCCAACAGCCTCCTCGGCGACTACCCGTACGCGGGCGGCCAGTTCCTGCGCTACGGGCTGGCCTGCCTGCTGCTCCTCCCGCTCGCCGGGAAGGGCGCGGCCGCCCGGCTGAGGGGGCTCGGGCCTCGCCGGTGGGTCCGTCTCGCCCTGCTCGCGGCGGTCGGCATGGTCGGCTTCAACCTGGCCGTCATCGCCGCGGAGCGCACGGCGGAACCGGCGGTTCCCGGCGTGTTCGTGGGCTGTGCGCCGGTGGTCGTCGCCGTGCTCGTGCCGCTGCTGGACGGGCGCCGGCCCCAACGGGCGGTCCTCCACGGGGCGTTGCTCGTGGCCGTCGGCGCCTTCGCCGTGCAGGGCTGGGGGCGTACGGACGGCGCGGGCATCGCCTTCTCCCTCTGCGCCCTCGCGGGCGAGGTCGGGTTCGCCGTGCTCGCCGTGCCCGTGCTGCGGCCGCTCGGGCCCAGGCTGCTGTCGGCCACGGTGTGCGCGGTCGCCGCGCTGGAGTCGGCGGCGGTGGGCGCGCTGCTCGACGGGGGCGGGTGGCTGCGCCGCCCGGACGCCGTAGAGACGGCCGCGCTGCTGTGGCAGGCGGTGGTGGTCACCGTGATCGGCTTCGTGTGCTGGTACATGGGCATGCAGCGGATCGGCGCGGAGCGCGCCACCCTCTTCTCCGGCCTCATCCCGGTGGCGGCGGCCGGCACCGCACCGCTCGTCGGCACGGGCTCCTACGGCCTCGCGCAGGCGGCGGGCAGCGCGCTGGTGGGGCTCGGCGTGGCCCTGGGGTCGGGGGCGCTGAGGCGGGCCGGGCGCGAACGCCGTGCACACGGTCGGGCCTTTCGGGGGAACGGCCGCCCGCGGGGGCGCGGAGTCCGCGTGCCTGGAATGCCGGAGTGATCCCGCGTGCGTCTAACGGACGGCGGCCTCGTACGGCGTGGTCGTCGCGGTGTTCCAGTGGGGCTGGGGCGGTCCCGCACTCGGCGTGCACGCAACGGTGCCGGAGATGAACCGACGACGGGTGCGCGTGCGGCGCCTTGACGGTGGCTCAGTGGAGCACCAGATGGACGAGCGCGGCCGTGCCGACCGAGACGATCAGGGTGCGCAGGACGGCGGGGCTGAAGCGGCGTCCCGTTCTGGCGCCGATCAGGCCGCCCAGGGCGGAACCGGCGGCGATGAGGACGACAGCCGTCCAGTCGAAGTCCGCGAAGAAGAGGAAGAGCAGGGCGGCGACGGTGTTGACGACGGCGGCCAGCACGTTCTTCACGGCGTTGAGCCGCTGGAGCGTCTCGTCGAGCAGCATGCCCATCAGGGAGACGTAGATGATGCCCTGGGCGGCGGAGAAGTAGCCGCCGTAGACGCTCGCCAGGGTCAGGCCCGTGAACAGCAGCGGGCCGCCGTCCCGGCGGCCGGGACGGCCCGCCTCGCGCCGGCGGCGGACCCTCCTGGCGATCCAGGGCTGGCAGGCGACCAGGACGAGGGCGAGGCCCACCAGGACCGGCACGATCCGCTCGAAGGCCGCCGCGGGCAGGGTCAGCAGCAGCACGGCCCCCGCGAGACCGCCCAGGACCGCGCCGATGCCGAGCAGGACGACACGCCGGCCCTGGCCCTTGAGTTCCTCGCGGTAGCCGATCGCCGCGCTGATGGAGCCGGGGACCAGGCCGAGCCCGTTCGACACCGTCGCGGTGACCGGGGGCAGTCCGGCGGCGAGCAGCACCGGGAAGGTGATCAGCGTCCCCGAGCCGACGACGGCGTTGACGGCTCCGGCGCCCGTGCCGGCGGCGAGCACCGCGGCCATCTCCCAGGGCGTCATGCCGTCGCTCCGCCGTGTGTACCGTGCCTGGTGAGGTTCATGAGGTCAGGCTAGAGGGTGGGTACTTCGGCGGCCGTCGAAGGGTGACGGCCCCGGCGACCTGGTCCGTGCCCGCGAGCCGCCGCCGGGCCTCGGCATCACCATTCGCATCGCCTTCGGCATCGGCATCGGCATCGGCATCGAGCAGCGGACACACGGCGGACCTGTGGAACGGCGGCGGGATCCGAGGGGGATCCCGCCGCCGTTCCGTGGCTCACCCGTGGGCGTGCCGTGGCGTTCAGCCGCGCCGCACCCGGCGGAGCACGACGAGGCCCGCGATGACCAGTACGGCACCCGCCGCGGCCGGCCAGAGCTGGGCTCCGGTGTCGGCCAGGCCTCCCTCGCCGACCGCCTGCGGCTCGGTGAGGGGCGGGGCCGTGGCCGTCGGGGTCGGCGTCGGGGTCGGCGCGGCGCTGGTCGCCGTGCCGACGGCCTGGGAGTCGCCGAGGCCGTCGGCGTCCGCGTCGTTGCCGTTGTTCTCGCCGCCCTGGCCTGCGGCGTTGCCGCCGTCGGCCGAGGCGGTCGCCTTCACCTCGGGCTCGGCCTTGCCGGGGGCCGTGGACGCGTCGCCCGGCTCCGGTTCGGGGGCCGGCCTGTCCGCCGGGGGCTTCGGTGCCTCGCCCTTGCCGTCGTCACCGTCGCCGGCCTGGTCACCGGGCTTGCCTCCGGCGTTCCCGCCCTGCGCGGCGCCGGGCGTCTTCGTCGGCTGCTCCTGCGGGGCCTCGGGAGTCCGGGGCGGCTCCTGCGGCTCCTTGGTCGGTTCCTGCGTCGGCTCCTCGCCCGGCCCCGGGTCCTGGCCGCCGCCCGCTCCGGCGCCGCACGTGCGGCCCTCGTTGATGCAGTCGACCATCTCCCGCATCAGGTCCTCGTCGAAGACGTTGATGAAGTCGCCGTGGTCCGTGACCGGCTTGTGCAGCTGCTCCGGGAAGGAGTCCACCGCGAACAGCGGTGTCGTACGGCCGCCGTCGTCCAGGCTCGGCGCGTCGACGTCGTAGACGATGCGCTGGACCAGCTGCGGGATGGGCCGGAAGCCGGACGGGCAGGTGCCGGCGGCGTCCGCGAAGGCCACGTGGGTGCGGTGGTTGGCGCTGTCGATGTTGCGGCCGTCCCAGCAGCTCTGGAACTTGAAGGTCCGTACGACGTCGCTGCCCTGCGGGCACAGCGGGTACTTGTCCTTCAGCTGGCGGTCCTCGAAGCCGGTGCAGCTCCAGGACGCGTTGGCGTTGGCGGGGCCGTTGACGAACGACTTGGCGTCGCCGGTGATGATGCGCAGCAGCCGCGGCATGGCGGTGACCTTGTCGCGCGGGTTGCCGACGAACGTCAGCGTGACCTGCTTCGGCGTGACGATCTCGCCCGCGTTGCCCTCGATGCCGCCGCCGGGCGACGTGGCGTCCTGCTCCTGGGTGCCGTTCTGCAGGCGCAGCACAGGCCAGTAGTAGGAGGACTTGTCGCCCTGGTCGACGCAACTGGTCTTTGCGTTCGCGAGGTCCTGGTCGCTAGCGAAGGCGTTGTTGGCCTGGTTGCCGACGTAGTCGTGGAAGTGGTGGGCGCCGTTGGTGACGCCCGGCGCGGCGATGATGTTGTCGGAGTTGAACAGGCCGTTCTCGTTCACACCGCAGTCGGTGGCGAAGGAGCCGCGGGAGGCGTCGCCCTGCGGCCGGGGGGCACCCGCGTCGGGTTGGATGCTCTTGATGTCCGCGAAGTCGGCGGCGACCGGGCCGTTGCCCGCCTGTCCGCCGTTGCCGCCCTGGCCCTGCCCCTGGTCCTGACCGTTCCCCTGGTCCTGGCCGCCCTCGCCCTGGCCGGGCTGCCCGCCCCCGCCCTGGCCCGCGTCCGGCGCGGGGGCCTGGTTGCCGGAGTCCCGTACGGTGCAGGCCGCGAGGGGTGCGAGCCCTGCCGGGCGGTCCGCCACGCGGTCGATGGCGATCGCGATGCGCTCGAGGGTGGCGGCCCGTTTGTCCTTCAGCGGGTTCATGATGGCGTTGTCGGCGAAGCCGGCGTCCTGCCGGAGCTGTTCGGCCGACGTGCTCAGCCGCCGGTAGGCCTGGGCGATCTGCTCGTCCAGGAGGGCGAGTTCCTTGTCGACCTCCGGTCTCGCCCGCTCGGGGACCGAGGTGAGCCGGCTGCCGACGTCCGGGCAGTCGATCGTCGCGCCCGTGGTCCGCACCCCCGTGCCGGACCGCGGCTGGGCGGCCTCACCGCCTGAACCGCCGCCCGTGGCCGAGGCGTAGACGTTCGCCGCCATCAGGCCGCCTCCGCCCAGGATCAGCGCGACCGCGGCGAAGGTCGCGCGTCGTGGGCCGGTCGGGCGTCTTCGTGTGTTGCGTCCCAAGGGTGTTCTCCTGCGCTGTGTGGCGTGCCGGGCATGAAAATCCCCCCCGTCCCGTACGTACGGGAGCGCCGGCGTGTTCAATCGCCGCGGACATTCTTGGAGAACTCTCAGGAAGCACGGACGGCCCGAGCCCCGCCGGCCCCGGGGGCCGGCGGGGAAGCGGCAGGTCAGCGGAAGTTCACGTCACTGCACAGGAAGTAGGTCTGGTCCATGTGCGACGCCTGCCAGATCGTGTAGACCACGTGCCGGCCGCTCAGCCCGGACGTGCTCACCGGGATCGAGTAGTTCTGGCTGGGCGCGTACTTGCCGGTGCGGGCGACGAGCCGGAGGTCGTTCCAGGTCAGCGGCTGGGTGGTGGGGTCGAAGCCCTGTCGCGTGACGTAGACCAGGAAGTAGTCGGCGCCGTGGCTGGCCTGGTCGTACAGCTTCACGGTGAAGTTGGCGCCGACGTCCGTCGTCTTCCACGCGCCGACCGTGTCGAGGGAGTTGTACCGGCCGCCCTCGGTCCGCCCGCCGCTGCACAGCTGGCCGTTGGGGACGACGGCCTGGAAGTTGCCGCCGGAGCCGTTGCGGTACAGGCCGTTCCAATTCCACATGGCGTTGGGGTTGTCCCGCCAGGCCTGCCAGCACATGGGGTCCTGCTGGGCCATCGCGGGGTTCTGGAAGTCGTTGCCCCAGCGCAGCCAGCAGCCGTAGTTGCGTGAGGCCGGGTCGACGACCGAGCCGTGGGCGACGGCGGTGCCGCTCCACGGGATCAGGCTGAGCAGAGCGGCGACCAGCGCGCTCAGGGCGAGCGTCAGACGGGACCTGATCCTGCGCACCTTAAGAGCATGACCATGACAATTCATGATCTCCTTCTTCCGGATGTGGGGGTTGTCGTGCGGTCGATGTGCCGTGCGTGGGGGTTGCGGGAGTGCGTGGGAGCGCTCCCGCAAGGCACAGGCTGCGCCCGATGGCCAGGGTCGGCAACGCACGATTGCGCCACTTCCGTGCCTCGTGGCGCGTTCGATCCGTTCGACGGGCGGCCCCCGGTCAGAGGCGGTCCAATTCCTTTGTGGTGCGCCCCAGGTAGGCGACGGAATCGTCCCCGGGGACGTCGATCGCGTGGAAGCCCATGCGGTCGTAGAAGGCCCTGGCCCCCGTGTTGGCCGTCACCATCGCCAGGTGGACGGCCGGCACGCCCTTGTCCTGGAGGGCCGCCAGGAACGTCCGCATCAGGCGGCGCCCGCAGCCGCGGCCCTGCCACTCCGGAAGCAGGTCGATGTGCAGATGGGCGGGGTACGCGGCCACTTCGGGGACGACCATCCGCTCGGGGTGGTGCAGCAGGTGCGCCATCGCCTCGTCCGGGGTGCGCGGCGGCCGGGGCGGCTCCGGGTAGCGGTCGGCGACCAGGGGGAGCCACGTCGCGCGGAAGGCCTCGGCGAAGCGCGGGGTGTCGGCGGCCCCGAGGATGTAGCCGACCGCCCGCCCCTGGCCGTCGTCCAGCACGAAGACCAGGTCCGGCTCCAACTGGACGTACGGGGCCGCGAAGGTCACCGGGAAGATGCCCGGGTCCACGTAGTGGGGGCGACTGTCCTGGCCCTGGTGCGCGGTGCGGACGCAGATGTCGTCGAGGGCAGGCCGGTCCTCGGGCCGGTAGCGCCGGATGGCGGGGGTGGTGGTCATGGCGGCATGGTGCCGTGCGTGGGAGCGCTCCCTCAACCCGGTTACGGGGCCTGTCGGCCACCCGGCCACGGGCTCCTCCGACGCCCTGAGCGCGGCGCGGCGGGTGTGCGAGCTCCGGCCATGACCACCGTGACGCAGCTGCGCAAGGCGGCCCTCGCCCTCCCCGAGGTCGAGGAGGGGAGCCGGTCCGGCAGGGCCGCGTTCTCCACCCCGGCGGGGACCTGCCGTCCTGGATCGGCAGGCCCGCCATCCAGGGCCTGTGCGGTGCGGGCCTGACGACGCTGGAGCGGGTGGCCCGGCACTCCCGGGCGGAACTCCTGGCCCAGCACGGGGTCGGACCGAAAGCGGTGCGGGTCCTGGCGGAGGCGCTGGAGCGGCGGGGGCCAGCGCTGCGGGGGTGACACCGCGCGCGTGGCCTGCCGGACCCGGCTCGGGTGAGCGCGGCTTAAGGGGACGGCCAGGGGTTACCCGGCCCCCATGGTGAAGCTGCATATCCCGGGACGAAAAGAGCACCACCTGGACGACGCTCCGCACCGGGCCTCCGATCCGCATCGGTCCTCCGCCCCTCCCCCGGCTGCGGAGGAACCCGGGCCGGGCCCCGAGGTGGAGCGTGCGGCGCCGGACTCGCCGAGCGACCTGCCCCGGAAGTCCTGGGGCGCGGTGCTGGAGGGGAGCCTGCGGGAGTTCAAGGACGACGAACTGACCGACCGGGCGGCGGCGCTGACCTACTACGGGGTGCTGGCGCTGTTCCCCGCGCTGCTGGTGCTGGTGTCGCTGCTGGGCATCACCGGCCGGTCGACCACCGACAAGTTGCTCGACAACGTCCAGCAGTTCGCCCCCGGCTCGGCGCGCGACATCATCACCCGGGCCGTCGAGCAGTTGCAGGGCAACGCCGGCATCGGCTCGCTGATGGCGATCGTCGGTCTGGTCCTCGCGGTGTGGTCGGCGTCCGGCTACGTGGGAGCGTTCATCCGCTCCGCCAACGCCGTCTACGACATGCCCGAGGGCCGGCCGGTGTGGAAGCTGCTGCCGGTGCGGGTGGGGGTGACGGTCGTGCTGATGGTGCTGGCCGTGATCAGCGCGCTGATCGTGGTCTTCACGGGCGCGCTGGCCCGGCAGGCCGGAACCGCGCTCGGGATCGGGGACACCGCGCTGACGGTGTGGTCGATCGCGAAGTGGCCCGCCCTGGTGGTGCTGGTCACGATCATGATCGCGATCCTGTACTGGGCGACCCCGAACGCCAAGGTGAAGGGCTTCCGCTGGATCACCCCGGGCAGTGTGCTGGCCCTGCTGATCTGGATGGTCGCGTCCGCCGGCTTCGCGGTCTACGTGGCCAACTTCGCCTCGTACAACAAGACCTACGGCACGATGGCCGGTGTCATCGTCTTCCTGGTGTGGCTGTGGATCACCAACCTGGCGATCCTGCTGGGCCTGGAGTTCGACGCGGAGACGGTGCGGCAGCGGGCCATCGCCGGCGGTCATCCGCCGGAGGCGGAGCCGTACACCCAGCCGCGTGACACCCGCACCTGGGACGAGCAGGACCGGCGCCGGCTGGAGGGGACCTGACGCTCAGCCCATGAGTCCGGCGGCGACGGTCGCGCCCAGTTCCCAGCACCGCTCGACGTCTCCCTTGTCCGGCGCGCCGGTCACGGTCACGGCCTCGGCGGCGCGGCGCCAGCCGAGGCCCGTGGTGACCGACTCGATGCCCCGGACCGCTCCGGTGACGTCGTTGCCGCCGTGCACCCAGTAGCCGAAGGGCCGGCCGCGGGTCGCGTCCAGGCACGGGTAGTAGACCTGGTCGAAGAAGTGCTTGAGGGCACCCGACATGTAGCCGAGGTTGGCGGGGGTGCCGAGGAGGTAGCCGTCGGCGGCGAGCACGTCGGAGGCGGTGGCGGACAGGGCGGGCAGGCGTACCACGCGCACGTCCTCGATCTCGGGGTCCGTGGCGCCGGAGACGACGGCTTCGAACAGCGCCTGGCAGTGGGGCGAGGGCGTGTGATGGACGATCAGCAAGGTGGCCACGGCACCCGACCCTGCCGTGCCGGCCCCCGTCGCCGCAAGCAGCGACGGGGGCCGGTGTCGCACAGGTGGGGCCGCGGTGTCGCTCAGCCGCGGTTGCGGCGGCGGATGAGCAGCCAGGCCACGAGCGCGGCTCCGGCGCCCGCCAGCAGCGCGGCCCGGTGGTCGCGTACCGGCTGCGGGGCCTTGTCCTGCCAGGCCTGCTCCGCCTGTGCGGCCTTCTGCCGCACCGGCTCGGGCAGCTTCTCCTCCACGGCGTGGGCGACGTGCGCCGCCTTCTCCTTCGCGCCGTGAGCGGCGGCGGCGCCCTTCTCCTTCACCGGATCCGGCAGCTTCTCCTCCACGGCGTGGGCGACGTGCGCCGCCTTCGTCCGGGCCTGGCCGCGCCAGGCGTGTGCCTTGGTCCCGGCCTGTTCCCTGACCGCCAGCGCCTTCTCGCGGGCGCGGGTCTTCACATCGGCCCGGTCCGCCAGTTCCTGGACGGTGTCCCCCAGTTCGTGGCGGGTGCGCTCGACCTGCTCGCGCAGTTCCTCCTGGCTGCGAGCGGTGGGCTCGTCGTGCGGGGGCTGGGTCATCGTTGAGCACTCTCCTTGATCTCGGCCGCATCGGCCTTCACGCTGTCGATGGTCTGCTGCGGGGCGGGCGGGGTGGCACTGCGCACCTGCTTGCGGCCGGCCAGCGCCGTCAGGCCCGTGGCGACGGCGAGGACGCCCGTGACGATCAGCGCCGCCGCCCAGACCGGCAGCGGTACGGCCAGGGCCGCGATCGCCGTGGCGACGAGGGCCTGGAGCGTGACGAAGCCCAGGACCCCAGCTCCGCCGAACAGGCCGCCGCCCTTGCCGAAGCGCTTGCCCTTCTCGGTCATCTCCGCCCGGGCGAGGCGCATTTCGCCCCGTACCAGTTCGGAGAGCTGTTCGGTGGCCCGCTGCACCAGCTCGCTCGTGGGTTCGTCGCCGGCCTGCGGCGCGGTCCCCGGGCGAGCGGCACCGGCCGTGCGGTCCGTGTCCGCCATGACGATCACCTCCCGGTCCGTCGGTGCGGGCCGGGTACCCCGGTCGGGGCGGGAAGGACACCTGGTCGGACAAGTCGTGGTGACCATGCGTGGCCGGCGCGAGACCTGGTACCCGTCCGTCGCTCACCGTAAGAGAAAGGGAGGTACCGCCTTGTCGCAGGTAGAGGAATCCATCGAGGTCCGCGTGCCGGTGCACACCGCCTACAACCAGTGGACCCAGTTCGAGACCTTTCCGGAGTTCATGGACGGCGTGGAGCGCATCGAGCAGCGCACCGACACGCTGACGCACTGGGTGACGAAGGTCGGCGGCCAGGAGCGGGAGTTCGACGCGGAGATCACCGAGCAGATCCCCGACGAGCGCGTCGCCTGGACCACCGTGGGCGGCGAGGCCCGGCAGGCCGGTGTGGTGACCTTCCACCGCATCCAGGACGACACGACCAAGGTCATGCTGCAGATGGACTTCGACCCCAGTGGCGTGGCCGAGACCGTGGGCGACAAGCTCGGGTTCGTGAAGCGGCAGGTCTCCGGTGATCTGCGGCGCTTCAAGGAGTACATGGAGGCCCGGGGCACGGAGACGGGGGCCTGGCGCGGCGAGGTCTGACCGCAGGGCAGCGGAAGGCCGCCACCACGTGCAGTGGTGGCGGCCTTTTGCTGTGCCGGTGCGTCTGTGCCGGTGCGTCTGTGCCGGTGCGTCAGGCCACGGGGGCGGCGACGCCGCTCCGCAGCAGCTGCCGGGCCTGTCCGATCAGGTCGTTCAGGCTCAGGGCGAGCCGGGCCGCGCCGTCGTAGAGGCTGTGGACGGCCTGGAGGCGTTCCAGGCGCGGTGCCAGGGCCGACAGGGCGATGGCCGCCGCGACTCCGGCCCAGGCCACGGGGCCGAGCGGGGTGCAGCCGAAGAAGTGGCTGACGCCGGGGGTCTGGACGAGCGCGGCCAGGACGGCGGCCGAGCCGAGGGCCGTGACCCACACCAGGGGGCTGTGGCGCCGCCCGGAGAGGGTCTGCACCAGCTGGGCGCCGACCACGCCGCACAGGGCCATGGTGGTGGAGCGGCGTTCGGTACCGGGGGTGAGGCGGCCGATGAGGTACGCCGTGACCGCGCCGAGGCAGGTGGTGATGCCGCGGCGGCGGATGGAGCGCAGCAGGGGCGCGCCGAGGACGTTCAGGCCCATCGGGCCGGTCGCGGCGTGCTCCGCGGTCGAGGGGTCGTCGCTCGGGGTGACGGCGACCGCCATGGCCGGGAACATGTCGGTGAGCAGGTTGACCAGCAGCAGCTGACGGGTCGACAGGGGCGAGGCGCCGGCCAGCAGGGTGCCGAGGACGCTGAAGCCGACCTCGCCGGCGTTGCCGCCGATGAGGATGCTCACCGCGTCGGCGACGCTGCGCCACAGGGCGCGGCCCTCGACGACCGCGTCGACCAGGACGGACAGGTCGCCGGTGGTGAGCACGAGGTCGGCGGCGTTGCGGGCGGCGGCGGAGCCGCGGGACTCGATGCCGACGCCGACGTCGGCGGCGCGGATGGCGGCGGCGTCGTTGGCGCCGTCGCCGGCCATCGCCACGACCCGGCCGGCCTGCTGCAGGGCCTCCACGACGTGGAGTTTCTGCTCGGGGGCGACCCGGGCCACGACGCCCGCGCCGTGCAGGGCCCGGACGCGTTCGCCGCGCTCCATGGCGACCAGCTCGTCACCGGTGACCACCTCGGTCTCCTCCGGCCAGCCCAGTTGCAGGGCGATGGCGCGGGCGGTCTCCGGGTGGTCGCCGGTGAGCATGACGGGCAGGATGCCGGAGCGGCGCAGTTCGGCGAGCAGGGCGTGCGAGGTGTCGCGGGGCACGTCCGCGAGCGCGACGAAACCGCTGAACTCCAGGTCGGCGAGGGGTGCGTCGAGTTCGCTCTCGGCGTCGTCGGCCCGGCAGGGGCGCCGGGCGACGGCGAGGACGCGCAGGCCCTGTGCGGCCAGCTCGTGGGCGGTGTCGGTGGCGTGCGCGGGGAGGTCGCGGCAGGCGGGCAGGATCGTCTCGGGGGCGCCCTTGACGACGAGGAGTTCACCGAAGTCGGGGTCGCCGTCGCGGCCGACGGCGGCGGCGTAGCCCCGCCGGGTCTCGAAGGGCAGCTCGCCGGTGGGTGTCCAGCCCTGGTCGGGCGGGGCGACGTCGAGGACGGCCTCGTCGGTGGCGTGGGCGACGCGGCGTCCCTGTCCGGTCTCCTCCTGCGGGCAGGCCCGGGCTGCCAGGCGCACGATCGGCTCGGCCTGGTCGGTGTCGGTGGCCAGGACGGTGCCATCGGAGGTGGCGACGCGGACGAGGCGCAGTTTGTTCTCGGTGAGGGTGCCGGTCTTGTCGAAGCAGACGGTGTCGACCCGCCCGAGCGCCTCCAGGGTGCGCGGGGTGCGGACCAGGACGCCGCGCCGGGACAGCCGGCGGGCGGCCGCCATCTGCGCCACCGTGGCGACGAGCGGGAGCCCTTCGGGGACGGCGGCGACGGCGACCGCGACACCGCCGCTGACGGCGCGTCGTACGGGGCTGCCGCGCAGCAGGGACAGGCCGGTCACGGCGGCGCCGCCGGTGAAGGTCACGGGCAGGGCCTTGCGGGTCAGTTCCTGCAGCCGGGCCTGGACGCCGGCGGGCGGCGGGGTGCGGGCGGCGAGGGTGACGGCCCGGCCCGCCTCGGTCTGGTCGCCGGTGTCGACGACGAGCGCGGTGGCGCGGCCGGCCACGACGGTGGTGCCTTCGAACACCATGCAGGCGCGCTGGGCCACGGGTGCGCCGGGCGTCGCCTCGACGGCCTTGGCCACCGGCAGGGACTCGCCGGTGAGCGCGGACTCGTCGACCTCGAGGCCGTCGGCGTCCAGCAGCCGGGCGTCGGCCGGTACGACGTCGCCGGCGTCGAGGCTGATCTCGTCGCCGGGCCGTAGCCGGGCGGCGTCGACGGTGACGGTGCGTTTGCGGCTGTCCTGCCTGCGGGCCTTGGGCTGCTGCCGGGCGGCCAGCCGGGCCAGGGCCTGTTCGGCGCGCAGCCGCTGGAGCCCGCCCGTCACGGCGTTGAGGTCCATGGCGCCGACGACCAGCAGCGCGTCGACGAGGGAGCCGAGCAGCGCCGAGGCGACGGCGCCGGTGGCGAGGACGGGGGTGAGCGGGTCGTCGAGTTCGCGGCGGACGGCGCCGGCCGCCTGCCAGGTCCAGCGGGCGGGGGCGGCGACGGGGTGGCGGCCCAGGCGGGCGACCTGCCGGCGTGAGCGGTCGGCGAGCAGGGCGAGTCCGCCGGGCTCCGCGTCGGGGCCGGTGCGTCCGAGCCGGGCGCGGGCCTCGTCGGGTTCCAGGGCGTGCCAGGGGATGTGCAGCCGGGGCGGGGGCGGGGTGGCCCGGGCCACCCGGGCGGCTTCGAGCCAGCCGGCGAGCAGGGCGTTCGCGGCGGCGATGTTGACGGGGGCGTGCCGGGTGAGGGGCCACAGGAGGTGCCTCCCCGGGGGCTGTCCGCCGCGGGCGACCAGGAGGCCCGACAGGGCGGCGCCGGCGCGGGCGAGGGTCTGGGAGCGGCGTCCGACGCGCCGGGCGGCCGGGATCGCCGTCAGCAGCCGCCAGACGTCGGCGAGTCCGCCGGGTGCCAGCGCGTCGGCGCCCCAGGGGACGGCCGCCCGGCCGTCGGTGAGGGCGATGGCCACGTCGCCGGCGGGCAGCCCGGCGCCCACGTGCCCGTCGCCGGACTCGTCGAGGCGGGCGACGGTGACCACCACGTGCCCGTCGTCCTGGAGGGCCCGTACGACGTCGGCGAACGGTTTCGCGCTCGGGGCGACCTCGTCGGCGAGCCGGGTGATGTCCTTCAGGTCGGAGCCGCCGGCGATCACGACGTGCAGTCCGGCCCGGCGGGCGGCGTCGAGGACGGCCTCGGCGAAGGGGTGGACCGGGTCGTCGGGCAGGCCGTCGGGGTCGTTGCCGGTGTCCGGGCGCAGGCTGCGCAGGGCGTCGGCGTGCAGGACGAGGGCGTCGGCGATCTCCAGCTGCCGCAGGCGCTCACCGCTGCGCACGAGGATCCCGGCCTGGGCGAGGAAGGTGCCGAGGGTGGCGCTGAACGCGGCCGGTCCGTAGCGGGCCGCCTTCGGGGATCCGGCGAGGACCGCTTCGGCCGCTTCCCGCGCGCTGTGCGTGACGAGGAGCGTGGCGGCGGCGCCGGCGAGGCTGCCGGTGCTGGCGTGGGAGGCGTACTCCTGGGCGGGTGTCACCTTGAGCGGCGGCCGGGTGCCCGGCGGGCAGGGCACGCTGGTGCGCCGTTCGCGGCAGATGTCGTCGTGCAGCGCCTCGAAGGCCGCGGCCCTGGCCACGGCTTCGGTCAGCTGGCTGCCGCGCAGCATGCCGTCGAGCAGCAGGGCCAGCGGCGACTGGCCGGCGCCGTGCGCGGCGGCGTTGACGCCGGCGAGGACGAGTTCCATGCCGGACTTGCCGAACCGCTGCCGGAGCAGGGCCCGGAAGCGGGGGTTCTCCCGCAGCAGGGTGACGGTGGCGGTGACGATGCGTGAGGTGGGCGGCAGGCGCAGCGAGCGGCCGGCCAGGGCTCCGGCCGCGCCGGCGGCGTCGAGCAGGATCGCGCCCGCGGCGACGCGCACCTCGCGGGGATCGCCGGGGTGGGTGGCCTCCTCGGCGACCGGGTCGGCCCCCTCGGTCAGGCCGAAGCGGGCGGCGAGCGCGGTGGCGCGCTCGGCGACGCGGTCGGTGGCGGCGTCCTCCACGACGGTGACCACCAGGCGGGAGAGCCCCCCGTCCCAGTACGCGGTCAGCACGTCGGGGTGGTCGAGCAGGTCCGCGGCGACCTTCCGGGCGAGTGCGCCGGCGTCGCCGTCGGCGTGCCGCAGGGCGAGGTGGACGCGCTGCCCGGCCGTCCAGTGCTGTCCGCCCGTCAGGGCGTTGCGCGCGACGTTGCGGACGCGGCGCGTGGTGTCGTAGACGGACGTCACTCCCTGGGCGGTGCTGCGGGCGGCGCCTGCGGCCGCCCCGGCCACGGCCCCGACGAGCGGGGCGACGTCGAAACGTGTGAGCATCTGCTGGTGTCCCGGTTCAGCCGGTGGGGTGGCTGTCGTGTGCGTGCCGGTGGGCGTGCTCCCGGTCCGGCTCCTCGTGGGTGCCGTGGTGCGCGGTGGCCTCGGCGACCTTCTTCAGTGCGGAGGCGGTGGCGGTGTCGCCGACCTTGGCGGGTTGTTCGTGGACGTGGTGTTCCGGCCGGTCGTGCCGGTAGTGGGACGCGGCGAGTCTGCCGCCGGGGCCGTACGAGGAGGTGTCCTGGTCGTCCGGCCGGTCCTGGGCGGGGCGGTGTTCACCGGTCGTGCCGGTCGTCCCGCCGTTCGCCGACGCGTCGTCGGGCCGCTGTCCTGGCCTGGGCTGGGTCAGCCAGGCGACGGCCGCGCCGGTCAGCGCCACCGGCCACTCCACCACTCCGGCCACGCCGAGCACACCGGCACCGGCGTAGACGGCCATCCGGCGGCCGCGTGGTGAGACCGCGCCGATGCGGTCCAGGGCGTCTCCGGCGATCTTGCCGACCTGTTCCGCCCCGGGCACGTGCTTCAGGCCCGAGGCCACGGCCCGCAAGGGCTGCGGAAGATCGGACGAACGTGAGGGTTCCTGGTTCATGTCGACCTCCACAAGCGCGTTGTCCAGCGGCTTCAACCGGTTTCCCAGCTCTTTGCCCCATATTCCGCCTTTGGTGGAGCAAGCGCTTTTCTTGTTCGGCCGAGGGCGGCCGAGGAAGGTCCGCGGGGGTTCAGACGACCGTCTGGCCGTCGTGGATCCCGCCCTCGCAGCGCTTGGTGTACGACTCCGATCCGTTGCCCACGGCGGAGATGATGATCATGCCGCCGCCGGCGATGCACTGGCTCGCGGTGACGTCCGCGGGGCGGGCGGCGGCGTGGGCGGGGACGGTAGGCGCCGCCAGGACCAGGGCGGTGAGCAGGGCGTACGGCAGCTGGCGCATGGGTGCTCCTCGGGAGGTGCGGGCGGAGTGGGTGCCGTATCAGCGTCGCCAGGCCGGGCGGGGGCCGCCACCCGGGAGGAGGGTCCGGGTGTCCGGTAGGCCGATCGATGTAGTCGTCGCCTCGGCGCACAGCACGATGTGCGGCGCCCGGCGGCGGGGCGAGCATGGTCCGCGGACGTCCTCCCGTACCGGCCCCTCGTCTGCCCGAGGAGAACTCGTCATGCCCGAAACGCCCAGGGCGCGCCTGCCGCGCCGTACCGCCGTCGCGACCGTGGCCCTGCTGGTCGCCGCCACCGGAACGACGGCGGCCGCACAGCAACCGGCGCCGGTCGCGGATCTGCGCGCCGATGTGAACCAGGACGGCCGTGTGGACGTCGCGGGGACGTCCGACGAGGCGGGCGAGGAGGCGTGGCGGCCGGGACGCGGCGCGGTCTTCCTCGCCAACGTCGACGACGACTCGCGGCGCTGCCGGATGCGCCCCGGTGACCTGGACCGGATGGACCCGGAGGTGGACGAGCGGCTGGCGGCCTGCCACGACGCGGCGGACGAGCGGGTCAACGGGGTGCGGGACGAGGCGGATCTCGCCCCGTTGCGCATCCCGCCGTCCCGGGTCGGCGAGAGTGCCTCGGGGAGGGTGGAGGTGGCGGCGGCGCAGGCGCCGTACGTGCGGCTGTTCGTCCGGCGCGACGGGGTGCTGCGGGTCCTGCGCGGGCCGCTGACCGCCCGGGAGCTGCGGGCCGGTGCCGAACTGGCCCTGGAGGGGCGGGACATCGTCCGCGACCCGCGGCGCTGGGACGGCGAAGTCACCGTCACCCTCACGGTCACCGACCGCGGCCGTACCTCCTCCGACCGGGTGCGTCTGAAGGTGGCGCCCGTGCTGTTCCAGCACGACCTGCAGCGCGCCGAGCGGGTCTTCGCGGCCCGGCCGGGCCCGGGACGCGGTGTCCCGCCGGGGCCGTGGAGCGTGGGCGAGGCCTACCGGCCGCGGGAGTGGCGGCCGTTCGCCTCCTCGCTGGTGCGGGCGGCCGAGGCCGCGGGACTGCCCCGGCGGGACGTGACCTTCACGGCCGGTACGGAGCAGTGGTGGCGGGACATCTGGCGGCAGGACATGGTCGAACCGGCCGTGGCGAGCGTCCCGGCACCCGGCGGCGGGGAGCACCGCATGCGGGTGCTGCTGCGCGCGCCGGTGCTGTGGGCCCCGCCGGAGGGCGCCGAGGCCACGCTGAGCAGGTCGGCGCGGCTGCTCTTCCGTGACTTCCGGGGGCCCGATGTCGGGGTGGTGCAGCAGTTCACGCCGGGACGCGGGCCGAGCGGTGTCGACCTGCAGAACTTCACCGGCAACTTCGAGTCGGTCCCGCCGTACGAGGGCCACCCGCACGGGCGGGTCCTCTACGGCACGGCCCCGCACCGGGCGCCCGATCCGGCGTTCGTGCGGATGATCGAGGCGCAGCGCAGTCAGCCGTCGATCACCATCGACACGTCGTGGCTGCTGGTCGGCCACGTGGACGAGACGGTCCACGTCGTGCGGGCCCGCAACGGGCGCGGCTGGACCCTCGCGGTCGCCGATCCCCGTCAGGCGGTGGAGCTGCTGCGGCAGGCGCGGCGGGCCGGGGAGGGCGGGCAGCGGATGTTCGCCGACACGTCCGCGGAGCGCACGCCCACGGTCGACGCCCTGCTGGGCGACGAGGACTTCCTCGCCGGCAACGAGGAGGCGGCGCGCCGCATCGACGACCAGCTCGCGGTGCTGCTGCGGGAGACGGGCCTGTCCCGCGACGACCTGGTCCGCCTGCCCGTGCTGTACGCGATGGCCTCCGTGGCCCCGGGCGAGCCCGAGGGCGCCATCGCCTACTCCCCCAGCCTGGCCAACGGCCTGTCCCTGACGGCCCGGGACTACGCCGCGCCCGATCCGCACGGGCCGAAGGTGCGCGGCCGCGACCTGTTCCGCGCCGCGGCCGAGGAGGCCCTGGCCACCGGCGGGGTCCGGGTGCACTGGGTGGAGAACTTCGCCTGGTCGCATCTGGCGGGCGGCGAGGTGCACTGCGCGACGAACGCCCTGCGGGACACCTCCGGCGGCGTGCCCTGGTGGAGCACCGGCCCGGGCCGGTGACCGGGACCCGGCGCACTTCGGAAGCCTTCCGTGTCGGCCCGGGAGCGCCGGGTACTCAGAGCAGGCAACGCAGGCCGTCACGGGTCCGGGCACCGCACGGCAGCGGTGTCCGGTTCGGCGAATGGAGTGGTCATGACGCAGAACGGTGATGACGTGACGCTCGTCCGGCGACCGGGTGTCCCCGACCTCCGGCGGGCGCCGGAGTCGCCCGAGCCCGCGCCACCCCAGGACCCGCAGGCCGACGAACCGCCCCAGGAGCTGCCCCTGGACCGCAACCAGGCGATCCTGGAGGCGGCCAAGCAGGTCGGTGCCCTGCTGAAGCGGAAGGGGCACCTGTTCGCGCTGGCCGGGAGCGTGGCCGCGTACGCCCACGGCGGCGAGAAGAACCTCCAGCACGACGTCGACTTCGCCATCCGGCCCGAGGACGCGGACGCGGTGGCGGCCACGCTCCGCGAGGCGGGGCTGACGGTCTACACCCCGCCGGAGGACTGGCTGATCAAGGCCACGTGTTTCGGCCAGCCGGTCGACATCATCTTCGAGCTGGCGCACCGGCCGGTCGGCGTGGACATGCTTCAGCGGGGGGAGGAGCTGTCGGTGGACTCGGTGCGGATGCCCGTACTGGCCCCGACCGACCTGCTGTGGAGCCTGATCGCCGCGTTCTCCGAGCACCACTGCGACTTCGGCGCGGCCCTGCCCATCGCGCGCGCCCTGCGGGAGAAGGTGGACTGGGAGCAGGTGCGGCGCGAGTGCGGGGACGAGCCCATGCCCGCGGCCTTCTTCTTCCTCCTGGAGCGCCTGAACGTCATCTGAAGGAGCACCCCCATGAGCACCCACGGTTCCCAGGACACGGGCGGCGAGACGCCGGCCGAGAACCTGGACTACCGCATCGCCCACCTCCAGGACCGCCTCGCCTCGGGCGAGCTGGGGGAACTGGGCGTCCGGGTCGAGGCCCGCGGCCAGTCGGTGCTGCTCACCGGCACCGTGCCCTCGGCGCCCTGCCGCGACGAGATCCTGCGCACCGTCAAGGAGGAGTTCGCCGGTGTCCCGGTGCACAGCGACCTCGTCGTCACCGAGGCGTCGTCCCCCGACCACGCGGAGGAGCTCGCATGATCCGCATCGCAGCCGTCGGAGACATCCACATGGGGCCCGACAGCCAGGGCGTGCTCCGCCCCGCCTTCGAGACCCTGCCCGAATGCGCCGACCTCCTGCTGCTGGCCGGGGACCTCACCCGGCACGGCACGCCCGAGGAGATGCGGGTGGTGGCCCGGGAGGTCCGCGACCTCGGCGTCCCGGTGGTCGCCGTCCTGGGCAACCACGACCATCACGACGACCGGCCGGACGAGGTCTCGGCCATCCTGCGGGACGCCGGCACCCAGGTCCTCGAGGGGCAGGGCACGATCGTGGAGAGCGGCGGGGCGCGGATCGGCGTGGCCGGCACCAAGGGGTTCGGGGGCGGCTTCGTCGGCCGCTGCGCCGGGGAGTTCGGCGAGCCGGTCATGAAGGAGTTCGTCCGGTACTCGCGCCGGAGCGCCGACGCCCTGCGGACCGCCCTGGAGCGGCTCGGCGAGGAGGGCTGCGACGCGCGGATCGCCCTGACCCACTACTCCCCCGTGGCGGAGACGCTGGCGGGCGAGCCGCTGGAGATCTACCCGTTCCTGGGCAGCTACCTGCTGGCCGAGGCGATCGACACCGCCGGCGCCGACCTCGCGGTGCACGGGCACGCGCACGCCGGCACCGAGCACGGCATGACGAGCGGCGGCGTGCGGGTGCGCAACGTCGCCCAGCCGGTGATCGGGCGGGCCTTCCACGTCTACCACCTGCCGGTCCGGGAGCCCGCGACGACCGGGGCCGCCGCACAACAAGCCGGATAGACCGACCCGTTCTCCCACCGCCGCCGGCGTCTCGCCGGCGGCGGTTTCCGTGGTGCGCCGCCGCCCGGTGCGCTCCCCCGTACCCCCTCTGGTGTGAACCCCCCGCACGTCGTACCGGTTTCAGGCATTTTGTCTGCTTAGCATGCGAGCTCCGCGCTCCGCACGTCGGCGATGTCCCCACGCGTCCGCGTCGGGGCGCCCTGCCCCGTACGAGAGGACACCAGATGGCGCTGACGGGCCGTCAAAGACCACCGTCCGAGCATGCCTTCTCCCCGCACGACGCCGTACTGCGCACCGCGGCACCGCATGTCGCCCGGCGCCGCTTCCTCACCGTCACCGCGGCCGCCGCGATGCTCGCCTTCGCCACCAACCGGCCGGCCCGGGGCGCCACCGCCGCCCCGGAGCTGGACGCGGCCCGGATCACCGACGACCCGTTCACCCTCGGCGTGGCCTCCGGCGACCCGCTGCCCGACTCGGTGCTGATCTGGACGCGGCTCGCTCCCGAGCCGTTCGCGGAGGACGGCGGCCTGGGGCAGCAGCGGGTCGTCGTCTACTGGGAAGTCGCCATGGACGAGTGGTTCGCCTTCGTCGAGCACCGGGGTGTCGCCACGGCCCACCCCGAGTACGCCCACAGCGTGCACGTGGACGTCAAGGGCCTGATGCCGGACAGCCAGTACTACTACCGGTTCCGGGTGGGCGCCTGGATCAGCCCCGTCGGCCGCACCCGGACGGCACCGGCCGAGGACAGCGACACCGACGGCCTGCGGCTGGCCGCGGTCGCCTGCCAGGCCTACCAGGACGGCTACTACACCGCCCACCGGCATCTGGCGCAGGAGGACGTCGACGTGGTCTTCCACCTCGGCGACTACCTGTACGAGTACGCGGTGGACTCGGCCGGCGGGGCCCGCCGCTACACCGACCGCAAGCTGCCCGACGTGTTCAACCGCGAGACGACGACGCTGGCGGACTACCGGCTGCGCTACGCGCTCTACAAGAGCGATCCCGACCTGCAGGCGGCGCACGCCCAGCACCCGTTCGTCGTCACCTGGGACGACCACGAGACCGAGAACAACTACGCGGGCGCCGTCGACGAGAAGGGCAGTCCCCCGGAGCAGTTCCTGGTGCGGCGCGCCGCCGCCTACCGGGCGTACTGGGAGAACCAGCCGCTGCGCGCCGACCAGTTGCCGCAGGGGCCCGACGCCCGGCTGTACCGCCGGCTGGCCTGGGGCTCGCTCGCCCAGTTCGACATCCTCGACACCCGCCAGTACCGCTCGGACCAGGCCTACAACGACCGTCCGCACGCGCCGGGCACCGAGTCGGACGACCCGGCCCGCACCCTCACCGGCGACGCCCAGGAGCGCTGGCTGCTGGAGGGCTGGCGGACCTCGCGGGCGCTGTGGAACGTGATGCCCCAGCAGGTGTGCTTCTCCCAGCGCAAGTTCGACCTGACCTCGCCGGCCCGGGTCTCCATGGACGCCTGGGACGGCTACCGCGCCTCCCGCAACCGGGTCATGGCGGGTGCCAAGGCGGCGGGCCTGGACAACTGGATGGTCCTCACCGGCGACGTCCACGTCGGCTACGCCTTCGACATCAAGGAGGACTTCGACGACCCGGCGTCGAAGACGGTGGGCACGGAGTTCACCTGCACCTCCATCGCCAGCGGCGGCAACGGCGCCGAGAAGCCGAGCGACTGGGACACCTACATGAAGGCCAACCCGCACATGAAGTACTTCGACGGCCGGCGCGGCTACGTCCGGGTCGAGCTGGGCCGCGAGAACGCCCAGGTCGACTTCCGGACCGTGTCGGCCATCACCACGCCCGGGGGCGCCGTATCGACGTCCGCGTCCTTCGTCACGGAGGTGGGCTCGCCCGGCCTGAAGTCCGCGTGAGGCGACCGACCGTACTGCACTTGGCGCCCTTCCCGGCACCAAAGCGCGAAACGGCGCGGCCCGGGACATCACGCCGGGCCGTTCCGGCAAGGCCTCTGCCGGAGCTTCACCGTGATCGACATCCGTACCGGACACCGTGACCGAAGGAGACACATCGCATGGTTCGCATGGTCCACAGACCTGCCGTGACGGGTCGCCGGGCGGCCCTGGCCGCGCTCGGCGCGCTCGCCGCCACCGCGCTCCCCGCCGCCGCGGCGGCCGAGCCGACGCCCGCGGCGGGCCCCCTGCCCTCGGCGGCCCAGACCCTCGGCGCCGACCGGCCGTCGGCCCAACTGCTGCGGGCCCTGGAGCGCGACCTCGGACTGACCCCGGCCCAGGCGTCCCGCCGGCTGGTCAACGAGGCGGAGGCGGGCACCCGGGCGGGAAGGCTGCGCAACGCCCTGGGCGACCGCTTCGCGGGGGCCTGGCTGCGCGGCACGACCTCGCAGGAGCTCGTGGTGGCGACCACGAGCGCCGCGGACGTGCCCACCATCAAGGCCCAGGGCGCCAAGGCGGCCGTCGTGAAGAAGACGCTGCGCGACCTCCAGGTCGTGAAGCGGAAGCTGGACGCGGCGGCGGCCCGGGTCAGCACCCGTGACACGCCGCTGTGGTACGTGGACGTCCCCGGGAACCGGGTCGTGGTGGAGGCCGGGAACAAGGCCGCGGCGGCCGCGTTCGTGAAGGCGGCGGGCCTCGACGCCAAGAGCGTGGGCGTGAAGGTGACGGCGAACCGGCCGCGCCTGATGGAGGACGTCACCGGCGGCGACGCCTACTACATCGACGGCACCGCCCGCTGCTCCGTCGGCTTCTCCGTCACCAAGGGCGAGCAGGCGGGCTTCGCCTCGGCGGGCCACTGCGGGAAGCAGGGCGCGAAGACGACCGGGCACAACAAGGCGGAGCAGGGCACGTTCCAGGCCTCCACCTTCCCCGGCAAGGACATGTCCTGGGTGGGCGTCAACGACCAGTGGACGGCCACCCCGAACGTGAAGGGCGAGGGCGAGCAGAAGGTGCAGATCACCGGCTCCGTGCAGGCGCTCGTCGGGGCGGCGGTGTGCCGCTCCGGCTCGACCACCGGATGGCACTGCGGCAAGGTCGAGCAGCACGACACCAGCGTCAGCTACGCCGAGGGCAAGGTGGACGGGCTGACGCAGACGACGGTGTGCGCCGAGCCGGGCGACTCGGGCGGGCCCTATGTCGCGGGCGTCCAGGCGCAGGGCGTGACCTCGGGCGGCACGGGCGACTGCAAGAACGGCGGGACCACGTTCTACCAGCCGATCAATCCGCTGCTCAGCGAGTTCGGCCTGACCCTGAAGACCGCCGAGGCCGAGTCCCCGGCGCCGCAGGACAACGTCGCGCAGACGTGGGCCGCGGGGCGGGTCTACGAGGCCGGTGTCACGGTGAGCCACGCGGGTGTGCGCTACCAGTGCCTGCAGACCCACCAGGCCCAGGGCCCGTGGGCCCCCACCCGGACACCGGCGTTGTGGCAGCGGGTGTGACGCAGGGCCAGGGCTGTCCGGCGCCGGTGCGGCAGGTGCCGCCGGCGCCGGGCGGGGCCCGCTACTCCTCGGCGAGCAGCGCGTACGCGGTGGCCACGAACGGGTCGTGGGCGCGGAAGCGGCGGGTGCAGACGGCGGCCAGGGCCGTGCCGGTGCCGGGGTGGAAGCCCAGGAACGCCTGCTGGCCGAGGGTCGCGCCGCTGTGGAAGTACATCGGTCCGCCGTCGGCCGGGTGACGGAACCAGGCGAGGGTGTGCACGTGCCGGTGCCCGAGGCCCCGGCGGAGCACGGGCCGGCGCACCGCGCGCAGGGCGGGGGCCAGGTGCGGTGGCGCACCGGCCGGGTCCAGGTGGGCTTCGAGGAAGGCGAGCAGGTCGTGCGGCGTGGCCCGTACGGCGCCCGCCGCCTGGAAGCCGCCGGCGTCGAAGGGGGGTACGGGTGTCCGGCCGTCCTTGCCGTGTCCGGGGGCGTCGCGGCCGGAGTCGTCGGCGCGCAGGGCGGTGTCGTGCAGGCCGAGCGGGCGCAGGACCTGGCCGGTGAGGAGGTCCTCCCAGGGGGTGCCGGTCGCCGCGGCCAGGGCGTGTCCGAGGACGGCGACGCCGAAGTTGGAGTAGCGCCACCGGGTGCCGGGGCGGTGGCGCGGCCGGTGGCGCAGGAAGGCGTCGACCACCCGGGCGGCCGGGAAGCGGGCGTAGGGGTTGGTGTGCCAGGCGGGCAGGCCGCGGACGTAGAAGCCGGCCGGGAGGGCGGGCAGGCCGGCGGTGTGGGTGATCAGGTGGGCGAGCGTCACCGGCGTGGCGTCGACGGGCCGTCCCCCGTCGAGGAGGGCGGTGGCCGGTTCGCCGCCGGACAGCTCGCCGCCGTGGATCAGCCGGGCCAGGAGCAGGCCGGTGAACGTCTTGGTGGCCGAGCCGATCTCGTAGCGCAGGGTTTCGCGGGGAAGCGGCGGGGGTCCGGCGGTGCCGCCGCTCACGACGGTGCGGTGTCCGTTGCGGGAGAGGGCGAAGACGGCGTCCGGGGCGTCCGCGGCGGCGACGGCGTCCGCGAGCCGCGCGGCGAGTGCGCCGTCGCCCGGGGGCGCGGGCCGGGTTGTCCGGAGGGCCCGTCCGGGGGCGGCCGCCTGTGCGGCGGTCTTCTCCCCGTCGGGGGCGTCGCCCGGCCAGAAGGTGTGCCGGCGGCCCGTCATGACGCGTGCGACAGGGCGGAGAGCGCCCGGGACGTGGCCAGGAACGACGCGAACGCGGCGACCAGGGTGGGGTGGTAGACGATGTCGAACACCTCGTCCGGATCGCCCTCGGGCATCGTGCGGATCGCGGGCATCGCCCCGTCCGGCTGCTGCGCGGCGGCGAAGGCATGCCAGGCGGCCTCGTCCAGGGTGGGGCGGGGCAGGCAGGCGTCGACCACGAGCAGTTCGCCTAGCAGGTCCCAGCGCCGCAGGTCCAGCCAGTCGTCGATCCAGGCCGGCAGCCAGGTGGCGAGGTAGTCGGCGATCCGGGGCGGCAGGCCGTCCGGGTTCTCGCCCCAGTCGGTGAGGTGGAACACCGTGTGCGTGACGTCGTAGGCGGTGTGGCCTTCCACGGTCCAGGGTTCCGGGGTGCGGGCCAGCCAGGTCGTGCCCACGAGGTCGGCCTCCGGCGGGCGGGGCGTGAGGCCGTAGCGGCGCTGGAACGCGGACAGGCCCAGTCGGCGGGTCGGGGTGGTCTCGAAGGCCACCCAGCTGTCCAGCCGGTGGTTCAGCGCGACGGCCCGCTCCAGCTCCGGTTGGCTGTAGCCCAGTTCCTTGAACGGGACGTACACCTCGAACGGGATGGGGGACGCCGGCTCCGTGCGCTGCCCCCGCACCAGCATGCGGCCGCCGTCCAGCGTCTCGCGCCAGACGTGGTCGAGGAGCCGGCGGGCCAGTTCCGCCTGACGCGATCCCGCCACCCCCTCACGGAAGAGGACGCGGCAGATCAGGGCGAGTTCGCCGAGGGGCTTGAACCGCTCCAGGAAGCCGATCTCCGGGTCCACGTCGGGTTCCAGCCGGAAACCGTCCCGGTGGGACCACAGCCATTCCAGGGCGCGGGTCCCGACGTCGTGGATCAGGCGGGTGTCGGTCATCCCAGCACTCCTTCCGCACCGTGCCGCCGGCGGGTGCCGGCCGGGGTGCCACCGTCGAGCCGCCCGGTGGTCAGGGACGCCGCGAAGACGGTCATGAGGGTGGAGTGGTAGTGGCGGACGAAGTCCGGGTCGCCGTCGTCGCTGTCCCCCACCTCGGGCAGCGCACCGGAGGGGTGCTGCGCCGCGGCGATCCGCTCCCAGGCGTCCTGGAGCACGGCGGGTCCGGGCAGCTCGGGCAGGCTCGCCGCCACGGCCAGCAGCTCGCAGCCCAGGTCCCACATGCGGGCGTCCAGGCAGGTGTCGAGCCAGGGCGGCAGCCAGTCGGCCAGATAGGCGGCGAGGTCCGGTGGCAGGCCGGCGGGGCCGACGCGCCCCCAGTCGGTGAGGTGGAAGACCACGTGGGTGAGGGCGTATCCGGAGTCGCGTTCGAAGGTCCAGGGTTCCGGCAGTCCGCCCAGCCAGGTGCTGCGCAGCGCCCGCGGCATGCCGTCCGAGCGGCGGACGCCGGTGCGTTCCTCGGCGTTCAGGACGCCGAGCCGCCGGGTCGCCGGCTGCTCGGTGAGCTGCCAGCCGCGGGTCCGGGCCACCACGGTGGCGGCCGCCTCGTAGCCGGGGTGCCGCAGTCCGGTCGAGGCGAGGGCGGCGTACACCTCCAGCGGGTAGGTGGCGAAGGGCTCCAGCCGCTGGAGGCGGACGAGCAGCTCGCCGTGGCCGGTCTGCCGCCAGGCGAAGGCCAGCAGGTCGGCCGCGCGGGCGTGCAGCGGGTCCGAGGGTGCCGTGTTCCGGGCGACGGCCGCGCACATCAGGGCGAGCTCGCCGAGCGGTTTCCAGCTGCGGTTCACCTCGCCGTCGGCGGCCAGCGCGTCCTCGCCCAGCGCGAAGTCCGCCCGGCGCGCGGACACCCAGTTCAGCGCGGCCTCGGCCGGCTGCCTCATGAGCCGGGCGTCCAGGGCGGCCGTCACGCGGGCGCTCCCGTCCGGGTGAGCCGGGCCGCCCGGACCTGCAGGGCCACGAGCGGGTCCTCACCGCCCATCAGCTCCACGAAGTCGAGGCCGGTGTCGAGTCCCAGCGTGTCCGGGACGCCGTCCAGCAGCGTCAGCCAGCGTCCGGCGCCGGCCGCCTGCCGCCAGTCCCGGCGGCGCACCGCGCGGACGAAACCCCGGGCGAGGTCGAGCGGGCGGCGCCCGGCCACGCGGGCGACGGCGCTGTCCTCGCCGGGCAGGGCGAGCGGGGCCAGTACCGCCAGCTGGTGGGTGAGGGACTGCCAGCTCGCACGGGCGAACCCGTCCGCGTCGGGTTCCTGGCCGTACGCGGGCCCGTCGAGGAAGGTCGGGTCGAGCCGCCGCAGCGTGCGCCGCATGGCCCAGTGACTCCACACGACGGTGGGGGCGGCGTCCGCGCGGGGCGGGTAGGCCTCGACCGCCTTGCGGAAGACGGCGAGTTCGTCGGGCAGGGGCGGGGCGTGCAGCAGGGTGCTCGGCAGCAGCGCGTCGGCTCCCAGCACGCGCACGGCCGCGACGGCGAGGCCCTCGGCTTCCCCGTCGACCGCCCAGGGGGCGGTCGCGCGAGCGTGGTCTCCGCTCCGAAGAGCGGAGACCACACCGGAAGCGAGGTCCCGCACCGCGCCCTGCAGGAGGGTCGAGGTGCCAGACTGCTCCATGGACTACTCCTGTCGGTCCGTTCAGCCCTTCTTCGGGCGCGGGGTCGGCGGCGACAGCAGCAGCTTGGTCGCTCCTGACTGGAGCGCCAGCGCCGCGCACTCACGGCTGTCGCGGTAGACGCCGTCGACTTCGGCCGGGTCGAGTGCCGCCTCGATGTCGACACTCGGAACACCGGTCAGTTCCTCGATGACCTTTTCCTTGGAAGGCATAGCACCATCTCCCTGAGCTGAAGCGAGTACCTTCACCTTCCGGATCTCCGGAATCGGACAAAGCATGCCAACTTTCTCAGAATTCACTTCAATCACATTTTCAACATCTCGGTCGTGAGTGGTTGAGCCCTGGCTGGATCTCGCGGGGGTGCTCATCGCCGGGCCACGACCCGCAGCGTGCGGACCGAGGAGTCCGCCGCGTCCGGGATGAGGACGCCGTGCTCGACGCCGCTGCGCAGGTAGTCCAGGACCGCGTCGGTGACGACCTCGCCGGGTGCCACCACGGGGACGCCCGGAGGGTAGGGGCTGATCATCTCGGCGGCGATACGGCCCGCGGCCCGCTCGGCGGGCACGTGCTCGACCGGTGCGAAGAACGCCTCGCGGGGCAGCATCGCCTGCTCCAGTTCCAGCGCCGAGGGCTCCGGCAGCCGGACCGGCGGCCGCCGTTCGACGGAGTCGGCGTGCTCGACGAGCGCGCGCAGGGCGTCCACCAGGACCCGCTCGGTCTCGTCGTCGTCGGCGTGGGTGATCGAGGCGCTGACCCGGCAGCTGTCCGAGCCGCCGACGTCCACGTGGCGGTGGGCGCGCAACCACTCCGCGGCCTGCATCCCGCTCATGCCGAGCTTGCGCACGTCGATCACCAGCTTGAGCGGATCGAGGTCGGCGGCGAGCCCCTCCTCCACGACCTCCCGGCCCATGGGCCGCAGTCCGGGCAGGTCGGCGACGGCGGCCCGGAGGCGGTCGGCGCGGCGGATCGCGGCGTCCAGGAGCTCGTGCCCCTGCTCCACCATCTGGCGGCGCCAGCCGTCGAGGGTGGCGTACACGAGGGAGGAGGCGCTGGTGGTGCCGAGCAGGTCCTCCCGCTGCTTGAGGGCCTCGGGCGACACCCGGTCGTACTGGAGGTGGAAGACGGAGCTCTGCTCCACCGCCCCGCCCATCTTGTGCACGCTGGTCACGACCAGGTCGGCCTCGGCGTCCATGCCCCAGGCGGGCAGGGCGGGGTGGAACGGCAGGTGGGCGCCCCACGCCTCGTCGACGATGACGGGCACGTCGAACTCGTGGCACACCCGGGCCACTCCCCCGATGTCCGCGCAGGAGCCCCAGTCGGTGGGCGTGATGAGCAGCATGCCCTTGGCGTCGGGGTGCTCCCGGAGCCGCCGCCGGACGTCGTCGGGCTCGGGCGGGTGGGCCAGGTGGCGTTCGGTGTCGAACTTCGGGTGCACCCAGATCGGCTCGACGCCGTTGACGACGACGGCCGCGACGACGGACTTGTGGGCGTTGCGCGACAGCAGCAGTTTCTCGCCCGGCCCGGCCACGGCCAGCATGGCGGTCTTCACGGACAGGGAGCTGCCGCAGGTGGAGAAGAACGCGTGCTCGGCGCCGACCGCGTCGGCCATCAGCTCCTGGGCCCGGCTGAGCACGCCCTGCGACTGGCGGCGGTCGTCGAGTCCGTTGAGGGAGAGCACGTCGGAGCGGAACACGTCGAGCCCGACGATCTCGGCGACCCTCGGGTCCACTCCCCTGCCCTGCTTGTGGCCCGGCGGGCCGTAGGCGATGTCGCCGCGGCGCCGGAAGTTCTCCAGCGCCTCCAGCACGGGCACGCGCGAGTGGTCCATGGTTCCTCCCAGGTCCGGCCCGCCCGGCCGCCGCCGCGGCGTCCACGCTGTCGTGGCCCGGCGGGTACACCGACCGTGTTGCACCGGGGCACCGGTCGAAACGGGGCGGGTGTCGCGGCGGCGGGCGGTGAAACCCGGCCGGGAGCACACCGGAACCGGCGGTGGAGTCCGGCCGGGCCCCGGGGGCACACCGGCCCCCGGCCGGCTCTCAGGGACGCCCACCGCACCCGCCGGCGCGCAGGGACGCCCACCGCACCCGCCGGCCCTCAGGGACGCCCACCGCACCCGACTCCGAGGAGACCCCGTGGCCCGCACGCTCGACGACGTACACCAGGCCCTCCGCGAGGAGGTGGCGGCCCGGGCCGACGCGCTGTGGGACGTGGCCCTGCGCCTGCACGCCGACCCCGAGTACGCCTTCGCCGAGCACCGGGCGGCGGCCCTGCTCTCGGGCGAGCTGGAGCGCGCCGGTTTCGCCGTGGAGCGCGGCGTGGCGGGGATGCCCACCGCGTTCACGGCGCGCTCGGGCCGGGGCCGGCCCGCGGTGGCGCTGCTCCTGGAGTACGACGCCCTGCCCGGCCTCGGCCACGCCTGCGGCCACAACCTCATCGCGGCGGCGGGCCTGGGCGCCGCGCTGGCGGTGGCCGCCGTGCCGGAGGCGTCCGCCGGGACGGTGCTGGCGGTGGGCACGCCCGCCGAGGAGGGCGGGGGCGGCAAGGCGATCGAGGCGGACGCCGGGGTGTTCGACGGCGTCGACGCGGCGCTGATGTTCCACCCCGGCGTGTACGACTGGGCCCGGGCGCCGCTGACCGCGCAGGTGCAGTACCGGGTGGCCTTCCACGGCCGGGCCGCGCACCCCACGGGCAACCCGACGGAGGGTGTCGACGCGCTCGCGGCGCTCGTGGAGCTGTTCAACGTGCTGGCCGCGCTGGGGCAGCGGCTGCCGGAGGGCTCGCACGTGCAGGGCATCGTCACCCACGGCGGCACCGCCACCAACATCGTCCCCGAGTACGCGGAGGGCTTGTTCGGGCTGCGCGCCGCCACGACCGGGGCCTTGGAGGACCTGGTGGAGCGGCTGCGGGTGTGCGCCGAGGGGGTGGCCCGGGCCACCGGCACCACCGCCGAGGTGGAGCGCGCCACCGTGCGCTACGAGCACTTCCGGGACAGCGCGCCGCTGTCCGAGCGGTTCGCCGCGCACCTGGCCCGGGCCGGGATCCCGCTGTCGCCGCCCGCGCCCGGCGTGTTCCTGGGGTCGTCCGACATCGGGAACGTCAGCACGCGGGTGCCCGCCATCCACCCGTTCGTCGCGATCATGGGCGAGGACGGCTCCGACCACACCCCGGAGTTCGCCGCGGCGGCCGCCTCCCCCCGGGCCCGCGAGGTGCTGGTCGCGGCGACCGGGGCCCTCGCCTGCACCGCCGCCGACGTGCTGCTCTCCGAGGGGCTGCGTAAGGAGGCGTGGGCGCGGCACCGGACGGCCCGGACCGGGTGAGTGCTTCCCGGCCAGGTGGGGAACCCGGCGAGCGCTGGACCCACCGACACCCCTGGAGAGGGCCATGAGTCTGTTGCGTGTGCTCGGCCGCCCCATGCTGGCCTCGATGTTCCTCGCGGGCGGCCTGAACTCCGTCCGCGACCCCAAGGAGGTCGCCGACGCCGCCGAGCCCGTCGTCCAACCGGTCACCGAGCGCGTCTCGGCGCTGCCGGACCGCACCGAGCAGGTCGTACGGCTGAACGGCGCCGTGCAGGTGGTGGCGGGCCTGATGCTGGCCACCGGACGCATGCCGCGCCCGGCCGCGCTCGCCATCGCGGCGACGCTGGTGCCCACGACGCTGGCGGGGCACCGCTTCTGGGAGGCGGAGGACCCCTCGGAGCGGGCCCAGCAGCGCATCCACTTCTTCAAGAACATGTCCATGCTCGGCGGGCTGCTGATCGCCGCCGACGACACCGGCGCCCGCCCCTCGGTGCTGTGGCGCGGCACGCACGCCGCCCGCGGCCTGCGGCGTGACGCGGGCCTGGTGCGGCGTTCCGTCCGCACCACCGCGCGTCCGGCCGCCGCGGCCGCGCGGGTCCGCGCCAAGCTCCCCGCCTGACCCCCGGCGGGCTCGTACGGACCGACCGCGCGTTAGCCCCTGGGGGCCCGGGGGACCCGGGGGCTGGAGGTGAAGGACATGGGACACGGAGGAAACGTCATCGACGAGCTGGTGACCGATCACCGCGAGGTCGAGGAGATGTTCGGCAGGATCGAGGCGCTGCCGTCCGGTCACCAGGACCGCAAGGTGTACGCGGACCAGGTCACGATGGAGCTGGTGCGGCACTCGGTGGCCGAGGAGGCCTACCTCTATCCGGCCGTGCGCGAGCACGTGGCGGGCGGCGACGCCCTGGCCGACCAGGAGCTCCAGGACCACGCCACGGCCGAGCGGATCATGAAGGACCTGGAGGGCTGCGACGCGGGCGACGCCGACTTCGACCGGCTGATGGGCATGCTGATGAGCGAGATCCGCTCGCACATCGCGGACGAGGAGGGGAACCTCTTCCCGCGGCTGCGGCAGGCCTGTCCGATGGACACGCTCAACGAGCTGGGCGACAAGGTCCGCACGGCGAAGAAGACCGCCCCGACCCGGCCCCATCCGGCGGCTCCCGACAAGCCTCCGGCGAACAAGCTCCTGGCGCCCGGCACCGGCATGGTCGACCGGTTGCGCGACGCGCTGAGCGGCCGGGGGAAGTTCGAGTAACCACCGTCACAGCGTGAGATGAGGGCCCGTCGCCTCGGGGACGGGCCCTTCTCCGTGTTCTGTGGCCGTCGTCACGCGACGCTCTGTGGTCGCCGTCACGTGACGACGGCCATGATCGACGACTGTGATCAACCACACTCACGGCCCCAAAGTCCCCGGAGCCGTGGGCCTTTGGGATGTGCGGGAGTCGTGGACGAGGTGTGGACGGAAACGACTCGGGGTGCCCCTCTGTCACGATGGTCGGCGCCGTACCCGGCGAGGGGAGCCACCGCGCAGCGCAGCCGGTGCCTCTCGTTCTCCTCGCCCCTCCTCCTGCTGAGTCCTCCGACTCGTCTTGCGAGTACCGCACTGTGTCTTCGTCGCCCTCCCCTGCCCAGCCCGCCTCGCGCTCGCCCTGGCGGTCGCTGAGGTACCGCAGCATGCGCTGGTGGTCCGTCGCGAACTTCGTGTCCAACGCCGGTACGTGGATGCAGCTCACGGTGCAGAACCTGCTGGTCCTGCAGATCACCGGGTCCGCCGCCGCGACCGGCCTGTCCATGTCCGTGCAGGCCGCCCCCGCCCTGCTGATGAGCGTCCTGGGCGGTGCGGCCGTCGACCGGTGGCCCCGGAAGCTGACGGCCGCCGTGAGCCAGGCCCTGCTCGGCGCGATCGCGTTCACCACGGCCGTCCTCGTGGCGCTGGACCGGCTCGACATGACCTCGCTGATGGTCCTGGCCGCCGTCACCGGTGTCGTCGCGACCGTCGACAACCCGGCGTGCGCGCTGCTCGGCAACGACCTGGTCCCGGCGGAGGACGTGCCCTCGGCCATCGGGGTCGGGGCGCTGGTGCACCAGGCGGGCCGGCTCGTGGGCGCGGCGCTCGCCGGTGTCGCGGTCGGGTTCCTCGGCACCTCCGCCGCGTACTTCGCCAACGGGCTGTCGTTCCTGTTCGTGGCGTCGGTCATCCCGTTCCTGCGCCCGGCGGCCGGGGCGGTCCGGCACGTCGCCGCACCCGGCAAGCGCACCGGCTCCGAGATGAGCGTGCGCGAGGGGCTGGCCTTCTTCGCGCGCCGGTCGCGGCTGGTCGCGCTCGCCGGCGTGACCGGGATCAGCGCGGTGTTCGGCCGCAACTACGGGCTCACCCTCGCCGTGCTCGTCACCGGGCCCCTCGCGGGTGGCGCCGGTTCCTTCGGCACGGTGTCGACCGTGCTGGCGATCGGCGGGATCCTCGGCGCGGTGCTCGGCGCCCGGCTGCGCCGGCCGTCGGTGCGGCTGGTGGGCGCGCTGGCGGCGGCCGGTGGGCTGCTCCAGGTGGTGGCCGGGCTGTCGCCGTCGCTGGTCGTACTGATCGCGCTGGTGCTGCCGATGGCCGTGGTGGAGTCCGTCTCCGACACCGCCGGTACGGCCGTCCTGCAGACCGACCCGCCCGCCCACCTGCGCGGACGCGTGCTGGGCGTGTGGGGCAGCATCGGCACGGTGTGGAGCCTGGGCGGTCCGCCCGCGCTCGGCCTGCTCATGGAACTGGCCGGGGCCCGCGGTGCCCTGGTCACCGGCGGGCTGCTCATCGCGGGTGCGATCGGGGCGGGCTGGCTGCTGCGGCAGCGCAGGGCCGCGGCCCCGGTGCTGCTCCGCACGGAGGAGGGCGACGTACCGGCCCTGAGCAAGGCGGCCTGAGGGGCCCCACCGGGGGCTCCTGTCAGGACCCCGACGGCCTGAGCGCCCCTGCCACCGCCTTCGCCGCCCTGCGGGTCAGCAGGGTCGTGGAGCGGCCGTCGAGGTACGGCAGGACCACCGCCTGCCCGCCCCAGCTCCGCAGGACCTCCGCCTCGGGCAGGTCCTGGACGGAGTAGTCGCCGCCCTTGACCCACACATCGGGGCGCAGGCGCGCCAGGACCGCCTCCGGGGTGTCCTCCTCGAAGACCACGACCGCGTCGACGCTGCCGAGGGCGGCGAGGACCCTGGCCCGGTCCGCCGCCGGGTTGAGCGGGCGCCCCGGGCCCTTGCGGCGCGTGACGGACGCGTCGGAGTTCAGGCACACGATGAGGCAGTCGCCGATGCGCCGGGCGCTCTCCAGCAGGCCGACGTGCCCGGCGTGCACCAGGTCGAAGCAGCCGCCGGTGGCGACCACGGTGCCGCCGCGGGCCCGGACGCTCTCCGCGAGTCCGAACGCGTCGGTCGCCGGGTCGTCCGCGGGGCCGGGTGCCGGCGGGGTCCGCCACAGGTCGGGGTTGCCCGCGCCGCCCGCCGCGACGAACGCGGCGGCCTCGGCCACGGCCCGTTGCAGCGCCTCCTCGGGGAGCAGGCCGTCGGCCAGGGCGGCCGCCGTCGTCGCGGCGAAGCAGTCGCCCGCGCCGCACGGGTCCCCGGCGGCCCGGTAGGGCACGGGGACCAGCATCGGCGTGCCGGCGCCGGGCCGGGCCAGCAGCACTCCGCGGTCGCCGAGGGTGATGGCCACGCCCGCCGCGCGCCAGCGCTCCGCGAGCCGCGCCCCGCGCTCGGCGTACGCGCCCAGCGACGTTCCTCCGGAGCCGGGGTGCAGGGCGTGTGCCTCCGCCGCGTTGGGGGTGACCAGCCGCGCTCCGGGCACGGGCGGGTCGCCCTGGGGGTGCGGGTCCCACACCAGGGGGGTGCGGCGGGCGATGTCCTCGAGGTACGGCCGCAGGGCGCCCGCGGTGTGGCGGCCGTAGTCGGCGACCAGGACGGCGTGCGCGTCGGCGAGTGCCGCGCGGACGGCGTCGTCGGGTTCGCCGGGGGTGCCGCCGCCCCGGTCGATGCGCACGACGGGCCGGCCGCCCGCCAGGACCCGGGTCTTGACGGGCAGGGTGCCGTTCAGCGGGATCTCCAGCAGCCGGACCCGGCCGCGCAGGTCACGTCGTACCGCCTCGCTGGCGTCGTCGTCGCCGAGTGCGGTCACCAGGACCACGTCGCGGCCGCCGCGGGCGGCGAGGGCGGCGGCCAGTCCGGCTCCTCCGGGGTGGCGCCGGTCGCCGGTGACGTCGACGACGGGGGCGGGGGCGTCCGGGGAGAGCCGGGTGGAGACGCCTTCGATGTCCTCGTCGAGGAGGACGTCCCCGACGACGGCGAGCGGTTTCGGCCCGGTCATGACGTGCTCCCGTGGGTGAGGACCGTGCGGCGTGCGAGGGGTGTGGACACGGCCGTGTCGAAGCATTCGCAGAGCAGGTGGACGGCGACGAGATGGGTCTCCTGGACGTTCGCGGAGCTGTCCGCGTCGACGCACAGGGCCTCGTGGGCGGCTTCCGCCAGGGGGTTCGGACCACGTCCGGTGAGCGCCCACACGCGCAGCCCGGCCTGCCGGGCGGTGACGGCCGCCGCGATGAGGTTGGCGCTGCGGCCGGAGGTGGACAGCAGCATCAGGATGTCGCCGGGGCGGCCGTGGGCGGTGACCTGGCGGGCGTAGACGTGGTCGAAGCCGTAGTCGTTGCCGATGGCGGTCACGCTGGACGTCTCGGCGTGCAGGGCGAGCGCGGAGTAGGCGCGGCGCTCCTGGCGGTAGCGGCCGACCAGCTCGGCGGTGAGGTGCTGGGCCTGGGCGGCGCTGCCGCCGTTGCCCGCGGCGAGCAGCCGGCCGCCGCCGGAGAGGACGTCGGCGAGCCGGCCGCCCCAGTCCGCGATCCGGTCCAGGCCGTGCCGGCGGAACCGGCCGAGGGCCTCCTCCAGTGACTCGCAGTGCCGACGCGCGGCGTCGAGGGCGGGGTGTGCGGGGTGTTCGTCCATGCGGATCGGGCGTGCCGCCGCCGGGGCGGCGGGCCCACACCTCCTTCGGGCTCTGGGCGGGGGCGCGGGCCGGTTCAGCCGGCGCCGGTCGCGGCGGGCTCGGCGTCGAGGACCTCGCAGTAGGCCGCCTCGGTGGCGGCGGCGACCTGGCCCCAGCCGTAGCGGCTCAGGACGCGGCGGCGGCCGGCCGCGCCGCACGCCGCACGGGCCGCCGGGTCGGCGAGCAGTCCGGCGACGGCGCGGGCCAGGGCCTCGGGGTCGCGGGGCGGCACCAGCCGTCCGGTGCCCGGGTCGGCGACGGTGTCGAGCTGCCCGCCGACCGCGCTGGCCACGACGGGCACGCCGCAGGCCATGGCCTCCAGCGGGACGATGCCGAAGGGCTCGTAGTCGGCGGGGCAGACCACCAGGTCGGCGGAGCGCAGCAGCGCGGGCACCTGCTCGCTGGGCACGGCGCCGGTGAAGCGGACCCGGTCGGCGACGCCGGCGTCCCGGGCGATGCCGCGCAGCCGGCGCACCTCCGGGTCGTCGTCGAGCCGGTCGGCGGGCGGCCCGCCGACCACGACCAGCTCGGTGCCGGGCAGCCGGGCCAGCGCGGTGACGGTGACGGCGGCGCCCTTGCGCGGCACGAGCCGGCCCAGCTGGAGCAGCCGGTGCGGGAGGGGGCCGCGGGGCGCGGCCGGGCCCTTGGGGGTGAACCGGTCGGTGTCGACGCCGCACGGGACGATGCCGACCTTGTGCGGGGGGATGCCCATGCGGGCCAGTTCGACGGTCTCGTCGCGGCAGGTGGCGATGACGCGGTCGCAGCCCAGCCCGATCTCGGTCTCGCCGGGGATCCGCTCCGGCGGGCTGGTGTCGGCGAGCCGCTGGTGCCGCTTCTTCACCGTGCCGAGGGCGTGGTACGTGTGCAGCAGGGGCAGGCCCCGCTCGCGGGTGGCACGCAGGGCGGCCAGGCCGGACATCCAGTAGTGCGAGTGGACGAGGTCGGGGGCCCTGGTGCGCCAGCTGCGGGCCAGGTAGCGGCCGAACTCGCCCATGTAGGGCAGCAGCGCGTCCTTGGGGAGCGGCTCGGCGGGCCCGGCGGGCACGTGGTGCACCTCGACGCCGTCGCGCAGCTCCACCCGGCAGGGCAGGTCGGAGGCGTCGCGGCGGGTGTAGACGGTGACGCGGTGGCCCCGGTCGGCGAGGGCGCCGGCGAGGCAGGCGACGTGGACGTTCTGTCCGCCCGCGTCGACCCCGCCGAGCGCGGCGAGGGGGCTCGCGTGCTCCGAGACGAGGGCGATCGCGAGGACGCCCGGGTCGAGGGGGTCGCCGCCGAGCGGTCCGGCGGGGAAGGGGCTGAGGGACGGGGTCATGAGCACACCTCCGTGATCAGGCGCTCCCAGTCGGCCAGGAAGCGCTTGAGCCCGTAGCGTTCGAGGGCCGCCTGCCGGGCCCGGGCGCCGTCCGCGGCCGCGGCCTCGGGTTCGTGGAGGTAGCGGCGGGCGGTGCGGGTGAGGACGTCGGGGCGGGTGGAGAGGGTGCCCGCGCCGGGCGGGACGGCCTCGACGGCTCCGGTGGTGGCGAGCGCCAGCACGGGCAGGCCGAGGTGCATGGCCTCCAGCAGGGACAGGCCGAGGGAGGTCCAGCGCACCGGGTGCAGGTACATGCGGCGTTCGGCCAGGGCCGTGTGCAGGTCGCTCTGGGCCAGGTCGGCGGTGCGGCAGCGGTCGGGTGGCAGGCCGAGGTGTCCGGCCAGGCCTTCGGTGCCCATGCCGAACACGTCGAGCGGCACCGCCTCGGCCAGGGCGGGCAGCAGGTCCGTGCCGGTGTACCGGGCGCGCCGCACGGGTTCGTTGACGACGACGGCGGCGCGGGCGAGCCGGCCGGTGTAGCGGTGGCCCGGGTCGACGATGCCGTGCTCGACGACCTCGGTGCGGGTGGTGCCGCAGTCCCAGAAGAGCCGGTTGAAGTGGGTGACGTGCACGATCGTCAGATCGGTGCGGTCGGCGCACGGGTGGCGGGTGTCCGGTACGGCGCCGTCGGGCGCGTTGTGCTCCAGGTACAGCGCGGGCACGTCGCGGCCGGGGCGTCGCCCGCCGAGCCACCGCTCGGCCAGCTCGATCTCGTGCGGGCGTTGCAGCAGCACCAGGTCGACGGGTGTGTCGCGGAGTTCCTCGGGGGTGGCCTCGCGGACCGTGGCGGGCCAGGAGAAGGTGCGGGCCCGTCCGAGGCCGTCCGGGTCGCGGCCCGGGGTGACGGGGACGAGGTAGGTGTGCGGGCCCTGGACGAACGCGGTCGTCCAGGAGCCGTGCACGTGCCACAGCAGGATGTTCATACGGTCGCTCCTCGCTCCGTGTGTTCTCCCTGGTCCGCGGGGTCGTCCGTGAGGGCGGCCACGGCCGCGAGCACCTCGGCGTCGCCGATCGCGTCGAGGCAGGGGTGTCCGGGGACCGGGCAGTGGCGTGCCCTGGTGTCCGCGCACGCGGCGTGCGGGTCGCCGAGCAGGACGTGCGGGACGCCGTAGGGGGCCCAGCGCTCGGCCGGCACGACCGGCGCGAAGAGGCTGACGACGGGCGTGCCGACGGCGGCGGCGAGATGCGCCGGGCCGGTGTTCCCGGCCACCACGACCCGCGCTCCGGCCAGGACTCCGGCGAGCTGGGGCAGGCCGGTGGCGCCGCCGAGGTCGAGTGCGTGCCGGCCGGCGACCCGGGCGGTCAGCTCCCGTTCGGCGCGGCCGCCGGTGACGACGACGCGGTGGCCCTCGGCGGACAGCGCGGCCACGGCACGTGCCGCCCGCCCGGGGCTCCACGCCCGCGCGGGCACGGCGGCGCCGGGGTGCACGACGATGTACGGCTCGGGGCCGGTGAGGCCGGTGGTGGGGGGCGGCGGGGTGACGCGGAGCCTGCCGTCGTCGCCGGGCGGCAGCGCGAAGCCCGCGGCGCGGGCCAGGTCGAGGGCGGCCAGGGCCTCGTGCCGGTGCGGGAGTCTGCGGTGCCGCAGGTCGAGGAGCGCGCCCGGGTAGTCCTCGCTGTCGGCGGCGGTCCGACCGATCCCGGCGAGCTTCAGCAGCAGGGCGGCCGGCAGCGGGCTCTGGTGGTACGACACGAGCACGAGCGCCCGGTCGAAGCGGCCCGCCGTGAGCGTCTCCATCAGCCGCCGGGTGGCCGTCCGGGTGATCGGCGGCGGCTCCAGCCCGACCCAGGGGGCGTCGTACGTCAGCACGTCGTCCACGCCGGGCAGCATCCGGCCCGCGGCGGCGCCCTGCGGCCCGCACAGCAGCGCGGTGTAGGAGGACCCGGCCGCGACGGCCCGTACGGCGGGCCCGGCCAGGAGGACGTCACCGGCGCTGTCGAGGCGGACGACGAGGGTGCGGGGGCGGCGGAACCGGGAGGGGGTCATCGCACCTCCCCCGCCGGCACGGCCGGGGTGAGGGCGAGGCGTACCGCCTCCGGCAGGTCCGCTGCCGTGGTGCCGCACTCCGCGACCTCGGCGGGCCGGGTGGCCGCCGTGGGAACGAGGACACCGCGGGCCCCCGCGGCCCGGGCGGCCGCCACGTCGGCCCCGATGTCGCCGATGACGACGGTGTGTTCGGGCGGCACGCCGAGGCTGCGGCAGGCGGCCAGCACCAGGCCGGGGGCCGGTTTGCGGCAGCCGCAGCCCTCCCCCGGCCCGTGCGGGCACACGGCCCACACGGCGAACGGCCCGAGCAGCTCCTCCACCCGCAGGCGCACGTCCTCGACCTGGCGGCGGGTCAGCAGGCCCCGGGCCAGACCCGACTGGTTGGTCACGACACCGACGGGCACTCCGGCGGCGCGCACGGCGTCGACGGCCCCCCGGGCGCCCGGCATGAGCGCGACCCGCGAGGGGTCCCCGTTGTAGGGGACGTCGGCGACGAGCGTGCCGTCGCGGTCGAAGAGGACGGCCGCGGGGAGCGCGCGGCCGGGCCGGGGCGGGCGCGCGTCGGCCGGTTCGTGCGTCGTGGAGAGCAGCCAGGGGCGGGTCATGATCGCAGCCGTTCCCTGACGGCCGGGCGGGGCGCGGGTGCCGGCTCCCCCGTCGCGAAGGGGGTGTGCGGCCGGGCGGTACGGTGCGCCAGCTGCCCGCGCAGCCAGTGCCAGGTCGCGGCGGGCGGGACGAGCACGCTGGTCAGGGCCATGGTGAGCACCTCGTCCCGGGTGCGCGGCCCGGGCAGGATCCGGGCCAGGGCGAACTCGGCGGTGCCGGTCAGCCACGCGGCGGCGCAGGCCGCGGCCGGCCGGTGCCGGCCGAGCAGGGCGCAGCCGAGCGCCGTCACCCCCGCCCCGGTCACCGCCAGGTGCACGGGCAGGCGCCCGCGGGACGCTTCCGCCCGGCGCCACCAGTGGCGGCCGTGCAGCCGGGTCATCAGCACGTCGTCGGCGTTGCCTGCCTGGAGCCGGACGGAGATCCAGCGCCCGGCCGGCCGTACGGGGTGGGTGGTGGTGCGCCGGCCGCCGGTGAGGGTCCAGCCGGCGTCGAGCAGGCGCAGGGCGAGGTCGGCGTCCTCCCGGAAGGCCCGGCGGAAGCGTTCGTCGAAGCCGCCGACGGCCACCAGTGCCGCCCGGCGGTACGCCATGTCGGCGGTGATCCAGTGGGCGGTGGCGAGCCCGGCCGTGTTGCGCTCCCAGTCGGTCGGGCGGCGGTCGGGGGGCAGGGGGACCTCGATCCGGGCGGTGATGCCTGCGGTCCGGTCCGTGGCCGCGGCCAGGTCGAGGGTCAGGTCGTCGGCCCAGGTGGGTCCGGGGACGACGTCGTCGTCGAGGAAGACGATCCAGGGCACGTCTCCGGCCGCCCGCCAGCCGAGGTTGCGGGCCGCGGCGGGTCCGCGCGCGCCGCCGGGTACGACGAGGGTGCGCAAGCGCAGGGACGGCGGCACATCGGCGGTGAGGAACGTACGGGACCGGTCGGGACGGTCGTCGACGAGGACCACCCGGACCGGCCCGGGCCCGGCCGCCTCGGCGAGGGCGTGCAGGCAGGTGCGCAGGCTGGGCCGGCCGAGGGTGGGGATGACGACGGCGTACTCGGCGTCCGGGGCGAGGGCGTCGGTGTCGGTCATCGCAGGCCTCCGGCGTCGTCGCCGCGGAAGTCGGTACGGAAGAGGTCGCCGCGCCGGATCGCGTACGGGCCGATGGCCAGCAGGTCGACGGGCGAGGAGCCGAAGCACTCCAGGGCGTCGCGCGGGTCGTCGACCATGGGCCGGCCGGCCGTGTTGAGGCTGGTGTTGACGACCACGGGCAGTCCGGTGAGCCGCTCGAACTCGCCGAGCATCCGGGCGACCAGGGGTTCGCGGGCCGGGTCGACGGTCTGGATGCGGGCGGTGCCGTCGACGTGCACGACGGCGGGGATCCGCTCCCGCCATGCCGGGGCGACGTCGTGCACGAACAGCATGTAGGGGCTGGGCAGCGGACCGTCGAAGATCTCGGCGGCGCGGTCGGCGAGGACCATCGGGGCGACGGGCCGGAACTGCTCGCGGCCCTTGACGTCGTTGAGCCGTTCCAGGTTGCCCGCGTGCCCGGGGTGGGCCAGCAGGGAGCGGTGGCCGAGGGCGCGCGGGCCGTACTCGGAGCGGCCCTGGAACCAGGCGACGATCGCGTTGTCCGCGAGGGCCCGGGCGACCGTCCCGGCGATGTCCGGGGGCCGTTCGAAGGGGACGGCCGCGGTCTTCAGCCAGGCGCCGAGTTCCGCGTCGGACCAGTCCCGGCCGAGGTCGGCGCCGGTCATGGGCTCGGGTTCGTCGCCCTCGCCTGCGGACAGCAGCAGGGCGCCGCCCAGGGCGGTGCCGGCGTCACCGGCGGCGGGCTGCACCCACACGCGGGCGAAGGGGCCCTCGCGGGCGATGCGGGAGTTGGCGACGCAGTTGAGGGCGACGCCCCCGGCGAGGGTGAGCACGCTGTCGTGGGTGCGGCCGTGCAGCCAGCGCACCAGGTCGAGCAGGGTCTCCTCCAGCACGGCCTGGGCGCTGGCGGCGACGTCGGCGTGGTCCTGCGTCCAGGGCTCGTCGGGCCCGCGCGGCGCGCACAGCTCGGGCCAGGGCACGCCGGTGGCGTGGAAGCCGCCGTCGCCGGTGGGGTACACGTGGCGGCGCAGTTCGGCGAGCATGCGCGGTCTGCCGTGCGAGGCGAGGGCCATCACCTTGAACTCGTCGGAGGAGCGCAGGAAGCCGAGGTGTCCGGTGAGTTCCTCGTAGACCAGGCCGAGCGAGTGCGGGAGTTCCTGGGCGTGCAGGGCCTCCAGCCGGTCCCCGACGCGGCGGGCGGCCAGGTGGGAGGCGCGCTCGCCGCGGCCGTCCAGGACCAGGACGGAGGAGTTCCCGGCGTCCGGTGCGGCGAAGGCGCTGGAGGCGGCGTGCGCCATGTGGTGCGGTACGAAGCGGACGATGCCGGGGGCGAGCCCGGGCAGGGCCGTGCGCAGGAAGCCGGGCGCCTCGCGGGCGTAGGTGAGCCGCAGGTGGTCCCAGGGGTCGTCCAGGCCCATGTCCGCGGCGGGCCGGGCGAGCGCCGGGTCGAAGGAGTAGGTGACGGCGTCGAGGTCCTGCGGGCGCAGCCCGGCCCGCTTCAGGCACCAGGCGGCGGCCTTCTCGGGCAGCTCCCAGGCGGAGAACGGCAGGGGCCGCTTGCCGTGCTTGCGCCGGGAGAACCGCTCCTCCTCGGCGGCGGCGACGGTCCGCCCGTCGATCACCAGGGCGGCGGCGGGATCGTGGAAGAGGGCGTTGATTCCGAGGATGCGCATGGGGGTGGCCGGCCTTTCGGCGTGCTTCGGGAACGATGTTCTGTGGCGGTCCTCCGGACGGAGGGAGGAGGGCCGGGCGCGGCGGTGGGGGCGGGCCCGGCCGGCTCAGTCCTCGGTTTCGTCCTCGCGGAACCAGGCGATCGTGCGCCGCAGCCCTTCCTCGGCGCGCACCTGCGGTTCCCAGCCGAGCTTGTCGCGGGCGAGCGTGATGTCCGGGCAGCGCACGGCCGGGTCGTCCACCGGGCGTTCGATGAAGCGGATGTCCGAGGGGGACCCGGCGAGTTCGACGACCAGCCGGGCGAGGTCGAGCATGGTGATCTCGGTGGGGTTGCCGATGTTGACGGGGCCGCGCATGCCGTGGGCGGCCGCCGCGAGGATGCCGCGGACGGTGTCGTCGACGTAGCACAGCGAGCGGGTCTGGCGGCCGTCGCCGGTGACGGTGAGGGGCTCGCCTGCCAGGGCCTGCCGTACGAAGGTCGGCACGGCGCGTCCGTCGTGGCCGCGCATCCGGGGGCCGTAGGTGTTGAACAGCCGCACGATGCAGGTGTCGGTGCCGTGGGTCTCGGCGTGCGCGGTGGTCAGCGCCTCGCCGAAGCGCTTGGCCTCGTCGTAGACGCTGCGCGGTCCGACGGGGTTGACGTTGCCCCAGTAGCGCTCGTCCTGGGGGTTCTGCTGCGGGTCGCCGTAGACCTCGGAGGTCGAGGCCAGGACGAAGCGGGCCCGGGAGGAGTGCGCGAGTTCGAGGGCGTTGCGGGTGCCGAGGCTGCCCGTCTCCATGGTGTGCAGCGGCAGGCGCAGGTAGTCGGCCGGGGACGCCGGGGAGGCGAAGTGCAGGACGAGGTCCGGCGGGCGCTTGACCCGCAGCCCCTCGGCGACGTTGGCCTGCACCAGCGTGAAGCCGGGCCGTTCGAGCAGGGGCGTGATGTTCTCGGGCCGGCCGGTGCTGAAGTCGTCCACGCAGGTGACGGTCGCGCCCGCGTCCAGCAGGGCGGCGCACAGGTGGGAGCCGACGAACCCGGCGCCGCCGGTGACGACGGCGTGCTCCCAGCTCCGTGAGAGGGCGATGGTCATGGGGGTCTCTCCTCCGTCAGCGGCGTCACTGCCCGGCGCGACGGCCGTCGGAGGGTGGCCGGAGGCCGTCGAGCCCACGATCAGCGTCCGCCGACCCTGCGGGCGGGGCACGGTCGCGTACGGCAAACCGGTGAGTGACGGAGGGTGAAGGGCTGCGGGCGGCCCCTTGTTCGCGCAGGTCGCAGGGGGGAGAGGGGAAGGCAGGGAGCGGAGGCGGCCGTCCAGCCGGCGACGGGGAGGCGCGGCCACCCGCGGGGCGGCTCGGGCGGTCCGCGTCAGGCGATCAGCGTGCGGCCCGGGTTCAGGCGGTCGAGGAGCTGGGAGTGGTGCAGGGCGGCCACGGGCGCGAGCAGGTCCGGGTGGCGCAGCAGGGCGGCGGCGCTGCGGTCGCGGTCGTCGGGGGCTACGAGGCGGCGGAACTCGGCGGACGCACCGGTGCCCTGGCCGTTCCCGTCGAGCGCCGCCACCGCCAGCGAGGCAAGCTCCGGGTCGGTGAGCAGACTGGCCGCCCAGCTCGCGACGACCTCGTCCACCCAGGTGCGCCAGGGGTGCGCGTCCACGTCTTCGCCCAGGCCAGCGTCGGCGCCCGTGACCCAGTCGAGCCGCGCGGAGCCGCCGGGGCCCGCCATGCCGAGCAGGGCGGCGTCCATCGCCGTCGGGTACCTGAGCCACGCCGCGACCGTCACGGCCTGCCGGGCCTGCACCTCGCACAGGGCGGAGGCCAGTGCGCCGCCGGAGGCGGGGAAGGCGCGGGTCAGCCACTGGGCGGTCGCCGCGATGACAGGGGAGAGATCTGCTTGCACTGCCGGGCCGTCCGAAGGAGGGGAGCGGGAATTCTGGTCGTAGACGGTAACCGCCGCTTCCCGTGCCCGGGCGTGATCGGGACCTCGTCCGTGACGTGGCCTCGGCCACATCACGCCGGGCCGCACGCACGGGGACGCCGGTCCCGTTTCGTGCCGGACGGGCCGGGCACCCGGCCCGCGTGCTCTCCCACGGACCCGAACCCGCTGGTCGGACCCCGTCGCCGGGGCGTTCGCCGCGCTTCGACGGCTGGATCGCGGGGATCGGCACGGCCTCCGGCACCCGTGTGGTGCTCGGGCACTGGGCGAGGTCGCCGTTCGGGCCGTTCAGCGACGTGATGGTCGAAGGGGCCGACGGGTGGCGGCTGCTGCTGGCGCCCTCGCGGGAGACGGCAGACTTCGTCGCCGGCACGTACGTCTTCGACGAGGTCCGCGTGGTGCCGGTCCGGGTGCGGATCACCGGCCGGTCCTGGACGGTCTCCGCACCGCCGCTCGACCTGCGCTTCAGCACCGGCCGGAGGAATCTGACAGGCCTCGCGCTGCGGGCGGTGCCGGGGCGGCTCGCCACCCGCCCGGGCTGGATCGCGCTGTGGGACCGGCCCGCCCGGCTGCTGCTGGGCGCGCGCACCCACGGCAGCGCCCGGGCCGGCCGGCACCAGTGGTACGGCGCCCGGGACCTGCACCCGGTCGTCTCGGCCACTGTCCGCCACGACGGCGAGAGCCTCGGTGCCCTCGCCCCGGTCGAGCCTCCCGTGCGGTTCGGGTCCGGCTCGACACCCCGCAGCCCCTGCGTCGTGCGCGTCACCACGAGGGTGGCCGTGGAGCAGGGCCGGAGTACGACGACAGGAGCAGCGTCATGACGGAACAGCGAACGGGTGCGCCGGGCGCCCAGCGTGCCCCGGCCACGGACATGTCCCTGCTGGGCATCTACCTCAACGACCATCTCGCCGGTGCCACCGCCGGTACCGCGCGGGTCCGCTACCTGCTGCGCTCGTGCCGGGGCACGCCACTGGCCGACGCGCTGGCCCCGGTCGCCGACGAGATCGCCGAGGACCGGGCGAGCCTGCTCGGCGTCATGCGGCGGCTCGACGTCCCGGTGCGCCGCTACAAGGTCTACGCGGGCCGGGCGGTCGAGCAGGTGGGGCGGCTGAAGAGCAACGGCAGCCTGGTGCGACGGTCCCCGCTGAGCACGCTGTGGGAGCTGGAGGCGCTGCGGCTGGGGGTGGAGGGCAAGGCGGCCGTCTGGCAGACGCTCCGTGATCTGTCCGCCACGGACCAACGTCTCGACGCGCGGCAGCTCGACGAGCTCATCGCACGGGCCGGCCGGCAGCAGGCCACGCTGGAGGAACTGCGCCGCAGGCAGGTCGGGGTCGCCTTCCGCGAGGCCTGAGACCGCCCCGAGGCCTGGCCGGGCGGCCCGGGCTCACCAGAACCTGCTGCTGAGCGCGGGCTGGTGGGCCAGCTCGACGGCGTCCCGCAGCCGCAGCGCGACGCTGATGGTGGCGCGCAGCGCGGAGGGGCGTACGGTCTGCGCGGTCTCGGTGGCGAGGACCAGCAGGCAGCCGGCCGCCTGCTCGACCACCGACAGGGGGAGGATGAAGTCGCTGTCGGCGGCCCCGCGGAACGCCTTCAGCGGGATCGCGGCGCCGTCGATGGCCCGGCGCGCGGCCTGCTCCAGGTGCTGTGCGGCCTGTTCGCACACGGGGGCGGGCAGGGCGATGGTGCGCTGGAACGGTGAACTCGTCATGACCCGACTGCTCCCCCGGCGGCGGCCGGTTCTGTCGGCGGGCGGCGGGATTTCACCGTCCCGCGTGACCGGTCGGCCGCGGTCGTACGCTGGGTGCCGATCAGGCTCGGAGTTCAGGAGGAGTACGGATGACGGCCCCCACGGATGTCGCGGTCCGGTTCACCGGGCGGGCTGTCGAAGCGGAACGGCCCCTGTCCGGGAGCCTCGCCGAGGTCACCCTCGACGACGGGCGCATGGTGGTCGTCAAACGGTCCGGCGAGCCCGGGGCGACACGGGCCGAGGCGGCCGGACTGCGGTGGCTGGCCGGGGCCGGGTCCGTGCGGCTGCCGGCCGTGCACGGGCACGACGAGGGCTGGCTGGTCATCGACCGGGTGCCGGACGGGCGGCCGAGCCGGGAGGCGGCGGTCCGCTTCGGCCGGGACCTGGCCGCCCTGCACGCCGCCGGGGCGCCCGCGTTCGGCGCGCCGCCGCCGGACGGGCCGGCGGACGCGTACATCGGGCTCGCCCCGATGCGCAACGAGCCCGGCACCGACTGGCCGCGCTGGTACGCCGAGCAGCGCGTGCTGCCCTATCTGCGGCGCGCCGTCGACCAGGGCACCGTACGCCCCGGCGAGGCGACCGATGTGGAACGCCTGTGCGAACATCTGCCCGGCCTCGCGGGGCCCGCCGAGCCGCCGGCGCGGCTGCACGGCGACCTGTGGAGCGGCAATGTGCTGTGGGCGGCCGACGGGCACGTCTGGCTGATCGACCCGGCCGCGCACGGCGGGCACCGCGAGACGGACCTGGCGATGCTGCACCTGTTCGGCTGCCCGCACCTGGAGGCGGTGCTGGCCGGCTACCAGGAGGAGGCGCCGCTCGCCGACGGCTGGCGGGACCGCGTCGGCGTGCACCAGCTGTTCCCGCTGCTGGTGCACGCCGTGCTGTTCGGCCGGGGTTACGCGGAACAGGCCCTCGCGGTGGCCCGTTCGGCCCTGGCGGGATGAGCGGTCAGCGCGTGACGACGTGCCGCTCGTCGGGGACGCAGTGGGTCATGGTGAGGCCCTCGACGTCCCGCGGCTGGTTCTTGCCCAGCCTGGACAGGCGTTCGCGGTCCTCGTCCGTCAGGTCCTGGCTCGCCAGCGGCTCCAGACCGGCCACATCTTCCGGGCCGATGCCGAGTCCTTCGCCGACCCGCAGGCCGAGGTCGTTCTCGACCAGCAGGAAGTGCCACACCATGCGTTCCTGGATGGCCCGGTCGCACTGGGACAGTTGACCGATGAAGTTCTTCACCAGGTCGTCGCGCTCCCAGTCCTCCATCAGCAGGTAGCGCTGACCGGCCTGGAGGTAGTCGTTGGTGCGGGGGATGCGCTTGCGGGTGAGTCGGCCGGTGATCTCGGGGCCCTGCTCGTCGTGGGTCGGGTACGCGGCCTCGCGCAGGCCGCCGGTGATCGACGGCTCGTAGTTGACCTGCGGGTTCTCTCCGCCGCCGTCCTGGTGGTACGCCATCTGGCCGTCGCGCTGGTTGGTGCGCACGTCGGCGTTCTTGGCCTGGTTGACGGGCAGCTGGAGGTAGTTCGGGCCGACCCGGTAGCGCTGGGTGTCGCTGTAGGAGAAGGTCCGGCCGACGAGCATCTTGTCGTCGGAGAAGTCCAGGCCGTCGACGAGGACGCCGGTGCCGAAGGAGATCTGCTCGTTCTCGGCGAAGAAGTCCTTCGGCATGCGGTCGAGCACCATCCGGCCCACCGGCTTCGGCGGGAAGTCCTGCTCGGGCCAGGTCTTGGTGTCGTCCAGCGGATCGAAGTCGAGCTCCGGGTGGTCGTGGTCGTCCATCAGCTGGACGAGCAGCTCCCACTCGGGGTACTCACCGCGCCCGACCGCCTCGTACAGGTCCTTGGTGGCGTGGCCGAGGGTGTCGGCCTGGACGTTGGCCGCGTCCTCCTCGGTCATGCTGCGCACGCCCTGCTTGGGCATCCAGTGGTACTTGACCAGCTTGGTCTCGCCGTCGGCGTTGACCCACTTGTAGGTGTTGACGCCGAAGCCCTGCATATGGCGGTAGTCGGCGGGGATGCCGCGCGGGCTGAACAGGTTGACCAGCATGTGCATGGCCTCGGGCGTCTGCGACATGAAGTCGAAGATGCGGTTCGGCTGCTGCTCGAAGGTCACCGGGTCGGGCTTGAGGGCGTGGATGACGTCCGGGAACTTGATGGCGTCGCGGATGAAGAAGACGCCGAGGTTGTTGCCGACGAGGTCCCAGTTGCCGTCCTCGGTGTAGAACTTGACGGCGAATCCACGCGGGTCGCGGGCGGCCTCGGAGGAGTCGCGGCCGCCGATGACGGTGGAGAAGCGGACAGCCACGTCGGTGCGTTTGCCGCGCTCCTGGAACAGCTTGGCCCGGGTGTAGCGGCTGATCGGCTCGTCGCCCCAGGTGCCGTAGGCCTCGAAGTGGCCGTAGGCGGTGACGCCGCGGGCGTGTACGACGCGCTCGGGGATGCGCTCCCGGTCGAAGTGGCTGATCTTCTCCAGGAACTGGTAGTTCTCCAGCGTGGCCGGGCCGCGGGCGCCGACCGTGCGCTGGTTCTGGTTGTCGTAGACCGGATGCCCCTGGCGGTTGGTGAGGACCTTGCGGTCGTCGCCCGGAGCGGGACCGGTGCCGGATACGTCCGTCATAAGCGTGGGCTCCTTCGGCTCGGGACCGGCGGCCGGCCGGGGTCGCGCCGCGCGCAGCCGCCCGGCCGGTCGTGGCGGGACGGCCCGGGTACCCGGAGGCGCGGGGTCAGTCACGTCCCGCGGACCACTCCCGCGAGCCGCCCGGCGGCCGGGCGGGCCCCTCCTCGCACACGGACCGGATCTCCGCGAGCAGGGCGGCGTGGTCCCCGCCGCACGCGGCCGCGTACACCGCGTCCAGGACCGTCCGGAGCGGGCCGGGTCCGGTCCGGCGGCGCCGGTCACGGCAGGGAGGGCCAACCGTTTTCCGGCTCTGATCCCGTACAACCTCTGCCCGGCGTGGGGTGTCTTTCCCTCCGTGGGGTGACCACCCCTTCGACTCGTTCCAACGGGGGAACACATGAGCCTGATCCGCAAGCACACCCGCCGCGGCACGACCGCGGCCCTCACCCTCCTGATGGCGGCGACTCTGGGCGCCGTCGGCGCCGGGTCGTCGAGCGCGGGCACCGCCGCGCCCGAGACGCGGCAGATCGCCTCGTCCACGCTCGGCTCCGACTACAAGATCACTCTCACCGCGCTGCGTTCGCCGGAGGACGAGTACGCCGCCTCCGTGCGCCTGCAGGTCTACACGCAGTCCGGCGGCAGCTGGAAGGAGTCGGACCGGGTGACCGTGGGCGGCGTGGACGGCTGGTTCTGGTACCCGCTCACCGGCAAGGGCGCCGTCTGCGAGTTCTCCACCGCGAGCAGCGAGCCCGCGCCGCTGACGGTGAGCCTGCTGCTCACGCCGTCCCTCGGCTGCTCCGAGCCGGCGCACTACGTCGTGAAGGAAGGCAGGGTGTACGCCGGCTGAACCGCCCTCGCAGGACACGGCCCGGACCCCGCCGGGAGGGTGGGGTCCGGGCCGTGCGGGCCGGTCGTGCTCAGCCGCCGTTCAGGCGTGCGCGCAGCAGCCCCTTGCCCAGTTCGGCACCCTTGCGGCTGTCCGCCTGGGCCTTGCGGAACAGGTCCGCGACCTCGGTGTCCTTGGCGCGCTCCGCGTCCTGGATGTAGCTCTCCAGACGCAGGGCGTTGCTCAGGCACGCCTCGACGTACCAGATCAGGTTGTAGTCCTTGTCCTGCGTACCGGTCACGCCGCCGGTCTCCGTCTCGCTGGTCATTCGGACCTCCTTCTCGCGGAGCGGACCTCTTCAGGCGCCGGACGGGTACCCGTCCTCCGCACGGGCACACAGCCCTTCACGGTCACGCTTGGTGACCAGCCGATCACGCCCTTCCTGAGTGGCGGGGCAGACCCGTACGCATCGCCAACTCCCCTCCCCCGCACGGCAATCCCGACAGTTGCCACAGATACGAACAGACACCGAGCACTTTCGGAACGAAGTGGCGTTCCACCGTGCGAGACCGGTCGATGACGGTGTGTACTGTGCTGCGGGTGGCTCGCCAGAGCACCCCGGACCCAGCCCTGCCCGACTCCCACTGGAATCGACTCGATGATCGCTTTGCCGGACCTGGTCGTCGGTGGTCTCGCCGTCGGCACGCTGTCCGCGTTCGCCCTCGGCGGCGGGCTGCTGCGCTCCCGGCGGCACCTGGCCGCGCAGCGCGCCAAGACGGCCGCGCTGCGGGCGCAACTCGACGGCACCTCACGGGCGTTCACCGCCGAGGTCGAGCATCTGGCGACGCGGCGCGTGCCCGCCGCGGCCCGGCAGGCCGCGCATCCGCACGTCGCCGTGCCCGGCCCGCTGAACCCGCAACTGGCCGGCTCGCCCCTGGAAGCGGCGCTGGAGCAGGTGCTGACGGGGGTGCAGGCCGAACTCGCCGCGCAGCGCACCCGGATCGACGCGGCGGCGCAGGCCGGGATGCGCGGGGCCACCCGGGAGATCCAGGCGGCGCTGTACCGGCTCCAGGACGCCCTGCGCGGACTCCAGCAGCGCTACGACGACCCCGAGCTGGCGCAGACCCTGTTCGAACTGGACCACGAGAACGAGCAGTCGCTGCGCCGCGCGCAGATCGCCGCGGTGGTGTGCGGGGCCTGGGTCGGGCTGGCCCGGGAGGAGTCCCACCTCGTGGACGCGGTGACGGGCGGTCAGGCCCGGCTCGCGGGCTACCAGCGCGTCAAAGTGGGCAACCACCTGCCGGCGGGCACCGCCCTGGTGTCCCACGCCGTGGAGCCGGTCGCCATCATCGTCGCCGAACTGCTCGACAACGCGCTGCGGCACTCCGCGCCCGACACCGAGGTCGTGGTCAACCTGGAGGCCGTCCACCACGGTGTCTGCGTCACCGTCGACGACGCCGGGCTCGGCATGACGCAGGACGAACGCGCCCGCGCCCAGCGGCTGGTGGGCGGCAGCGAACCGATTCTGCTGACCGAGCTGGGCGACCCGCCGCGCATGGGACTCGCCGCCGTCGGACAGCTGACCCGGCAGTTCGATCTGAGCGTGGACCTGTCCTCCCCGTCCCCGTACGGCGGCGTGCGGGCCGTGCTGCTGATCGACAGCCACCTGCTGACCCGGATCGACCCGGAGGAACTGCCACCCGCGGCGAGCGCCCCACGGTCGACCCGCAGGACGCCGGCACGGGACACGCCGAGCGGCCCGACGTCACCCGCCCCGGCCACCGCGCCCGGCGGTGCCGGACCGACGTCACCCGCCCCGGCCACCACGCCCGGCGGTGCCGGACCGGAGGCGTCGGCGCCGGCCACCGCGCCCGACGGACCCCGGCCGGCCACGACCCCCCGGGACGAACCGCACCCCGCCTCCACCGCAACCCCCACGTCCCCCGCAGCCACCGCAGCCGCCGGCGCTCCCAGCACTCCCACCACCCCGAGCACCCCCACCACCCCCGGCGACGATCACGGCTACGGCACGGAACACGTCGACCCGGCCTCCACCCCGGCCTCCGGCCACCCCGGCCCGCGTGACAGCGGCGGCCTCCCCCAGCGGCGCCGCCGCAGCCGGACCGCCGGCCCGGCCGACGCGCCCGCGGCGGCACCGCGCCGCCGCCCCGAGGAGTCCGCCGCCGCCCTCGGCGCCCTCCAGTCCGGCACGGCGGCGGCCCGTTCCGCCGCCGCTCCGAACACCGGGGCCGTCCCAGCCGTATCTGAGGGTGCCCCGGCCACGACCACGGCCGGAACGGCAGCCGACGACACCGGCCACGGCCGGAACGACGACGAAGGGGGAACGGCTCGATGAGCAGCCGCGCAACGGGGGACACGGCATGGGTGCTCGAACCGGTCCTGGAGGTGCCGCACGTCGTGGCCGCCGTCCTGCTCACCCGGGACGGGCTCGTGACGGGCTACACGGACGCGCTGTCGCAGCCGTCGGCCGAGCGGGTCGCGGCGATCACCAGCACGGTGCAGGGCGCCTGCCGCACCGCCGCGGCGGCGTTCGCCGACACCGACCGGGCCGACATCCGGCAGGTCGTCATCGAGTCGGACCACGGCTATGTGCTCATCGTGCCGACGGACCACGGCACCTGCGTGGCCGCGTACGGCGATCCCGAAGTGCGGCTGGACCTGCTCGCCCACCGGGTCCACTCGCAGGTGGCGCGGCTGGGCGAGAAGGCGATGGCCGCCGGAGCCCGAGGTGCCGACGGCGACGCGCCGGCATGACCGGCCGCCGAGGCGGCCGTCCCCTGGTTCCCGCGTACCTGTCGACCGGCGGGGTGGCGCGGCCCAGCCGCGCCCACCTGGAGCGGCTGTCGGTCCTCACCCGCAGCGGTGAGCGGGCCCCGGCCGATCTGCCCGCCGCCCAGGCGGCGCTGCTGGACGAACTGGAGCACGGGTCGCTGACGGTGGTGGAGGCCGCGGCCCTGCTGCGGCTGCCGGTCTCGGCGGTACTCGTGCTGGCCGCCGACCTCATCGACCGCGACCTGGCGCTGGCGCGCGCGCCGATCCCGCCCGCCCGGCGCTTCGACCCCGACCTGCTGAAGAGAGTGGCCGATGGCCTCCGCGACCTCAAGCACCGTTGACGAGCGGCCCGGCGGTGCGGGCATCCACCTGCCCGACACCGCCCGGGACCTGGTGAAGATCCTGGTGACCGGGCCCTTCGGGGTGGGCAAGACGACCCTGATCCGGTCCGTCTCGGAGATCCGCCCGCTGCACACCGAGGAGCCGCTGAGCGAAGCGTCCGCGCGGGTGGACGATCTCGCCGGGGTGCGGGACAAGTCGACCACCACGGTCGCCATCGACTTCGGCCGGATCAGCCTGCCGGGCGGGATCGTGCTGTACCTGTTCGGCACCCCCGGCCAGGAGCGGTTCCGGGCGTTGTGGGACGACATCGCCCACGGGGCGCTCGGCGCGCTCGTCCTGGTCGACGCCCGCCGGATCGACGCCTCCTTCGACGTGCTCGGGCTGGTGGAGGAGTCCGGACTGCCGTACGCGGTCGCCTTCAACACCTTCCCGGACGCGCCCCGCCACCACACGCCCGAGCAGTTGCGCGCCGCCCTGGACCTGGAACCCACGACGCCGATGGTGACCTGCGACGCGCGGGAGGCGGACTCCTGCGTCGACGCCCTGCTCGCGCTGGTCCAGCACCTGATCGACCACCACCCCCCGGAGCACCGGTGACCCACCCGTCCCCCGCCGAGCAGGCCTTCTCCCGCACGGCGCCCGTCCGCCTCTGGGAGGACGGCTTCGCCCGCGACCCCCGCCCCTACTACGCCGCCCTGCGCGCCCACGGCCCGGTCGGCTGGGCGGAACTCGCGCCCGGTGTGCCGGCGTACGTCGTGACCGACCGGCGGGCGGCGCTGGACCTGCTGCACGACACGAAGACGTTCTCGCGCGATCCCCGGCCGTGGGAGGCGACCGTCCCCGACGACTCGCCGGTGCTCGGCATGATGCGCTGGCGGCCCAACACCCTGTTCGCCGACGGCGCGGCCCACCTGCGCTACCGCACCTCGCTGATCGACGCCTTCGACCTGGTGGAGCCGCACGACCTGCGGGCCCGGGTGCACCGGGCGGTGCACCTGCTGGTGAGCCGGATCGGGCCGCGGGGCGAGGCCGACCTGGTCGGCGAGTTCACCAGGCCGCTGATGGCGCTGGTGTTCAACAGCCTGTTCGGGATGCCGGACAGCGCGAGCGACCGGCTGGACGCCGCGATCGGCAAGGTGGTCGAGGGCGGCGCCCGGTCCGCGGAGGGCGAGGCCGAGTACGCCGGATACGTGCTGGAGCTGATCGCGGCCAAGACCGCCCGGCGCGGCGAGGACCTGCCGAGCTGGCTGCTGGACCATCCGGCGGGGCTGACGCCCGAGGAGGTCACCTGGCAGGTGTTCCTCACGCTCGGCGCGGGCTACGAGCCGACGTCCAACCTGCTGTCCAACGCGCTGTCCAGGATCCTCGGCAACCCCGCCTTCTACTCGACGCTGACCAGCGGCGCCCGGCCCGTGACCGAGGCGGTGCTGGACGTCCTGCACCACGAGACGCCGCTCGCCAACTTCGGCGTCCACTACGCCCGCACGCCCGTCGACTTCCACGGCGTGTGGATCAGGGCCGCGGTGCCCGTGGTGATCTCGTACGGGGCGCTCACCCAGGCCGCCGAGGAGGAACGCGTCGAGGACCGCCGCCCGGGTGACGCCTCCCACCTGTCCTGGTCGGCGGGGCCGCACGCCTGCCCCGTCCGGCAGCCCACGCTGCTCATCGCCACGGAGGCGATCGAACGGCTCACCCAGTGGCTGCCCGACCTGGAACCGGTGCTGCCCCGCGAGGGCCTCACCTGGCGGCCCGGCCCCTTCCACCGCTCGCTGACTGCGCTGCCCGTCCGTTTCAGCCCCCGCTCCCCCGACCAGCCTGGAGGACGTCCGTGACCGTGACCGACCGCATCGCCCTCGACCCGCTGGGCGCCGACATCGCCGGCGAGAGCGCCCGGCTGCGCGCCCTCGGCCCGATCGTGCCGGTGGAGCTGCCCGGCGGCATCCCTGCCTGGGCGCCCACGCGGTACGACACGCTGAAGGAACTCATCCTCGACCCGCGGGTCAGCCGGGACCCGCGACTGCACTGGCGGCTGTGGCCCGAGGTCGGCGAGCATCCGTCCTGGGGCTGGATCCTGGGCTGGGTGGGCGTGGTCAACATGCTCTCCACCTACGGCGCCGACCACACCCGGCTGCGCAAGCTGGTGGCGCCCAGCTTCACGCACCGGCGCACCGAGGCGATGCGGCCCCGCGTGGAGGCGATCACGGCGGAGCTGCTGGACGCGCTCGACGCCGCGGGCGACGAGGTCGTGGACCTCAAGGAGGGGTTCGCCCATCCGCTGCCGATGCGGATCATCTGCGAACTGTTCGGCGTGCCGGACGCGTTACGGCAGGACATGGTCCGGCTCGTCGCGGCCATCATGGACACCTCCGACCCGAGCCCGGAGCACGCGGCGTCCGTGCAGCGGCAGATCGGCACGGTGCTGCCCGCGCTGATCGCGCACAAGGCGGCGCACCCCGGTGACGACATGACCACCGAGCTGATCCGGGTCCGGGACGAGGACGGCGACCGGCTCAGCGACGAGGAGCTGCTGTACACGCTGCTGCTGGTCATCGGCGCCGGGTTCGAGACGACGGTCAACCTCATAGGCAACGCGGCCGTCGCCCTGCTGCGCCGCCCCGAGCAGCTGGCGGCCGTGCGCTCCGGGGAGATCGGCTGGGACGCCGTCGTCGACGAGACGCTGCGCGCGCACCCGTCGATCGCGTCGCTGCCGCTCCGGTTCGCGGTCACCGACCTCACCGTCGGCGGCGTCGCGATCCCGGCCGGGGACGCCATCATCACGACGTACGCCGCCGCGGGACTGGATCCGGAGCACTACGGGCCGGACGCCGACGTCTTCGACGCCACGCGCGCCGCCGACGACCACCTGTCGTTCGGCATCGGGGTCCACCGCTGCATCGGCGCGCCGCTGGCCCGCCTGGAGGCCCTCACCGCGCTGCCGGCGCTGTTCGGCCGTTTTCCGGACCTGCGCCTGGCCTTCGGCGACGAGGGCCTGCGCCAGGTGCCGTCGTTCATCGCCTTCGGCTGGCAGGAGATCCCGGTGCGGCCGCGGGGCTGAGGCCGCCGGGCGTACGGGCAGGGCGCGGGAGCGCGACCGGTCCCCCGTTCCGGTCGAGCCCCCGCGGTTCCTCGAACTTACGTCCAGGGCCGAGGGCTTGTGAACCGTGTCGATGCCCGCTGCCGGCGCGGCAGGACTCACCCGTGCACAGCCGAGTCCGGATGGCCCTGTTTCGTCCCGCCCGGAGCGTGCCAACCGGTTGTGCGGACGGCGCGTCCGGTCACCGGCGGCGGCGGAAAACCGGCAGGTCGAGGTCGCCCACGGCCAGGTGGGCGAGCACGACCTCGTACAGGTCGGTGCCCGCGGCCAGCAACTGGCGTTCCAGCACCGGTTCGGCGCTGCGGACGTGCTCGCGCACGGTCTGCGCGTGCATGCCCAGGGCCTGCGCGGCCCGTTCGGCGTTGCCCCCGGCGGCGATCCAGGCGCGCAGCGTCCGGCGCGGGTTCCTCGCGTCGGCGTCGAGCCGGCCCAGCAGGTTCTGCGCCCAGGTGCGCACGGCGGGCCCGGACAGCAGGTCGGCCAGGCGCGGCCCCGGGTGCGCGGTGTCGCTCGCGAACTGCGCGTCGGGCAGGCCGATCCGGGTGTTGACCGCCAGGTGGACGACGGCCCGGGCCGTGAGGTCGGCGAAGTCCGTGCCGAGCAGGGTCTCCACGCGTTCCATCCGGGCGCGGACGGTGTTGCGGCTGACGCCGAGGACCTTGGCGGCGTTGACGGCGGTGAACTCCAGGCCCAGGCGGTTGGTGGCGAGGAGTTCGGCGCGGGTGTGGTGCGGCAGGGTGTCGAGCGGACGCAGCAGGCGGGCCGTCCAGCCGCGCAGCGCCGCCGGGTCCATCAGGCGTTCGGGGTGGGTGCGTTCGGCGTACACGGCCGTCTTGTCGGGCCGGAAGTGCGCGACGGCGAGGGCGCTGACGGCCTGTCCGTAGGCGGTGGCGGTGCGCGCGAGGCTCTGCCGGACGCTGCCGCCGAGGAAGAGGTCCGGGTGCCGGCCGACCAGTGACCGCAGGGCGTCGCCGGTGCTCTCGCGGGGGCCGACGACGATCACGTGGCCTTCCATGGCCGGGCAGCGCACGACCAGCGCCTCCTCCCGGGTCCGCTCCAGGCACTCGTCGGCGATGCGGTCCCGGGCGGCGGGATCGGACTCGACGACGTACACGCACGCCGTCTCGGCGTCGAGCAGTCCGGGCCAGAGCCCGGCGGCGACTCGGCGGGCGGCGATGGTGTCCTCGACCATCAGCAGCTGCAGGATGGCCAGGCGCAGGTCGGAGGTGGCCCGCTGGAGCCGGTGTCCGGCCGCGGTCGACTCGCCCGCCGCCAGCAGCAGCTCGATCACCTGGGCGGTGTGCGTGACGACGTCGGCGGCCCGCCGGTCGAAGGGGGCCTCGCGGGAGACGGCGAGGACGCACGCCTGGGACGGGTGTTCCACCCGGACCAGGCGCAGGTGGCGCCCCTGGCCCTCCCACGCGGCGGAGGCGATGCGGCCGGCGGTGATGTCCGCGACGAGGCCGGGGTCGAGCGGGAGCCGGGTGCCGGCGAGGAGGTTCCCGGTGGCGTCCTGCAGGGCGACCGACCCGCGCACGGCGCCGGAGAGCCAGGCGGCGACCCTGCGGACGTCGCGTCCGGCCGGGCGCAGGTGCTCCAGCAGTTCCTCCGCCCACGCCGTACCGGCCGGCGTCTCCTGCCGCCGGTTCCCGTCCTCACGGCCAGCCACCTCGGCCTTCCCCTCGCTCTCCGCGCCGCCTCCGGCACACCGGTCGGGGACGTTACCTCACGTGCGCCGACCTCTCGTTCCGGTCCGAACGCCGAACGGCACACGCCCTCTTCCCGGCGCCCCCTCGGCTGCCTGCCCGCGCACGGCCCGCGCGGCAGGCAGCCCCGGTACCCCGCCTGCTCGGCCCCCGCACACGGGCGGCATAAGCTCGACGGATGGCGAAGTACTACGACGTGCACCCCGACAACCCCCAGCCGCGCACCATCGGCCAGATCGCCGACAGCATCCGTGCGGACGCCCTGGTCGCCTACCCCACGGACTCCTGCTACGCGCTCGGCTGCCGCCTGGGCAGCCGTGACGGCATCGACCGGATCCGCACGATCCGCAAGCTGGACGACCGGCACCACTTCACCCTCGTGTGCCAGGACTTCGCGCAGCTCGGCCAGTTCGTGCGGGTCGACAACGACGTGTTCCGCGCGATCAAGGCGTCGACACCCGGCAGCTACACCTTCATCCTGCCCGCGACGAAGGAGGTGCCGCGCATGCTGCAGCACCCGAAGAAGAAGACGGTCGGGGTGCGGATCCCCGACCACGTCGTCACGCAGGCGCTGCTCGCCGAACTGGGCGAGCCGCTGCTGTCGAGCACCCTGCTGCTGCCGGGCGAGGAGGAGCCGATGACGCAGGGCTGGGAGATCAAGGACCTCCTCGACCACGTGCTGGACGGCGTGGTCGACTCCGGTGACTGCGGCACCGAGCCGACGACGGTCATCGACTTCTCCGGCGGGGAGGCCGAGATCGTGCGGCGCGGCGCGGGCGACATCTCACGGTTCGAGTAAGGCGGCACCGCACGGTTCGGGTAAAGGGCGCGCCAAGGGCCGTTCACGGTTGCGCCGCGTGCCGTGGGGTGGGCGAAATGCCCCGGAAGGGGCGTGCCACGATGACCGTGATCCGCCCGGTCCACGCGGACGGGTTCCTACCCCCTCCCCCGCAGAGAGGCAGCCCAGCCATGACCGCCGTACAGGGAACCGCTGTCGACATCCCCACCGAGGACGGCACCGCCGACGCGTATCTGGCCCGTCCCGCCGACGGGGCCGCCCACCCGGCGGTCCTGCTCTTCATGGACGCCTTCGGGCTGCGTCCGCAGCTGCGGTCGTTGGCCGACCGGCTGGCCGCCGAGGGCTACACGGTGCTGGTGCCGAACGTGTTCTACCGGCACGGCCGCGCTCCCCTGTTCGATCTGCCCGAGTTCATCGACCCGGGGGCGCGTCCGGAGATATTCGAGCGGATCGCGCCGGTCATGCGGGACCTGACGAACGAGCGGGCGATGCGGGACGCCGGTGCCTACCTGCGGTGGCTGGCCGAGTCCCCCGCCGTGACGGACGGGCCGGTCGCGCTCACCGGGTACTGCATGGGCGCCCGTCTGTCGCTGCTCACCGCCGGTACGTATCCGGAGCGGGTCGCGGCCGCGGCGGGCTTCCACGGCGGACGGCTGGCGACGGACGCGCCGGACAGCCCTCACCTGGTGGCCGGCCGGGTCACCGCCGAGCTGTACTTCGGCCACGCCGACCAGGACCCGTCGCTGCCGCCGGAGCAGATCGAGCGCCTGGAGGAGGCCCTGACGGCGGCGGGCGTCCGCCACCGGTGCGAGGTGTACACCGGCGCGCCCCACGGTTTCACGCAGAAGGACACCGCTTCCTACCACCAGGAGGGCGAGGAGCGGCACTGGGTGGCTCTGCTCGACCTGCTGAAGCGCACATTCTGACCCCAATCGACTCCCCGTCGGCAGAAGTTGCCGCCCTACCGTCGGTAAGGGCTTGCTCGCGCCCGATCCCTGCGCGTAGACCTTGCTGGACACAGCCGTGACTCGGGGGGAGTTGGCTCATGGACGGCACGGTCGAGGGGTTCCGCTACGGTGCGGTGACCCCGGTGGCGGCGTATGTGATGGCCTGTCTGGGCGGGGCGCTGGGGCTGCGGTGCATCGTGCGCTCGCTGCTGAACGCGCGGTCGTGGAAGCCGGGCTGGCTGGCGTTAGGCGCCGCCTCCATCGGATGCGGCATCTGGACGATGCACTTCATCGCCATGATCGGCTTCCACGTGGAGGAGACCCGGGTCCGGTACGACGCGGCCACGACGGTGCTCAGTCTCGTCGTGGCCGTCGTCGTGGTGGGCGTCGGCGTCTTCATCGTCGGCTACCGCGGCACGGGCGGCGCGACCCTGGCGGTCGCGGGTGTCGTCACCGGGCTGGGCGTCGCGGTCATGCACTACCTGGGCATGGCGGCGATGCGGCTGAACGGCGACATCGGCTACGACCCGCTCGGGGTCACGCTGTCCGTGCTGATCGCCATCGCCGCCGCGACCGCCGCGCTCTGGGCGGCCGTCACGGTCCGCGGCCTGTGGACGAGTCTCGGGGCGAGCCTGGTGATGGGCGTGGCGGTGTCCGGGATGCACTACACGGGCATGGCCGCCGTCAGCGTCCATGTGCACGACGCCCCCGGCGGGACGTGGGCCGGTGAGTCGCCGCTGTCGCTGCTGCTGCCCATGCTGCTGGGGCCGGTCGTCTTCCTGCTGCTGGCCGGGGTCGTGGTGATGTTCGATCCGCTGCTCGTGCTGGGCGAGCGGCCGTCCCCGTCCCACCCGACGGCCACGGCCGCCAACTCCGTCCCGGCACCGCGCGGTTCGGGGCACGACACGGTGTCGCGCGCCCGCCGGCGGTGAGCAGCCCACCTGCGGGTGGTAGGGAGGCCGGTTGTTACGGTGCCCCGGTGTCTGACTCCTCACGCGATACCGCCGCAGGCGCCGGCTGGGGCACCGCCGAACGCGGCGACTACCGGCGGCTGATGCCGCAGCGGGTCGAGAAGATCTCCTGGCTCGACCCCAGGATGCTGTGGGCGGCCCGCAACGGCGTACTGGCCTCCTGGTTCGGCGACCCCACCGGCCGGACGCGCGCCCGGTGGGTGGCACAGCGCGAGGCCGCCGGGGCACCGGCCGACAAGGTGATCCGGCGCGACGACCCGGACCGGTTCTCGTTCCTGGTCATCGGCGACACCGGCGAGGGCGACGACCCCCAGTACGCCGTGGTGCCCGGCTTCCTGAAGACCGGTCAGGACACCCGTTTCGCCATCCTGGCCAGTGACGTGATCTACCCGGTGGGCAGCGCGGACGACTACGGCACCAAGTTCTTCCGCCCGTACCGGGACTACCGCGCGCCGATCTACGCGATACCCGGCAACCACGACTGGTACGAGGATCTCGGCGGCTTCATGCGCGTCTTCTGCGACGACGCCCCGCCCCTGCCGCCCGCACCCCGGCCCCGCCCCCTGAGCCGGGCCTGGGTACGGTCGCTGCTGTGGCACCGACCACGCCCGGACGACGGCCAGCGCCTCGACAAAGCAAGACAGTTGCGCTCGGCGCCCGGCCAACGGGCCGTCCAGCCGGGGCCCTACTGGGCGATCGACGCGGGGCCGGTGCGGATCATCGGCATCGACACCGGTCTGCTCGGCAGGCTCGACACCGAACAGGGCGCCTGGCTGCGGAAGATCTCCCAGGGGCACCGCCCGAAGATCCTGATCACCGGATCGCCGCTGTACGTGGACGGCCGGCACGAGCCGTGCGCCATCGAAGGGGGCGGCACGGTCGACGACATCGTGCGCGACCCGGCGCACCACTACGTGGCGGCGATCGGCGGCGACATCCACAACTACCAGCGCTATCCGGTCCGGCTGGACGACGGGCGTACCCTCCAGTACGTGGTCGCGGGCGGCGGCGGGGCGTTCATGCACGCCACCCACACCATCCCCCGCGTCGACGTCGCCGGCGTCACCGAGCGGGACTTCCGCTGCTACCCGCTGCGCGGCGACTCGCTCGCCTTCTACAGCCGGCTCTACGGCCGCCGTATGCGCCTGCCCCGCTTCTTCACGCTCACCGAGGCGGAGGCGACCGCCGTGATCGCCGAGCGCCTGGGCATCACGCCCGCGCGCACCCCGGACGCCTCGACCCGGGTCACCCGGCGCGTGCGGCTGGTCGCCGGGCTGCTCGGCACCGGCCGCCGCCCCGACCGGGCCAAGCGGTTCCGGCTGCCCGTGCGGAAGATCTACACTTCGTTGTTCTCGCCGAGTTCGGCGACGTACAGTCCGCCGTTCTTCAAGTGCTTCCTGCGCCTGGACGTCTCCCCGGAGGCGGTCCGGCTGCGCTGCTACGCGGCCACGGGCAACCGCGTCCAGGAGATCGACCCGCCGATCGAGGACGAGGTGACGATCCCGCTGTCCTGACCCGCCGCGGCGGGAACAGCGCGAGGCTCCGCCGAGTTGGCACAGCCATAAGCCATTGAACGTTCAATGATGGAGGGCCCGTGTCACCGACTCCGCGACCGCTGCGCAAGCTGGGTTTCCTGACCATCGGGCTGTTCGACGAGGCGGATCCGCGCCGGGGCCACGAGTCGACGCTGGAGATCATCGAGCTGGGGGAACGGCTCGGCTTCGACAGCGCGTGGCTGCGCCACCGCCATCTCCAGTACGGCATCTCCTCCCCCGTCGCAGTGCTGGCCGCCGCCTCCCAGCGCACCCGCCGCATCGAACTCGGCACGGCGGTCACCCCGCTCGGCTGGGAGAACCCCTTGCGCCTCGCGGAGGACCTGGCCACCGTCGACCTGCTCTCGGGCGGCCGGCTCAACCCGGGCGTGAGCGTGGGCCCGCCGATGCACTTCGACGAGGTCAAGGGCGCCCTCTACCCGGGCACGGCCGACGCCGAGGACTTCGGCTACGGGCGGGTGGAGCGGCTGCTGGACTTCGTGCGGGGCGAGCCGGCGACGGACTTCAGGGGCGTGGAGGGCTTCGAGACCTTCTCGGACCGGGTGCAGCCGCACTCCCCCGGCCTCGGCCGGCGCCTGTGGTACGGCGGCGGCAGCCTGCGGTCGGCCCGGTGGGCGGGCGAGCACGGCATGAACCTCCTCACCAGCAGCGTCGTGAAGGCCGAGGACCCCGAGGGCCCGTACGACTTCGCGGAGATCCAGCTGGCCCAGATCCGGGCCTTCCGAGCCGCCCACCCCGACGGCGAGGCGGCCCGGGTCTCGCAGGGCCTGGTCGTCATCCCCACGGACTCGGCCTCGGCGGAACAGCGCGCCCGGTACGAGGAGTACGCCGCCCGGCGCACCCCGCGCACGGCGGAACCGCAAGGTCCGGCACGGCTGCTGTTCGCGCCGGACCTGGTCGGCACCTCGGCGGAGATCGCCGAGCGGCTGCACGCGCACGCGGCGTTCCGGGAGGTGGACGAGGTGGCGTTCGCACTGCCGTTCACCTTCGCGCACGAGGACTACGCGCAGATCCTCACCGACATGGCGACGAAACTCGGCCCGGCGCTGGGGTGGCGGCCCGCCGCCTGACTCTCACCAGCGGCCGGGCTCGCTCCCGGTGATCGCCTCCGAGGGCGTGCCGTCCACCCCGGTCGGCACGTCCCCGGCGAGCATCACCCGGTGCATGATCCGCGGGTGGTCGAGGTGGGCGGTGTCGCTCGGGGCCAGATGCATCGTGGCGCGGTTGTCCCAGAAGGCCACGCTGCCCGGCTCCCAGCGGAACCGGACGGTGTACTCGGGCCGGACCGCCTGCTCCAGCAGCAGCTGGAGGATCGCGCTGCTCTCGGGCCGGGAGAGGCCGGCGATCTGCTCGACGTAGTAGCCGTTGACGTACAGGATCCGCTCGCCCGTCTCGGGGTGGACGCGCACCAGGGGGTGCACCGAGGCCACCTGGCGGTCCAGCAGGTGGCGGACGTAGGCGTCGTCGCCGGGGCGGGGCTGGTAGCCGACGCCGAGCCGGTGCTCGGCGCGCAGTCCGTCGACGAACTCCCGCAGCGGCGCGGAGAGTCCGGCGTATGCCGCCGCCAGGTTCGCCCAGGTGGTGTCGCCGCCGTAGGGCGGGACGGACTCGGCGCGCAGGATCGTGGCGGCGGGCGGGTCGACACGGGCGCCGTGGTCGCAGTGCCAGCCGCGCAGCAGGGTGTGGCGGCGGCGCCGCAGCCACTCGTCGTGCTCCATGCCGTAGCGCCCGCCCAGCTCCAGCCGGTCGGCGGTCGTCTCGATCTCGGGGACGTCCGGCGGCGAGGCCTTGCCGCGCCGCGGCAGTACGACCGGCTCCCCGAACCGCCGCGCGAACGCCACGTGCCCGGCGTGGTCCAGCCGTTGCCCCCGGAAGAACACCACCTTCCACCGCAGCACCGCCGCCCGGATCGCGGCGACCACCGCGTCGTCGAGGTCCGCGGCCAGATCGACTCCGCTGATCTCGGCCCCGATGTACCCGGCGACCGGCCTCACCTCCACCCCGGCCTCCCGCGCCGCCTCGTCCGTCGTCCGGTTCTCCGTCGTCATGCGTGCTCCGCTGGTCGTGGGCGTGGTCCGTCCCGGAGATCGTGACAGCGATCGCCGTGCGGGGCGACACCGCGCCCACGCCTCTCACACCTCGAACTCGCGGATCACGACGTCGCGGAAGACCGCCTTCCCGTCGATGGTGAACAGCGCGAGCCCGGTGTCGACCAGGTAGGGGAACACCGCCGACGAGTGCGTGTACCGGCCGTCGTCCACGAACATCTCCACGGAGGTGCGGTCGACCAGGATCCGCAGGCGCACCCTGCGCGCGGACGCGTCGAACGGGCTGCGGCTCTCCTGCCACCTGCCCGACATGTCCGGGGACACGCTGGGGCGTCGGTTCAGGAAGGCGTAGTCGCGGTGGACGCCGGCGTCGATGTGCCGGACGCCGTCCGGGGAACGCCGCAGCTGCAGGCCCGCGCCCGCCGCCTGGTCCCAGGTGATCTCGCAGCTCAGCTCGTACGCGGTGCCGCGGTGGTCGAGGAGGCGGGTGCCCTCCACTTCCAGGTCGCCGAGCCGTACGGTGCGCGAGACGTAGCGGTCGAGCGCGGCGACCGGCCTGGACGCCAGGTGGTACGTGCCGTCGCCCCCGCGTTCCAACGTCACCTCGCGGACGATCGAGTCGGTGCCGTTGAAGCCGTCGCTGTCGATCGTCGGCGTGATGTGGGCGTAGTCCCAGTTGTTCAGCCAGCCGATCGCGTAGCGGGTGCGCTCGTCGAGCGTGCCGTCGGCGTCCCGCTTGTCGAAGGTGACGGCCCCGTACCAGTCCCAGCCGTGGTCGAGCCACTGCGGATCGGCCGCGTCGGCGGTGAAGGCGCTGCCGTCGAAGGAGCCCGTCCAGTACGCGTACGTGTTCGGCAGCCCGGCCCCCTTGCCGTTGGCGCTCACGCCCAGCACCCACTTCGCCGTGCCGTCCGCGGCGCGGATCCGGAACAGGTCGGGGCACTCCAGCACCCCGATGCCGCCGCGCACGAAGCCGCTCACGTACGTCCAGGACTTGAGGTCGGCGGAGTGGTAGAAGCCGACCTTGTCGTTCTCGGCGAGGGTCATCACCCACCGGCCGCGTTCCTCGTCGCGGATCACCTTCGGGTCGCGGAAGTCGCGCACGCCGGGGTTGGGCAGCACCGGGTCGGTGCCGTGCGGGGTGAACGTGCGGCCGCCGTCCGTCGAGTAGTACAGGTACTGCGCCTGGTCGGCCGGGCCGTCGTGCGGGGACATCGTGGCGAGGACGACGACCGCGCCCGCGCCGAAGCCCGCCGTGTTCCCGCTGTCGACCACCGCCGAGCCCGACCAGACGTCGCCGTTGGGGGTGGTGTCCTTGGGCACGGCGATCCCCTGGTCCGTGAAGGAGACCAGGTCACGGCTGGTGGCCAGGCGCCAGGCGGTGCCGACCTCGCCGGTGAGGTAGTCGGCGTTGTGGAGGTAGTAGTAGTGGTACTCCCCGTCGATCCAGACCGGGCGCTGGGGGTCGTTCTTCCATTGCTCGGGGACGGTGAAGTGGTATGCGGCCCGGTAACTCGCCTGCTTCGTCCGGGGCTTGGCCGCTGCCGGGCCCGCCGCGGGCAGCAGGGTCCCGGCGGCCCCCACGGCCGACCCGGCGAACAGCGCTCTCCTGGTGATCCCGCCCATCACACTCGTTCCTCCCGTCGGTGACATCGGCTCATGGGATCAGGACTTTCGGACCTAACTCGTTAAAGGTCAAGCGGTCGCACGCCTTGACAGGTTCTAGTCGCGCTCACATCATCTGGGCATCAACCCACGGCTAACACGAGTTAGGCCCTTCACACGATGACCGACTCGCACCTCACCCGCCGCGCCCTGCTGCGGTACGGCGCCTACGGGGCGGGAGCCGCCGCCCTGGCGGGCACCGCCGCGAGCTGGGACCGGCTCACCGGAGCCGACATCCCCGGCCGGGACGACGGCTCCCTCGTCGTCGCCACCCTGGGCCCCGCCTACGGGCCGGAGGCCATCCGCACGCTCCAGGAGGGCTTCGCCGAGCTGCACCCCGGCATCAAGCTCCGGATCAACGCGGTCCAGGCCGTCGACTGGTCGGACTTCTTCGCGAAGATCCTCACCCAGGTCGCCGCCGGCACCGCCCCCGACCTCGTCTACGTCGCCACCGAGGGCGTGCAGCTGTTCGCGCAGCGCCTCGGCGTGGCCCTGGACAAGTGGGTGAAGCGGGACGCGGCCGAGCTGAAGGAGTACTTCACCGACGTCCACCCCTCGCTGGTGGAGTCGATGATGTACGAGGGCAGCCTCTACCAGCTGCCGGTGGAGTTCAACGCGGCCGACATGTACTTCAACCGGCAGGTGCTGAAGCGGGCGGGCGCCGCGTTCCCGCCGGCCGACTGGACCCGCGACGACTTCACGGCGCTGCTGCGGGACATGAAGAAGTCGAGCGGCTCCCGCTTCACGCCGTACTTCTGGACCAACCGGCTGTGGGGCGGCGTGGTGCCCTGGCTGTTCGCCAACGGCACCAATCTGCTCGCCGAGTCCAAGGCGCCCGGCGGGCAGTGGCTGTGGGACGGCTTCTACCCGGCCGGGCAGCGCGCGGGCCGCGGCGGCGGTTTCCGCTGGACGACACCGCAGGCCACGCACGACCGGGTGGAGGAGGTCTACGACTATCTGGCCTCGCTCATCCAGGAGGGCCTGTGCACCCGCCCCGAAGGCGGCAACGGCCAGAACCTCATCGGCGTGTTCTCCACCGGCCGGGTCGGCGTCACCCCGGCGGGCGGCTTCTGGGTGGGCGGACTGCACCTGGCGGGCATGGACCGCGACGGGTTCGACGTGCAGTACTTCCCGCGCTGGCGCACCCAGCGCATGCAGTACGGCGCGGCGGGCTACGCGCTGCTGCGCACCTCGAAGATGCAGGACGAGGCGTGGGAGTTCATCAAGTACGCCGCCCGCAGGGACACCCTGGAGCGGCTGTTCACGACGAACCAGACGACCCCGGCGCGCCGCTCGCTGCTGACCGCCGACCGGTACGAGAAGTCCGGCCCGGCGAACTGGCCGGTCTTCTACGACACCCTCGACCGGTTCCCGGACACGGGACCGATCCCGGCGCCGCCGCAGGTCGCCGAGGTCGAGCAGGTGCTGCTGAAGCACACGGGCACGGCGTTGGCCTCGCCGCGCTCGGTGCGTCCCGCGCTGCGCCGGATGCAGGGCGATCTGGAGAAGGCCATGGAGCGTGAGGTATGACGAACACCCAGATACCGCCCGCACGGGCCGCCCGGCCCGGGACGCCGCCGTCCCCGGCCTCGCAGCGGCCCCCGGCGCGCGACCGCGGCACCCGGCTGCTCGCCACGCTGTTCCTGGCCCCGACGATCGTCGGCATCGTCGTCTTCACGGTCGTGCCGATCATCGGCTCGGTCGTGCTGAGCCTCTTCCACTGGAACGTGATCGACTCGCCGTCCTACGCCGGGCTCTCCAACTACGGCGAGGTGTTCGGCGACGAGACCGTGCTGGTGTCCTTCCGCAACACGCTGGTGTTCATGGTGTTCGCGGTGGCGCTGCAACTGCTCGTCGCGCTGGTGCTGGCCCTGGCGGTGAACGGGCGCATGCCCGTGTGGCTGCGGTCGGTGTTCCGCTCGGCGTTCTTCTTCCCGCTGGTGCTGTCCGCCGCGTCCATCTCGGTGGTGATGAAGTACCTGTTCAACCAGGACTTCGGGGTGGTCAACTGGCTGCTCGGCTTCGTCGGCATCGCGCCGGTGCCCTGGCTGACGTCGGAGAACGCGGCCATGGCGACGGTGGTCCTGGTCTACGTCTGGCAGCAGTTCGGCTTCTCGTTCCTGCTGTTCGTCGGCGGGCTGAACAACATCCCCAAGGAGATCCACGAGGCCGCCGCCCTGGACGGCGCGACGGGCCTGCGCAAGCACCTGTCCGTCACGCTGCCGCTGCTGTCGCCGACCCTGCTGGTCGCCTCCGTCGTCGGCATCATCAACGCGCTCCAGGTCTTCGAGCAGCCCTACGTCCTCACCAACGGCGGGCCGGGCGACGCCACCCGCACGGTCGTGATGGTCATCTACGAGAACGCCTTCGAGCAGCTCCGCTTCGGCGAGGCGTCCGCGGTGGGTGTGCTGCTGTTCGTGCTGATCATGGCGGTCACCGCCCTCCAGTTCCGGCTCAGCCGGCGTTTCGTCCACTACCAGTGAGCCGGGTGAGTCCTCCCATGAGCCAAACAACCCTGTCCTACGCCCGCGTGCGGCACGGGCTGGCGCCCTGGGCGCGGATCGCCGGGCTGACCGTGTGCGCGCTGCTCACCCTCGGCCCGGTGGTGTGGACCGTCTCCACCTCGCTGCGCACACCCGCCGAGGCGTTCGACCTGCCGCCGCAGCTGATCCCCACCAACCCCTCCACCGAGGCCTACCGCGGGGTGTTCGACCAGATCGACGTCTGGCTGCTGGCGCTGAACTCCACGCTGGTCACGGGCCTGATCGCGATCGGCCAGATGATCACCGCGGGGCTGGCCGGCTACGCCTTCGCCCGGCTGGAGTTCCGCTTCAAGAAGCCGCTGTTCGGCCTGGTCCTGGCCACCATGATGGTGCCGCTGCAGGTCACCATCGTGCCGGTGTTCCTGGTGCTGAAGTCGATGAGCCTGACCGACACCCTGCTCGGGCTGATCATCCCGGCGTTCCCGACCGCCTTCGGCACGTTCCTGATGCGGCAGTACTTCCTGGGCATGCCCAAGGACCTGGGCGAGGCGGCGATGCTGGACGGGGCCGGGCCCTGGCGGACCTTCCGGTCCGTGTACGCCCCGCTGGCCGCGCCCGGCCTCGCGATCGTCGGTGTCCTGGCCTTCAACTACCACTGGAACGAGTTCTTCCGGCCGCTGATCCTGGAGACGTCGGGCCAGAACTACACGTTGCCGCTGGGGCTGGTCTCGCTCCAGGGCAACCTCGGCACCGGCTCCATCTCCGTCGTCCTCGCCGGTGTCGTGCTCTCCATGATCCCCGCCGTCCTCGTGTTCGTCGTCGGCCAGCGCCCTCTGCGCGAGGGCATCACGTCCGCTGGAGTCAACCGTTGAGCCTCGCCGCTCCCCCGCAGGACCCGCACGCCCCGCGTTTCCGGGTCCGCCCGCCCGCCCACTGGATGAACGACCCGAACGGTCCCTTCCGCTGGCGCGGCCGCTACCACCTCTTCTACCAGCACAACCCGGACGCCCCGGTGCACGCCAACGTCCACTGGGGCCACGCCTCCAGCCCTGACCTCGCCCGCTGGGAGCACCACCCCATCGCGCTCACGCCGACGCCGGGCGGCCCGGACGAGGCGGGCTGCTGGTCGGGGTGCGTCGTCGACGACGCGGGCGTGCCCACGGCCGTCTACACCGGGGTCGACCGGCACCACACCGGCCTCGGCGCGGTCTGCCTGGCCCGGGCGGCGGACCCGGACGACCCCGCGCTGACCGAGTGGACCGTCCTGCCCACGCCGGTGGTGACGGGCCCGCCGGAGGGCCTGGACGTGGTCATGTTCCGCGACCCGTTCGTCTTCCGGCACGAGGGCCGGCGCTGGGCGCTCGTCGGCGCGGGCCACGCCGACGGCACTCCGTCCGTCCTGCTGTACGACTGCGACGACCTGACCGACTGGCGGTTCGCCGGGGTGCTCCTGGACGGCCACGACCCGGCCGCCCGAGCGGCGTTCGGCGACCGGGCCACCGGCTGGGAGTGCCCGCAGCTGTACGCGACCAGCGGGGGTGAGTGGGTGCTGGTCGTGTCGCTGTGGGACGGCCATCCGTGGACCACCGGATACCTGACGGGCCATCTCGACACCGACCTGCGCTTCTCCGCCCGCGCGGGCGGCCGGCTCGACCACGGCCGCGACTTCTACGCCCCGGCCGTGCTCCAGGAAGAGGACCGCGCCCTGATGTGGGGCTGGTCCTGGGAGGCCCGGGACCAGGGCGACACCGACTGGGCCGGGGTGCTGACCGCTCCCCGCGTCGTCGACGTCCACCCGGACGGGGCGCTGCGCGTCAGCCCGGCCCCCGAGCTGGACCGGCTGCGCGCCGCCGAGCCGTTCGTCACCGCGCCCGGCCGGACCGCACTCCCCGCGGCCTACGACCTGACCGTCTCCGCGCGGGAACGGACCGCCGTGAGCCTGCTGCGATCGGCCTCGGGCGCCGAGCTGACGGTCCTGCTGGACCCGGGCGAGGGCACGGTGACCCTGGAGCGGGACGACTGGCCGCGCACGGCGGCCGGGGCGCCCGTCGTCGCCCAGGTGCCCCCGGTGGCGGAGCTCACCGTTCGTGTCCTGGTCGACGGCTCCCTGTACGAGCTGTTCGTCGGCGACCGGGCCACGGTCACCGAGCGCGTCTACCAACGGCCCGACGACGTCAGGGTGTTGGGCATTTCCCAGCCGGACGCGACCGTCACCGGTTGGGAGCTGGTCCCACCGACGCGCGGCTGATCACCGGGCAGGCCAGGCGCCGCACGGTGGCGGGCGGCGTCCGGCCGGTGCCGATCGCGTCCAGCAGGAGCCGCGCGGCGGCCTCTCCCATGGCCCGGTGGGGCAGGGCGACGGTGGTCAGGGGCGGCGCGAGATACGCGGCCATGTGCTCCTGGTCGTCGTAGCCCACCACCGACAGCTCGCCGGGTACGGCGATCCCGAGCCGGGTCGCGGCGTGCAGGACGCCCGCCGCGACCCGGTCGTTGTACGCGAAGATCCCGGTGGGCCGCCGCTCGGCCGGCGCCCCGTCGAGCAGGCGCGCGGCGCCCTCGTACCCGCCGGAGATCTCCCCGCCGGTCCGCACGACCCAGTCCCTCGGCACGGTGATGCCCTCGGCGCGCAGCGCGTCGCGGAAGCCGCGCAGCCGCTCCACCGAGGCGATGTCGTCCTGCCCGCCGACGAGCGCCACGCGCCGATGCCCCTGCTCCAGCAACAGCCGGGCCGCCGTACGGCCGCCCGCGCGCTCGGCGGGGATGACGGCGGGCAGCGAGTCGTCCTCGGGCAGGCAGTTGGCCAGCACGGAGTGGGTGCGGTGCAGGCCCTCGGGGACGCGGACGCGGCGCAGGGACATGGCCGCGTAGATGATGCCGTCGACGCGCCGGTCGAGGAGTTCGGCGACCGCCGCGTCCTCCTTGGCCGGGTCGCCGCCGGAGTCGACGGTGAGGACCAGGTGCTCCCCGGCCCAGGCGGTGTCCATCGCGCCGCGCAGCAGCCGCCCGGCGAACGGGGAGGAGGCGATCTCGTCGGTGACCAGGCCGATCACGGCCGTACGGCTGCGGCGCAGGCCGCGCGCGACGGGGTCGGGCCGGTAGCCGAGCTGGGCGGCGGCCTGCCGGATGCGTTCCTGCGTGGCGGGCGAGAGGTTGCCCTCGGCGCGGCCGTTGAACACGAAGGAGACCGCGGTGTGCGACACACCGGCGAGCCGGGCCACGTCCCGCGAGGTGGGACGCCCCGATCCCGTCGCCGGCTTCCGCCCGGCGCTGCCCATGCCGTCCGCCGTCCTCATCCCCCACCTGTCCGGTTGATCATTGCTCACCCTATCCGTGACGCTGGAGGGACGACACAGTCAACGGGAAGGTCCGACGGTGATCAGCATCCCGACACACACGCTCAACGACGGTACGACGCTCCCCGCCCTGGGCCTGGGCACCTGGCCGCTCGGCGACGACGAGGCGCAGGCGGCCGTCCTCTCGGCCCTGGAGGCGGGCTACCGCCTGATCGACACGGCGACGAACTACCGCAACGAGACGGGGGTCGGCCGTGCCGTGGCCGCCGGCGTGGTGCCGCGCGAGGAGATCGTCGTGACGACGAAGCTCCCGGGCCGCCACCACGGCTACGAGGAGACCCTCGCCTCCTTCGAGGAGTCCCGGACCCGCCTCGGCCTGGAGTACGTCGACCTGTACCTGATCCACTGGCCGCTGCCGCGCGTGGACCGCTACGTCGACTCCTGGAAGGCCATGATCAAGCTGCGCGAGGAGGGTCTCGTGCGGTCGATCGGCGTCTCGAACTTCACGGCCGGGCACATCGGGCGGCTGGAGAAGGAGACCGGGGTGCTGCCCTCGGTCAACCAGATCGAGCTGCACCCCTACCTGCCGCAGGAGGAGCTGCGCGCCTTCCACGCGGGCAAGGGCATCGTCACCGAGAGCTGGAGCCCGCTGGGCCGGGGCACGCCCCTGCTGCGGGACCCGGCCGTGGCGCGGATCGCCGAGGCGCACGGCGTGACGCCCGGGCAGGTCGTGCTGCGCTGGCACACGCAGCTCGGCGCGGTGCCCATTCCGAAGTCGGCGAGCCCCGAGCGGCAGCGCGCCAACCTCGACGTCTTCGGCTTCGAGCTGGACGAGGACGAGATGACCGCCGTCGCGGACCGGGCGCACCGGCGGGTCGGCGGGGACCCCGAGGTGCACGAGGAGTTCTGACGGGTACCCGGGCCCGCGAGGCAGGAAGGAGCCGCAGGTGGGCGACCGGGACCGGCTGCGGGACTACCGCGGCAAACGCGACTTCGACCGGACCGGCGAGCCCCGGGGCAGCGGTGCCGCCGCAGCGGACCGGCCCCGGTTCGTGGTGCAGATCCACGACGCGAGCACGATGCACTTCGACTTCCGCCTCCAGGTGGACGACGTGCTGAAGTCCTGGTCGATCCCGAAGGGCCCCTCGGCGGACCCGGAGGACAAGCGGCTGGCCGTGCCCACCGAGGACCATCCGCTGGAGTACGAGGAGTTCGAGGGCGTCATCCCGCGGGGCGAGTACGGCGGCGGCACGGTGATCGTCTGGGACCACGGCACGTACGAGCCGCTCAGCCACGACCGCGAGGGGCGGCCCGTCGACTTCGCGGAGTCGCTGGAGCACGGGCACGCCACGTTCCGGCTGCGCGGCTCCAAGCTGCACGGAGAGTACGCCCTGACCCGGTTCCGCAGCGGTCGGCACGGCGACGGCGAAGAGGCCTGGCTGCTGGTGAAGCGGGCCGGGGGCCGGGCCCGCACGCGGGGCGCCCCCGATCCACGGCGCGCGCGTTCCGCCATGTCCGGCCGCACCCTCGCCCAGGTCGCCTCGGACGCGGCCGGGGAGTGAGACGCCCGCGTCTTCCCTGGGGGCGGAGCCACGGGATACCCCTAGGTCGTGTCCCCGATCCCTTTCCGGGTGGTTCCCGATGGGGTGAGCGCCGACCACTTGATGAGCTGATCCCATGAGCCATCAACAGTCGTCTCGCCGTCCGCTCCTCGTCTCCCTCGTCGCCGTCCTGGGAGTACTCGGCGCCGCCGTCTCCTGTGCACCCGACCGCCCTCCGCCGCGATCGCACCTGAAGCAACAGGCCCCGCACACAAGGACCCAGGCCGTCCTGAACGAGATCGTCGCGCAGGGCACCCCCGGCGTCATCGCCCAGGTACGCGACCGGAACGGCGTCTGGGCCGGACGGGCCGGTGTCCGCGCGCTCGGCACGGAAAGGTCTCGGAGCACGCACGAGAGGTTCCGCATCGCCAGCGTGACCAAGACCTTCACCGCCACGGTGCTCCTGAAGCTCGAAGCGGAGGGGAAGCTGTCGTTGGACGACAGCGTGGCCCTGTGGCTGCCGGGAGTGGTGCACGGCAAGGGGTACCGACCCGCGCACATCACCGTGCGGCACCTGCTCAACCACACGAGCGGAATCTTCGACTACAACATGGACGAGGGCTTCCGCGCCCGGTACGCGGGGGACGAGTTCGAGCGGAACAGCCGACTCAGGTGGTCGCCGCGAGAGCTGGTGGACATCGCCCTCCGCCACCCTCCGAACTTCCAGCCGGAACAGGGCAGCAGGCCGGGCCGGCCCGGCAAGTGGGACTACTCGGACACCAACTACCTCCTCGCCGGCATGGTCGTCGAGAAGGCCACCGGCCGCAGCTACGCGCACGCGGTCGAGCGCCTCGTCATACGGCCCCTCGGTCTGCGCGGCACGAGTGTGCCGGGCTCATCGCCCCGGCTGCCCGCACCGCACGCGAGGCACTACTCCACGCTGTTCGAGGACGGACCCCGGGCGAAGGTGCGTGACGTCACCGAGTTCAGCCCCACGGTCGCCTTCTCCGCGGGACAGATGATCTCGACGGTCGGCGACGTCAACAGGTTCCTGTCCCGGCTGCTCGCCGGCGAGCTGCTGCCGCCCGCCCAGCAGCGGCAACTGCTCGACGCCGTCCCCGTCGACGGGGACAAGGGACATGGTGGTCCGCAGGACGTCTACGGCCTGGGCCTGCGGCACTTCAAGCTCGCGGAGGGCTGCTGGGCCTGGGGCCACGGCGGCATGATCCCCGGCTCCGCGACCCGCGCCCTGGCCTCGGCGGACGGCCGGCAGGTCATGACCATGAACCGCAACGGCGACTGGGGCGAGCAGCGCCTGGAGGACGCGGCCGTCGAGGCGGAGTTCTGTGCCCCGGACGAAGTGGACGCGCCCTGACGGCGTGAACGGACGGTGCCGAGCCGTTCTCCCTGCCGCATCAGACGCCGATCGGGGCGTTGCTCGCCCGTGGTGAGAACCAGGGCTCCGTCAGGACCAGGGGCCGGTCAGAACAGCGGCGTCAGCGACTGCTCGCACCAGATCGTCTTGCCGCGGGTGGTCTGCCGGCTGCCCCAGCGCTGGGTGAGCTGGGCGACCAGCAGCAGGCCGCGGCCGCCCTCGTCGTCCTGGTGCGCCCGCCTCAGGTGCGGGGAGGTGGAACTGCCGTCGGACACCTCGCAGATGAGCGTCTGGTCGCGGATCAGACGGAGCTGGATGGGCGCGGCGCCGTACCGGATCGCGTTGGTGACCAGCTCGCTGACGACGAGTTCGGTGACGAAGGCCGTCTCGTCCAGCCCCCAGGCGGTCAGCTGGTCGGTGGCGGCCTGGCGGGTGGCGGCCACCTGCGCGGGGTCGGGCGTCACGTCCCAGGTGGCGACCTGGTCCGCGCCGAGCGCCCGGGTGCGGGCCAGGAGCAGCGCCACGTCGTCGCTGGGGTCCTCCGGCAGGACGGCCTTGAGCACGGTGTCGCACAGGGCGTCGAGCGAGTCGGCGGGCACGGTCAGGGCGCGGCACAGCTCGTCGGTGGCGTGGTCGACGTCGCGGTAGCGGTCCTCCACGAGGCCGTCGGTGTAGAGGGCGACGACGGAGCCCTCGGGCAGCTGGAGCTCCGTCGCCTCGAACGGCAGCCCTCCGACGCCCAGCGGGGGCCCCGCGCTCATGGGGATCAGCCGGGTGGAGCCGTCGGGCAGCACGAGGGCGGGGGCGGGGTGCCCGGCGGCGGCCAGGTTGAGGCGGCGCGTGACGGGGTCGTAGACGGCGTACAGGCAGGTCGCGCCGAGTTCCGGGACCTCGTCGCCCTGGTCGTCGGAGGCGAGGTGCGTGACCAGGTCGTCGAGGTGGGTGAGGAGTTCGTCCGGCGGCAGGTCCACGTCGGCGAGGGTCCGTACGGCCGTGACCAGCCGGCCCATGGTCGCCGAGGAGGGGATGCCGTGGCCGACGACGTCCCCGACGACCAGGGCGACCCGGCTGCCCGAGAGCGGGATGACGTCGAACCAGTCGCCGCCGATGCCGGCCGCCGAGCCGGAGGGCAGATAGCGGTGGGCGACCTCGACGGCGGCCTGACCGGGCAGGCCCTTGGGGAGCAGGCTGTGCTGGAGGGCCAGGGCGGTGGTGCGCTCACGGGCGAAGCGGCGGGCGTTGTCGACGCAGACCGCGGCCCGGCTGGCGAGTTCCTCGGCGAACACGGCGTCGTCGTCGGCGTAGTCGTCCGGCTGGTGGATGCGCACGGCGACGGCGACACCGAGGGTGGTGCCGCGGGCCCGCAGCGGCACCGCCATCATCGAGTGGGCGCCCAGCCGGTAGGGGCGTCCGCCGGGGGCGCGCGCGTTGCGCTCGGCGACCCAGCGCATGAACGCCGGCTCCCCCGCCTGGCTGAGGATCGCCCGGCCCTCCCGCATGGCCCGGGCGATCGGCGAGAACGAGGGGTAGACGTCCACTTCTCCCAGGTGGACGGCGGCTTCCGGGGTGCCCTCGGTGACGGAGCCGTGGGCGACCCGCCGCAGCGTGACCTCCTCCGCGGACGCCGCCGGCGGCTCGTCCGCGCCGAGGACCCAGTCGAAGAGGTCGACGCTCGCGAAGTCCGCGAACCGGGGCACCATGACCTCGGTCAGCTCCTCGGCGGTGCGCACCACGTCCAGGGTGGTGCCGATGGCCGCCGCGGCCTCGTTGAGCAGGGCCAGCCGCTGCCGGGCCCAGTACTGCTCGGTGCTGTCGAAGGCGGCCAGGGCGGTGCCCACGAGTTCCCCGGAGCTGTCCCGGACCGGCCACATCTCGGTGACCCAGGCGTGCTCCCGGTTCAGGGCCGGTGCGCCGGTATAGCTCTCGTAGCGCAGGGGCCGGCCCGTCTCGACGACGTGGCGCAGGTGCCAGTTGAAGCCGCGGCTGTGCTCCGCCTCCTCGACGGTCTCCGGGAAGTGCCGGCCGAGCAGGGTCTCCTCGGACACGCCCATCACGTGGCAGGCGGCCTCGTTGAGCCGCAGGTAGCGCTGGCCGGTGTCGAAGACGGACATGGACATGGAGGCCTGCTGGAACGCGCGGCCGGCGAGGGAGGTCTCGCCGGGGCCGGGTGGCGCGGCGGTGATCACGAATCCGTCGGGTTCCCCGTGCCGGCCGGTCACGGCGCACGCTCTGACCCGGACCCCGACGAGGTAGCCGTCGCGGTGTCGCACCATGACGGTGCCGGAGCGCGCCGACACCGCCTCGGGCGGCACGTCCTCGGCGAGCAGTTCCCGTACGGGCCGGCCCACGGCCTCCTCGGCCGGGTAGCCGGTCAGTTGCCGGGCACCCTCGCTCCACCCCGTCACTGTGCCGCGGGCGTCGATGATCGCAGCGGCGGAGGCGTCCTCCATATCGTCCAGGATTATCCCTTTGCGGCCCTCTATCAACCGCGACGCCGCTTTCGTGGCGGTGTCAGGCCCGATGGGCGCGGAGCGCGGCGAGCGCCCGGTCGGCGTGGGCGTTCATGCGCAGTTCGCTGCGGACGACGTCGAGGACGGTGAAGTCCCGCGCTATGACGAAGGTGGTCCGCTTGGTGGGCGCCAGGGAGAAGCCGCGCCGCACGCCGAACCGCTCACGGACGGCGCCGTCGGCGTCGGACAGGAGCGGCATGCCGAGGCCGTGCCGGCCGGCGAACTCCTGCTGCCGCTCGACGGGGTCCCCGCTGATGCCCACGGGGCGGGCGCCGACGGCGGCGAACTCGGCGGCGAGATCGCGGAAGTGGCAGGCCTGCGCGGTGCAGCCGGGGGTCAGGGCGGCGGGGTAGAAGAAGAGCACGACCGGGCCTTCGGCGAGCAGTCCGGACAGGGTGCGCTCGGTGCCGGTCTCGTCGGGCAGGGCGAAGTCCTCGACCTTGTCCCCGGTCTCCACGCGCGCGGTCACGACCGGCCCTCCGCGTCGCGTGCGACACCGCGCGCCCAGAGCACGAGGGGCACCTGCAGGGGCAGCCGTCCGAAGGCCGCGGCCTTCTGCGGCGCGGGGCGGTGGCGCCAGTCGGCGGCCATCTTCACGTTGGCGGGGAACACCCCGACGAAGAAGGCCGCGGTGGCCAGGGCGGCCGCCTTGCGCGTGCGCGGCCAGGCGAGGCCCGCGGCGAGCGCGAGCTCGGCGGCGCCGCTGGCGTAGGTCCAGGTCCGGGGCGTGCCCGGCAGTCCGCCCGGGATGGTCGCGTCGAAGGGGCGGGGAGCGGCGAAGTGGGCGACCCCCGCGGTGGCCAGCAGGCCGGCGAGCAGCAGGGGCGAGCGTTCGGACCGGGGCACGGTTCCTCCTCTGATGGCCTGCCGCGCGATATTACTGGACGGTAGACAGGTCAGTTCGCCGGGCCCTGCGAACGCCGTTGGTGGGCGCCGGGCGTGCAGCCGAAGGAGCGGCGGAAGACGTCGATGAACGCGCTGGCGGAGGACCAGCCGCAGCGGTGGGCGACGGTCGTGACGGGCAGGCCGTCGGCCAGCATCCGCAGGGCGTGGTAGAGCCGCGACTGGGTGCGCCACTGCGGGAACGTCATGCCGAACTCGGCGCGGAAGAGCCGGCTGAGGGTGCGCTCCCCCACCCCGGTCACGGCGCCGAGCGCGGCGAGGGTGCGCGGGTCGGCCGGGTTGTCGTGGACGAGCGCGCAGACGGCGGCCAGGCGCGGGTCGGCGGGGGTGGGCAGGCGCAGGGGCTGTTGCGGCGCGAGGCGCAGCTGGTCGCGCAGGACGGCGCGCAGCCGGCGGCGCTCGGGGCTGTCGTCGCCGGGGTCGCGGGTGCAGGCGAGGATCAGCTCGCGCAGCAGCGGGCTGACGGCGAGGACGGCCGGGTGGTCGAGGCCGAGGGGGTTGTCGTCGGCGGGCAGGCCGACCAGGTGCAGGTCGAGGCGGCCGTGGGCGCGGTGGGCGTGCACGGTGCCGGCGGGGACCCAGATGGCGCGGGTGCCGGGCGCGAACCAGGTGCCGGCGTCGGTGGTGACCTCGACGACGCCGGAGCCCGCGTGGACGATCTGGTGGTCGTCGTGCCGGTGGGCGTCGATGCGTTCGCCCGCGGTGAGTCGCTGGGCACGGGTCGGTGCCGTGGGTGTGTGGCGGATGTTCGGCACAGTCCGGCAGATTATCGGAAGCGGGCCGGGCGCTCCCCCGGCGACGATCGCCGGGTGACCGCTTCGAGACGTGACCGACCCGTCGTTCTGATGTCCCTGGGGCACGCCTGTGTGGACGTGTACCAGGGAGCCGTGGCCGCTCTGGTGCCGTACTTCGTCGCCGAGCGGGCCTACTCCTATGCCGCCGCCTCGGGCGTGGTCCTCGCCGCGTCGCTGCTGTCGTCGCTGGTGCAGCCGCTGTTCGGGGTGCTCACCGACCGGCGGGCGATGCCGTGGCTGCTGCCGCTGAGCGCGCTGACGGCCGGGGCCGGTGTCGCCCTGTGCGGGGTGACCGGCTCCTACGCGGCGACCCTGGCGGTGGTCGCCGTGTCCGGGATCGGCGTGGCCGCCTACCATCCGGAGGCCGCCCGGGTGGCCAGGGCCGTCGCGGGCGGCCGGCACACGGGGATGGGCTGGTTCTCCTTCGGCGGCAACGCCGGTTTCGCCCTGGCGCCCTTGCTGGTCCTCGCCGTCATGGCGGTGGGCGGGCTGCGCGCCTCTCCCCTGCTGGTCGTGCCGGCGCTGGCGGGCGCGGCGCTGTGCGCGGCGGCGGTGCGTGCGGCGGCCGGGCGCGGCACCGAGGGTGCCCGTGCGCCCGTCGCCGGGGGCCGGGACGACTGGGCGTCCTTCCTGCGGCTGTCCGGTGCGGTGGTCTGCCGCTCGGTGGTGTTCGTCGGCCTGAGCGCGTTCGTCTCGCTGTACGTGCGCGAACGCACCGGCGGCGGGGAGCCGGCCGGCACGGCGGCACTGTTCGTGCTCTACGCCGGGGGCGCGGTGGGGACGCTGGCCGGGGGCCGGCTGGCCGAGCGGTACGGACGGCTGACGGTGGTGCGCCGGTCGTACGCCCTGACGGTCCTGGCGGTGGCCGGTCTGGTCCTGGTGCCCGGGCCGCCGGTGTACCTGTTCGTGGCGCTGACGTCGGCGGGCCTGTACGTGCCGTTCTCGCTGCACCTCACCCTGGGCCAGGACTTCCTGCCCCGGCGGGTGGGCACCGCGAGCGGTGTCACGCTGGGCCTGACGGTGAGTGTCGGCGGCCTCGCGGCTCCCGCGCTCGGGGCACTGGCCGACGCGACCTCGCTGCGGACGGCCCTGGTACCGCTGATCGCGCTGCCCGCGCTGGGCCGGCTGCTGCTGTGCCGCCTGCGCGAGCCCGCGCAGGCGGGCCGCGCGGCCCCCGAACGGGCGGATCCGCGTGACGCGGCGGCACGGTGAACCGGGGGTCGGGCCCCACCGCAACGCCGGCCGGAGGCGGTCCTCATGCCTCGCCGCAGGGGCGGCCAGGGACGCGGCTCAGGCTTTGCCGCAGGGCCGGTGCTCAGGCTTTGCTGCAAGGCCGATCTGGAGGCGGGGCTCATGCCTCGCTGCAAGGCCGACCGGGGGGGACGGGCCTCACGCCTCGCCGCAAGGCCGACCGGGGGGGGGGGACGGGGCTCAAACCTTGCCGCAAGGCCGACCGGGGGCAGGGCTCAGGCCTTGCCCGCCGGGGTGGCCCGGGGTTCGGGCTCCTCGTCGACGGCGTGGGCGAGGAAGTCGTCGACCATGCGGTGGAAGAGCGTGGCGAGTTGCCGCAGTTCCTCGGGGGACCAGTCGGACAGGGCCAGCTGCATGCCGCGGACCCCCGCCTCACGGATCTTGGCGATGGCCTGCGCCCCGGCCTCGGTGAGCTCGATGCGCTGGGCGCGGCGGTCGTCCGGGTCGGGGACGCGGGTGACGTGGCCGGACCTCTGCAACTGCTGCACCGTCCGCGTGACGTGCGAGGCCTCCACCCCCAGCCGGGCGGCGAGCTCCCCGGGCCGCAGCGGCTCGGAGTCGGCGATCTGCCGCAGCAGCGCGACGGCGGCACGGTCGAGCGGCACGCCCGCCAGGGCCATCAGCCGGTCGTGCCGGCGGGCGCGCGTGCTCAGGTAGGTGATGCGGGTGAGCGCACGCTCGATCTCGGCGACTTCCGGGGAGGGAACGTCGGGGAGCGGTGGTGTGGGCATGGAGCCACTTTAGCATCTCCTTGCGTAACTCAAGTAAATCGATCCGTTCCGTCAGACGCCGTTCAGGGGAATGACGCGCCGAACGCGCGTGGCCGGGAACCGGCGCGTCGAGACCTCACCCGTGGACCTGCCGCTGATCCCGCCCATGCTCGCCACGCCCGGCGCCCTGCCGCCCGCCGCGCAGGACGCGCGCTGGGCCTACGAGACCAAGCAGGACGGCCAGCGCGTGGTGGTCTACCTCCCCGGGGACGGCGGCGTGCTGCTGCGGGCCCGGTCCGGCGAGGACATCACGGCCGCGTACCCGGAACTGCGCCCGCTCGGCACCGCACTCGGCACCACGCCCGCCGTGCTCGACGGGGAGGTCCTGGCCCTGGACGCACAGGGCCGTGCGAACTTCCAGTTGCTGCAGTCCCGCATGGGCCTGGCCCACGCGCCCGCCCGGGCGGCGCGGCGGGCGGCGGAGGTGCCGGTCCATCTGGTGCTGTTCGACCTGCTGCACGTGGAGGACCACTCCCTGCTCCGGCTGCCCTACGCGCGACGCCGCGCGGCGCTGGAGGACCTGGGCCTCGCCGGGCCGTCCTGGTCGACGCCGGCCGCGCTCGTCGGCCACGGCGCCGAGGCCCTGCGCGCCACCCGCGAGCACGGTCTGGAGGGGCTCGTCTGCAAGCGGCTGGACTCGGTGTACGAGCCGGGCGTGCGCTCCCGGGCCTGGATCAAGATCCGGAACATGCGCACCGAGGACGTCCTGATCGGCGGCTGGCAGCCCGGCAAGGGTCGGCTCACCGGCCTGCCGGGCGCGGTGCTGGTCGGGCAGCGGGCCGCGGGGCGGCTGCGGTACGTCGGGAGCGTGGGGACCGGCTGGAGCGAGGCCGAACGGACCGAACTGGCCGGGCTGCTGCGGGCCGCCGCGACCGGCGTCTGCCCCTTCGACCCCGCCCCGCGCGCTCCCGGCGCGCACTGGGTCGTCCCCCGGCTGGTCGGCGAGGTCCGCTACAGCACCCGGACCCGGGAGGGCCTGCTGCGACAGCCGTCCTGGCTCCGGCTCCGGCCGGATCTCGCGCCCGAGGAGGCGGCGGCCGACATCCCGGACGACATGGTCTGAAACGGCGGCCGACGCCAACTGTTGGGCGCTGATTCACCGTTGAGATCCCCCGTCCCTCTTGGCATGGACGCGTTCAACCTGGAAGCTGAACCTCCCTTTCCCCCACAGCCGTTGGGCTGCGCCCGGACCGAGGAGGACGCAGTGTCGTCACGCCCGTTCGCCCACCGCAGGAGATGGCTCACCGGAGCGGCCGGTGCCGCCGCCCTCGTGCTCGCCCTCCCCGCCACGGCCTTCGCCGCCCCGCCGCGGGCGCTGCCCGCCAACGCGGACTCGCTGGAGCAGACGTACCAGCCCGCCTACGACTACGACACCGACGGCTGCTACTCCACGCCCGCCATCGGCCCGGACGGCACCGTGAACGGCGGGCTCAACCCGACCGGCGCCCTCAACGGCGACTGCCGCGACGCCTCGGACCTCGACAACACCAACGGGTACGCGCGCTCCAAGTGCAACAACGGCTGGTGCGCCATCCTGTACGCCCTGTACTTCGAGAAGGACCAGGCCGTCGCGGGCAGCAGCATCGGCGGCCACCGGCACGACTTCGAGCACGTCGCGGTGTTCGTGCAGAACAACCAGGTCAAGTACGTGTCGACGTCCGCCCACGGCAAGTTCAACGTGCACGCGGCGTCACAGGTCCGCTTCGACGGCACTCACCCGAAGATCGTCTACCACAAGGACGGCGCGAGCACGCACTGCTTCCGCCTGGCCGGCTCGGGCGACGAGCCGCCGGAGAACCACAAGGGCACCTGGCAGTACCCGCCGCTGGTCGGCTGGAACGGCTACCCGGCCGGGGTGCGCGACAAGCTCACGTCGTACAACTTCGGCAGCGCCAACTTCGGCCTGAAGGACGCCAACTTCGCCAACCACCTGGCGTCGGCCAAACCCTCCGGCATCGCCTTCGACCCCTACGCGTGAGACCGGCCGGCCGGGGACCTAGGTCCCCAGCCGGTTCCGGTTTCCGCCGCGCGTCCGATCCGCCGGGGCCGGGCGGCGGCATAGCGTCCCGCCATGGACACGCACGACACGACAGGGACACTCGAAGAGGCCCTCGAACGCCTCCACGCCTCGGGCCCGGAGCGGCTCGGCAGGCTCACCAACCACGCCCCCATGGTCGTCGAGGCGCTCGCCGCGCACGGCCGGGCGGACGCCGTGCACCGCTGGCTGGACCTGTACCGGCCCAAACTGGAGGACTTCCCCCGGCCCTTCGCTCCCGTGACGGACGCCGACTGGCATGAGGCGCTCGGCGATCCACGCCGGGCCGCCGACTGGATCGAGTATTTCCGCCGCGCACTCGCCGAACAGCCCTGGCGGGACGTCCTCGCCGTCTGGTGGCCGCGCCTGCTGCCCGGGATCTACGGCGGCTCCACGCACCCCGTCATCCGCGTCGGTCACGCCGTACGGGCCCTGGAAGCCGGGGAGGACGCGCCGCGGCTCGCCGAACTCGCCCACGGCCTGGGCTACTGGGCGGCCCGGCACCGCCCCGTGTCCGGCATCGCTCCGCTGCCCGCGCCGCCGGGTGCCGCGCGGTCACTGGACGCCGTACCGCCGATCAGCGACCCCCGGGGCGGGTTCCCCGACCGGCTGGCGGCCGTACGGCGGCTGCCCCGGTGGGCGGACAACGTGACCGACCCGGACACCGCCCGGGCCCGCCTGACCGAGCTGGTCCGGGCCGCGACCCACCGGTACGCCACCCACGGCCACGGCGAGGAGACCATGCTCGTGCACGCGGCGACGGCGCCCAACGCCGTGCTGCGGACCCTCCCCTCCCTGCCCCGTGAACTGTGGGCGCCGAGTCTGCACGCGGCGTGGACCGCGTCCGCGGCGGTCACCGCGATGTACGCCCCGGCCGAGCCCGTCGACCTCGTGCCCGCACCCGGCCGCACGGCGGAGGAGGTGCTGGAACAGGCCCTCGCCCACGGCGACGAACACGTCATCAAGCTCACCGACACCGCCCTCGACGTCGGTGACGAGCGGGCCCTGGCCGCGGCCCTGCGCGCGATCGAGCTGAGCGAGCCGCTCGTTCCGAACTGACGTGCGCCGATGGGCAATCGGGGGAGGTACGGCACCGGCACACCCCGGGGAGGGTCTATCGTGTCCGCATGTCCGTCCCCGAACTGATCCGCATCGTCTCCCGCGACTCCCCCATGGCGCTCGCCCAGGTCGAACGCGTCCGGGCCGAGCTGGCCGCCGCCCACCCCGGAGTGCGCACCGAGGTCGTCCCGGTGAAGACCACCGGCGACAAGTGGATGGGCGATCTGTCCAAGGTCGAGGGCAAGGGCGCGTTCACCAAGGAGGTCGACGCGGCGCTGCTGGCCGGGGAGGCCGACCTCGCCGTGCACTGCGTGAAGGACATCCCCGCCGACCGGCCGCTGCCGGCGGGGACGGTGTTCGCCGCGTTCCTCAAGCGGGACGACATCCGCGACGCCCTGATCCACCCCGGCGGGCTCACCCTGGACGAGTTGCCGGCCGGGACGCGCATCGGCACCTCCTCGGTGCGCCGGGTCGCCCAACTGGCCGCCACCCACCCGCATCTGGAGTGCGTGCCGTTCCGGGGCAACGCCAACCGGCGCCTGGCGAAGCTCGAGGCGGGAGAGGCGGACGCCCTGCTGCTCGCGGTCTCCGGCCTGGAGCGCATCGGCCGGACCGACGTGATCAGCGAGATCCTCTCCACCGAGACGATGATGCCGCCGATCGGCGCGGGCGTCCTGGCGCTGCAGTGCCGTGAGGACGACGCCGACCTGATCGACGCGGTGAGCGGACTCGGCGATCCGGACACCCACCGGGAGACGACCGCCGAGCGCATGTTCCTGCACGTGCTCCAGGGGCACTGCAACAGCCCCATCGCCGGGTTCGCGCAGGTGGATCGCAGCGGCGAACTGTCCCTGCGCGCCTGTGTGTTCACCCCGGACGGCAAGACGCGGCTGAACGCCCACGAGTGGGCGGGCCGGCTCGATCCGGCCACGCTCGGCACCTCGGTCGCCGTGGCGCTGCTGCGGCAGGGCGCCCGCGAGATCATCGACGGCATCCCGCACTGACCGCCGCGACGCCCTGACGCCGGATCAGGCGGTGCCTTCCTCCGCCTGGTCCCGCAGGAAGACGCTCACCTGGTGCGCCAGGCTGTCGCGCACGGCGCCCTGCTGGGTCCCGGCCGGTCCCTCGTGCGCGCCGATGCCGCCCGACCAGAGCCGGCGGTCGGTCCACTCCTCCTCGACGCGCAACTGCACCTGGACGTCCACCAGGCTCAGGGACGCCTCGGCGCCGGCCGCGTACAGCACGGCGGTGGCGCGGCGCAGCGGATAGACGTCGAAGCCCTCGATGAACTGCGAGTTGCGCCAGTCGAGGAAGGCGCTCTCGCCGTCCGGGCCGATCCGTACGTCGATCTGGCCGTCCTCGAGGTGGACGCCGAGGTGCCGGCTGCCGCGGTTCTCGACCGTCACGCGGAGGCAGAAGTACGTCAGCCCGTCGGCGGCGTCGTCGCGGCCGCGGGGCGGCTCGGCCAGTTCCAGACGGTGGACGCGGACGCGCAGACCGGCATGCTCGTCGTACTCCTGCCAGTCCCCGACCACGTTCGGCTCGTACACGCTGCACCCTCTCGACCTCTGGAAGCTGCTTCCTATCTGTGGTCCGAGCGGACTGTCAAATGAGCAGAATGCGCTGTGGCCAGGCAGTTCATCCCTTTTGATCGGTGATCAAGCCGTGCCCAGCGGTTATCCGGAAACAGTCGGAGAAAGCGTTTGCCGCGGCGTGCCGCACATCACTTTCCCGGGTGAAGATCAACGGGCCAGACGGCCCAGCAGGGCCGAGGCGGCGGCGACGCCGAGTGCGGCGGCCACGAACAGCACCGCGAAGTCGGCCGCCAGATGGTGGGGCGTGCCGAGGAGGAGGCCGCGCAGGGCGTCCACCTCGTAGCTGAGCGGGTTGGCCTTGCTGACGGCCTGGAGCCAGCCCGGCATCACGGAGACCGGGTAGAGGGCGTTGGAGCCGAAGAACAGCGGCATGGTGATCGCCTGCCCGAAGCCCATGAGGCGGTCGCGACTGAGGACGATGCCGGCGATGGTCATGGACAGGCAGGAGAAGAAGGCCGAGCCGAGGACGACGATCGCGGCGACGGCGAGCAGCTTGAGCGGGTTCCAGGTCAGGGCCACGCCCAGCACGGCGGCGATGAGCAGGACGACGAGGGCCTGCACGAGCGACTTCACGCCCGCCGCGAACGCCTTGCCGGTGATCAGCGCCGAGCGCGGCGTCGGGGTGACCAGCAGCTTGTTCAGGATGCCGGCGTCGCGCTCCCAGATGATCTGGATGCCGTAGAAGATGGCGATGAACATCGCGGACTGGGCGATGATGCCGGGCGCCAGGTAGTCGACGTAGGGGATGCCGCCGGTCGGGATGGCCCGGATGCGGGTGAAGGTCTGGCCGAAGATCAGCAGCCAGAGGGCCGGCTGGACCGCGCGGGTGTACAGCTCGGTGCGGTCGTGGCGGAGTTTCTGCAGTTCGACCGCGCACATCGCGCCGACCCGGGCGGGCAGCAGGCGCCAGCCGGCGCGGGGCTGCGGGGGTTTCAGCAGCAGGCCGATGCCGGGGGCGGGGGCGGGGTCAGCCGACGCGGCGGGCGGTGCGGCGGGTGCTTCGGACATCGCGGAAATCTCCTGCCTCGTCGTCGAGACCGCTGCCGGCCACGTCCCGGAAGACGTCCTCCAGCGTGGGCAGCGTGTCCGTGGCCGCGCCCGTGGCGCGGCGGCGTGCGCCGAGTCCCTGCCGGAGCTCGGCCGGGGTGCCCAGGGCCCGGATGCGGCCCCGGTGCATGAGGGCGACGCGGTCGCAGTACTGGTCGGCCTCGTCCATGTAGTGGGTGGTGACGAGCACGGTCATGCCGGTGGCCGCGCGGACGGCGCCGATGTGCTCCCAGACTCCGGTGCGGGCGATCGGGTCGAGGCCGATGGTGGGCTCGTCGAGGATGAGCAGGCGCGGGGCGCTGACCAAGGCCTGGGCGAGTTCGAGCCGACGGACCATGCCGCCGGAGTAGGTGGCGGCCAGGCGGTCCGCCGCGTCGGCGAGGTCGACGGCGGCCAGGGCCTGGGCGACGCGTTCGGCGCGTTCCCGGCGGGGCACGTCGAAGACCCGGGCGAACAGGGCGACGTTCTCCCGGCCGGTGAGTCCGGCGTCGGCGGACAGCTGCTGCGGCACGTAGCCGAGCAGGCGGCGTACGGCCATGCGGTCCCCGGCGGTGTCGTGGCCGAAGACGCGGACCATGCCGGCGGGCACGGGCAGCAGGGTGGTGAGGCAGCGGATGGCGGTGGTCTTGCCGGCGCCGTTGGGGCCGAGCAGTCCGAAGACCTCGCCGGGCCGGACCGTGAGATCGAGTCCGTCGACGGCGTTGGTGTCGCCGAAGGCGTAGGTGAGCCCGGAGCAGACGACGGCGTCGGCCCGCCCCCGGTCGGTGTCCCGCGTCATGACTCCTCGGCCTCCTCGTGCAGGGTGTCGGCCAGCTTGCGCAGGGCCGGGATCGCCGCGAGCAGCGCCCGGCGGTCCGCCTCGTCGAGGCCGGCCACGTGCCGGCGCAGGAGGTCCGCGCGGCGGCGGCGCCACTCGCGCAGTCGCGTCTCGGCGGCGGGGGTGGGCAGCAGCCGGGCGGCCCGCCGGTCCGCCGGGTCGGTCTCGCGGGCCAGGTAGCCCGCCCGGGCCAGCTGGTTGACCAGGGTGGACACCGAGTTGGCCGCGAGCCCGAGCTCCCTGGCCGCGTCGGAGATGCCGATGCCGGGCCGGGTGACGACCAGGCGCAGCAGCTCCGCCTCGGCGCCGCGCAGCCGGGGGTCGGGCATCTCCCGCCGCAGGCGCCGCCGGACCAGTCGCTGGACCCCGACGAGCGCGTCGGCCAGCTCTTCGGGGAAGGTCTCCGGCTCCATGCGGCCGAGATTAGCTCTGTAACAGAGCTAATCGGGCCAAGGCGCGGTCAAGGGTGGTCAAGGGAAGTGCATTCCGGACGGCCGCGGAGCCGTGGGCCCCCGAATGCCGTATTGTCTGAATTGTTTGGTTATATCCCTGCCCGGGAATGGGCAGTGAAGTGCTTCGGACAGGAGGCACGTCCGTGGGAGCCGGCCCGCCGGGCCCCGGTGCCCTCCGAGAGGTCCGACTCCGCGCTTCCCATGGTGTCTGTCCATCCAGCACCTGCTCAGGGAGGTGCGCACCATGCGTATCGCCGGCAGCACCCGAACGCACCCCCACGACGACGCCCCCGACACCGCCGCGGCGTTCGCCCGTCTCGCGCGGCTGCCCGAGGGGCCCGAGCGCAAGGCCCTGCGCGACGAGCTGGTCGAGGCCTGGCTCCCCATGGCCGAGCGGATCGCCGTCCGCTTCCGTGGCCGCGGCGAGGCCCTGGAGGACCTGTACCAGGTGGCGGCCCTCGGCCTGGTCAAGGCCGTCGACCACTACGACCCGGCGCGCGGCAACGCCTTCGAGGCGTACGCCGTGCCGACGGTCACCGGCGAGATCAAGCGCCACTTCCGCGACCACATGTGGACGCTGCACGTGCCCCGCCGGGTCCAGGACCTGCGCAACCGGGTGCGGCACGCCGCCAAGGAGCTGTCGCAGACCACCCCGGGCCGCGCGCCGACGGTCGCCGAGATCGCCGAGTACGCCCACCTCACCGAGGGCGAGGTGCGCACCGGCATGGAGGCCCTGGAGTGCTTCTCCGCGCTGTCGCTGGAGGCGGAGATGCCCGGCACGGACGGCTACGCCCTCGGGGACGCGATCGGCGGGCCGGACCCGGCCTTCGACATCGTCGTCAACCGCGTGGCGGTCAAGCCCTGCCTGGAGGCGCTGCCGGAGCGCGAGCGGATCATCCTCTACCTGCGGTTCTTCAAGGGCATGACGCAGAGCCGCATCGCGGAGCAGCTCGGCATCTCGCAGATGCACGTCTCCCGGCTGCTCAGCAGTTGCTTCGCCCATCTGCGTGAGGAACTGCTCAGTGACGCCCGTTGAGCGCGGGGCCCGTTGAGCACGGGGCCAGGGGGAGCCGGCGCGGCCGGAGGGTCACCCCTCCGGCGGCGTTCCCGGGAGTTCCGGCGGTGTGCCGGGGATCTGGGTCGGTCCTGCGCGGTCGAGGGCGTCCTCCAGTTCGGCCCGTATCTCCTCGGGCATCACGCCGGTGCGTCCCCAGCCGATGATCAGTTCCGCGACGTTGCGCAGCTTGATGTTGGTGTGCTGGGAGACCTCCTTCAGCACGGCCCATCCCTGGTCGGGCGAGACCCGGCCGAGCGCCACGACCATCCCGATCGCCTGGTCCACGACGGCGTGGGAGACGACCGCCTCCTTCAGCTGCTGGACTTCTTCCTGCAGCTCGAAGATCCGCTCCGAGCCCCCGTCCGTGGGCATGGTCACCTCCGGGTCCGGTGCGCCGCTGTCCCCAGGGCCTCACCGAGTGCTTGAGTGCCCTGACGCAGTGTCCGACCCATCCATCGTCGTCACTCGGCCCGCGCGCTGCCACCGGGGCGGACCGGCCGGTCACCGACACCGTTTCGGCCACGCCGCCGGGGTACTCGGCAGGCGCCCACAGCGGTTCCGGTTGGACACTGGTGTCATTCCTCCGGTGTCTGCCAGGCCGACGAGATCAGGACGCGACTGCCATGAACCACGACATGCCCACCCCCTCCGGCACGAAGGACGTCGTCTCATCACACTCCGTGTTCGGCGCGCCCTGCTGGGTGAGTCTGACCAGCCGGGACGTCAAGGCGACCGAGGAGTTCTACGGCGCCGTGCTGGGCTGGCAGTGGCGGCCGGCCAAGCTCGGCGACCGGTTCCGGATCGCGCTGGCCGACGGCTCGCCGGTGGCCGGGATCGCGGGGGTGGCGACCATGTGGCAGATGGCGGTGGCCTGGACGCCGTACTTCGCGGTGCGCAGCGCGGACGACGCGGTGGCGCGGGTGCAGGAGCGCATGGGCACGGTCGCCGTCGGGCCGATCTCGCTGCCGCCGGGGCGGGCGGCCCTGCTGGCCGACCGGGACGGGGCGACGTTCGGGATCTGGGAGGGCGACCTCTTCACGGACTGGGAGACCTGGCGCAACGCGCAGCCGGCCTTCATCACGCTGCACACCCGGGACGCCTTCGACGCGGCCATCTTCTACGGCGAGGTCCTGGACTGGGCCTCGGAGCGCCCCGGTTGCTGCGAGGTCCACTACGAGGGCGGCGAGGTCGTGCTGCGCAGCCGCGGTGACGTGGTGGCGCGGATCGAGTCGGGGGCGCTGGAGGCGGCCCCCGATCCCACCATCCGGCCGCACTGGCAGGTCCACTTCACCGTGGACGACGTCGAGGCCTGTGCCCGCGCCGCGGAGCTGCACGGCGGCAGCGTGCTGTCCAAGGGCAGCGACGAGGCGGTGCTGCGCGACCACGACGGCGCCCAGTTCACGGTGACGGCACGCCGGGACCGCTGACCGGGGCGTCCCCCATGGTCAGCGGTCCCGGTGCGCCGTCCGGCATGGACGGTGGTGTCGCCCCGTCACCCGCCCCTGCGGCGCGACGCCCGCGACGGTCGTGACAGCAGCACCAGGCTGCGGGCGTCGACCGTCAGGACCGTGCCCGCCTTGTGCTCGGACTCGTCCGGGGTGCCCTCCGGGTCGGCCGTGTCGATCAGGGCCGTCCAGCGTTCGCCGTAGGCGGCGTCGGGGAGGCGGAAGTCGACCGGCTCCCAGTGGCTGTTGAACAGCAGCAGGAACGAGTCGTCGAAGACCGGGCGCCCGCGCGGGTCGGGTTCGGCGATGGCGTCGCCGTTGAGGAAGGCGCCGACGGAGTGCGCGTCACCGCGCTGCCAGTCGTCGTCGGTCATCTCGGTGGCGTCGGGCGCCAGCCACACCAGGTCGGGCAGCGGCTGGTCGGCGCGGGTCAGGGTCTCGCCGAGGAAGAAGCGGCGCCGGCGCAGCACAGGGTGGGCGGTGCGCAGCCGGATGACGTACCGGGTGAACTCCAGCAGGTCGCGCTGCTCCTCGGTGAGCCGCCAGTCGACCCAGGAGATCTCGTTGTCCTGGCAGTAGGCGTTGTTGTTGCCGCGCTGGGTGCGCCCGAGTTCGTCGCCGTGGCAGAGCATCGGGATGCCCTGGGAGAGCAGCAGCGTGGCGAGGAAGTTGCGCTGCTGGCGGGCGCGCAGCTCCAGGACCGCCGGGTCGCGGGTGGGGCCCTCGGCACCGCAGTTCCAGGACCGGTTGGTGCTCTCGCCGTCCTGGTTGTCCTCGCCGTTGGCGTCGTTGTGCTTGTCGTTGTATGAGACGAGGTCGCGCAGGGTGAAGCCGTCGTGCGCGGTGACGAAGTTGACGCTGGCACGCGGGCGGCGCCTGCTGTGCTGGTACAGGTCGGACGAGCCGGTCAGGCGGGAGGCGAACTCGCCGAGGGTGTGGTCCTCGCCGCGCCAGAAGTCCCGGACCGCGTCGCGGTACATGCCGTTCCACTCCGACCACAGCGGCGGGAAGTTGCCCACCTGGTAGCCGCCCTCGCCGACGTCCCACGGCTCGGCGATCAGCTTGACGCGGCTGATCACCGGGTCCTGCTGGATGAGGTCGAAGAACGCCGAGAGCCGGTCCACCTCGTGGAACTGCCGGGCGAGGGTCGCCGCGAGGTCGAAGCGGAAGCCGTCGACGTGCATCTCGGTGACCCAGTACCGCAGCGAGTCCATGATCAGCTGGAGCACGTAGGGGTGGCGCATCAGCAGGCTGTTGCCGGTGCCGGTGGTGTCGTAGTAGTGCTCCCAGTCGCCGTCGACCAGGCGGTAGTACGAGGAGTTGTCGATGCCCCGGAAGGACAGCGTCGGCCCCATCTCGTTGCCCTCGGCGGTGTGGTTGTAGACCACGTCGAGGATCACTTCGAGCCCGGCCGCGTGCAGGGTCTTCACCATCTGCTTGAACTCGGTGACCTGCTGGCCGCGGGTGCCGTGGGCGGCGTAGCCGTTGTGCGGCGCGAAGAAGCCGATGGTGTTGTAGCCCCAGTAGTTCGACAGGCCCCGGTCGTGCAGCACGCCGTCGTGGACGAACTGGTGGACCGGCATCAGTTCCACCGCCGTGACGCCCAGCGAGGTGAGGTGCTCGACCACGGCGGGGTGGGCCAGCCCGGCGTAGGTGCCGCGCAGTTCCTCGGGCACCTCGGGGTGGGTGCGGGTCAGGCCCTTGACGTGTGCCTCGTAGATCACCGTGTCGGCGTACGCCCGGCAGGGCCGGGTGTCGTCGCCCCAGTCGAAGGCCGGGTCGGTCACCACGCCCAGCATGGTGTGCCCGGCGCTGTCGGCCGGGTCGGGGCCGTCCGGGTTCCGCTCGTACAGCGAGGGGTGGTTGTCGATCTGCCCGTCCACCGCCCGGGCGTACGGGTCCAGGAGCAGCTTCGCCGGGTTGCAGCGGTGGCCGAGGGTGGGGACCCAGGGCCCGTGGACGCGGTAGCCGTAGCGCCGGCCGGGGCCGACGCCGGGGAGGTAGCCGTGCCACACGAAGCCGTCGACCTCGTTCAGCGGCACCTGGGTGTGCGTGCCGTCGTCGTCGACGAGGACCAGCTCGACGCGTTCCGCCACCTCGCTGAAGAGCGCGAAGTTGGTGCCCTCCCCGTCGTAGGAGGCGCCCAGCGGGTAGGGGCGCCCGCTCCAGGCGGACGCCCCTTTCCGTGTCTGCCGCCGCGTCACCGGGCCTCCTCCAGGACCTCGTCCGGCGTACTGGCGGGGCCGGCCAGCTGCGCGACGCGCTCCTCGCGGGGCACCTCGAGGCCCTCGCGCTCCTGCGGGGCGGGCGCGGTCGGCACCAGCGGGACGCGTTCGCCGGCCCGGGCGCGCTGCGAGAACCAGATGACCTTGCTGCCGGTCTCGGTGGCGCAGCAGCCCCAGCCGTCGCTCATCGCCGCGAGGTGCTCCAGGCAGCCACGCAGCTCCTGGTCCGGGCGCAGCGCGCGGTCGTTGTCCCCGATGGCGGTGATCAGGTGCTGCCCGTTCCACCACATCTCGATCGACGTGTTCTTGTCCGTGGCGTGTTCGTCGATGGCCTTGAGCAGCATCTCGGCACCGCCGCAGACGGGCTGGACCAGGTTGTCCAGGTCCCAGAACCTCAGGTGAGCGGCCAGAATGCGGCTGACCTGTCCCACCCGTTCCGGGCTGACTTCCACGTCGAGGTGGTAGTAGCAGGGCACTGCGGTCTTCATCGGTCGGCTCCTCACCGCGAAGCTCAGCTCCTCCTCGCTCCCGCGGTCCTGCGGGACGAGCCCCGAACACGGAACGTGAGCACGTATCGCTTCTGAGTCACCTTCAGCCTGAGGGGGCTAGCCCGTTCGTGCAACACGAGCGCACGGTTGAGGCGGTGGCGCACACAAGTGAGCGCGCTCCGAGGACACTCTGAGGACACCCCGCAGGCCTGTGCGACACAGCCGAACCCCCGCTGGTTGAAGATCCAACAAGACGCTGCGTCGTCACCCGTGCACCATGTGTGAAGAACTCGATCGCCGTTACGGGTCCGTGCCGCTGTGCGCACGGCCGCCGTCCGACCGTCGGGAGACCGTGCCCCTCGAGCCCGAAAGGTGATCGGCGCCATGCTGCTACCCGCCAAAGCCGAAGTCGCCCGGCAGTTGCGGCGTTACCGGGCCTGGGAACGCGTGATGCTCGCGGCACCGAACGACCGCACGGTGCGGACCACGTTCGAGGACTCCGGCTACACGCTCTGCGTGCTGATGGGCAAGCGGTGCGCGCGGGAGGCGGCGGACGCGGCGGAGCGGTACCTGCGCACGAACGAGGTCGCCTCCCTGCAGGAAACCTGTCCGCAGGAACAGGACGAACGGCCGCGCCCGGCCGCCGCGGTCGGACGAAGACCGCCGGCGGCGGAACGGCGTTCCCCTGCGGCGGAGCGGCGTTCCCCTGCGGCGGAGCGGCGTTCCCCTGCGGGACGGTAGCGGCCCGCGCGTACTTCTTGTCCCCTGAACCGGGCTTCCGGCCCGGCTCTTGAGCACGGTGGAGGTGAGGACCATGAGGAGGACCCGGGCCATCGGCCGTATCCCGGTACGGGACGTCCGTCCGGCCGTGGAGAGCGGCAACCGGCCGGCCAAGGCGGTCGTGGGCGAGACGTTCGAGGTCACCGCCACCGTGTTCCGGGAGGGGCACGACGCGGTGGCCGCCAATGTCGTGCTGAAGGATCCCGAGGGCCGTCCCGGCCCGTGGACGCCGATGCGGGAGCTGGCCCCGGGCAGCGACCGGTGGGGCGCCGAGGTCACCGCGGACGCCGTCGGCCGCTGGACGTACCGGGTGGAGGCCTGGAGCGATCCGGTGGCCACCTGGCGTCACACGGCGGGCATAAAGGTCCCGGCCGGCATCGACCCGGGCCTGGTCCTGGAGGAGGGCGCCGACCTGTACGAGCGGGCGGCGGCCGGCGTACCGAAGGAGGCCGGCCGCGCTGTGCTGCTCGCGGCGGCGGAGGCCCTGCGCGACGACACGCTGTCCCCGGCCGCGCGCCTGGCGGCGGCGTTGACGCCGGAGGTGGACGCGGTCCTGGCCCGGCATCCCCTGCGGGACCTGGTCACGACCTCGGAGCCGCTGCCGCTGCTGGT